>CAWICP010000001.1:0-21497 GCA_963834645.1 uncultured Acidobacteriota bacterium
CGGTCGCGCCGGCGACCTCGCCGAGGCGCTCGAGCGCTACCGCGCGGCGCTGGCGGAGAAGCCCGCCGACGCGGAGTTGCTCGCCAACGTGGGCCAGATCCTCGTGGCCATGAACAGGCCCGCCGACGCGGTGCCGTTCCTCGAGCAGGCGGTCGAGGCCGAACCCTTCAGCGTTGTCGCGCGTTTCGACCTCGCCGTGGCGTATGGCCGCAGCGGACTCCTGAAGGAGGCCGTGGAGCAGTACGAGACGCTCATCCAGTCGGGCGACGCCGACGTCAGGGTCCATCACAACCTCGGCCTGGCGCTGCGCCAGCTCGGCCGCAGCGCGGAGGCCGCAGTGGCCTTCGAGCGGGCGACCGCGCTTGCTCCGGAGCGGGCGCCCGGCTGGCTCGGGCTCGCGCTCAGCCTCGAGGCGGACGGCCGCGGCGCCGAGGCGGCAACCGCCCTGGAACGCTACCTGGCGCTGGAGCCGGCTGCGGCGGACGCCGATAACGTCCGTGCGCGAATCGTGCGGCTGCGGGCGTCGGCCGAGCCGGCTCGCGCCGGCCGGCGGACGCCGGAAGCGGACAGTCGCGCCGGCGGCCGTAGCGGGCGATCGCGCGGACATCGGGGCTACGGAATCGTCGCCGCGGTCACGGATCCGTGGCCGCAGAACACGTGTCCGCGAGCCGGCCGGCAGCGGCCGAGGCAGGCGAAGCCGGGAATCGGGCCGCGTCCGGCCCGCGCCACGGGCGGACGCGAAGGCAGTGTGTTTGCATGAGTACCCAGTCCATGTCGTCGGAATCACGCCCGATTTGCCCCGCTTCGAGCCGCATCGCCGGTGAGGGGGGCTTCTCGCTCGTCGAGGTCCTCGTGGCCGCCGCGATCCTCATGACGGGCCTGATCGCCGTGGCGCAGATGTTCATCGCGAGCACCCACCAGAACATGGAGGCGCGGCGGGTCACCACGACCGCCGTGCTGGCCCAGCAGAAGATCGAGCAGCTTCGGGCGCTGGCCTGGGGCTTCGACGAGTTCGGCCTGCCGGTCAGCGACTTCTCGACGGACATCACCGTGACGCCGCCGGTCCCCGCGGGCGGCGTCGGGCTGCAGGCCTCGCCCGACTACTCGCTCTTCACCTCCGCGGAGGGGTACGTGGACTACCTCGACGCCTTCGGCGCCTGGGTCGGGACCGGGACCACGCCGCCGCCGAACGCCATCTACGTGCGGCGCTGGTCAATCGATCCGCTGCCGACGAACCCGAACAACACGCTGGTCTTCCAGGTGCTGGTCGGCCGGATTTCACCATCCGGGCCGCCGACCGATCTCGGGAGACAGGTCAGCCTCAAGACCAGGAAGTCGATCTGATGGACAGACGTGACGCCGGTTTCACGCTCGTCGAGATGATGATCGCGATGGCGGTGATGCTGCTCGTCCTCGGCGGGGTGTTCCAGGCCTTCAACCCGTCGCTGGGCTCGTTTCAGACGCAGCCCGAGGTGGCCGACATGCAGCAGCGGCTGCGCGTCGGCACGGACCGCCTCTACAACGGCATCATCGTCGCCGGAGCCGGCATCTACTCGGGGGCCGCCGTCGGCACCCTCGGCCAGTTCTTCGCGCCGGTGCTCCCGTACCTCGTCGGACCCCTCCACAACGACCCGGCGAGCGGCGTCTTCTTCCGCGACGATGCGATCACGATCTTCCACGTGCCGACGACCGCGTCGCAGTGCACCATCCGCGACAAGATGCCGCAGCCCTCGTCCGAGGTGAAAGTGAACGCCGAACCCGGCTGCCCGGCCAACGACCCGCTGTGCGGGTTCGAGCAGGGCATGCGGGTCATCATCTTCGACGAGACCGGCAGCTTCGACTTCTTCACGATCACGCAGGTCCAGAGCGACTCGCTGCACCTGCAGCACCGCCCGCCCATCAACCCGGAGGACTTCTCGAAGGCCTACGACGTCGGCGCGGTGATCTCGCAGGTCGAGACCGACGCGTACTACTGGCGCCAGGACCCCGACACGAACACGTTCCAGTTGATGCACTACGACCTCTTCGACAACGACGTGCCGCTCATCGACGACGTCGTCGGGCTGCGGTTCGAGTACCTGGGCGAGGCGTCGCCCCCTGTGCTTCGCGCGCCGGTGACGGACCCGGTCGGGCCGTGGACCAGCTACGGTCCCAAGCCGCCCGCCATCGGCGTGGACGTGGCCGGCGACTCGTGGCCCGCCGGCGAGAACTGCACGTTCACGGTGGACGCGGCCAGCGGGCAGCACGTGTCGCGCCTGGCGACGCTCGGCGCGCCGGGGACGCTGACGGGGCTCACCGCGGCCCAGCTGTCGGACGGGCCATGGTGCCCGGATGAGGCCAACGTCAACCGGTACGACGCCGACCTGCACCGGGTCCGGCAGATTCGCGTGACGTTCCGGGTCCAGACCGGCGTGGCCGTCTTGCGGGGGCCTGCCGGCGTGCTGTTCAGCCAGCGCGGGAACGGGGCGGATCTCGACCCGCCTGGTGCCGGACCAGGCCGTGCAGTTCGACGTCACCCCCCGCAATCTCAATCTGGGGCGGTAGCGACATGACGAGGACCACGATCACCCGAAGCCTGCGGGGGCGCCTGAGCGACGAGCGCGGGTCCGCCCTCGTCGTCGCGCTCCTCTCGCTGCTGCTGCTGACCGCGCTGGGGCTCGCGCTGACGCTCACCACGACCACCGAGACCGCGATCGCGGCGAACCATCGGATGGGCCAGGAAGTGATGAACGCCGCCGACTCGGCCATCGAGCGCGCGATGCAGGACCTGCTCGCCGTCCCCGACTGGAACCGCGTCCTGAGCGGCGCCGAGCAGTCGAGTTTCGTCGACGGCGGCCCGGGCGGCACCCGCGCGCTGCCCAACGGCGAGACGCATCAACCTGACGGAGATCGCGAACCTCGCCAGCTGCGGCCACACCGCCGCCTGCAGCGCCGACGAGATCGCCACGAATTCCCCGGAGCGCCACTGGCTGACGAACAACCCGGTCTGGCAGCTCTACGCATACGGCCCGGCGACGGACCTGCTGCCCTTCAGCACGGAGAACTCGCCGATCTACATCGTGGTCATGGTCGGCGACGACCCGTCGGAGACCGACGACGATCCGCTCACCGACGGCAACGACGCGTCAAACCCCGGTAGCGGCGTGCTGTCGCTCCGCGCCGAGGCCTTCGGCCCGCACGGGACGCATCGCATCCTGGAGGCCACCGTGGCCCGCACGGTCAGCACGGGCCTGGAGCGCGGCTACGTCGGGCAGCGCGGACAGGACGAGCAGAACCGCCGCGCGCGCAAGGCTGCCGTGCAGACGCCGGGCAAGGCGCTCACGGCCCAGCAGTTGACGACGGCGACGGGCGCGGTGCAATAGGGCAACAGGAAGGAACGCATGGAACTGCGCAAGGCACACCGATCGCCACATTCGCGTGCGCGCCGCCTGGCGGCCGCCGCCGCGATCTGCGCGGCCGCGCTGCTGCTCGCGCCGCCGAGCGCCTTCGCCCAGCTCGACCCGCTCCTGTTCCTGCAGCGGAGCCAGCCGAACGTCATCATCGCGGTGGACGTGGCGAACCGGATGCAGTTCGACGCCGACGGGACGTATTACGACCCGTACGACTACACCGAGACCGGCGCGGCGTGGGAAGCCCTGCTCGGTGTCGTCGCCGGGCGCGACGACGTACCGCCGCGCGTGTACAAGTCGCTTGTCAAGCTGCCCCCGTTCTCCGTCGGACACGTACACCGCCGCGATGATCGACACCCTCGACAACACCGAGTCCCCTGTTCAGCGCGTTCTGGTCGCGGACGCGCCTGGCCGTGGCGCGCGCGGGCCTGATGGCGGCGGTCCAGCAGAACGCCCGCGTGGCCCGCTTCGGCCTCGTGAAGATGCGGCAGTTGAACCCGCGCATCGGCGACCGGGTCAACGAAGGGCCTGTCCTGGTGGCCGACGCCGACCCAGCTCGGCCCGACGCCGGCGGGCGTGATCGGACGGGCGCTGGCGGATCACCACGACCGTCGTGGACGCCCCGAACGGGTCGATTGGAACGGCGGCCGCGCCGGTGGTCGCCGCCGATGCGGCAGGGGCCAGCACGGCGGTGGCGACGATCCTCAGCCGCGCGGTGAACCAGCCCGGCGGCGCTCATTCCGGCAGGGCGGGACACCGACACGGAGGTCGACGCCCCGCTCGCCAGGCTGATTGACGATGCGCGGGCCGAGGCGGAGCGACTGATCGCCGACCGACACGCAGTGCCGCAACACCGTCGTGATCCTGGTCGTCGGGGGCGGCGAAGGCACGACCGTCGCCGGCGCCAATCCCGCGTTGCGCGCCGCCACGTTCCTGGACGTCAACGGCCGGCGCGTGCCGATCTACGTCATCGCCATCGCGCCGCCGGTGGCGTCGGTCCCCTCGCTGCAGGCGATCGCCCGCAACTCCGGCGGCGGGTACTTCGAAATCACGCAGAGCATGATCGACGCCGTGCCGCTCGGGATGACCGTGCCCGAGGTGACGCGCGCGGCCAATGCCGCCGTCCAGCACGCGTTCGCGGCCCCGGCCGACGTGAACACGCCGCCGACCATGGAACTGCCGCTCGGCCCGCAGACCGAGTGGCAGACGGCCAGCCCGATTGTCGGGACGGTGAATCTCGAGGACGCGCGCGACATCAGCGGCGTGGCGCTGCCGAACACCGTCATCTACGACGCCCGCCGGCACCAAGGTCCCGCAGCGGGCGAACGTCATGGTCACCGCCGGCATGGCCCTGCCCGGGTTCGAGGGGCGCCTGCGGGGGTTCAGGATGTACGAGCCCGAGGTCGACCCGACCAGGCCCTACGGCTGGGCGTTCGTGACCTCCGGCACGAGGCTGTGGGTGTCGACGCTGCCCGCCCCCGACGCGCGCAACATCTACACGACGCTGCCGTCGGGCACGATGGTCGCGCTCAACGCGGCAAACGCCGGTCTGCTCGCGCCGTATCTGACGTCGATTGACGCCGCCGGGCTCATCCGGCAGGTCCGCGAGCAGCCGCTTGGCGCGATTGTCGACTCCACGCCCGCGATGCTCGACCCGCCGTCCCTCGACCCGCCGCCGGATCCCGACTACCCCGGGTTCGCGGCGGACCATGTCAACCGGCGGTCGCTCATCTTCGTCGGGGCGAACGACGGCATGATGCACGCCTTCGATGCGCGCACGGGCATGGAGCTGTGGGCCTACGTGCCCTTCAACCTCCTGCCGAAGCTGCGCGCGCTCAGGGAAGGCCAGGCGGTGGGATCGTTCGATTACTTCGTGGACAGTTCGGCGAAGGTCGCCGACGTCAAAGTCGGCGGCGTCTGGCGCACGTACCTCATGTTCGGCCAGGGGCCAGGCGGCACGTTCTACCAGACGCTCGACGTCACCCTCACCGCGATGGCGTCGACCCTCTCACCCGACAGCGACGACACGGGCGCGATGCTGTCGTTCTTCAGCAATCCAAATCGCATACCGCACGTGTGGAGCTTCCCGGACCTGAACAACTTCGACGCGAGCCTCGCGCCCTACGGCGACATCAAACTCGGGGCGCCGGGCGTCGCGAAGACGGTGGGCGAGACGTGGTCGGACCCGGCCGTGGGGCAGGTCGAGAGCCGCGTCGAGCGAGTGGATTGCCGTGGTGGGGTCGGGGTTCCTCACCCGTTCGCGCGAGCTGGCCCCGAACCGCCTGGGCACGACGGCCGGCACGACGTTCTACCTGCTCAAGATGTCGGACGGCACGCTGCTCGACAGCGTCAACGTCGGCAGCGACGCGGTGGCGGAGAATGTCGACAACTGCGCGGTGGCGAACGACTGCCGCCGCATGAAGAACGCGCTGCAGGCCGATCCGGTGGCGACCGGCCCCCCGAACACGCGCTACATCACGAAGGCGTACATCGGGGATCTGGACGGCCGCATCTGGCGGTTCAATCTGGGCCTGGGCGCGACCGACACGCCGCAGTTCACCTCGGCGCCGATCAAGCTCTTCGACGCCGACGAACACGCACCCGATCTTCGCCTCGATGGCGTCGGTCAACGTGGGCGGCTCCCAGGACTATCTCTTCTTCGCGAGCGGCAGCGACGCGCTGCCCTCGAACGGCGTGAGCCAGTCGTACAAGCTGTTCGGCGTGCTGGACACCAGCGGCATCGGGGTTCAGAAGTTCGCCTACTCGCTCGAGGCCGTCGACGGGGCCGGCGGCGACGAGAAGCCGTCGACGTTCCCCGCGGTGGCCGGCGAGATCATCTTCTTCTCGACCACCACGTTCCGGCCCACGGCGCCCTGCACGGAGCCGACGGCGAACCTGTACGCGCTGACGTTCCTCGGCGGCCCGGCCTACGACACCAACAACAGCGGCAACCTGACGGCGGCCGATACGGTGAAGATCAGGTCCGCGGCCACCGGGCGCGCGACGGCGCCCTTCGTCGTCGATCAGCACCTCGTCTTCGCGTCGGGCGGCAAGGTGGAAATCCTCGGCGACCCGAGGGACTACAACAACGGGTTCGGGCAGGTGGGCGTCCGGATCCTCTCCTGGCGCCCACGGCGGTGACGGACATGACCGAACAGGGCCGTCGTGCGCGGGCGGGATTCACGCTGGTCGAGCTGCTGATGGTCGTGGCCATCTTCGCGATCATGGCGGCGGTCGCGATGCCGCAACTGGGCCGGGCCATCGAGGCCTACCGGCTCGGCATCGCCACGAGGGAGATGGAGCGGGAACTGCAGACCGCGCGGGTGAAAGCGGTCACGTCCAACCGTCCGGTCCGGGTGCTGTTCAACTGCCCGGTGGCCGGGCAGTTCCGGCGCGTCGAGATGCTGGGCGAACCCGGGCTGCCCGATGCCCGCGACGATCAGCTCACGCGCTGCAATCCCACGACGTTCCCGTATCCGGCGCCGGACACCGACCCGCTGACGCGGCCCAATCACGACGGCCCGCTGCACTGGCTGCCCGACGGCGTGACCATGGGCGGCGTCGGCGGCATCGAGTTCCGCCCCGACGGCACGGCCCGCAGCGACGACGCGGGAGGGACCGTCAACTGGACGGACATCCCGGTGACCGGTGTCTCGGCCACGGTGACGAAGAACACCCTGTCCCGGACCGTCACCATCAACGGCATGGGCCGGGTCCACGTCGTCAGGCCGTAGTCGCAGACGCTTCCGCAGGTTCCACTCGAAGAAGGTCCAGGTGCGGTTCCAGGAATCGATCTGGTCGGGTGAGTCCACCCGCTGCAGCGTCTTCGGGTCGACGCGCCGGCTGAAGGCGTGGCCGACGCTCGCTCCCCAGGGCGCCGGATCCACGTAGGTCTTCGTCTCCGCCAGGTCCGGCTTCCGCGACCGCAGCGCGTCGACAATCTGCTGATCCTCGACGTAGTTCACGTCGGTGTCGTTGGTGGAGACGTGGACGAGGACCGGCACCTGCAGCTTGTCCACGTGGTAGAGGGGCGAGCGCGCGATGTAGATCTCGGGCTTCTCGAAGGGCAGCCCCTGGATGCGCTTCTGCGTGGCGAAGTCCCACTGGTACGACGGCCCCTTCAGCGACAGGCGGAAGAGGAGGTTCGTCACGGGCACAATCGCCGCGCCCGCCGCGAACGGGTGCTTCTCGCGGAAAATCGACAGCAGCGTGATGTAGCCGCCGTGGCTCCAGCCCATGATCCCGATCCTCGCGGGATCGACGTGCGGGAGCGTGGCCAGGTAGCCCGCCGCCGACATCGTGTCGTCGACCTCGTACCCGCCGTAGTCGATCTCCTTGTGATAGGCCTCGCCGTAGCCGATGCTGCCCCGGTAGTCGGGGGCGATCACGACGTAGCCGCGCTCGACGGCCTCCTTCACGAAGGGGAACATCGTGATGCCCCAGTTGCCGTGCACGCCGCCGTGCACCCACACCATGGCGGCATGCTCCTTCGGGCCCTTCTTGTCGATCGGCTGGAAGAGGTACGCCGGGATGTCGAGGTCGCCGACGCTGCTGCGGTACGAGACCTTCTGGTAGTCGATGATGCCCTTGCAGAGCTCCGGGTAGCGCGCCTCGGTGGCGACGCGCTCGTCAATGGCACGCTGGAAGTTGGTGCCGATCGACTGGTGCGCCGGGTCCTTCGAGACATAGAGCTGCCGGGCCCGATCCGGGTCCATCGGGACCTGCGCCCGGGGGCTCTGCCGTGGGGCTGCCGCGGCGGCCGGCTGCTGGGCCGGCGGAGCCTGCGCGGCCTGCGCGAAGGCAGGACCGGCAGCGACAGCCACGAGAAGCACGGCGAGCAGGAACGCGAGTCGCGGGCGGAAAGAGACCTGGTGGTTCGGAACGAGCATGGTAGCCTCCAGCGGTGCATGCACGGGCGGCACTATACCAGACGCGGCGGGACTACTTCGGGATGACGTTCCCCACCTCGGTCTTCACCTGGAAGCGCCGGAACTTCGAGTAGACCGCCGTGCCTTCGATGATCGGCTCGAGGCGCGGCACGCCGGCCAGCGATCGCTGCGTCAGCGTGCGGTAGGTTTCCTTCATCTCGGCGGGCACCCACATGCCCAGCGCGGGGTCGTGGCGGAACGACACCAGGATCTCACCCGTGGATCCGTGCTCCTCGATCTTCAGAGCGGTTTCGACAATCGCCCCCGTGACCTCTTCGACGTGAAACCAGCCCTTGGCGTCGACGTCCTTGCCCTGGGTGTCGCGGATCATCGTCGGGAAGACCCGCTCCTCGAACTCGATGCGCCACGCCTCGACCCCGGCCACCTTGCGCTTGCCGGCGAGTCGGAAGGAAAAGCGGGGCCGGTTCTCCGCCTGGAGGAACCGCAGCAGGAACAGCGGCACGTTGATGTTGCGCTCGACGATGCCGAGGTTGTAGCGGGCGCCCTCGTCCTGAATCGCCTGCACCTGCCCCCAGATGTCCTCGCCCGGCTCCAGGAACAGCCGTCTGAGCCGGTCGTCGCGATCCCGGATGGCGACGCCATCGACTTCGTACACGTCGCGGAACGAGACCCACACCGGCGACTTCTCCGGCTTCACGAGCAGGTAGTCCGAGCGCAGCCTCACGTTGTTGCCGCGCGACGACTGGCGGTACTCCTCTTCGGCCACCAGGCCGGAGTACTGGCGCTCGTAGACGCCGACGTAGTCGACAAGCCGCGCCATCGCCAGCTGCAGCTCGGCCTCGCGGGCCGATGGCGCCTTCGGCGGGCGGGCCGCCCCGGTCCCGGCCTCTCCCCGTGCGGCAGGCGCGTCCTCGGCGGCGGCGGGAGCCGGCGCCTCCGCGGGGACGTCCCCGGGGTCCGCCGAGGGCATCAGCCACGCGGGCGCGCGCGCGCTCAGCCCGCGGCCAGCCACCTCGACACGAAGCGCGTGCCGCCGGCCATCGGCATCCGTGGCGGCCGGCTCGAGTTCCACGACGAAGCACGCGGCCAGTTCCGACACGATGCGGTTGACGACGCGTTCAGGGTTCCTGCCGGGCGAGACGACCGTTCCGCCCGTGGCCCGCGCCAGCGCGTCAAGGGGCGCCACCTGCAGGTCCACGCCGCCGGAGTCCCGGGGACCGGGCATCGTGAAGACGTGCACCGCGGTGCGGGCCGCGACGGCGGCCGCAGAGACGTCGATGACCTGCGCCGGCGAGGGAGCCACCAGGCCGGCCGAAAACAGCGCGACCACTTTGCGGCCAGGCACCGTTCGCAGGGCTTCCAGCAGGCCGGCCAGCCCGTTGAGCGTGGCCCCCGCCTCGACCGGCTGGGCCTCCCGCATCTCCGGCACCGGGGCCGCGACCGGTACCGGCGTCTACCGTCTGTTCGCGAGTGGGATCGGTGATCGCCGCATCGCTGAAGGCAGGAAGCACCGGGACGTTCGGCGATGCCAGGATCGACGGGGCAATCTGCCCGGCCGCGCGCGCCAGCGTCTCGCGGGCGACAGGTTGCTCGGTGGCTAGCGACAGCATCTGGTCGCGCTGGAACGGCAGGAGCACCACGGCCAGGCGGTCGGCCATGCCCAGGCGATCGAGCAGGGCCCGGCCGGCGTTGACGGCGGACCGCTCCTCGCCGCGCACGAGGCCGGCCTGATCGACCACCAGGATGAGGTTCCGGATGGGCTCCGCCGCGAAGGCGAGGGGCGCCGTCGGCGCGCGCCAGCCGTGGCGGCGGCGTCGGTGGAGGCGCCCGGGCCGCGGCTGACGCGCCGCAGGGCGATCACGCGCCTGGGTTTGCCGTCAACCGACACGGTGACGCTGGCCGGGCTGAGGCTGTCGGGCGCGCGCCCGTCGCGGTCGACCACGACCAGGTCGAAGGAGATTCCCGGCGCCGCGGCTGGTGCCTGGGGCGCCCGCGGGCCGATGGCGATCGCACTCGAGCCAATCGAGGCGGCCAGAAGGACGGCCGCGGTACGCGCGGCCAGCCGCGCGGACGGAGTGGATCGCGGCTTCACGAAGAGACCGCAGTCCTCGTCCGGCGCCGGGGTGCCCGGCTGCCCCGAGCCGCGCGGGCCGTCTGAAGACTGAGCGGCTGGTCTTCCTGCGCCTGATAGGCGGCCGAGTGAAGCAGGTGGCGGCTCATCAGCGACTCGGCCTGTTCGATCTCGTGCTTGCGGATCGCCTGGTAGATGCCGCGGTGCAGATCCGCCGCATCGCGCAGGTTCCGGTCGGTGGCGCGCGCGGCCGTGTCGCGCCGGTGCTCGTAGTAGAGCGCCGACACCATCTCGACCAGCGACGCGAGGATCCGGTTGCCCGAGGCGGCGGCCACCGCGCGGTGGAAGCGGATGTCGTGGACGAGGAACTCCTGGGGATCGTCGATCGACGCGAAGAGGCTGGCCACTTCCTCGGCGATCGAGGCGAGATGCTCGGCGCTGGCCCGCTTGGCGGCCAGGCCGGCGGCGCTGACCTCGAGCACGCGCCGCGCCTCGTACATCTCTTCGCGCGGCAGCCCGTGCAGCGCCGCCAGGAACCGCAGGGGTTCGCTGCCGAGCGTGGGCGGCCCGTCGGGGATGTAGGTGCCGGAGCCGTGCCGCGACTTGACCACGCCCATCGCCGAGAGCGCCCGCAGGCCGGCGCGGATGGTGGGCCGGCTCACGCCGAGCTCGGTCGAGAGTTCCCGCTCGGCGGGGAGCCGGTCGCCAGGGCGAAGGTCGCCGCTCGCGATGAGGTCCCTGACGTAGGTGATGACGTGCTCGGTGCTGTCTTTCGGGCTGGTCGCCATAGGCAATCCCGCGTCCGGGGATCCTCGCCAGTATACCCCCGACGCCGCCGGTTGGCAGCCCGGATGTTCGGATTGGACAATCCACTTGGACATCCGGCCCGATCCCCGTGCTGCCCTGATAGCCGGCCTGCTGGAGCGTCGAACAATCGCTTGACGCCGATTTCCCGCGATGGTATTCATTCCCAAGCATAAAAGTGGTCAGACCAGGTTGGTCTGCCAGGCAGGACTCCACATGCCAACACCCGCGTCTTCCGCTCGCGATCAGCGCGTCGGGTACTTTCGCTGGGTCATCTGCGGTCTGCTCTTCCTCGCCGCGACGGTCAACTACATCGACCGGCAGGTGATCGGCATCCTCAAGCCGACGCTCCAGCAGGAATTCGGCTGGAGCGAGATGGACTACGCGGACATCGTGTTCTCGTTCCAGATCGCCTACGCCATGGGGTTGGTCCTGGCCGGCCGCCTCATGGACAGGCTGGGCACCCGGATCGGCTTCGCGATCGCCATCGTCATCTGGAGCCTGGCGGCGATGGCCCACGCCGAAGCGACCTGGTTCGGGCCGTGGCGTGGCCGCGCTGCTGGGCATGTTCGGCTTCGCGTACTCGGCCTCGGTCGCGGGATTCATGGGCGCCCGCTTCATGCTCGGTCTCGGCGAGTCCGGGAACTTCCCGGCGTCCATCAAGGCGGTGGCGGAGTGGTTCCCGAAGAAGGAGCGGGCGCTCGCCACGGGCATCTTCAACTCGGGCACGAACGTCGGCGCGCTGCTCACGCCGCTGGCCGTGCCGTGGATTACCGTCAACTACGGCTGGTACTGGGCGTTCATCGCCACGGGGCTCATCGGGTTCCTGTGGCTCGCGCTGTGGTTGCCGATGTACCGCAGCCCGGAGAAGCATCCCCGGGTCAGCCCCGCTGAACTGGCCTCACATCCAGAGCGATCCCGCGGACCCGCCAGGCAAGGTGCCGCTTCGCGACATCCTGCCGCACCGGCAGACCTGGGCGTTCGCCATCGCGAAGTTCATGACCGACCCGATCTGGTGGCTGTATCTGTTCTGGGTCCCGGACTTCCTCAACCGCAACCACGGGATCGACCTGCAGCACATCGGCCCGCCGCTCATCGCGATCTACCTCATCGCCGACATCGGCAGCATCGGGGGCGGCTGGCTGTCGTCCACGCTCATCAAGCGGGGCTGGAGCGTCAACGCGGCGCGCAAGACGGCCATGCTGGTGTTCGCGCTCGCGGTGGTGCCGATTATCTTCGCCTCGAGGACGAACAACCTCTGGGTGGCCACGCTGCTGGTCGGGCTCGCGGCCGCCGCGCACCAGGGCTGGTCGGCGAACGTCTTCACGCTCGTCTCCGACACGTTCCCCCGCCAGGCCGTGGGCACGGTGGTGGGGTTTGGCGGGATGGCGGGCGCCGTCGGCGGCATGTTGATCGCCAAGCTGACCGGGTTCATCCTCCAGACGACGGGCAGCTACCTGCCGGTGTTCCTGATCGCGGGCTCGACCTACCTCCTCGCGCTCGCGATCGTGCACCTGCTGATGCCGAAACTGGAGCCGGTCGTGCTGAAACCGCGCTCCTCCACATCGTGAGGCCGCGCCGTGAACGCCACGAGAGCAGCTGAACACCGGGGTGATGCCGGGCGGGAGACGCGCTTGGCGCAGGTGCTCGACCGCGGCGGATTCATCCTCCGCCAGGCCTCGCGCGCGGCCAGCGAAGCCGCCGACTGGGCGATGGCGCAGACGCCGTCAGGCGCCCGGCTGCTGGTCGTTCCCTCCGCCGCGCGGGCGGGCCTGCTGGCGGATTTCGACGGCGAGCGCGGCGATCACGACGGCGCGCCGTTCCTCGTGGGGCCGCCCACGGCCAGGAACGCCGCGGCGCTCCGCCGCCACCTGCCATGGCTCGAGCCGCGGCCGCTGCCGCCCGGAACGTCAGCGGGCTTCGGCGATCGCCTCGGCCTCGCGACGCCCGGGCACGTGCGGGCGCTCCAGGCCGTCGGCGGCTCCATCGCCCCCGTCTTCGCCCAGCAGTCCATCCGCGAGATGACGCGCACGGCGCGATCGCCCCAGGCGGTGATTGACGATGCCACGTGGGGCAGCTTCGAGGCGGGATGGCAGGACGGGCAGGGCGCCGACGCGGATCATCTCAAGACGACGGCCGATATCACGGCCTGCGCCGACGCCGGCTTCACGATGTACACCATCGACCCGGGCGAGCACGTGAGCCGCGACGCGGATACCGCGGCGCCCGGCGAGCTCCGCGCGGCGTGGGACGCGCTGCCGTGGGACCGGCTCGAGGACAGCCCGGCCTCCATGCGCGCGCGCCTGGCGGGACGCGCGTTCGACATCGGCGGCGAGTCCGTGCAGATCGACGAGGGCGCGCTCGTGAAGGCCGCCGTGAAGTACGGCCGCGCCGTCGCGCACGTGACGGCGATGTTCCGGCATCTCTCGGCCGTCAGCGGCGGCCGGCCCTTCGACTTCGAGGTGTCGGTGGACGAAACCGACACGCCGACCACGCCCGCCGAGCACATCTTCGTGGCGTCCGAGCTGCGGCGGCTCGGCGTACGCTGGGCCAGCCTCGCGCCGCGGCTTCGTCGGCCGGTTCGAGAAGGGCGTCGACTACATCGGCGATCTCGCGGCGTTCGACGCCGACATGCGCGTGCATGCGGCCATCGCCCGCGCGTTCGGGCCCTACAAGATCAGCCTGCACTCGGGCTCGGACAAGTTCAGCATCTACGAGGCCGCCGCCAGGCACACCCGGGGCCGGATCCACGTGAAGACCGCCGGCACGAGCTACCTCGAGGCGCTGCGGGCCATCGCCATCGTCGCCCCCGACCTGTTCCGGTCCGTCTATGCGTTCGCGCTGGGCCGGTATGAAGAGGACCGGGCGAGTTATCACGTGTCGGCCTCGCTCGCGCTGGCCCCGGCCGCGGATGGCGTGCCCGGCGGCGACTGTGCCGCGCTGCTGGAGCATTTCCACGTGAGGCAGATTCTGCATGTCACCTTCGGCTCGGTGCTGACAGCCAGGCACGCCGACGGCCGCCCGGTGTTCGCCGATGCGATCCGATCGACGCTGCAGGCGCACGCCGAGGTGTATGCCGGTTGCCTCGAGCGTCACTTCGTCCGCCACCTCAGGCCCTTCGCCGGCCGGTGACACTCGTCGCCCAGGAGCCGCCATGCGTCACCCTCGCGTGACTCGCCGGGACTTCCTCACCACCAGCGCACTCGCAGGCGCCGGCATGATCGTGGCGCCCGGCCTGCTCGAGCGCGGCAGCGCGCGCGGGTGGCTCGCCGCGCAGGCGTCTCATCGCGGCTGGGGCGAGGTGGACGCGATCCTCGCGCGGATCCTGCCGCCGGTCTTCCCGGATCGCGTCTTTCCGGTGACCGACTACGGCGCCGTGGGCGACGGCGCGCGCGACTGCACGGCCGCCTTCCGCCAGGCTATCGCCGCCTGCGCGGGCGCCGGCGGCGGGCGCGTCCTCGTCCCGGACGGCCGGTTCCTCACCGGCGCCATCCACCTCCGGAGCCGGGTCAACCTCCACCTGTCCGACGGCGCGACCATCGCCTTCAGCCGGAATCCCGATCATTACCTCCCTGTCGTCTTCACCCGGTGGGAGGGCGTCGAGTTGATGAACTACTCGGCGCTGATCTATGCCTTCGACCAGCGCGACATCGCCATCACGGGCAAGGGCACGCTCGACGGGCAGGCGAACGACGAGTACTGGTGGCCGTGGAAAGGCACGAAGGGCGTGCCGCCGGAGGCGACGCAGACGGCGGCGCGCACGAGGCTGATCGAGATGGGCGCCCGGGGCGTGCCGGTGGCGGAACGGGTGTTCGGCGCCGGCTCGAAGCTGCGCCCGAACTTCATCCAGCCGTACCGGTGCCAGAACGTCCTCATCGACGGCGTCACCATCGTCAACTCCCCGATGTGGCTGATCCACCCGGTGCTCTGCCGCAACGTCACGGTGCGCAACGTCGTCGCCAACAGCCACGGCCCGAACAACGACGGCTGCGATCCCGAGTCGTGCCGCGACGTGCTCATCGAGCGGTGCACCTTCGACACGGGCGACGATTGCATCGCGCTGAAGTCGGGCAGGAACGAGGACGGGAGGCGCCTCGGCGTGCCGATCGAAGACGTGGTGGTGCGCGACTGCTCGATGAAGGACGGCCACGGCGGGGTCGTGATCGGCAGCGAGGTGTCAGGAGGCGCGCGCAACATCTTCGCGGAGAAGTGCCGGATGGACAGCCCGAACCTGGATCGGGCGCTCCGCATCAAGACCAACTCCGTGCGCGGCGGCTTCGTGGAGCACGTCTACATGCGCGACGTCGCCGTCGGCCAGGTGGCCGAGGCGGTCGTCACCATCGACCTCTTCTACGAGGAGGGCGACGCCGGAAAGTTCCCGCCGGCGGTCCGCGACATCGACGTGCGCAACGTCACCAGCGGCAGGAGCCAGTACGCGCTGCGGCTGCGCGGGTACGCGCACACGCCGGTGCGCGACATCCGCGTGACCGACTGCGCCTTCGACAACGTCGCCAAAGACGACGTCGTCGAGGGCGTGACGGGGCTGACGCTGAAGAACGTCCGCGTCAACGGGAGACTGCGCAACGAGACGATCAGCCGGTGACGGGATTCGCGCCGCAGGCTGTTGACTCAGAGGAGTCCGGAGATGGCCGCTACCTTCCCTCGTCGGATATGGCTTGCCCGCGTGGCCGTGTTCTCGTCTGTCCTCGCGGGCGCCGGCGCGGCCGTCGCGCAACCGCCGTCAGGGACGGGCGCCTCGCCAGGCCAGCGGCCCGGGCGGGCCGACCCGGCGTTCTCGCAGCCGTCCATCGCGCCGGGCCTGGACTACACGGTGCCGACCGAGGCCGAGATCAAGGCCGCCCTCGACCGCATCCGCGATCACTTCGTCAGGTCCACGCCCTACCGCATCATCGACACGGCCACGGGCCAGCCCATCACCGACCTGTCGACGCCGGTGAAGACCGCCGGCATCGACTCCCGGAACGGCGAGTTCAACGACTGGAGCTACTCGATGGGCGTGGTGCTCGCCGCCATGCTCCACGTCACCGAGGTCACCGGCGACACCAGCTTCCAGGATTACGCGTTCAAGAACTTCGACTTCATCTTCACGCACCTGCCCTACTTCAAGCGGCAGGCCCGGGAGTTCGGGCCCCAGGGCCGCGGCTACGGCCGGATGATCGAGATGCGGGAACTCGATCACTGCGGGGCCATCGGCGCGGCGCTCGTCAAGGCGAACGCGAAGCAGCCCGACCCGCGCTACAAGGAAGGCATCGACCTCACCACGGCCCACATCATGACGAAGCAGCTCCGGCTGCCCGACGGCACCCTCGCGCGCCCGCGCCCGATGCCGGTCGCCCTGTGGATAGACGATGCGTACATGAGCATCCCGTTCCTGGCCCAGATGGGGAAGACCACCGGCGACGCGAAGTACTTCGACGACGCGGCCCGGCAGGTGATCGGGATGTCGGCGCGCCTGTTCAACCGCGAGAACGGCCTCTTCGACCACTCGTGGTTCGCCGACATGGACGACGACGCGCGGTTCTACTGGGGCCGCGGCGGCGGATGGATGATGATGGCGATGGCGGAACTGCTGAGCGTGCTGCCGGAGACGCATGCCGATCGCGGAAAGGTGCTCGAGATCTTCCGGCGCGGCGCGCGCGGCGCCGCCGAAACCCAGGGAAGCATCGGCTTGTGGCACCAGTTGCTCGACAGGACGGACAGCTATCTCGAGACCTCGGCCAGCGCCATGTTCACCTTCGCGATCGCGCGCGGCGTGAACCGGGGCTGGCTCCCTGCGTCGTACGGGCCAGTCGCCCAGAGCGGGTGGCGGGCCCTCGAGCAGCGCATCAGGCCGGACGGCCAGATCGAAGGCATCTGCGTGGGCACGACCGCGGCCTACGACGCCGCCTACTACTATCATCGCCCGACGGATCTGCGGGCCATGCAGGGCTACGGGCCCGTGCTGATGGCGGGAGCGGAAGTGCTGACCATGCTCCGGAATTTCGACATCCGCAAGGTGAACAACACCTTCTACTACGACCGCAGGAAGCAATAACATCGGGTTCACGGCCTGCGCGCCGCCGCCCGGGCGCCGCGGGGACCGGCCGTGATTGCCGCTGATGGTCACGCGCGGAGACACGCACCATGAAGATCTGGCGACTCCTTCCTCTTCCCCTGTTGTGCATCACGGTTTCCGGCCCGGCGCCGCCTGCCGCGCCGCCGGGAGCGGCTGTCACCGTCAGGAACGCCCTCGACGTGGCGAGGCCGTCCGAGACGATCGTGCTCACGGGCGCCGCGATCCGGAAGGCGATGCCGGCGGATGACCTGCGGACGATCCACGTGACCGACGAAGCCTCGGGCAAGGAAGTCCTCGCGCAGCCCGTCGATCTGAACGACGACGGCGTGTTCGACGAGGTGATCTTCCAGGCGGACATCGGGCCCGGCGCGACACGGACGTTCGTGCTGAGCGTCGGTCCGCGGCAGGTCTACACGAAGGACCAGTTCAAGGCGTACGGGCGCTTCGTGCGGGAGCGCCGCGACGACTTCGCCTGGGAGAACGACCGCGTCGCCCATCGGATGTACGGCAAGGCGCTTGAAACATGGGCGCAGGAGCCGCTGACGAGCAGCACCGTGGACGTGTGGTTCAAGCGCACGCGCCGATTGCTCATCAACGAGTGGTACATGGTGGACGACTACCACCGCGACCTCGGCGAGGGCGCCGACCTGTACTCGGCCGGCAGGAGCCGCGGCTGCGGCGGCAGCGGGATCTGGGACGCCGGCAGGCTCTACACGTCGGCGAACTTCATCGACTCCAGGGTGCTGGCGAACGGGCCCATCCGCGTGATGTTCGAACTGACCTACCCGCCGTTTGACGCGGCCGGCGCGCGCGTCACGGAGATCAAGCGGATCACGCTCGACGCGGGGCACAACCTGAACCGCTTCGAGAGCCGCTACACGGGCGCGCCCGCGGCCCCGACCATGCAGGCGGTGGGCATCAAGAAGGCCCCCGGTTCGCAGGTCGCCCAGGACAAGGCGCGCGGCCTGCTCCGCACCTGGGAGCCGGTGAAGGCCGACGGCAGCAATTTCGGCTGCGGTGTCGTGGTCGACCCGGCCCAGTTGACGGAGTTCGCTGAACTGGACGGCAACGTGCTCGCCGTGACGAAGCTGTCGGCGGGCGGCGAGGCGACCTACTACGCCGGTTCGGGATGGGACAAGAGCGGCGACTTCAAGACCGTCGCGGACTGGGACCGCCACCTCGACCAGGCCGCGCTCCGGATCAGGTCGCCGCTCGCCGTCACGGTGGCGGCCAGGTAGATCCTCGCGCGGCGTGCGCGCCGCGCCGAAGGTCGGTGACCGTGTGAGGAGTTGTGCCATGAGCAGTACGCGACAGACCGCGTGGGTGATGCTGGCCGCGATGATGGCGATCGTGCCGTCGGCCGCGGCGGGCGCGCAGCAGGGCCCGCCGGCCGCGCAGGCGCCGGTATCGCGGCCAGGCCCGCCGGTTCCGATCTGGCCGGAGGGCGTGCCGAACGCAATCGCCGGCGGCGGCCCCGAGGCGGTGACCGACGGCCGCATCAGCAACGTGCACGAGCCGTCGCTGACGCCCTATCTGGTGCCGGCCGGCGCGCGGCCCGCGACCGCCGTCATCGTCTGCCCCGGCGGCGGCTACAACATCCTCGCGGCCGACCACGAGGGGCGTGCCGTCGCCGAGTGGCTCAACAGCATCGGCGTGTCGGCGTTCGTGTTGAAGTACCGCCTCAAGGAATACGGGCACCCCGCGCCGCTGCGCGACGTGCTGCGGGCCGTGAGGCTGCTGCGATCCGACGCGCCGCGATGGGGCATCGCGCCGGATCGGATTGGCGTGCTCGGCTTCTCCGCCGGGGGACACCTGGCCGCCTCCGCGGGCACGCTCTTCGACGAGGCCGACGGCCGGACCGGCGCGGCGCTGGATGCCACCAGCGCGCGGCCGGACTTCATGATCCTCGTCTACCCGGTGATCAGGCTCGCCGGACCGTACGCCCACGCGGGGTCCGGCAGAGCGCTGCTGGGCGCGAACGCCACGCCCGAGATGCTCGAGCGCTTCTCCCTCGACACGCGCGTCACGAAGGAGACGCCGCCGGCGTTCCTCGTGCACGGCGGCACCGACACGGCCGTGCCGGCCGAGAACAGTGTCGCTGTTCTCCCTCGCGCTTCGGGCGGCGGGCGTGCCGGCCGAACTGCACCTCTATCAGAGCGGCGTGCACGGCTTCGGCCTGAGGCCCGGCCACGGCCCGATCTCGGACTGGCCCGCGCGGTGCGCCGAATGGATGGCCGCCAGAGGCCTGCTGTGACCCCAATGGAGAGACGCTTGATGCTCCTGTTGCTCCTGTTGCTCGGCTTCGGCCGGCCCCGCCCTGGCGCAGACGCCGCCCAAGCCGCCAATCGGCCCGCCGGTCGTCACGTCGCCCAACGGCGCGATCGTGGTCACCATCGGCACCGAGGGGCAGTTGACCTGGTCGGTGACCCATCGCGGGCGCGCGATCCTCCAGCCCTCACCAATCGCGCTTCGGCTCGGCGACGGGCGGGTGCTCGGCGAGAAGCCGCTGCTGACAACCTCGTTCACGCGCAGCATCGACACGACGCTGAAGCCCGTGGTGCGCTACCGGCGGGCGGAGATTCGCGACCGCTTCAACGAAGTCGTCTTCGCGTTCGCCGGCAACTACGCGCTCGTGGTGCGCGCCTACGACGACGGCGTGGCGTACCGATGGAAGACGACGCTGCCCGGCGAGATCACCATCGCCGGTGAAGACGCGTCGCTGACATTCGCCGGCGACCACCTCGTGTACTTCCCTGAGGAAGAGAGCCTGCAGTCGCATCAGGAGCGGCTGTACAAGAAGCTGAAGATCTCGGAGATCACCCCGGGGCGGTTTTCGTCCCTGCCGGCGATGGTCCAGCTTCCGGGCGGCATGAAGGCCGTCCTCACGGAATCCGATCTCTCCGACTACCCGGGCATGGATCTGACGGCCGGCGGGTCGCCGAACACGCTCAAGGGCCTGTTCCCGGCGTACCCGAAGAAAGTCGAACTCTCGCGCGACCGCGACGAGAAGGTGGTCGAGCGGGAAGACTACATCGCGAAGACCCGCGGCACGCGCGAGTTCCCCTGGCGCGTGCTCGCCATCGCCGAGAACGACGCCGGCCTGCTCGACACCGACATCGTCTACCGGCTCGCGTCCGAGACGACGATGAAGGACACGAGCTGGATCAAGCCGGGCAAGGTGGCGTGGGACTGGTGGAACGGCCTGAACCTGTACGGCGTGCCGTTCAAGTCGGGCGTGAACACCGACACCTACAAGCACCTGCATCGACTTCGCGGCGGAGAACGGCCTCGAGTACATCATCCTCGACGAGGGGTGGTACATGCTCGGCGACCTGCTGAAGATCACGCCGGGCGTGGACATGGAGGCCATCGCGGCCCACGCGAAGCAGAAGAACGTCGGGCTGATCATGTGGGTGATCTGGAAGACGCTCGACGAGCAGATGGGGCCGGCGCTGGACCAGTTCGAGAAGTGGGGCGTGAAGGGCATCAAGGTCGACTTCATGCAGCGCGAGGACCAGTGGATGGTCAACTACTACGAGCGCGTCGCGCGGGAGGCGGCGAAGCGGAAGATGCTGGTCGACTTCCACGGCGCCTACAAGCCGACGGGCCTCTACCGGACCTGGCCGAACGTGGTGACGAGCGAGGGCGTCCTGGGTCTCGAGCACAGCAAGTGGGGCGACATGGCGTCGCCCGACAACGCGGTCACGTTCCCGTTCATGCGGATGCTGGCCGGCCCGGTGGACTACACGCCGGGGGCGATGCTGAACGCGGCGAAGAAGGACTTCAAGCCGATCTTCGACCGGCCGATGAGCCAGGGGACGCGCTGTCAGCAACTGGCCATGTACGTCGTCTACGAGAGCCCGCTGCAGATGCTGGCCGACTCGCCGTCCAACTACCGGCGCGAGCCCGAGAGCCTGGCGTTCCTGGCGGCGGTGCCCTCGGTCTGGGACGAAACCCGTGTGCTCGGCGCGGCGGTTGGCGAACACATTCTCGTGGCGCGCCGGAGCGGGCGTGAGTGGTTTGTCGGCGCGCTGACCAACTGGGAGGCGCGCGACATCGTGGCGGATCTGTCGTTTCTCGGCGCGGGAGAGTTCAAGGCCGTCATCTTCCGCGACGGGGTGAATGCCCATCGGGCCGGCGTGGACTACGCGCGCGAGGAGAAGACCGTCACCGCGGCCGACCGGCTGCCGATCCATCTGGCGCCAGGGGGCGGCTGGGCGGCACGCTTCGTGCCCCGCTGAGGCGGGGGCGCCCCGGGGCACTCGACC
>CAWICP010000002.1:0-53399 GCA_963834645.1 uncultured Acidobacteriota bacterium
GTCGCCCGCGCTCGCGCGGCGAGTCGTCGCCATGGATGTTCCATCTGCTGGCGCCGCACGGTGCCTCGGCCGGTGCCGTCCTGTCGTACGAAACCGACCGGCTGCGATTCCTCGGGCGCAACAGGACGCCCGCCGACCCGCGCGCGATGCACCAGGCGGGCCCGCTGTCGGGCACGGCCGGGTCGGTGCTGGATCCGATTGTCGCGATCCGCGGCCGGTTCGTCCTCGAACCGGACGAGTCGATCTCCATCGACGTCGTCTCGGGCGTGGCCGAAACGCGCGCGGCGTGCCTGGCGCTGGTGGGCAAGTACCAGGACCGCCGGCTCGCCAACCGCGTGTTCGCCCTCGCCTCGACGCACGCGCAGGTCGTGCTGAGGCAGTTGAACGCGAGCGAGGCCGACGCCCATCTTTACTGCCGTCTGGCCGGGTCCATCCTCTATGCCAACCCGTCGCTGCGCGCCGACCCCGCCATCATTCGCCCGGAACCGTCGCGGGCAATCGGGGCTCTGGGGGTCCTCGGTGTCGGGCGATCTGCCGATCGTGCTGCTGCAGATCGGCGACGCGGCCAACATCGAGCTGGTGCGGCAACTCGTGCAGGCCCACGCCTATTGGCGTCTGAAGGGACTGGCCGTCGACCTCGTGATCTGGAACGAAGACCGAGCCGGCTACCGGCAGATGCTCCAGGACCAGATCATCGGCCTGATCGCGGCCGGCGTCGAGACGCACACGCTCGACCGCCCGGGTGGCATCTTCGTCCGCCCAGCCGAACAGATCTCGGTCGAGGACCGGACGCTGTTCCACTCGGTCGCCAGGGCGATCGTCGACGATGGCCGCGGCTCTCTGGCGGACCAGATCGGCGGCCGCCCGCGTGGCCTGCTCCCGGCGTCGTTTGCGCCAACCACCGCCTACCGCGCCCCCGTTCCCGCACCCGCCCCGGCGCCTCGCGACGACCTGAGGTTCTTCAACGGACTGGGCGGCTTCACTCCCGACGGCCACGAGTACATCGTCACGACCACGCCGGGCTCGGTGACGCCGGCGCCGTGGGTGAACGTCCTGGCGAACCGCGGGTTCGGCAGCGTCGTCTCGGAGAGCGGCTCGGCCTACAGCTGGGCCGAGAACGCCCACGAGTTCCGTCTCACGCCCTGGTCGAACGACGCGGTGACCGATGTCGTGCGGCGAAGCGTTCTACGTTCGGGACGAAGAGAGCGGTCGCTTCTGGTCGCCGACGGCGCTCCCGGCCGGCGGCGGCAGCCCCTGCACCAGCCGGCACGGATTCGGCTACAGCGTGTTCGAGCACACCGAGGACGGCATCGCCTCGGAGTTGTGGGTGTACGTGGACCTGACCGAACCGGTGAAATGGTCGGTCCTGAAGATTCGCAATGCCTCGGGCAGGCCACGGCGCCTTTCGGCCACCGGGTACGTGGACTGGGTGCTCGGGGATCTGCGCGGGAAAGCCGCCCCGTACGTAGTGACCACGATCGACCCTGACACCGGCGCCGTCTTCGCCGTGAACAACTACCACGCCGAGTTCGCCGCGCGCACGGCGTTCTTCCACGTCGACGATGCGAGCCGGGTCGTGACCGGCGACCGCACCGAGTTCATCGGCCGCAACGGCACGCTCGGGCGGCCCGCCGCGATGCTGCGGTCGGGGCTCTCCGGCCGGGTCGGAGGCGCGCTGGACCCGTGCGCCGCCATCCGCGTGAGGCTTCGAACTGGACGCCGGGCAGGAGCGGGAGATCGTCTTCAGGCTCGGCGCGGGGCGCGATCGCGACGACGCCGCGGACCTGCTCGGCCGTGTCCGGGGTACCGCCGCCGCGCGCGCATCGCTCGAGGCGGTGTGGCAATACTGGAGCCACACGCTCGGCGCGGTCAACGTGGCGACGCCCGACGCGGCGCTCAACACGCTGGCGAACGGCTGGCTGCTCTACCAGACGATGGCCTGCCGGTTGTGGGGGCGAAGCGGTTTCTATCAGTCGGGGGGGGCGTTCGGGTTCCGCGACCAGTTGCAGGACGTGATGGCGCTGGTGCACGCGGAGGCGCCGCTCATGCGGCAGCACCTGCTGCTGTGCGCGTCGCGGCAGTTCCCCGAGGGCGATGTCCAGCACTGGTGGCATCCGCCGTCGGGCCGCGGCGTGCGCACGCACTGTTCGGACGACTACCTGTGGCTGCCGATGGCGGCCTGCCGCTACGTGAGCGCCACGGGAGACTCCGGCGTGCTCGACGAGATGGTGTCCTTCGTCGCCGGCCGCGCGGTGAATGCCGATGAGGATTCCTACTACGACCTGCCGGCGGCGTCCGAGGAACGCGCCAGTCTGTATGGCCACTGCGTCCGCGCGATCCTGAAGGGCCTGCAGTTCGGCGCCCACGGCCTGCCCCTCATCGGCTCGGGGGACTGGAACGACGGCATGAACCTGGTGGGCGCGGAAGGGCGCGGCGAGAGCGTCTGGCTGGGGTTCTTCCTCCACGCCGTGCTGACGCCGTTCGCCGAACTGGCCCGGACCCGCGGCGACACGATCTTCGCGGGCCGCTGCCTGTCGGAGGCGGCCGCGCTGCGGGTGCGCCTCGAGGAATCGGGGTGGGACGGGTCGTGGTACCGGCGCGCGTACTTCGATGACGGCTCGCCGCTGGGGTCATCGAGCAACGCCGAGTGCCAAATCGACTCGATTGCGCAGAGCTGGTCCGTCCTCTCCGGGGCCGCGGATCCGGACCGCGCACGCGCCGCGATGAACGCCCTGGACGCGCGGCTGGTTCGCCGCGAGGACAAGCTCGTCCGCCTGCTCGACCCGCCGTTCGACACCTCCGCGCTCGACCCCGGGTACATCAAGGGCTATGTCCCCGGCGTGCGGGAGAACGGCGGGCAGTACACACACGCCGCCATCTGGGCGGCGATGGCCTTCGCCGAACTGGGGGACGCCGAGGCGCGCCTGGGAGTTATGGGGGCTGATCAACCCGATTGCCCACGGGGCGTCACCCGAGGCCATCGAGACCTACAAGGTCGAGCCCTACGTGGTGGCGGCGGACGTCTACGCCGTGGCCCCGCACGTCGGACGGGGCGGGTGGAGCTGGTATACAGGCTCGGCCGCCTGGATGTACCGGCTCGTCATCGAGTCGCTGCTCGGCTTGCGGCTCCATGGCGATCGGCTGCGAATCGAGCCGTGCCTGCCCGCCGACTGGCCAGGCTTCACCGTGCACTACCGCTTCCACGAGACCGTCTACCACATCAGTGTGCACCAGACGGCGCACGCGACAGGCGACCAGCGGCTTGTCCTCGATGGCCAGGAACAGCGCGGCCTGGCCATTCCGCTCGTCGATGACCAGCAGGAGCACCAGGTGGAGGTGTGGGTGCGGGCCGTCGCGTCGCCGGGACCGCGAGACAGTTGACGGTCTGTCGATCTAAGTGCATGATAAGTGCATGGCCGTCAAGACCATCACCATCGACCTCGAGGCGTACGACGCCCTCGCGCGGCAGAAGAAGCCCGGGCAGTCGTTCTCCCAGGTGATCAAGGCCCACTTCGGGCCGCGCAAGACGGCCGGCTCGTTCCGCCGCGCCCTCCGCGAGACGGCCGTCTCGTCCGCGACGCTCGATTCGGTGGATGCCATCGTCAAGTCGCGCACGAGGCATGCGGCCCGGGTGCCGTCTCTGTGATCCACCTCGACACGTCCTTCCTCGTCGACCTCCTGCGGGAGCAGAAGCGGGACCGGTTCGGGGCCGCATCGACCTGTCTCGAAACGCTGCCCGAGGACGAGGTCCTGGCGGTCAGCGTGCACGTCGTCTGCGAGTTGATGGCCGGGGCGTACGCCGCCGGCGCGCCGGAAGGGGAGGTGGACCGCCTCTCGCGTCTGTGCGAGACACTCGTCGTGAGGTATCCGGACGACGCGTTCGCGGTCCACTATGGGCGGCTGCTCGCGCGCCTGCGCAGGTCCGGCACATCGATCGACGCGATGGACCTGCTGATTGGAACGGCGGCCGTGATCGACGGCGCTCGTCTCATCACGCGGAACACGCGGCACTTCTCGAAGCTGCCAGGCCTGCAGGTCGTCGGCAGCCCTACCGGCTTCCCATCAGCGCCGGCCTGAGCTCAGCTGCCCCTGGCGACTTGTCGATCGAGAGGCCCAGGATTCGCGCGACTTCCTGCGGGGCGTGGAAGCCCATGGAGTTCTCGGCCTCGCAGTAGTCCAGCAGGAACTGGGCGTGGCGCTGGAACCGGCGAGATTCGGCCAGTTGCTCGTCTGTCGCGCCCGACGCCCTGGCAGCCTTGATGTCGCCGATGAGCGCCATGAGCGCGTCCATCGCCACGTTGCGCAGCTGCATCGTGCGGTCCTGGATTTGCTCGGCCCGCGCCTTCAGCTCCTCCTCGGACCACTTGTGGCACGTCTGGCACGCGCGGTTGATGTTGAGCAGCGGGCTCCGGACGTGGTGATCGCTGATCTTGAACGCCCCTTCGCGCTGGTAGGGCATGTGGCAGTCCGCGCACGCCACGCCCGACCGCGCATGGATGCCCTGGTTCCAGGTCTCAAATTCGGGGTGCTGCGCCTTGAGCACGTCCGCGCCCGTCTCGGCGTGCGTCCAGTCCTTGTGCCCGACCTCGTCGTAGTACCTCGAGCATCCGCTCGACGCCCAGGCCCTTCGCCCAGGGGAACACCAGGCGCTTCTCCGGCCCCTTGAAGTAGTACTCGACGTGGCACTGCCCGCAGACGAACGACCGCATCTCCTGCCGGCTCGCCATCGCGTTGACGTCATAGTCCGCCACGCCCTGCGACGCCTTGAGCGCGCGCATGCCTTCGATGAACCCCTGCCGCGTCACGCGCAGCTGCATCGTCGCCGGGTCGTGGCAGTCGATGCAGGCCACGGGGAACTTCACGTGCGTGCGGGCCTCGGAGTACGGCATGGCGTTCATCGCCTCGAACCCCTTCACCCGGTCGCCCGCCCCGAGCTGCTTCATCGGCACGTACACGGACGCGTGGCACTGCATGCAGGTGCCGGGCTGCTTCACGACCTTCTGGCGCTCGGTGAACGTCTGGTCGTCCAGCATGAAGGCGTGCCCGCGCTCTTCGCGGAAGTCGACCGCGAACGCGTAGCCGGCCCACAGGGTCTTGAGCCGCGGATCCTCCTCCAGCCTCGACTGCGCCACGACGCTGCGCGGGTCGGCCTGCGTCGGCGTGCGCGGCATCGCCTCGCTGCCGCCGAACTTTGTCCGCTGCTGGTCGGTGGTCCGCCGGTACCCGTCGTGCTGAAGCGGGAAGTTCTTGCCCCAGACCGCGGGGTCGTCGGTGTCGTCGGTGAGGTCGACGACGCGGAAGAACGGGTTCTTCGCCTCCTGCTTGCGCTCGGCGACATTCAGCAGCAGCGCCGTCAGGGAGCCGACGACCACCGTGGTGACCGCAGCGGTGATGAGGATGAGCCGTTTCATGATGGCGCTCCGTCGAGGCTGAAGCCTCGACCTCCGTCCCGAATCCCGAGTCCCGAATCCCGAGCCCCGAGCCCCGGGCCTAGTGTTGATGCCCCACGTCCCTGTGACACCGCACGCAGCTGATGCTCTCGGGAGACTGTCCAGCCTGGATGGTCTCGACCATGTCGGCGTGGCACTTCAGGCACGCGCCTTCGGTCACGCGGTTGTTGCGCCCGGTGATCTGCAGAGGGTCGGGATACCCGCCAGCGTGAACGCGTACGAGTGCCAGAACCCGTTGAGTCCCTTGGTCAGGTATTTCGGGCCGAGTCCGTGGGGCGTGTGGCAGTCGTTGCAGACAGCCACCGCCCGGTGGCTGGACTTCTGCCACGCGTCGTACTGGTCGTTCATGATGTGGCAGTTGGCGCAGGCCGCCGGGTCGTTCGTGAGATAGGAGGCGCCGCGCGCGTAGACGAACGTGAAGCCCCCGATGCCGCCGGCGAGCCCGAGCGCCACGCCGATCGCGATCCCGATCATCCGCCCGCGAACGCCGTGCTTCGTGGAACCGCCCGCAGCCGCCGTCATCAGCAGACATTCTAACCGCTCAACCATCGATCGGCTATGACGCGGATCACATCGTGCCGGCAACCCGCGGCGCCGGGACCGCTCAGTCCGGATCGGCCGGCGTCGCACCCGGCCTCCGCTCGTAGCGCGCCACGTTCTGCGCGAAGACCTCGAGGCGCGAGATGACGTTCGGGGGATACGGCTGGCCGTCGTTCTCGAGGGCGAGCACGGGGTAGCCGCGCGCCCGGGCCCACGGCGTGTAGACGCCTTCGATCACGCGGCCCGGGCAGGCAGCCGAACGGCGCGATGATGGCGACGCCGGAATAGCCGTCCTGCATGGCCGCGCCGGCGACGGCGGGCGAGACGGTCGCCTCGCTCTGCATCGCGGCGGGGATGAAGGTCCCGCTGCCGAATCGCATCACGGCGTCCAGGTCGTCGTGCGCCTCGGGAATGAGGCCCGTCGGCATCAGCGCCTCGCGAATCTCGCGCTCCACGCGGTGCTTCCACCAGCATCTCGACGCCCAGGCCGAGCGCGCTCGGCCAGCGGGCCCGGCCGGAGCGTCGCGAGCCAGCCGTCCTGCTGCCGGGCGGCGTCCAGTTCCTGCGCCCGCGCCCAGTCCGTGTAGTGGAGCCACTCGCTCACGGCGGACAGCTTCGGGAAGATGCCCTGGCCGATGAGGTGTTCCGACAACTCGAACACCGAGAAACTGTCCCGGCGCACGTAGATCTCTCCGACGACGAGCACCTTCTTCACGTCCGCCAGCGACCGCCGCCTCGGGATCGCGGCCAGCACGTTCCGCGCGCCGCTCGAGCGCGGCCGCCAGCGCGTTGCCGGCTCGCGCTCGAACGCGGCGACCACGCCCTGCCAGGCGCGCTCGAAGACGGCCAGCGCCTCGCCGACATCGCGCGCGCACAGACGGATTCCGGTCCGGACGTCGGTGAAGTAGTCGGAGAGCAGGATGGCGCGCCACAGGTCGCGCGACGAACTCGGGCCCGAGCTCCCCGTACGACGACTCGTCGCCCGACACGCAGCAGCGCCACGTGGTCGAGGCCCAGTTCGTCGAACAGGCGATCGTAGAAGACGTGGTACTGGCCGGTGCGGCAGGGGCCCAGCGTCGACGGCACGGCGACGAGCAGCGCCTCGTCGGGCCGGCGAGGCGTCCGGCTCCCGATGAACTCGAGGACGCTGCCGAGCACCAGCAGCGCCGGGATGCACTCCTTGCCCGACGCCACGTTGCGCGCGAGTTGCGTCGAGCGGGCGGTCGGCACGGGCAGGTACTCGACGTGCACGCCCTGCTTGCGCGTCGCGGCCGCGAACGCCGGGCCGGCCGAGATCGCCGATCGACGGCCAGACGAACGTGACCCGCGGATCGCGCAGGCTGAACCGCTCCGCGCTCCGCGTGTCGACGACGGCCGGAGGCTTGACGCGATTGTCGACCCGGTAGCGCCGAACGGGACGGGGCAGCCGCCGGCGGCGGGGCCGTCCCGGCGGAAGCTGTCGACGATGTCGAGGAAGGCCTCGATGCGGGTGTCGAGGCCCGCGTCGGCGGTGTGCGAGTCGATTTCGAGGACGAGGTACGGCTTGCGGCCCATCATCCAGCGCAGGTAGTGCAGCATGAACGAATCGGGCGCGCAGGAGAAATTCGAGATCCAGGTGGCGTAGAGATTCGGGACGGCGCGCACCCGTTCAAGGCCCTTCATGTCCTGCTGGCCGTAATACCAGTACATGTTGGGGAAGATGGCCGCGGCCTCGTCGTAGATCAGGTCGAAGGGCACGACCGTGACCCCGCGGGAGGTGAACTTCCGCGGGATCCCCATGTTGGCGTCGCGCGTGAACGCGTTGTACGGCCGGCCGAACAGCCCGACAAACAGGTGGTCGGGACGGTCCCGGATCTCCGCCATCACCTCGCGCCCGCGCTGCCGGTAGCGCTCGAGGAACGCCGAGGTGTGCCTCGACCGCGCGGTCGAAGGCGCGGCCCCCCTCGGCGGACCCGAACCCCAGTTGCTCCGCCACCCGCATGAACTCCGGACGGCACGCCTGCCATCCGCCCTTGAAGGACACGACGGGCCGCAGGACGTTGTCGTCGACGCCGAAGGCCTGGCGCGCGAGGTACGGAAGGCCCTGGGTCAGCGGACAGGTGCAGGCGTGCACCTTGCCCGCCTCCATCGACGGCATGTCGCGGAAGTGCGGCAGGAAGAGGTAATCAACGCCCTTGTCGACGAGATCCTGGATCGCGCCGTGGGCGATCTCGACCGGGAAGCAATAACTGCTCTCCTGCCTCGCGATGCCCTCCGGCAGCACGCGATCCGACAGCACCGTCCGGACTCCGAGGTCGTGGAAGAACCGCGCGTAGAGCGGCCAGAGCGAATGCACCGACAGGGCGAGGGGCACGCCGACCGTGCGATCGGATCGCGGACGGAAGTCCTCCAGCCGGGGCGCGCTGCGGGCGAACAGCTCTTCCGTCCTCCAGGCCACGTGATCGACCGCCTCTCTGTCCCCCGCGGGCCTGGGGCGCCGTACACTCGTGAACTTCGAGCACCGCCCGCCGAAGGGATACCGCCTGCCGTCGACGGCGAGGTTGCGGATCTCGCAGGAGTTGTCGCACGCCTGGCACGTGAAGGCGCCGACACAGAGCATGTCCTTGGCGGCGAGCGCCTCGAGATCGAAGTCGCCTTTGGCGAGCAGCCCTTCCCGGTGCTTCTGCAGGGCGAGGCGCGCCACGCCGAAGCACCCCATCAGCTCGGGGTCCGGCGGCACGGATACCGGCTTGCCCAGCAGCTGCGCGAACGCCAGCGGCACGGCGGAGTTCTTCGCCACCCCGCCCTGGAGCGCGATGCGCGTGCCGACCTGCCGGTTGCCGACCACCCGGTTGAGATAGTTGGCCACGATCGAGAAGACCAGGCCGGCGACGATATCCGGCCGGCTCGCGCCGCCCTGGATGGCCTTGCGGATGTCGCTGTTGATGAAGGCCGAGCAGTGCTCGCCGAACTTCAGCGGCGCGGCCGCCTCGAGGGCGATCGGCCCGATCTCTTCCGCCCGCTCGATGCGCAGATCACCGGCGGCCGATTCCTCGAGGAACGAACCGGTGCCGGCCGAGCAGGCTTCGTTCATCGCGTAATCGATCGGGACGCCGTTGTTCAGCAGCACGTACTTGGCGTCCTGCCCGCCGATCTCGAACAGCGTGTCGACATCGGGCTCGAAGCAGGTGGTGCCCGCCGCGTGCGCGATGATCTCGTTGTAGACGCCGGAGGTTTCAAGGAAGACGCCGAGCAGTTCGCGCGACGACCCGGTCGTGGCGACCAGGCTGACGCGGGGGCGGGCGCCGCCGATCTGCTCCTGCACCTCAGCCAGGCAGCGTTTGAGCGCCGCGACGGGATCGCCGTGCGTGCGCCCGTAGTGCGCGGCGGCGATCTGCATGGTCTCGGCGTCGACCAGCGCCACCTTTGTGGTCGTCGAACCGCCGTCGACGCCCAGCACGTACTCGGCACCAGGGCGCAGCGCGCCACGTCGCGAGACGTGATAGGTGACGAGGGACTCCGCCGAGGCCAGCGGCGAGAAGGGCGTGCCGGAGGCCGGCTGAAATGCGCGGACCAACTGGCGGCGCGGCGGCAGCGGCCGGCCCAGCGCGCCCGAGAGGTGCGCCGCGCCGAACGCTTCGAAGTACGTCGCCTCGGCTGGTACGACAAACTGCGTCTGCGGCCACGCGTCTCTCAGGAACCGGAGAAAGTGCCTGTTCCGCGTGACGCCGCCGACGAGCACCACCGCGCCGTTCCGGACCTTCGCTCTGATCAGGAACTCGCCGACTTTGTCGGCCATCACCTTCGAGAGCGAGAGCGCGACGTCGCCCCGGGTGGCCTCGCCCTTGTTCAGGCGGTGGGTGCAGTCGGACTTCATGAAGACGGAACAGCGCGCCGAGAGCTTCAGCACCCGCGCGCCCGCGGTGGCCTCGTCGAGGTCCTCGAGCCTGAGGTCCATGCGCCCCAGTTGCTGGCGGAAGAACTCGCCCGTGCCCGACGCGCACTTGTTGCCGGCAATCGTCGTCTGCACGCGCCCGAGGCCGTCGAGCAGGTAGACGACGAGATCCTCGCCGCCGAGCGACACCACGGCCCGGGGCCGGAGCGCGAGCGCGCCGAGCGCGGCCTCGATGGCGATCGCGGCGATCACGCCGGGCGCCTCGATGCGGTGCCGGCCGGCCCCGCCGGTCACCACCGCCGGAGCAGCGGCCCGGGGATCGAGATGGAGTGCTGCGAACGCCCTGTGGAGGGCCGACTCGATGTCGCCTTCGTGGGGGATGACGGCGGAGCGGGCCGTGCCGCCGGCCAGACCGCACACCTTGACGCTCACGGAGCCGACGTCGATGCCGATGCCGGCGTACGGAAGGGTGACGGGGTGGCCCGCCTGGGAGGTCGAGCCTTCGCAATCCGGGCAAGCCGAGCCACCCGGCTCCGAGTGGGGGACGCTGGACTCTTCCATGGCACCGGCGCAGCGCGTCGTACCGGGACCGGCTGCGGGTCCTTCGGGGCTCATGATACAGCGGGACGGGCCCTCCGTGGATCCGGCCCCGCCCGCCTTCCCGGAGCCCGGCCCGGGAGGATAATGCAGGAGGCCCGCGCCGCCCGAACCGACGCAGGCGGCCCGCACGAGGGGGACCCGCGAATGATCGTCAGGCGATTCGCAACCAGACACGCCATGGCCCAGGCGGCGGCGGCGCATGCGGCGGAGGCGATCGGCCGCGCCATCCTCGAGCCATGGCCAGGCCCGGATCATCGTCGCCACCGGAGCATCCCAGTTGGAGTTTCTCGAGGACCTCACGGCGAACCAGGCGGTGGACTGGGCGCGAGTGACGCTGTTCCACCTCGACGAGTACGTCGGCCTGTCGATCGAGCATCCCGCCAGCTTCCGGAAGTACATCCTCGAGCGGGTGATCCGGAAGACGTCGCTGCAGGACTATGTGCTGCTGAACGGCGAGGGAGACGTGCGCGAGGTGTGCCGCCAGGCCGGCGCCGCGATCAACGCGGCGCCGGTCGACGTGGCGTTCGTCGGCATCGGGGAAAACGGGCACCTCGCCTTCAACGATCCGCCGGCCGACTTCGTGACCGAGGAGCCCTACCTCGTCGTCCAGCTGGATGACGCGTGCCGCCGCCAGCAGGTCGGCGAAGGCTGGTTCGGGTCGGTTGCCGAGGTGCCCCAGTCGGCGATTTCGATGTCGATCAGGCAGATCCTGAAGTCGAGGGAGATCATCTGCGTCGTGCCCGACGAGAGGAAGGCGGCGCCGGTGAAGGCCGCCCTCGAGGGCCCGATCACCCCGGACGTCCCCGCGTCGGCGCTGCGCGAGCACGGGAACGTGACCGTGTACCTCGATGCCGCATCGGCGGCGCTCCTCCGGCCCGGCTCGCATCTAGATCTCGGTTGAGCAGGTCGCGCGTCGCCCGGGTGTTCCTGACCAGCAGGAGGACGGCCGCGGCCGCGACGAGCGGGATCATGCTCGCCACGATCATGATGGGTGCGAACGAGTACCGGTCGGCGACCATGCCCGTCAGGTAGGTGGCGGCGATGGTCCCGATGCCCGCCCCGGTGCCGCTCATGCCGCTCACCGAGGCGACCGAGTGCGTCGGGTAGATATCGGCGGGCAGGTTCAGCACCATCGTCGACAGCGCCGCGTACGACAGCGTCGAAATCGCCAGGCACGCCGTGATCCACCAGAGGCTCGTGACAAACGCCGCGGCCGCGATGAGCGTCATGCCGAGCGCGCAGACGACGATGACCGCCTTGCGGGCCGTGCCGACCGCCCATCCCCGCTTGATCAACGAACTCGAGACTCCGCCCGCGAGGAAGTTGCCCGCGTCCGCCGCGAGAAACGGGACCCAGAAGGCGAAGAGGCTGTCTTCGAGCCTGAACCCGCGGGAGACGAGGAAGATGGCGAACCAGTCCGTGATGAAGAACCAGACCGGGTCGGTCAGCGTCTTGGCGACGATGATGCCCCACGTCTGCGGTAGCGCGAGGAGCCTGCGCATCGGAATGCGCGATGACGCGCGGTCGCGGTCTGGCTGTTGCGCGGGCCTGTCGGCAAGGATGTACGCGCGTTCTTCGGCGGACAGGCGCGGATGCGTCTCCGGAGAACGGTAGAGCCAGCGGAACAGCAGGAGCCACAGGAACCCCAGCGCCCCCGTGATGATGAACGCCGGCCGCCAGCTCCCGAACGTGTGGAAGATCCAGAGGACCAGCACGGGCGCCACGGCGCCCCCGATCGAGGATCCGCTGTCGAACAGGGCCACGGCCCAGCCGCTCTCCCGGCGCGGGAACCACTCCGACACGCCCTTGGTCGCGCCCGGCCAGTTGGCCGCCTCCCCGGCGCCGAGCAGGAACCGGAAGGCGCAGAAGGAACGGAGGCCGGATGCCAGCGACGTCATCATCGCGGCGACCGAGTAGAAGGCGACGCCGAGGCTCAGTCCCGTGCGCGTGCCGACGCGATCCAGCACCTGCCCCGCCCCCGTCTGGCCGAAGGCATAGGCGACGCGGAACGAGATGATGATGAGCGCGAAGTCGGCGTTGCTCCAGGCGAACTCGGTCTTGAGGTGCGGGGCCAGGACGCTGAGCGTCTGGCGGTCGATGTAGTTGATGACGGTGGACAGGAAGAAGAGGCCTCCGATGTACCACCGGAGGCCTCGAATCGGTTTCACCATCATGCTCGGTCTCTGCCGGCGGGCCGGTCCTATTCCGCGGTCTTGAAGCCCGTGATGCGCTCCGCCACGAAGTTCATGTCGGCGAGGCGGCCGGCCTGCAGCGCAACCGCGCCGTCGAGATCGCCCTCGCGCTGGAGCCGCGCCAGGTCTTCGGGCGAGACCCCGCCGGCGCCGCTCATGGCCGAGAGCACCCGCGCGGGCACACCCATGGCCACCTGGCTGGCCCAGATGCGCGACTGCGCCTTCAGCAGGTCGTCGTTCTTGACCGTCGCCGCGCGGGCGAGCGCCACCGCCGTCTCGACTTCCGTCATCGCGGTGGCGAACTCGAACGCCACGTGCTGCTGCCGGACCAGCTTGGCGCGGAAGGCCACCTGGGCGGCGTCGGCCAGGAACCGCGCCGCGCGCGCCACGGCGGGACCGCCGGCATCCGCGAACGGTTCGACCTCGGCGGCCATGTTCTCGTAGAAACGGCCCTTGCTCCGCACGATTTCGCGCATGCGGAAGATGTTGATGATGCTCTGCTGAATCTCCGAGGTGCCCTCGTAGATGGTCAGGATGCGCGCGTCGCGGCGGATCTTCTCCACCTCGAAGTCCACGCAATACCCGTAGCCGCCGAGGGCCTGCACGGCGTGGTCCGCCGCCGCGTTGCCGACTTCCGTGGCGAAGAGCTTCGCGATCGAGCCCTCCACCTGCCGGTCCGTCGTCCCGCTGTCGAGCAGGTCGGCCACGTACTCGATGTACGCCTGCGCGGCCGCCAGCCGGACGCTGCTGGGCACGAGCAGCTTGTGGGTGTAGCCCTGCTTCTCGGCGAGGAAGGTGCCGAACTGGCGGCGCTGTTTCGAGTACGCGATGGCCTTCTCGAGGGCGGCCAGGCCGGCGCCGAGGCCGAACGCGGCCACCATCAGCCGCGTGTACCCGAACACCTCGTTCGCCTGCCTCAGGCCTTCGCCCTCGCCCTTGCCGACGATGTTCGAGGCGGGAACGACCACGTCCTGCAGCAGCACCTGCGCCGTGTCCGACAGCCTGATGCCGTGCTTGATCTCGTGCCGCCCCGGGGTCAGCCCGGGCGTGTTGCGCTCGACGACGAAGAAGGTCGGGCCGTCGGGGGCCTTCGCGAGAATCGTGTAGAGGTCGGCGATCGATCCGTTCGAAATGAACTGCTTCACGCCGTTCAGGCGGTAATGGGTGACGCGGCCGTCGGCGTCGGTGATCCTCGCGGCCTCGGTCTTGAGGTTCTGGACGTTCGAGCCGGCCTCGGGTTCTGTCACGCCGTAGGCGACAATCAGCCCCTCGTCCGCGATCCGGTCCAACCACACGGACTTCTGCTCCTCCGTGCAGCCGACGCGGATGGGGTCGGTGCCGAGCGCCACGGCCAGCATCGCGGTGGCCAGGCCGAGATCGACTTTCGCGAACTCCATCGACAGACGGTAGACGTCGTACGCGCCGCCGCCCATGCCGCCGTGATCCTCGGGCAGGAAGACGAGGTGCAGACCCACGTCCGGGCCGAGCATGGCGCGCACGACGTCGGCCGGGCACGTGTCGGTCCGATCCCACTCCAGGCGCTTCTCGAGCGGCGCCTCGCGCTCGGTGAACTCCTTCAACGTCTTGACGACGAGGTCGATGTCGTCCGGATCCAGCCGCTTGAACTGCATGATGGCCCTCGAGAAGACAGGGGAAACGACTTCCCATCGTGCCGGAAATGGCCGTCGGCGCGCAAGCACGCCTCTCCGGCCGGCAGGACGCTTGCGCCGCGGACCCAGTCGCGCCGGGCTGCCGATTCGGCCGGCTCGACAGTCGCCCGGTGCGCCAGGTGCGGCGCGTGCGACGGCCGGGTCTGCAGACCCGGCTCGCTCAGGCGTGGAGGTACACGTCCCAGCCGAGGTACTTGCCGAAGGCCTCGTTGATGGCCCTCGCCGTCCGCGACAGCGACAGCGCCGTGTGGTGCTCGAACCCGTGCTCGCAGATGTAGCGGAGCAGGACCTGGAACCTGGGCACCTTCACGACGCCGTAGCCGCCGAAGGTGAGCAGCGTGTCGTCGGTGGTCTCGCCCTCTCCGACGTAGGCGGTGATGACGCCGCGGAAGTCGTCGGTCGAGACGCGGCAATACGTGATCGGGCTCTTGCGGACGCGGCCCTCGACGGTGCCGAACGTGTTGTCGCGGCCCACGGTGCCGGCGATGATGGCCTGGTAACTCATGACCGGGGCGCCTGCGCCGCTCTCGAAGATCTCCTTCGGCAGGTTCGAGCAGTGGAACACGACGCCTTTGTCGGGATCGTCGGCGTAGTTGTTGTTCCAGTCGACCAGCGCCGCCGGCGTGCCCGAGGCGAGCCGCAGGGCGTACATGCCGACGAGGCCGGCGATGTCGGTCTCGCAGGCGGAGGGCGCGAGGCCGTTGCTCATCATGCTCATCAGCGTGCAGGGCACCACGCCGTAGAACTCCTCCATCGCGGTCCAGCACTGGAGGGCGGTCGCCACGAGCCGCTGGTCCGCCATCCACGCATCGATCACGACGCCCAGCCGCGCCATCTTGACGACCGCGTCAGCGGGCACGCCGCGCGTGGAGACGTAGCGCCGAGATCTGCGCCACCTTGGACGCGAGCGCGGCGTCGCCGGCGTCGATTCTCGCCGCGCGGCCGAACAGCTCCGACAGGTCGAGCGTCTCGACGCTGATGCCGCTGCGCTCGAGCAGTTTCTCGCTGTAGCGCACCGTGTTGAACGCCGCCGGGCGCGCGCCGAGCGCGCCGAAGCGCGCGTGGCGCAGGCCGGTGACGACCCGGCACGTCGCCATGAAGTCCGCGAGGTCTTCCGCGAACTCCGCTCCCGCGGGATCGACCGTGTGGCTGCGGGTGAGCGAGAACGGGATGCCGTACTGCCGCAGGTTGTTGCAGGCGGACATCTTGCCGCAGAACGAATCGCGGCGATCCGCGATCGTCATCTTCCCGGCGTTGTCGGGGAAGGCCTGGACGAGCACGGGCACCTTCAGGTCGGCCCACCGCAGCACGTTGGCGATGGCCCGCTCGTCGCCGAAGTTGGGCAGCGCCACGACCACGCCGGCGATCCGATCGCGGTGGGCCTTGAACAGGTCCGCGCACTTCGTCGCGTCCTCCAGCGACTCGACGCTGCCGAATTTCGTGTCGGCCGGCCCGAGCGCCACGACTTCGACGCCCGCCTTTTCGAGCACGTCGATCATCGTCCGGCGACCGGCGTCGCAGAGGTGGTCGGGAAAGAAGCCGCGATTGCCTACAATCAAGCCCAGGGTGATGCGTTCCACGTGTGCCTCCTGCCGCGAGCCCGCCAGCCCCGCGAACCCCGCGGTTGTGCGGTATCATCTGCGCGGCTGGGATCGTATGCGCAACCGCCGCGGCGCGCAAATCGCGCCCGCGTGCCGCTCAACCCGGGGCCGACGATCCCGGCTCCACCGTCCGAGAGGCCGGGGCTCGAGACCCGGCGAGCGGTCCGGCGCGACAGGAAGGCCCGCTCTATGACACACGCCTACACCCTGGGAGTCGACTTCGGCACCAACTCGGTCCGCGCGGTCGTGGTCAGCTGCGCCGACGGCCGGATGGTGGGCACCTGCGTCTTCAGCTACCCGTCGGGTGACCAGGGCGTCCTGCTCGACCCGCACGACCCGCACCTGGCTCGCCAGAACCCGGCCGACTACCTCGAGGGGCTGCGCGTGTCGGTGCGTGGGGCCATCGCCGACGCCGCGCGAGACGGGGCGTTCTCGGCGGACCGCATCATCGGCATCGGCGTCGACACCACCGGCTCGACCCCGATCCCCGTGGACGCGCACAACCGGGCGCTCGGCCTCGACCCGAAATGGGCAGGCGTGCTCGCGGCCCAGGCGTGGCTGTGGAAGGACCATACCGGCGCCGAGGAGGCCGCGGCGATTACCCGGATCGCGGCCGGGCACGCACCCGAGTACCTCGCGCCCATCGGAGGCACCTACTCCTCCGAGTGGTTCTGGTCGAAGATCTGGCGCTGCCTGAAGGTGGCGCCGGAGGTGTTCGACGCCGCCCACAGCTGGGTCGAGTTCGCCGACTACATCCCAGCGGTCCTGGCCGGCGTGTCCCGCCCCGCGCGACGTCCAGCGCTCGGTGTGCGCCGCGGGACACAAGGCCATGTACTCCGACACGTGGGGCGGGCTGCCGTCGAAGGCGTTCCTCGCCCGGCTCGATCCGAGACTCGCCGACCTGCGCGACCGCCTGTTCGACCACGCCTACCCCGCCGACCGGCCGGCGGGCCGGCTGTGCGCGGAGTGGGCGTCGGCGCTGGGCCTGCGCGAGGGGATCGCCATCGCCATGGGCGCCTTCGACGCCCACTACGGCGCCATCGGCGCGGGCGCCCGCACGGGCACGCTCGTCAAGATCATCGGCACCTCGACGTGCGACTGCGCGGTGACGCCGGTCGCCGGCGGCATCCAGAACGTCCCGGGCATCTGCGGCATCGTCAACGGCTCGATCATGCCGGGCTACTTCGGCATCGAGGCGGGCCAGTCGGCCGTCGGCGACCTGCTGGCGTGGTGGGTCGAGCGCGTCTGCGAAGGCGACGCCGCGCTGCACGAGGAGCTGACCGCGCGCGCGTCGCGCCTTCGGCCGGGGGAGTCGGGCCTGGTGGCGCTCGACTGGAACAACGGCAATCGCACGATTCTCGTCGACCCGCGCCTGACCGGACTGATCGTCGGCCAGACCCTCCATACGACCCGGGCCGACGTGTACCGCGCGCTCATCGAGGCGACGGCCTTCGGCGCGCGCGCCATCGTCGAGCGCCTGAAGGCGTTCGGCGTGCCGGTCGAGCGCGTCGTCTGCTGCGGCGGGATCGCCGAGAAGAACCCGTTGTTCATGCAGATCTATGCCGACGTCCTCGGGTATCCGATGATCATCGCCGCGTCGCCGCAGACGCCGGCGCTCGGCGCGGCGGCGTCTGCGGCCGTGGCGGCCGGCGTCGCGGCGGGCGGGCATGCGACGTTCGCGGAGGCCCAGGCGGCGATGGTGCGCGACGGCGGCACGGAGTTCGTGCCGGACCCCGCCGCCAGGAAGACGTACGACGAACTCTACGGGATCTACCTGGAGCTGCACGACGCGTTCGGCGGCGTGCCCGGCTCGACCGCGGATCTCGGCACGGCGATGAAGCGGCTGCTGGCCATCAGGGATCGCGTCAGCGCGATCTGAGGGCACGGAGGGATCCACGGATGAGTGCGCATGCGCTTCGCGACAGGGTGTTCCGGGCGAACGTGGCCCTGGCGGGCACCGGCCTGGTGATCGAGACGTTCGGCAACGTGTCGGGCGCGGACCACGACGCGGGGCTGATGGCGATCAAGCCGAGCGGCGTGCCGTATCAGAAGCTCACGCTGGTTGACATCGTGCTGGTGTCGATCGAGACCGGTGCAGGTCGTCGACAGCGCGCTCCGGCCCTCGTCGGATACGCCGACGCATCTGGAACTCTACCGCGCGTTCCGCTGCGGAGGCATCGTGCACACGCATTCGAAGTTCACCGCGGCATTCGCGCAGGCGCAGATGCCGATCCGGTGTCTCAACACGACGCACGCCGACTACTTCCGCGGCGACGTGCCGGTGACCCGCCCGATGACGGAGGCCGAGGTCGTCACCGACTACGAACGCAACACCGGCCTCGTGATTGTCGAGACGTTTCGAACGCTGGGCCTCTCGCCGGACGAGGTCGGGGCCGCGCTCGTGGCGAACCACGGCCCGTTCGTCTGGTCCGACGACCCGGCGCACGCCGTCGAGGCGGCTCGCGTGCTCGAGTACCTGGCGGAGGTCAACCTCGCCGCGCAGGCTCTCAATCCCGCGGAGCCAGCGCCCGCCCGGTTCCTGGTGGACAAGCACTACCTGCGGAAACACGGCGCGCAGGCCTACTACGGCCAGCGCCCGCCCTCTTCGTGATACCCTCGCCGATTGCCCCGGGGTCTGAAGACCCCGGGCTCCACCTGGATTGGAGGTCGAGGCTCAGCCTCGACGTACCAAGGAGCATGCCCGTGCGGATGACGAGAATATTCCTCACAGCCTTCATCGTGTTGATCGCCGGCTCTGCCGGCATGGCCGTTCCGCAGGACGCGGGGCGGCAGGACGGATCGCAGGCCCTGCAGCAGCCGTACTACGGCAAGAAGATCTGCGGCTTCCCGAGGCCCGACGGAGTGCCCGAGGAGGTCTGGGAGAACGCGTGCGAGGCCTGCACGTCGATTCCCACGAGCCCCGAGACGTCGGCCGACGGCACGCTGACGAGCCACTCGTGCGACGGCGGCTACGAGATCCGGATGAAGGTCGTGCCCGGCAAGACGTATCCCGCCGGCAGCAAGCGCGACATCATGAAGGGCGGCGGCCTGGGCGAGGAGAAGCCGCCGAACCAGCAGGAGCACAAAGTCGGCGAGATTCCGCAGGTGGAGCAGACCTTCACGCGGTACGACGCTTCGTACCCGTTCATGAACGAGAAGGGCGTCATCATCGGCGAGACGACGATCGGCGGGCGCCGCGAGCTGTACAGCGACGAGGGCCTGTTCGACATCATGGAACTGGAGCGCCTCGCCCTCGAGCGGACGTCGACGGCGCGCGAGGCGATCCAGCTGATGGGCGCGTTCGCGGAGAAGTACGGGTACGGCGACAGCGGCGAGTGCCTGACGGTCGGCGACGCGAAGGAAGTGTGGCAGTTCGAGATCTTCGGGCCCGGCGCCACCGAGATCGGCGCCGTCTGGGCGGCCAAGCGCATTCCTCCCGGCGAGGTGGGGGTGTCGGCCAACGTGTCGCGCATCACGACCCTCACCGACGATCCGAACTTCACGATGCACTCGACGAACGTGTACGAGATCGCCGAGAAGCTCGGCTGGTGGAAGAAGGGCGAACCGTTCCTGTTCAACCGGGTCTTCGGCATGTCCGGCACGCCCAGGCCCAACCGCCGCGAGTGGCGGGTGCTGAGCCTGCTCGCGCCGTCCCTCAACCTCGATCCGTGGGCGCCGGAGCAGCCGTTCTCGGTGAAGCCGGACCGCAAAGTCACCGCGCGCGACCTGATGGCGATCCACCGCGACGTCTACGAAGGCACGCCGTTCGACCAGACGAAGAACCCGCTGGCCGGCCCGTTCGGGACGCCGAACCGGTGGGCCATGGCGCGCGACTACAAGCCGGCCGAAGGCTATGCGGCGACGGAGCGGATGATCGCGGTGCATCAGTGCTCCTACGTGACCGTGCTGCAGGCGCGCGCGGGGATGCCGCCCTGGATCGGCAGCGTGGCCTGGTTCGCGCCCGACGACGCGAAGACGTCCCTGTTCACGCCGTTCTACGCGGGCAACCTCTCGGTGCCGATGGCCTTCCAGATCGGCCGGCGCGACCGGTTCGATCGCAACTCGGCGTACTGGGCCTCGAACTTCGTCGGCAACTGGTCGAACCTGAACTGGCGCGGCATGATGCAGGACATCCGCGCGAAGCAGGCCGAGATCGAAGGCCGCCTGTTCGCGGACCAGCCCATCGTCGAAGGCATGGCGCTCGAGCTCTACAAGACCGACCCCGCCCGCGCCAGGGCCTTCATCAGCGACTACTCGAACCGCGTCGCGCAGGAGAACTTCATGAAGTGGTGGGAGCTGGCGGACCGGCTCATCACCGATTACCAGGACGGCGGCTCTCGCACGGCGCCGGACAAGCGCACGATCCCGGCCGAGTGGCTGCAGAAGCAGGGCCCGATCGGGACCGCGCCGCCGGCCGCGCCGGTCAAGAAGGACGCGCCGGCGCCGGTGAAGAAGTAGGCGGGCCAGGAGATCCGCCATGCCGAACCGCGCGCTGTCTCTCGCGATCATGATCGTGCTCGCCCTCGCGCCTGCGGCCCTCGGGCAGCAGCGCCCCGGCGCCCTCCCCGACGCCGTTCAGCGCCCGCAGGCGCCGGGACAGCACGAAACGGCGAGCGCCACCGCCGATGAGCCGTCGAAGACCTCGCACGTGCTGCGGCTCGATGGCCGCGAGATCCGCTACACCGCCACCGTGGGGACCATCCCGATCCGGCTCGACGACGGGAAGATCGCGGCGCGGATGTTCTACGTGGCGTACACGAAGGACGGCGAAGACGCGAAGACCAGGCCGATCGCGTTCCTCTACAACGGCGGGCCGGGATCGGCGTCGGTCTGGCTGCACATGGGCTCGTTCGCGCCGCGCCGCGCGCGGATGGCAGACGAAGGGTTCCAGCCGGCGCCGCCGTACCAGCTGGTGGACAACGAGCACTCGCTCCTCGACGTCGCCGACCTGGTGTTCGTCGACGCGATCGACACGGGCTACAGCCGCGTGATGGCCGGCGTGGACAACAGCCAGTTCCACGGCCAGGACGGCGACATCCGCGCGTTCGGCGAGTTCATCGCCGCGTATCTCGGCGTCTTCAACCGCTGGCCGTCGCCGAAGTTCCTGATCGGCGAAAGCTACGGCACGATCCGGTCGGCGGGCCTGGCGCAGGAGCTGCAGTCGCGCCACGGCATCGAGCTGAACGGCATCGTGCTCGTCTCCGCGCTGTTGACCTACCAGACGCTGTCGCCGGCGCCGAACAACGACATCGCCTGGGCGGTCCAGATCCCGACGTTCGCGGCGACGGCGTGGTACCACAAGAAGCTGCCGGCGGACCTTCAGTCGAGGTCCGTCAAGCAGGTCGTCGATGAAGCGCGCGCCTTCGCGCTCGGCGAGTACATGCTCGCGCTCACGAAGGGCAACACGCTCACCGACGCCGAGCGGCAGTCGATGGCGGAGAAACTGGCCCGGTTCACGGGGCTCACGCCGAAGTACATCCTGTCGGCCAACCTCCGCGTCGATTCAGCCCGCTTCCGCAAGGAGCTCCTGCGGGACCGGCGGCTCGTCGTCGGGCGCCTCGACGGGCGCTTCACCGCGCTCGACGCCGATGCGGCGGGCGAGCGACAGGAGTTCGACCCCTCGAACACCGCCCTGCAGGGGCCGTACGTGGCGCTGTTCCAGGACTACGTGAAGAACGAGCTGAAGTGGGACACGAGCCTCCACTATCCGACCTCCGGCAACGTCAGGCCGTGGACCTACGTGCAGAACCGCTACATGGACATGACCGACGCGCTGCGGCTGACCATGGCGAAGAACCCGTTCCTGAAGGTGCTCCTCGTGAGCGGGTACTACGACATGGCCACGTATGTCGGCGGCGCCGAGTTCAATCTCACGCATTTCGCCTACGACCGCCAGATCACCGACCGCGTGTCGTACGCGTACTACGAGGGCGGCCACATGATGTACATCCGGCCGTCCGCGCACGCGGAGCTCAAGCGCGACGTGGCGGCGTTCATCCGACTGGCGTCCGGCACCCGGTGATCGACCTCCGCTCCGCCCTCGAGCGTCATTTCGGCCACGGGTCCTTCCGCCCCGGACAGGAAGCCCTCGTGCAGGCGGTCCTCGACGGGAGGGACGTGCTGGCGGTGATGCCGACCGGGTCCGGGAAGTCGATGGGGTTCCAGCTGCCCGCGGTGATGCTGCCGGGCACGACGCTCGTCGTGTCGCCGCTCATCTCGCTGATGAAGGACCAGGTCGACGAACTGGACCGCCGAGGGATCCGCGCGGGGGCGCTGCACTCGATGCTGCCGGCTGATGCGCGCGCCGAGGCGCTCGGGGCCGCCAGGTCGGGCCAGCTGCGCCTGCTCTACGTCGCACCCGAGCGGTTCGCGTCGGCCCAGTTCGTCCAGTTGCTGCGCGACGTCCCGATCGCGCGCTTCGTCATCGACGAAGCGCACTGCGTGTCGGAATGGGGACACGACTTCAGGCCGGACTACCGCCGCCTGCGCGACGCAGCCGCCGCGTGCCGCCGCGGGGACGGCCGCTCGGGCCGCCCGCCGATCGCGGCGTTCACGGCCACCGCCACGCCGGAAGTGCGCGACGACATCGTCGATCTCCTGGGCCTGGCGCACCCGCACGTGATCGTCGCCGGGTTCGACCGGCCCAACATCCACCTGCGCGTCCTGCCGGTGGCGGGGGAGAACGAGAAGCACCGGGTCCTTCCCGGGCTCGTCGGCGGCCGCCGGGCGCTGGTGTATGCGTCCACGCGCAAGAAAGCCGAAGCCGCGGCCGGCACGCTGCAGGCGGCCGGCGTCGAGGCCGCCGCGTACCATGCGGGCCTGGCCGACGACGAGCGCACGCGCGTGCAGGAGGCGTTCACGTCGGGAGCGGTGCGCGTCGTGTGCGCGACGAACGCCTTCGGCATGGGCATCGACCGGCCCGATGTCGACGCCGTGATCCACGTCGACATCACCGGGTCGGTCGAGGCCTACTACCAGGAGATCGGCCGGGCCGGGCGGGACGGCCGGGAGGCGGCGGCGACGCTGCTCTGGAATTACGCCGACGTGAAGACGCGGGAGTTCCTGATCGATCGCGGCCGGGACGAGCAGCCCGACCGGCAGGGCCCGCCCATCGATCCGGCAGATGTCGGCCGCCGGAGGGAGCTCGAACACAAGAAACTGCGCCGCATGGTGGCGTACGCGGACGCCACGGGCTGCCTGAGGGCGACCATCCTCCGGTACTTCGGCGACCCCGCGGCGCGCGAACCCTGCGGCGCGTGCGGCAACTGCGACCGCCGCGCGACGCTCGGCGCCGCCGATCTGGATCTGGTGCGGACGATCCTGTCAGGCATCGCGCAGGCCGGAGAGCGTTACGGCCGGCGCAGGATCGTCGCCATGCTGGCCGGCGACATCGAGGACCTGCCGGAGACGCTGGCGGAACTGCCCGCGAGCGGCGCCCTGCGTGACGAGCGGCCGCGGACCATCGAGCACTGGATTGCGGCCGCGTGCGGCGGCGGCCTGATTCGCGTGTCGGAGGACCAGGTACCGGACGCTCAGTCTCACCCCGCTCGGACGCGAGGTGATGGACGGCCGCGCCGCGGACGTCAGGATGGCGCCGCCTGTGACGCCGCCGGCGAAGAGCGGACGCCGGACGCCGCGCGTCCGCGCGCTCGCAGGCTGCCCGCGCGGGTGAAGCAGTCCCTCATGTCCGGGCGTCCCGTCGGCCGGCCGCGCCGGCGCACGACTTGCCGGACCGCCACCCGGTGTCGGCCGCCGGCGTGGGCGATGCGCTGCGGGCGTGGCGGATCGAGCAGGCGCGTCGCAGAGGCGTGCCGCCGTACGTGATCCTCCATGACCGTACACTGGACGCCATCGCGTCGTCATTGCCGCGCTCGCGCGACGACTTGCGTGATCTTCCAGGCATCGGCCCGGCGAAACTGGCCGCCTACGGCGCCGCGATTCTCGACCTGGTGTCGTCCGTGCGCGCCAGGACGGAGTCCTGAAGACCTCCGGGGCTGACCCCGGTCACAGCTCGCGGGTCATCTCGGTCATCGTGTGGCGGAAGCCGAGGCGTTCGAACAAGCGCCGGGCGGCGTCGTTCGAGGCCGCGGTCCACAGCACGATGCGGGGCATGCCCCGGCCGGTCAGCCACTCCGCCGCAGCCTCGATGAGGGCGGTGGCGATGCCGCCGCCGCGGACGGCGTCGTCCACGTACACGTCGTGGATGAAACCGGCCTCCTCGCGCAACTCCTTCCACGACTGAGGCTCGATTCCGGCGTACGCGTACCCCACGACCTCGCCGTCCCGCTCGGCCACGAACACCGCCGCATCGTCACGCCGCAGTTGTGTGCCGAGGAACCATGCGTAGCCTTCCTCCGTGTTCCCGTGCGGCGCCATGAAGCGCAGCCGGTCGAATGCGTGGTGCGCGCGCAGGAGCCGCGCGCCGAGGCGGCCGACGGCCGCGAGATCGCGCGGCTCGGCGCGGCGGATCATGGTGCCAGGACTGTTCATCTTCCACTCCCTCCCCGTTCTCTGATGGAGCCCAGGAATTCGAGCACAACGCGATTGAACTCGGCCGGGGCCTCCCACGAGGCGGCGTGACCCGAGCCCGGGATCACGTGCAGCCGGCTTCCGCGGATCGCGTCGTGCAGCACCTGCGCGTAGCGCGGCCCCTTCAGCAGGTCCTGATCTCCGACGATGATGCAGGCCGGGACCCGCAGTTGCCGGAGTGCTGTCGTGAAATGCACATCCAGGAACGCGTCGCAGAGCCTGGCGACGGCCGGCAGATCGAGGGACCGATATCGCGCTCGCGCAGCGGCCAGCACGGCCCCGTGGCGCTCGATGAAGGCGGCGGAGAAGTTCCACGGCGCCGTCACCAGGTAGAAGAGATCGGCGTCGCCCGAACAGGCGGCGGCTCTCCAGCCCTCCACGATCAGCCGCAGTTCGGGGCCGACCTCGCTCACCGTGTCGGCCAGCACCAGGCTCGACACCCGGTCACGATGCCGGAGGGCGAACGCCTGCGACACCTCGCCCCCGTACGAGATGCCGAGCACGTGCGCGCGGCTCACCCCGAGCGCGTCCAGGAGCGCCGCGAGATCGTCCGCGTGCTGTTCCATCGAGTACGGCCCGGCCGGATGATCGGACTGCCCCTGGCCGCGGCAGTCGTACTGCAGCACGCGGTACGAGGCCGCGAAGGCCGACGTTTGCGGAACCCAACTGGCGGCCGCGTTCATCAGGATCCCGTTGTTCAGCACGAGCACCGGAGCACGTTCAGGGCCATGCCACTCGCAGTAGATCCGGATGCCGTTGGCCTCGATGACTGGCATGTTCGTCGCGAGTCCCCGGCCCGCTCCTCCTCTCAGCCGACGCGCCCGTTGAAGTACCCGTTCGACAGCCTGCGCACGAGACGACCGGGCAGCCAGCCCTGACGGTACGCCGCCAGGGCAGCCTGAGTTCCTCCGCGCCGCCACGAAGGCTGCTCGGCCAGGCGCTTCACGTCGGCGAATCTCCTCAGCGCGAAGGCCTCAGCCGCGTCACGCAGCGGCGTGCCGGACTGCCGGGCCTCCTGGAACAGCGCCTCCACGCGCGGCTGGAACCGGCGATCGCAGAAGTCCAGAATCTCCGCGGCCCGCCACCCGGCGAACTCCATCGTACCGCCCAGGACGCCGCCGGCATTCGCCACGAAATCCGGCACGCACAGGATGCCGCGCTCCCAGAGCCGGCGCTCCGCGTCCGGCGTGATCGGGCTGTTCGCCCCGCAACTGATCACCCGCGCCTCGATCGCGCCGGCGTCGCCGAGCGAGATGCTCTCGTGGCCGGCGCAGGGGCACAGCACGTCGGCCGGCACGAACTTGAGGCCGGCTGCCTCGATCGGATCCCCGAGTCCGGCCGCGGCCACCGCCGCGTCTCCGCCGGCGCGAATGCGCGCGGCGACCGCCTCGACGTCCAGGCCGCGAGGATTGACGAGTCCGCCCCGGCGGGTCGAGATCGCCACGACCCTGGCCCCCGCGCGGTGGAACATCCCCGCCAGGGGCTGACCCACGCGGCCGAATCCCTCGATGGCGACGCGGCATCCCGCGACCTGCAGGCCGGCTCGCGGCCGCCGCGGCGCGCGCGGACGCGAACACCGTTGCCGCGGTATAGAGGCCCGAGCGGCCTCCGCGGTACTCGCGGCGGGCGACGCGGATGCCGACGGCCTCGAGCATGGCCTGGATGTCGGCGCCGGTCGTGCCCATGTCGGAGTCGGGCACGTAGGCCCGGGACCTGAAGAGGGGAGCTGCCGCCTCGGCGAAGCGGCGCAGCCGGTCGGCGCGCTCCTCGGGCGGCGCTTCAGGATCGCCGATGACGCCGGCCTTCGCACCGCCCTGCGGGAGACCCAGGAACCCGTACTTGAGGGTCATCGCCCTGGCGGCCAGTTCGAGCTCGCGCCTCGTGACGTCGGGCACCAGCCGCAACCCGCCACGCGCGCGCCCGCTGACGGTCGAATCGACGCACACCGCGCCGAGTTCTTCCGCTCCTGATGCGGACGTGATCACCAGGGTCCTCGGGGCGGTGGTCATGGCCGCCTCCGCGCAGCGACGGCCACGAAGTGGCCGGTGATCTCGCGGGTCGGCAGCCGGCCGAGCGCCTCGAAGCGGAGCAGCGACGTTTCGAGCCACGCGCCGGGCCTGGTGGCGCCGCGGCGCGCCAGATGGCGGCACCACGGCACCAGCAGCACGCGAGGCGCGTGCATGATCGTCCCCGCGAAGGGCACGTCGAATCCGGACTGCTCGAGCAGCCGCGTCAGCCGCCGCCGGCCGCAGGTCGCGCCGACGGCGTAGGGCACGACGCCGAGGCGCATCCAGAATCCGGGCCTGAGGTTTCTGAGCCAGACAATCGGGTTCACGGGGTTGTCCATGGTCAGGAGCAGCGTGCCGCCCGGGCGGATCACGCGGTGCAGTTCGAGGAGCGAGGCGCGGATGCCGGCCTCCGAGTCGAAGTGATCGAGTGTCGAGTCGGAAAACACCGTGTCGAAGGTGGACGTGAGAAACGGCAAGCTGGCGCACGTCGGCGACGGCCGCGGCCACCGACGCGGGCTTGCGCGAGGCTCCGCTGGCGGTGCTGAACGCGAGGTCGCAGGCCACGACGTCGTGCCCGCGCGACTCGAACCACGGCGCGAGGCCGTCGCCGAACGCCTCGTCGAAGAGGTCGGTCTTGAGCACGCGCCCGGGAGGCAAGATCGCCGGCGGCCTCCTCGAGCCAGCGGACGTGAATGGCATCGCTGCAGCGCCGCCAGAACCCGTCCCGGCGGGTGGCGGCCCACTCGCCGCCGACGGCGTCCCAGTAGACGCGCGCCGCACCCGGGCCCGATTCAGTCGGCATGGCCGTACAGCCCCAGCGTCTTCGCCGCCGCGATTTCAATCGGCGCGTGGTGGAGCAGATGCCGCATCCGGAACCTGGCGACGGGCGCGTACACCCTGGCGGCGAGTGTCGCCAGCGGGTGGGTCTGCTTGAACGGCGTCACGTACCCCCGGTCGCTCGCGAAGAACGAGCAGAAATCCAGCATCGCGACGGTGCGGCGCATCGAATCCGGGAGCCAGCCGCCATGTGCGCCGAGGTTCCGGTAGCTGAACGAAAACCAGTCCTCCATCCGGGCCGGGGGTGTCAGCCCCTCGGCGACGGCGAGCTCGAACAACTCGGTGCCCGGGAACGGCGCGTAGGTGTTCACGGAGACATAGGCTCGCGGGTTGTCGGCCGCGAGCCTCATGAACAGATCCACCGTCGACTTCAACTCGGGCCTCGTCTCGGTGGGAAAGCCGATCATGAAGAAGTACATCGGCATGATCGACGACGAGCGGAACCGCGCGTTCGCGTCGTGCAGGCCGGCCTCGTCTATCGGCTTGCGGAGCAACCCGCGGATGCGTTCGGATCCCGACTCGACGCCCATGGCGAGGCACTTCACGCCGGCCCGTTCGAGCAGCTTCAGATCCTCTCCGGTGAGTCGCCGAAGCGTGTCGAACCGGATGTGGAGCCGCGTGAACACCACGTCGAGGCCTTCCCGCACCACGCTCTCGAGGATGGCCCTCGCGCGGTCGAGATCGAGAAAGAAGTTCGCGTCGGTCGGAAAGATCCCCCGGACGCCATAGCGGCCGGTGAACGCCTTGAGCTGCTCGATGGCCACATCGGGCCGCAGGGCGCGGTAGCACCGCTTGTGCACGACCGTGCTGTAGCAGAACGCGCACGGGTAGGTGCATCCGCGGCTTGTCGAGAAGCTGAGCCGCTTCACGCCGAACACCGTCCGCGTGTACTTCGTCACGTCAACCAGGTCGTACTCGAGCGGCGGCTCGTCGTTCAGGTCGATGAAGGGCCTGGTCGCGCCCGGGAGGACCCGGCCGCCATCCTTCCGCCACACGCCCGCGATCTCGCCGACAGGCCCGCCGCGTTCGAGCGCGGCCACCAGTTCCTCGAACGTCCGCTCGCCCTCGCCCTGGACGACGAGATCGATCTCCGGCCGCTCGAGGGTCTGCTCCGGCAGCAGCGTGGCGTGGATGCCGCCCCAGCACCACGGGCACGTCGCTCCGGGCCTTGACCAGCTGCGACACCTCGAGCGCGTGACGCAGCTGCGGTCCGGTGGTCGAGGTGACGCCCACGCAGACGGGGTTGCGGGCGAGTTCGGCGTCGAGCGCCTCCCGCCATGCGGGGTCCACGCGCTGATCGATGATCCGGACGCGGAAGCCCGCGCGGACGAGCGGGCTGCCGACCGCGAGGAGCTCGAGCGGAAGATCGCACCACGGCTGGACCGAGCGGCGCGCGGTGGCGCAGGGGTGCACCAGCACGACGGTGCGCTCGCCCCGCAGGCCCGGTCCGCTGGTCATCGGCATCGGTGCTCCCGCCGGCCCGGCGCTACGCGGCGCCCCGCGCGCGCAATTGAATCACGAGGGCCACCTGGAAGAGCGCACCCACGGTGATGGCGCGCGACATCATCAGCGCGCGGTACGGTTCGCGGCCAAGCACGTCCCAGAACGTCAGGGCGGCCAGCGCGAGCGACACGACCAGCATCCCGCGCACGAAGGGGCGGAACTCCTCGTTGCGGTCGACGAGCAGCATCACGGCCGGCGTCGAGACCAGCAGGACGTAGTCCCATCCCTGCGGGGAGAGCAGCGGAATCACGAAGAGGAGCAGCGCCGCGTCGAGGTAGTCGGGCGAGGCCAGTCGCGAGCCTCGCTGGATGGCCCAGGCGCACGCCAGCACCAGGGCCAGCCCCGTGACGGCGCTCAGCCACCCGGCGGCGGGGCCGACGCCCATCCACGCGGCGTACATCCCCGCAATCGACACGTTGTCCTGCCCGGCCAGGTTGGGCGCGGTTGACATGGTCACCACGCTCCACCAGCCCTGGAGCTGGCCGAGGTTGCCGGACCAGCCGTAGCGTGCCGCGGGCAGGATCAGGGCGGCCAGTACCACCGCCGTGAAACTCGCGACGCCGCGCCATTTCCGGCGCGCGACCAGATAGGGCAGAAAGAGAATGGCGTACGGCTTGACGATGGTGGCGGCCGCAAGCAGCGCGCCGGCCGCCACTTCACGACGGCTGCGCCAGCAGGCCACGGCCGCCAGCACCAGCACCGCGAGCAGCAGGTTGCTCTGGCCGAGCCCCACCTCGCGCACGTAGAACTTGCCCATCGCGAGCACGATGAGCCAGACGAGGAACGCTGCGCTCTTCCGGCGGCCAGGCATCAGCGCAAGAGACCGGTTGACGAGCAGCACGAGGAGTCCGACCGACAGGAAGAACCAGGCCCCTCGGGCGGCGACCGGCGGCAACTGGGCCAGCGGGGCGATGGCGAGCGCGAAGGCCGGCAGGTACTTGAACTGCCAGTGGCCGTCCTCGACGCGATACAGCGGTTCGGCGGCCGCCGCGCGGGCTCCGGCCACGCGGTACACCTCGAAGTCGAGCATTTCCCGGTGGGACCGCCGCGCGAAGGCGGCAGCGGCCACCGCGAACAACAGGACGACGGCGGCCCAGGGCAGGACTTTTCTCACCACTCCGAGCCTGCGGCCTTGACCTCGAACACGAGGCGCGTGAGGTCGCCCGACACCTTGAATCTTGGCGATGCCGAACTCGGTCTGCCCGGGCGTCGAGATCGCCTTCTCCACCCACGCTCTGGCCGCGTCGGGATCGGCGTCCTGGTAGCGCAGGTTCGCCAGGAACGCCAGAAGCGGAGCGGCGAGTTCGACCTTCGCCGCCCCGGTCTGCGCGACGAGCACCCGGATGTACTCGACCCGGCCCGGCACCTTGGCGTAGAACTCGCCCCGGTACTGCACGAGCGGCGTCGACGACTCGCACACGTAGTGCCACGTGTCTTTCTCGAGCACCGGGTCCTTGCAGGCCAGGCCGCGCTCGCGGAAGCCCTTGGTGAGGTCGCTCGCGTGCAGGCCGACGAGGTGATCAGGGGCCGCGGGCGCAGTGGACGCGGGGGCTGCGGCGTCGTTGCTGCCGCCGCACGCCGCGGTGAGAAATCCCAGGCACGCCAGTGCGCACAGGACTCGAGCGGTGCTGTTCATGGCGGAGATCTAACCGGGATTCGGGATTGGGGACTCGGGATTGGGGCTCGGGACGGCTGACGGCGGCTCGGGACGGCTGGGACTCGGGATCGGATAGGATATGCGGGTCGCGCCCCGCTCAGCCGAGGAAGATCCGCCATGCACGACTCGCCGCATCACGCGCCTGTCCTCGCGACTGCGCCCGCCGCCGCCGCTGCGTGCTCATCGCCCTTCTCGCGCTGCCGGCCTGGCTCGGTGCGCAGGCCGCGAGGCCTGCGGCGAAGAGCGCGGCCGCCGCGCCCCAGCGGGTGACGTCGACCGACCCGGCGCTTCGGCTGAAGGGCTTCGAGGCGCACCAGGCCATGAAGCAGGCGTCCCCGTTCAAGGACCTGAGGTGGCAGTTCCTCGGGCCGAAGAACATCAGCGGCCGGTCCATCGATGTCGCCGTCGCGGCCCCGCGCGGCAAGACCTACACGATCTATGTCGCCGCCGCGACCGGCGGCTTGTGGAAGACCGAGAACGAAGCCACCACCTGGCAGCCCGTGTTCGAGCAGGGACCGGCGACGACGATCGGCGACGTGGCGATCGCGCCGTCGAACCCGGACATCGTGTGGATCGGCACCGGCGAGGCGAACATCTTCCGCAGCTCGCAGGCGGGCGCGGGCGTCTACAAGTCGGTGGACGCCGGGAAGACCTGGCAGCACATGGGGCTCACCGGCACGTACACGATTCCCCGCATCCTGATCCACCCCACCAACCCCGACATCGTGTACGTCGCGGCGTCAGGCCACGAGTGGACGAACAACGCCGAACGCGGCGTCTACAAGACCACGGACGGCGGCAGGACCTGGGCGAACGTGCTGTTTGTCGACGACAGGACCGGCGCCATCGACCTCGTGATGGACCCGGCCGACCCGGACACGCTGTACGCATCGACGTGGCAGCGCATCCGCCAGAAGTGGAACGACCCGCGCAACTTCGCGGACTACGCCGGCAGCGGCGTGCACAAGTCGACCGACGGGGGCAGGACCTGGACGCCGATCAACACGGGCCTGCCCGAGGCGAAGTTCCGCGGGCGCATCGGCCTCGATGTCTGCCGCTCGGCCCCGAACATCGTCTACGCCTTCGTGGACAACTACGAACTGTCGCGCGAGCCGACCGAGGAGGAGAAGGCCGATCCCTACGGCCTGCCCTCGTCGGGCTTCATCAAGGGCGCGACGGTGTACCGCTCGGACGACAAGGGCGCGACGTGGACGCAGATGAGCGGCCTGACGCCGGAGCAGAAGACGTTCATGGAGCGCCACTCGAACACGTACGGCTGGGTGTTCGGGCAGATCCGCGTGGACCCGAGCGACGCGAACACGGTCTACACGATGGGCCTCGGCCTGAACGTGTCGTACGACGGCGGCAGGACGTTCAAGCGGCTCCAGACCCCCGGCGGCGATCACCACGGCCTCTGGATCGATCCCGACAACAGGCAATACCTGATCAACGTCTACGACCAGGGGTTCGCCATCTCGTACGACGGCGGCGCGACGTGGAAGGACTCGCGGATGACGCTGCCGCTGGCGCAGTTCTTCAACATCTCGTACGACATGGACACGCCGTTCAGGGTCTACGGGTCGATGCAGGACCACGGGAGCTTCCGCGGCGTGGTGGATCTCGGCCGCGGCCGCGACCGGATCGCCGCCGGTGGACTTCGAGAGCGCGCCGGGCGGCGAAGGCTCCACGCACGCCGTCGACCCGCTGAACCCCGACATCGTCTACTCGTCGGGGTTCTACGGGACGCTGAGCCGCAGCGACCTCTCGAAGCCGCGCGGCAACCCGCTGCGATCCAAGAACCTCCTGCCCGCGCGCTTTCCCGACGAGCCGCGGCTGCGCGGGGAGTGGCTGGCGCCGACCATCATGTCGCCGCACAGCAACCAGATCCTCTATCACGGCATGCAGTACCTCATGATGTCGCGCGACCGCGGCGACACCTGGGAGATCATCAGTCCCGACCTGACGTACAACACCGCGGCGGAGATGGGCGATATCCCGTACCACACCATCTTCTCGATCTCCGAATCGCCCCTGCGCGCCGGGCTGATTTACGTCGGCACCGACGACGGGAAGGTGCACGTGACAAGGGACGGGGGAAGAGGCTGGACCGAGATCATGTCGGGCCTGCCGTACCAGAAGTGGGTGTCGCGCATCGCGGCCTCGGCCTTCGACATCGGCACCGTCTACATGACGCAGAACGGCAAGCGCGACGACGACTTCACGCCGTACGTCTGGAAGTCGGCCGACTTCGGCAGGACGTGGACGAGCATCGCGTCGAACATCCCGATGGGCCCGGTCAACGTGATCCGGGAGGACCCCGTCAACAAGGACATCCTGTATGTCGGGACCGACACCGGGGTCTACGTCTCGACTGACGGCGGAAAGGCGTGGCACACGATCGGCACCAACCTGCCGGCGGTCTACGTCCACGACCTCGTCGTCCACCCCCGCGACAACGTGATGGTGATTGCGACGCACGGGCGCGGGATGTGGGTGCTCGACGTCGAGCCGATCAACAGGAAGTCGACCCGGCAGCGCCGCTTCGCCGGGAACTGAACCGGGCCTGAGATCCCGGCCCTGTCGTCGCGGCGGGAACCCCATCCAGCCGCTCGGCGAGTCGCCTGACTGCCGAAAATCCGTCATCTTCGAGCTCGGAATGTGTCGGAATTCCGCAATCAGCGCGACCAGGCGCGCTCGATGACGTTGAATTGTTGGCCACGCGGTCAAATTCTCAACATTTTCACGCCGCCCTTGTGGCCATGAACCTCAATTCGGGCATTGAACTTGCGTTAGCACGTAAATGGCCACTGGTGTCCGCATACGCCAGGCCAAACGGGGTCATCCCGATTTTACTTCCGGCGTCGCCCCCACGATTCGGCGATGCCAGCCTCGAAAGGAACGCCTTCATGCGTCGAACACTGTTCGTCATGACGCTCGTGGCGGCCTTCGTCCTGCTCGGAGGCGTCAACGCCTTCGCGCAGGCGTCGGCACCGTCGTCCACGTGGAGCGTCACGGACTGCCAGGGCTGCCACGAGAAAGCCTTCGGTCCGAGGTTCACCCACAGCAAGCACGCGGGGCTCGAGTTGAGCTGCGCGCAGTGCCACCAGAACGTCGGTGAGCACGTCGAAAGCCCAGATGGCCGGCGACAGCAAGGGTCCCGTGCCGTCGATGAAGGGGCTCAAGGCCAACGACATCAACGCGACCTGCCTGACCTGCCACGAGAAGGACGGCCAGTCGAGCTGGCTCGCGAGCATGCACGCGCGGCGGAACGTCGCCTGCACGTCCTGCCACAGCGTGCACGACGCGAAGTCGCCGACCGGCTCAGCTGAAGACCAAGGTCGAAGCCGACACCTGCTTCACGTGCCACCAGGCCATGCGCGCCAAGTCGCAGCGCACGTCGCACCACCCGGTTCGCGAGGGCCGGATGGGCTGCGCGAGCTGCCACAACCCGCACGAGGGCAGCCGGCCCAGCATGATGAAGGCCGACTCGGTCAACGAGCTCTGCTACACCTGCCACGCCGAGAAGCGCGGCCCGTTCGCCTTCGAGCACGCGCCGGTCCGCGAGGACTGCGTCTCGTGCCACGAGCCGCACGGCACGAACCACCCGCGGCTGCTCACGCAGAAGCTGCCGAACCTCTGCTGGAACTGCCACCTCACGGGCTCCGGCCACTTCGGGTCGGGCGACAACTTCTCGACCGAGAAGGGCGTGCAGGTCGCCCCGCCGGGCGCGCCGACGGGCTTCCCGACGGTGAACTCGCGCTTCGTCGAGCGGAGCTGCCGGACGTGCCACGTCAAGGTCCACGGCTCCAACCACCCCTCCGGCGCGTACTTCGTGAGGTAAGCCATGAAGCGAATCACACTCGTCACCGTGCTTCTCGCTTGTGGCTTCCTGGCTGCAGGCACACCGCTCTTCGCCCAGACGGCGGCCCCGGCGCCGGCGTCGAACGACTGGTTCACCGGCAAGGCCACGCTGCTCCTGCTCGGCCGCGACGACGTCGAGTCGTCGAAGTTCGAGGAGTACCGCGTGGTGCCGAAGGGCGTCTCGATGCCCGTCTTCACGCTGCAGGGCAGCCAGGGCGGCAAGGACTTCGCCCTGTTCGGGCAGAACGTCTCCCAGAAGGACCAGCGCTACTTCGGGTACGCCAGCGCCGGATGGTTCGGCGTCACCTACGACTACAACCAGATTCCGCACAACATGGGGAACAACGGGCGGACGCTCTTCGCCGAGACCTCCCCGGGCGTGTGGAACATGAACGCGACGGCGCGCAAGGCCCTCGGTGACGCGGTCGACGCGACGTGCCGGCCACCGCGCGCACCTATCCGTTCTACGCCGACCTGCTGGCGCCGACGATCGCGGCGGCCAACAGCCTCGACATCAGCGGCCTGCGCCAGCGCGGCGACGTCAAGTTCGACCTCACGCAGGGGCTGCCGTTCGACGTGTCGTTCTCCTACATGCGCGAGGTCAAGACGGGCTTCCGCGGCGCGAGCGGCGGCGACATCCTCGGCGTGGTCACCTCGGCCGTGGACGTGGGCGAGACGATGAACGAGGTCACCACGGACTACGGCGTCCGCGGCGCCTACAACTTCAAGGCCGGGAACGTCTACGCGGCGTTCAACCGCAACATCTACAACGACCGGTCGACGCGCTCGTGATCGACAACCCGTTCAGGGCCACCGACCTGGCCTACGTGTCGACCGCGGTCCCCGGCGGGCCGGCGCAGGCGCGGTTCAGCACGTCGCCCGACAACGAGGCCAGCCGCATCGCCTTTGGCGGCATGCTCAAGTTCGCGGGCCAGACGCGCCTCATCGCCGACATGGCGTTCAACACGTGGACGCAGGACGCGGCGTTCCTCCCCTACACGATCAACTCGGCCATCTTCTCGCCGTCAGGCGCGCCTGCCAACAGCGTCTCCACGCTCCAGCAGAAGTCGCTTGCCGGGAAGTACGAGACGACATCCGTCATGCTCACGTTCTCGTCGCGGCCGGTCCGCGGGCTCGGCATCCGCGCGCGCTACCGCCTCTACGACCAGCAGAACAAGACGAACATGTGGGTCATCACGGGCGACGTGTCCGGTTCGCCCGACAGATCCTGGTCGGTCGTCACGCCGACCGCGGACGCGCCGTTCGGCCACGCGACGGCCAATCCCTACAGCAACAAGACGTCGCGGTTCGAGGGCCAGGTCAGCTACGACTTCGGTGACCTCACGATCGAGGGCGGCGTGCGCGCCGCGAGTCTCGAGCGGACCAGCCGCGAGGCGACCTCCGGCGACGAGAACGCCTGGTCCCTGGCGGCCATCTACCGCACCAGCGACTGGCTGAGCTTCCGTGCCTTCTACGACGACGCGGAGCGGACGGCCGACGGCGAGACGATCTACGGCTTCCAGGCCGACGAGGCCGAGCGCGAGTCGACGAAGGCGGGCTTCAACGTGGAGCTGACGCCGCTCCCGAAGATCGGGTTCGGGTTCTCGTACTTCCGGCGGAACGACGACTACCCGAACCGGCCGGACCGGATCGCGGTGTCGGGCGGCGTGCCGGTGGCGGGCGCCCAGCCGATCCCGGGCACGCCCAGCGGCCTGCTCGAGGCCAGCTACGACACCTACACGGTGGACGTCGATTTCACGCCCAACGAACGCACGGAAATCAGCGCGCTACTACACCTACGAGAAGAACGCGTCCACGAACCAGTGGTCCACCACGACGGGCAGCCGCCCTCAACAACCTGCTCAACTACGCGGGCAGCGACCAGGGCGACACCTTCGGGGTCAACGCGAAGTTCGACATCGTCCCGGAGAAGTGGACGTTCTCGTTCATGGCCCAGAGCCAGAAGATCGACGGCCTCATGGACATCACGGCGCGCGAGGCGGGCTCGTTCTACACGCCGGGCCGCACGACGCTCATTCCCGCGGGGCAGGGCGGCGCCGCGGACATCCTCGACTACGACGACACCAAGCTGACGACGATCGTGGCGGACCTGGCCTACACGGTCGCCAAGGCCTGGACGCTCAGCGTCGGCTACGCCTACGAGGAGTACAGCCACGCGGACGCGTTCTCGGACGGGACCTCGATCTTCCCGCAGTCGGTCCTGTTCTTCATGAAGGGGAACGACGGCGGCTACAAGGTCAACCTCGCCTACGCGAAGCTGAACTACCGGTTCTAGGATAGGGACTGGGGACTAGGCGCTAGGCGCTAGTCGGATCTGAAGACGGGCCTGGCGAGGGAAACGCCTCCCTCGCCAGGCCCGTCGTCTTCATCTCCGGCGCTGCCCGGCTCAAACCTCAGCGCCGCGCCGTTGGTGCAGTAGCGGCGGCCGGTCGGCCGCGGCCCGTCGGTGAAGACGTGGCCGAGGTGCCCGCCGCAGCGGCCGCAGTGGATTTCCACCCTCGGCATTCCGAGCGAACGGTCCTCGTCGGTGCCGATGGCGCCCTCGATGGCCGCATAGAAGCTCGGCCAGCCGCTGCCGCTCTCGTATTTCGTCTCCGACACGAACAGCGGCTGCCCGCAGCCCGCGCACACGAAGGTCCCGTCCCGGTGCTCCTCGAGCAGCGGGCTGGTCCCCGGGTACTCCGTGTCGTGCCTGCGCAGCACCGCGTACTGCTTCGGCGTCAGCGACGCCTGCCACTCCTCGTCGGTCTTGACGACGGAAAACGTGCGCGGTCGAGCGCGGTCGGTCCTCGGGCATGATGGTGTGCGCCTTCCAGGTCAGGGCCGCCGGCAGCGCGGCGGCGGCCAGAATCGCCAGGGCGAAGATGGTCAGCTGGGATCGCGTCATCGGGTGACCGGGCCGGTCACCTCGTAGGACTCCTCGCCGGGGCAGCAGGCGACCCCGCCGCCCGGCATGACGCTCACTGCGGGCCGGCGGGCCCGCGGGAGGCGCGTCAACGGGATGCCCAGCTCGCGAGCCACAGCCCGCAGCTGGTCCTGGACGATCCGCACGTTGCGCGGTCCCATTCGCAGCAGCTGCTTCTGCGCCGGCGACAGCGCCTCGAGATCGTCGCGCTCGTACCGGAACGACAGCACGCGCGGCCGAAGCGACGATCGGGTCCTCGACCACCGGAGTCTGGAGGAGGTGGGCGATGGCGCGCTCGACGGCGACGTCCAGGTCGCCCTCCGGGTGCCCGAGTTCCTTGTAGGCCTCGACCAGGCGCGGTTTGAGCATCGAATACACGCGCGCCAGATCGGCCGGTTCCATCGCCGCCGCCGCGTTGGCGATCCCGTCGTACCGCGAGAACGACCGCGGATCGATCGTGATGGCGCCGCCCTCGTCGAGCGTGCGGAACGGCGACCGCGGAGCGAGCGCCCGGACGTGCCTGGCCGGCGACGAGCCGTCCGCCACGTTCTCGACCGACACCACGAACGCCCGGATGAGGCCGTCGGTGGCCAGCCACACCGCCAGCGTCGGGCTCGACGAGAGCTTGCCCAGCAATTCGCGGACGAGCGGATCGGTCAGCACGAGCGGCGGCAGCTCGATGGGCTCGACGGCCGGCCCGAGAGGCTCCCGCGCCTCTGTTTGCGGCGCGGCCGTCGCCTGGGCGGCCTGTTCGGACGCCGGCGGCGGACCCGGCCGCCTCGACAGGACCACGCCCGCCACGACGGCGGCGATGGCCAGCAGGAGTGCGGCAATCCATATCGGCGTGCGCGAACCCCGGTCGGGTTCCTGTCCCGGCGGCGGCTCCGGATCGGAGCCAAGGCGGAAATCGTCCAGCCTGTCCATGATGCGCTCCTGTTCCCGTGCTATTTAAACCCGAAACGCGCCCTGATGTCGTATTCTTTCGCGATGCGGAGACTGCTGCTCGTGTCGCTCGCGGTGCTGGTGCTCGTCGCTGCAGCCGGCGCCGCTCCTCCTGCCCCCGTCGTCACGAACGTCATCGTCATCACCCTGGACGGGATGAGATGGCAGGAACTGTTCGGCGGCGCCGAGCGGTCGCTGCTGGGAAAGGACGAGAAGGAGATCACCGGCTCATCGTCCTACAGGCGATTCTGGAGGGAGACCCCGGAGGACCGGCGCGCCGCGCTCATGCCGTATCTTCTGGACCGTCGTGGCGAAGCAGGGCCAGGTGTTCGGCGACCCCTCGCGCGGCAGCCTGTCGCACGTCACCAACGGCCTCTGGTTCTCGTACCCCGGCTATGCCGAGATGCTCGCCGGCGTGGCGGATCCGCAGGGTCGACAGCAACGACAAGATCCCCAATCCGAACGTGACCGTGCTGGAGTGGCTCAACGGTCTGCCCGCGTATCGCGGCCGCGTCTCGACGTTCGGCGCCTGGGACGTGCTGCCGTTCATCGTGAACGCGAAGCGCAGCGGTCTGCCGGCGGGCGACGGGTTCCCGCCGGTGCCGGATCCGCAGACCGATCGCGAGCGCGCCATCAACGACCTGGCCGACGACCTGCCCCCGCATCTGGGAGGGCGCGCCGCTTGACGCGCCCATCATGCACGCCGCGATCGAGTGCCTCCGAACGCGCCGCCCGCGCGTGCTGTACGTCATGCTGGGCGAGACCGACGAGTGGGCGCACGAGAACCGGTACGACCTGCTATCTCGATTCCGCGTTCCGCGCCGACCGGTTCATCCGGCGCGTGTGGGAGATGGCGCAGGGCATGCCGGAGTACGCCGGCGCCACCGCCCTGGTCCTCGCAACAGACCACGGCCGGGGCGCCACCAACGCGGACTGGACCAGCCACGGGCAGAAGGTGCCGGCCGCGGAGGCGACGTGGATGGCGGTGATGGGGCCCGGGACGCCCGCGCTCGGCGTGCGGGAGTCGGTGACCGTGACGACGGCGACAGGTCGCCGCGACGATCGCGGCGCTGCTCGGAGAGGACTTCCGCCGGGCGTGCCGGCCGCGGCGCCTCCGCTGCCGCGGCGTCACCGCAGAGCCGGCTCGACACGGTCCCCGGAGGCGAGGCGACGTGACGGCCTGAGCTCTCGCGCGTACCCGGTGCCGGCTGCGACGCACCGCGTCGAGCAGGAGATCAGCCGGAGCCGGTTCATCACGACCATCGGCCGCGCGCCGACGGTGGAGGAGGCCCAGGCCTTCATCCGGGCCGTCACGGACGAATTCCGCGGCGCGACCCACCACTGCTGGGCGTACGTCGTCGGGCCGCCGGGCGACACGGGGCGCATCGGGATGAGCGACGCCGGCGAGCCGCACGGCACGGCGGGCAGGCCGATGCTGAACGCCCTGCTGCACGCGCCGGTGGGGGACGTGGTGGCGGTCGTCACGCGCTACTACGGCGGCACGAAGCTCGGCACCGGCGGCCTCGTGCGGGCCTACGGCGGCGGCGTGCAGGCGGCGCTCTCGACGCTGCCGGTCACCGAGCGCATCGAGTACGTGTCGCTGGCGGTCACCATCGACTACGCGAGGCTGACCGTGCTGCAGCAACTGTGCGCCGAACACGAGGCGGAGATCCTGGCGCAGGAATTCGCGGAGCAGGTGCGGGTCTCGCTGAGGGTGCCCGACGGGAACGCCGGCCGCTTCCGTGCCGCGCTGCTCGACGCGACCCGCGGCCAGGCGCTCCTGTCGGAGGTCTAGCCGCTCAGGCCTTGCTCCACTCGCGGATCCTGGCGATCTCGTCCGCAGGGATGTGCAGGAACTCGAGGAATTCCTGGTGCTCGGCCGGGGCGGCCTTCTCGAACTCGCGGTGCCAGCGCTGCATCTCGTCCTCGGTGAACCCGGCCGCGCGCATGATGGCGACGAACGTGTCCTTCGTGATCATCTGAGGCCTCCTGAAGCTGTGTGACTGTTGCAGCAGGCGCAGGATGGCCCGCTGGTGGCCGCGGAGCGTCTCGATCTCGGCGTCGATCTCGACCAGACGGCGCTCGCAGGATGCCGGCCGCGTCGCTCCCCGGGCGGTCGAGCGAGCGAACGGATGGCCGCGAGCCCGAGGCCGACCTTGCGGTACACGCCGATCTGCTGCACGCGCGCGACGTCCTGCTGCGCCGTACGCGCGGTAGTTGCCCGCCGTGCGCGGCGGGCGCCGCAGCAGGCCGAGCGACTCGTAGTGGAGCAGCGTGCTGCGGCTGACGCCGCAGCGCCTCGCCAGGGCCGTCACGGTCATCGTCCCTCCAGCCTCAGGATCAACCTGTCTATGATAGACAGGTCAAGCACTTTCCGGTACCCCGCTTGGCCGCCGCCGCCCTCAGGGGGTACGCTCTCCGGATGAGCGTCGGCCCGGCTCCGGCGGTGTGGAAGCGTGCGGCGATCTACGGAAGCCTCTGGGCGGCGTCCGAGATCGTCGTCGGCAGCTTCCTGCACAACCTGCGCATCCCGTTCGCCGGCAGCTTCCTGGCCGCGTTCGGGGTGCTCGTGATGACGGCGGGGCACCGGTCCTGCCCGGAGCGCGGCCTGATCTGGCGCTCGGCGGTTGTCTGCGCCCTGATGAAGTCCATCTCGCCGAGCGCGGTCATCCTGGGGCCGATGGTCGGGATCGCGATGGAGGGCGTGCTGCTCGAGGCCTGCGTCCGCCTGCTCGGCGGCCATGCCGCGGGGTACCTCGTCGGCGGCGCGCTCGCCGTCTCGTGGTCGATGGTCCAGCGCATGCTGACCGCCCTCATCGCCTTCGGGCCGGATGTGGTCCGCCTCTACGTCGAGGCCTACAACTTCGCGTCGCGCTCGCTGGGCGTCACGCGCTTCGGTCCCTTCGACCTGATCGCCACGCTCATCGCGGCCGAATGGGTGGTCGGCGTCACGGCCGCGGCCCTGGGCCTCTCGATTGCCCGCCGGGCCGCCCGTATGCCCGCCGGTCGCCCCCTGGCCAGGCGGCGCCCTCGGCGTCGCCGCGGGCGCCCCGATCGTGGCGGAGGGCTCATGGTCGATCGGCCGCCTCGGGCTGGTCGTCGGCCGGCCTGCTCGCCGGCATGGCGGTCCTGAGTTTCGCGCCGCTCTGGCTCGGCGCGCTCTACGTGGCGGCGTGTGCGGCGTTCGTGCTGAAGACGTACCCGCGCGCGTCGGCGCGCGTCCGGCGTCCCTCGCTGTGGATCGAGCTCGCCGGCGTCATGCTGCTGGCCGGCCTGCTGCTCGGCGGGATGCGCCACGGCGCCGCCGGAATCGCGGAGGGCCTGCACGCGGGATCGGCCATGGTGCTCAGGGCGGTCCTCGTCCTGTTCGGCTTCACCGCCGTGTCGGTGGAACTTCGCAACCCGGTGATCCTGTCGTGGGTCGAACGCCGGCGGATGCGAGGCCTGTCGGATGCGCTCGGCGTCGCCTTCGGCACGCTCCCGGCCTTCACCGCCGCGTTCGCGCGGCCCGACGCGACATGGCGCCGGCCCGTGGGCATGGCGGCGACGCTCATCGCGCAGGCCAACGCCCTCGCCGAGACCCAGGGCGGGGCCGGCCGCCGGCGGCTGTACATCCTCAGCGGCGACACGGGTTCGGGCAAGACGACGCGCGCGGCCGAGGTCGTCGAGCGGTTGCGGGCCCGCGGCCTCCGCGTCGGCGGCATCCTCGCGCCCGGCCTGCTCGAGAACGGGCGTCGCACCGGGTTCGACATCCTCAACCTGGCCAGCGGGGAGTCGGCGAGGCTTGCGCGGGACGACGCGGGCGGATCGGCGATCGCATGCCCAATGGAGCCGGTTCGCGTTCTCGCCCGAGGGACTCGCGCTCGGCAGCAGGGCGTTGGGCCCCGATGCACGCGGCGCCGATGTCGTGCTGGTCGACGAGGTCGGGCCGTTCGAACTCGCTGGAGGGGGGTGGGCGCCGGCGCTCGACGACTGGTCGGCGAACGACGAGGGACTGGTGCTGCTCGTGGTGAGGGCGTCCATCGTGGACGCCGTCACGCGGCGTTGGGGATCGGCGGACACCGTCGTGTGGGATGCGGCCGCCACGCCGGCTGACGAGATCGTCGAGGCTGCTCACGAAGGCACAGGAGCATCCCAGCCTGAAGCCCCGAGCCCCTAGCCCCTAGCCCTGAGCCCCTAGCCCCTACTTCCTCGGCATGTCCTCGGTGAACCGCCAGTCCTCGACGGGCACGTTCCGCTTCACGTCGGTCCAGGTGAACGGCGTCCGCGATTCGCCCTGCCGCGTCTTCGTGATCTCCAGAATCCGCGTCGGCATGAGCATGCCGTCGAACGTCTTGAAGTCCCAGTACACCCTCGTCGCCTGCGGCGTCACTTCCTGGAGAAAACGCCCCGTCTCCTGGTCGATGTGCAGTTCGCGGCGCTCGGCCCCGACGGTTGCGGCCACGACCCATACCTTGCGCGTCTCGCCCGGCGCGGCGCCCGCTGGCGCCGCGCCCGGACCCATCTGCGGAGGCCACGGCGAGGCCGGCGTCCGGCAATCGTTCGAGCGTCACGCCCGGCCTGGCGTAGAAGGCGATCCCGTAGCACTGATCCATCCAGCGCTGGATGCGGTCCACCTCGAGCGCGCCGGGCACGAGATTGCGCCGGCTCCACGCCACGCCGCCGTTGAGGAAGTACTCGTAGAACGCGCGCCCGCGGTCCGCGGTGGCGTCGTGCTCCACGCGGAGGCGGTCCGGCGCCTTCGCGAGCAGCGTGTAGGCGCCGGTGTAGGCGATGCCGTCCTGCATGACGACGGTGCCGGTGATCTTCAGCGTCTGCCACGACGTCAGGGCGTCGCCGCCATGGGCCTGGACCGATCGCGCGACGATCTCGGCCGCCGTGGGCTGGGCGGCGGCCGGCGCGCTCAGACCGCCAGCCGATCACGGCGCCACGCCGCCGCCAGGCACGTCTGTTCGCTCGCCAGGTGTCATCGACTCGCTCCTCGCGATCTGCGCGCCGGCCGCAGGTCATCGAAACCGGTCCTATGCGAACCGAAGCTGCCGGTCGGCCTCCGCCAGCCGCTCGCGCACGCGCAAGCCGTACGGACACGCGGCCTCGCAGGGCGCCTCGCAGCCCGTGCAGCGCGAGGGTCTCGCCGAAGCAGGCACCAGCCCGTAGCGCCCCATCGCGAACTTCTCCTCGCCGTAGTCCTCGAAGTACATCTTGTAGCGGAGGATGTCGGCCACCGGGACGCCGTGCGGGCACGCCCCGTGACAGGCGCCGCAGCCGGGCCGGCAGTACCGGGGCCCGACCTGGGCCGCCACCGTGTCCAGGTACCGCTCGTCACGGGCCGTGAGGCTCGTCGTGCCCGACACCGCCAGGTACTCGGCCGCCCGGTCATAGTTCGGCATGCTGACGACGAGCGTGTCGAACAGATCCGAGGCGAGGATCCACTTGAGGCACGCCTGCCTCGCGTTGGTCTGCTCGTTCTGCAGCGCCTGGATGTTCAGGTCCAGCTTGTACGTCGTCATGGTCTTCATGGCGATCGTGCCGACCCCCTTCGCGCGCGCTTTCTTCAGCAGCGGCTCGACGCCGCGCGTCAGGAAGTTCGCGCCGATGAGGATGACGTCGAACCGGTCGTTGTCGAGGCCCCAGGTCATGTCCTCGATCATCCGGACGCCGTGGCTCGAGGCGCCCGTGAAGCGGACCTTGCCGAGCCGCTTCGCCTCGTCCCAGGCCTCGTAGATCGCCGGGTTCTGGATGCGCTCGAGGCCGCCGTAGCGCGGATGGCCGATCGAGTGGAGCATCATGCAGTCGACGTAGGTGGTGTTCAGCCGCTGCAGCGAGACGTCGAGGGCTTCGAGCAGCGCGGACTTGGTCACCGTGGCCGTGATGAGCGGCGGGTCCCACTTGTCGAGCACGAACACCTTGTCGCGCCACTTCGGCAGCACCTTGCCGACGAGCTCCTCGTGGCCGGCGTACTGGAAGCCGGTGTCGATGAGGTTGATGCCGCTTTCGAAGATGTAGTTGAGCACCGCGGGGTCGCGCTGCCCGGAGCCGGCCGAGATGTCTCCCACCTTCCAGCCGGTCTTGCCGAGCGGCTTGAGGCGCCGCACGCGCGCGCTGCCGGGCGCGTCCTGCAATGGTGCGGCCAGCGCCGGACGGGCCATCGCGGCGGCCGCCGCGGCGGCCGATGCCCGCACGAACCCGCGCCTGCCCAGGTGGGTCATGAGACACCTTCCTTGCGCGGCGCTCCGGCGCCCTGCGGAAGCCGCGTGATGATGTCCGCCAGGCGCGCCCCGGCCACGGACGCGTCCCGTGCGCCGACCGAAATCACCAGCCGCGACCCGGCCCTGACGGCCAGGATGAACCCCTGGAACGAGTCGGTCGCCGAGAACCCGCCGTCTCCGGGCGTGCCCACCTTCGTCCTGCCCGTCGCCTTCGAGAGAAACGACTCGTAGCGGGCGAGGGCGGCGGCCGCGGCCGTGTCGCTGTCGAACGGGACGACGATCGCCGTCGCGGGCTCGCCGGCGTGCTCGTACTTCGCCTCGAAGGCGTTGGTGAACGCCGCCTGGCCGAGGGCGTCGGCCGGAATGAACCTGACCGAGTCCGGCAACTGGCCGGCGGACGGGAACCAGCCGACTTCCGCAGGCATCGCGCCCGGCGCCCCGAGCCCCTTCGCGATCGCGCCGCCGAGCGCCTCGAGTTCCTGCATCCGCCCGCCGCCTGGCGGCGTCGTCAGCTTGACGTAGTACTCGCCGGTCCAGAACCTGATGGTGTTGCTGCTGGCCCGGCCCTCGACGCCGAGCGCGATCGGCCTGGCCTTGGGGCTGACCTCCTGCCGGTAGATGCCGAACGCGCCCCGGGCGTCCCCCATCCGGTAGATCTCGGCCACGACGGCCGTGCGCGTCTTGTCGGAGGTGTACCGGGTCGTGGCGAGATCCTGGAACCCGTAGGCGAGGTACTGTTCGGCGGCGCCGTTGATGTGCTCCCAGAGGTCGCCGGGGTTGAACATCTGGATCTGCGGGGCGCGAATCCACTCTCCGGCGCGGTCGGGCAGCGCCCGGCCGACCGAGTACGGCATCGCCACTCCGACGGATCGTTGGCCCGGTTCACGCGCGAGACCGGCTACCGCGACTGAGGCGGTGATCAGGACGACGACAATCCACCGCATAGGTGCCGTCTTGACTCCGTGAGACAACACGCCGCCGGCAGCCCGCCGAGGCTGCCCTCGACGACGTCAGGCCGGGAGCCTCGGCCTCCGGGCTTCGACGTGCCCTACTGCAGGGCGATCACCTTCTGCGCCGTCCCGCCCTTCACGCTCGCGTACTTCACGGTGATGCTGCCGGCGCCCTTGAGCAGGTACTGCACGGTCCTCGTCGTCCGGCCGGGCTGGCCGTTCCGGAGCATGATGCGCTTCAGGTCCTTCTGGTCGATCATCGGCGCCACCGCGGGCCGCCACTTGCTCGGCACCCAGCTGGCCGACAGCACCTCGACGCCCTTGCCGTCGAGCGTGAGCAGGTCCGGCGGCACGACGTTGTTCTGCGCGGCCTTCGCGAGGATCGTGGGCGCCACCTTGTCGTTGACGAGGTCGACCCACACCTTGAAGACGCCGTCGGCGAGCCGCTCGACCTTCGTGTCGCCGATCGACATCCGGGGCATCTCCTCGGCCTGGAACAGCGTGAACGCCATGTTGCGGTGGCACAGTTCCTCGTTCATGAACCGCGGCGGCACGCGGCCGAAGGTCTTCCTGAACGTGCCGCCGATCTCGACCTCGCCGTACTGCGGGTGCGTGAACGGCTTCCACTCGGTGAGCTGGTCGCCGAACTCGAGGTAGTCGTTGAAGAAGTAGTTCGCCACGCGCGGCGCGATCGGGCTCTCGGGGTCCCGCTGCTGTTCCTTCAGGTCCGGGCTGGTGAAGTACTGGCCGCCGTTCCACAGCTCGTTCGAGAACGAGAGGATGCCGAGCGTGTCGTTGCCCCAGTCGGTGACGCCGCCGTGCACGGTGTAGAGGCCGCTCCAGATCACGAGGTAGCGGTAGAAGGGCAGCATGCGCTCACCCGTGCCTGCCGATCGCGTCGTAGACGCGGACGTCCGCGGCCGGGTACTCGCCCGTCTGCTCGGCGCCCGGGCTGCGCAGGATCATGCCGCCGCTGTTGTGATAGGTCTGCAGGCCGGCGACGTTGGGATGGGCGAGCAGGAAGTCGTTGACGGCCTTCGCCTCGGGCAGCTGGAACGGGTAGTCCATGGCGCCGCCCTGGACGTAGTTGGGCTGCCAGTCGGCGGGGTAGTTGCGGTTCGGATCGTAGCTGCCCAGGCCGTCCTCGCCCACGCGGCCGTCGCCGTCGTGGTCCACGCCCTCCTGGCCGAGCAGCACGTAGTCGCCGGTCTCTCCAGGCCTGACCGGCTCGAGGATGCGCGGATCGGCGGCGCTCTTCCGGTGCGTGCCCTGGCCGGGCACGTACTTCCGGATCTGCTCGATGACGCCGTTGCCGTTCAGATCCTCCGGACCGTCCTCGTCGAACTGGTAGTCGTTGTCATCGTCGACGGGCATGTGGCCGGTGCGGGCGTTGCCGCCGGGGCCGTGCATGAAGAAGTCGCGGCCGTCGGGATTGACCGTGGGCACGATGTAGAACGCGCGCTCGTCGACGAGGCGCGTGACGGCGTCGATCTTCCCGTAGTGCTCCATCAGGTACCAGATCGTGTAGATGCAGACTTCGCCGCCCTGGATCTCGTTCCCGTGGATGTTGGCCTCGATGTACATCGCCGGCTTCGTCGTGTCGGCGCCGGTGTCCGGGTTGTTGACGATCATCGCGGCGATGTCGCGCCCGCCGTAGCTCTTGCCGAGCGAGACGTACTTGAGGAACTTCGGGTAGGCCTTCTCGAGCGTTCGCATGTCGGCCTGGAGCTCCGCCACGTCGTGCCAGCGGTTGAAGTCGAGCCTGACCTTGAAGGCGCGTTCGGAGGACGGGGCGGTCGCCCAGTCCTGGGCCGGGCGCGCCGGGGCGGCCTGCGGCGCCGACGCGGCGCCCTGGGCCGGCGGCTTGCCCTGCGCGGACATGCCGGCCGACGCGAGCACCGCCAGCGCCGTCAGCAGGGCCGATGTCGCGATGAGTCTGAAGTGCATCATCGTTGCTCCCTCGATCGGCTTCATGCCTCGCGCGATTCAGCCGTGGAACGGTCTGACCGCCTCCAATGGCTGGCGTTACTGCAGCGTCAGTGTCGCGCTGTCGGCCCCGCCCTTCTGGGACACGACCTTCAGAATGACCGTGGATCCGGGTTTCCCCTTGATGACCCATTCGTAGGACTGCCGGGTGCCCGAGCCGGCGAGCGTCGGGATGAAGCTCGTCTTCTCCGATCCCGTGACGATGGACTCCGGCGGCACGCCGAGCTGGACCATGACCGGCTTGACCGAGCGCGCCGTCACGCCCTGGGCGAGCGCCGTCGGCAGGAAGCCCGCGTTCTCGACGTCCGCCTTGATGCGGTAGAGCCCGCCGCCCAGCGCCGTCACCTCGGACCTGGCGATCGCGATCCTCGGGAAGAGCGACGTCAGGTGCACGACGAACTTCGCGTGCGCCGCGCCGAGGTCGGCGATCTTCGCGGCAGGCGGGTTCACGGCGGCGTACGGCTTGAACCCGCCGATCTCGACCTCACCGAGCGCCGGATGCTTGAACGGTGTCCAGGCCACGAACCCGTCGATCTTTTCGCTGTCCATCCACTGCAGCAGCCGCAGGTCGATGCCCTCGCCCGCGTCGCTCTCGCCGCCCGTGGCGGCGCCCGCCCCGCCTCCGCGGCCTGCGCCGCGCTGGCCGAAGCCGACGGGCTGACCGGCCGTCCCGGGCACACCAGGAGGCGCGCCGGCCGGCCTGGAGCCCGCGTCACCCGGCGCGCCCGCAGCCGCGGCGGAGCCGGCAGCCCGGCCCGCGGCCGGCAGGCCCCAGCCTGGCGTCGAGAACGACGGCACGCCGAACTGGAAGTAGCCGTACTCGAAGAAGGCGCCTGCCGGGGTCCGCACGACTCCCGTGCTGCGGAGGCCGGTCAGTTCGCGGTACTTGCCGGCGATCGCCGCCAGGTACTCGAGATCGGCGGCATTCACCGTCGTGGCGGGCTGCACGCCCGCGCCTCCGCGTCCAGCGGCGGGAGCCTGGGCCTGCGCGCCGCGCCCGCCGGGACCGCCTTCGTCGCCGAACATCATCATGCCCCGGCCTCCGCGGCCCGTGGCGCCGCCAAGGTCGGGCATCATGCCGACGCGCCGGGCGGGCGCGTTCGCGCGCTCGGCGAAGTCGACGAGGTTGAGCCCGGCGGTGGCTGCCGGGCGGGCCGGGCCGGCAATGAGGTTGTCGCTCTCGCCGAACGTCAGGATCGCCGCGATGTTGCGGTGCTTGAGGACGTAGTCGAGCAGCGCGCGCGTCTCGGCCTCGCTCACCATGTACCGGCCGGCATCGGGCGCGAAGTACGGGTACTGGTGCATGAAGTTGCGGTTGATGTCGACGCCGCCGGGGCCGTCCTCGTTGTAGAAGCCGTCACCGTCGTTGTCGAGTCCCTCCGAGTAGAGCGCCCAGCCGCCCGACTCGCCCTTCGCCGGGTCGGCCCGCTTCATGAGGCGGGCGTCGTCGGGGCTGATCATGTAGGGGCCCTTCGGGTCCTTGACTCGCATCACGGTGATGACGCCGTCCTTGTTCAGATCCTCCGGGCCGTCTTCGTCCATCCGGGCGTCGTTGTCGGCGTCGAAGGGCGTGCTGTTGGTGCGGCGCCAGGCCTTCACCGGCGCGAACATCTGTTCCGCGCCGTCCGCGTTGACGCGCGGCACGACGTACACGACCGAACGGTCGAGGCGCTGCTTGACGGCGGCGTCGGTGGCGTAGGCGCCGAGGAGGTAGTCGATGGTGAAGAGCGCCAGTTCGCTGCCGATCAGGTGATCGCCTTCGAAGGCGGCGGCGATGAGCAGGCCCGGCCGCGAGTCCACGGGCGGGCCCGACTGCTTCGCGATCTCGACGGCCCAGATGTCGCGCCCCTCTCTCGTCTTGCCGATGGAGACGAGCCTGGCGAGATCGGGATGGGCCGCCACGGCGGACTTCAGCGCCGCCGCCATTTCCTCGTACGTGTGATAGCGCGTGAAATCCGCGGGGGCCGCCCGCAGGGGGCTCCGTCCCCCGTATGCGGCCGCGGCGATGACGGCGCAGAGCAGCGCAACGGTGAAGCGCAAGCGAGTCGTCCGCACGTGGATCCTCCTGGCAGATGGGCAGCGGGTGATGCAGGCCGAAGGCTACCACAGCGGGCGGCCGCCGCAGCGGCCGAAATCCGCCGACAATCCCCTGTAAACAAGCCCTGCCCGCCGTCGTAAATACCACACCGGGGTACGTGTGCAGGAGGGTGTCGTGAAACAGTTGAGTGCAACGCTCATCGTGATCGCGGCGTGCGGCGTCGCGCTGGTGGCGCTCGGCGGCCAGAGCGCCGGCGGGCCGGGCGGTCTCGACGCGCGCGTCAAGGCGTTCTTCGACGCGCATCGCGACGACTGGCGCGACATGAACGTCCCCGAGTCGGACGGCCAGTTGCTGCACGATCTCGTCGTCAAGGGCGGCTACAAGCGCGCCCTCGAGATCGGCACGTCCACGGGCCGGTCGGGCATCTGGATCGCCCTGGCCCTCTCGAAGACCGGCGGGAAGCTCACGACGGTTGACATCGACGAGGGCCGGCACCGCGAGGCCGTGCGGAATTTCCAGGAAGCCGGCGTCGCCCCGTTCATCGATGCCCGCCTCGCCGACGCGCACGAACTGGTGCCGCGGCTGGAGGGCCCCTTCGACTTCGTCTTCATCGACGCCGACAAGGAGTGGTACACCAACTACGTGAAGGCGGTGATTCCGAAGCTCGCCATCGGCGGGTGTATCGCCGCGCACAACGTGTACCCCGGGCGCGGCCGCCGGGGCGGCGGCATGACGGGCGACTACCTCGAGTACATCTCGAGCCTGCCGTTCATGGAGACGACCGTCACGCCAGGCGGCGTCGCCATCAGTTACAAGCGTCGGGAGAAGTAGCCAGCGTTCTGCCCGCCCTGCGCACAGGCCGATTGGCTATGATGGCGTGAGAGGAGGCTCCCGTGTCCCACGCCACCCGACGTCTCGTTCTGCTTCTGGCCGCGTTCGCGATGCTCGGCGGCCTGACGCCGCTCTCGGCGCAGGATCGCCCCGTCGTCAGCGGTGACGCCGGCCGGACGCTTGACGAATACCTCTCGCGCCTCGAGCGCTTCGGATTCACCGGCGGAGCGCTGGCTGTTCGCGGCAAGGACGTGCTCCTCAGCAAGAGCTACGGCCTCGCCGACCGCGCGCGGCGCATCCCGCTCGCGACCGACAGCGTGTACAACCTCGGCTCGATCACCAAGCAGTTCACGGCGGCGGCGATCCTCGACGCTCGAGATGCAGGGGAAGCTGGCCGTGACGGACCTGGCCAGCAAGTACCTGGACGGCGTGCCCGCCGACAAGTCCGCGATCACGCTCCATCACCTCCTCACGCACTCCTCTGGCCTGGAGTCGGACTTCAGCCCCACCGACTACGATCCGGTCGGCCGCGAGGAGTACGTGCGCCGGGCCCTGCAGTCGACGCTCCTCTTCAAGCCGGGCGACGGTTACGAGTATTCCAACGCGGGCTACAGCCTGCTCGCGGCCATCGTCGAAATCGTGTCGGGCCAGCCCTACGAGGTGTACCTGACGGAACGGGTGCTGAAACCGGCGGGCATGCGCGAGACCGGGTACAAGCTCCCGAAATGGGCGCCCGAGCGCGTCGCACACGGATACCTGGACAGCGGCGAGGACTGGGGCACCATCCTGCAGCGGATCCAGGAGCCGGACGCGCCCTACTGGATGCTGCGCGGCAACGGCGGGCTGCACACGACGCTGGGCGACATGCTCGCCTGGCACCGCGCCCTCGACACCGACGCCGTGCTGTCGAAGGACGCGCGGGCGAAGTACTTCGCGCCGTACGTCGCCGAGGGCCCGCGGGGGCTGTCTCACTACGCCTACGGCTGGGCGGTGAGCAAGAGCGCGCGCGGGACCACGGTCGTGCAGCACAACGGCGGCAACGGCGTCTACGTGGCCGAGTTCCTGCGGTTCCCCGACGAGGACGCGATGCTGTTCCTGACCTCGACCGACACGACGATGACGGCCACGCCGGTGGTCGAGGTGCTCGAGGGAATCCTCTTCGGCGGCAAGGCGGCCCTGCCGCCGCGCGTGGTCGACGTCGCGCCCGACCGCGTGCAGGCTCTGGCTGGAGAGTGGCGGCTGCCAAAGGGCGGCACGCTCACGCTGGCGGCCGATGGGCCGGCTCTGCAGGTGACGCCCGCGGGCCAGGAGGCGTTCTCGGCCCTCGCATCGGCGCCGCCGGCCCAGGCGGCACGTCTGGCCGACCTCTCCACACGCACGGCGGACATCGCGGCGAAGTCGTTTGCCGGCGACGTGACCGCGCTCCACGAGGCGATGGGCGGCGGCATGACGCCTGGAGCAGGTGCGCGCGCAGGAGGCGGACATGATGCGCGACCGCGAGTCGAGGCTCGGCAAGTTCAAGGGCTCGGCGGCCGTCGGCGCGATTCCGCGCGACGCGGACACCGTGCGCGTCTTCGTGCGCCTCGACTTCGAGAAACGGTCCGTGTACAACGTCTACCTGTGGGGGCCGAAGCGCATCCTCGGCCTTCGCGGGACTCCCGTCCTGCCGGCGTTCCGTTACCTGCCCACGGGCGACCGCGAGTTCGCGGCGTTCTCCCTCGACGGCGGCGGCGTCGAGCGGCGGTTCCGCTTCGTGGACCGCGACGGGCAGACCCGGCTCATCCTCGGCCCGCCGGAGGCGCCTGTCGAGGCGATCAGAGCGCGATAAGCGACAGGGTCGGCTAAATAGTCCCGACCCGTCGTGGTGGGGAGGTGCGCGACGCGCCGAAGAGGAACAGGTTCGACGCCAGGCGCCCCGACACCTGCGCCACCGATCCGGCGACGGCGCCAATCATGCCGAGCCAGCCGATACAGAGCCACAGCAGCAGCGCGATCCCGGCGACCTCGATGGCCGTGGCCAGGGTGATGACGCGCGTCTGGCCGGTCAGGATGAAGCGGGAGCGCTGATACGAGAGCCAGTACTCGAGCGCCGGCAGCAGCACCAGCAGGCGCGCCGGCAGCAGCGCGAACTCCGCCAGTTCCTGCGGCAGTCCCGACACCTGGCGCAGCCAGGCGTCCGCGAGGGGCGTGAACAGGACCACCGCGAGCGCAATGGAGGCGCCGGCCGCCAGCTGGCGGCCGGCCCGCCCGATGTCGCGCTGGTGCTCGAGGCCGCGGCCGATGAGCGCGACGCCCACCTCCTGGAACGCCACGCCGCCGCTCCGGAAGAGGAACACGAGCGACTGCACCACCGGCAGGACGGCCAGCGACTCGATCGGCTGACGGCTTCGCCCCATGAAGAACGTGAGCAGCGGCCCTGTGACGAGCGAGATCATCGACGTCAGGGCGAGCGGGTAGTAGAAGCGGACGATGTCGCGCTGCGTCAGCGGGGGCGTGCCCTGGACCGGCCCGTCCGGCTCAGCCGCGAGCCGGGCCACCACGCGGCGCGCCATCAGGCGGCTGGCCGCCGCCTCGACGACCACGCCGACGGCGAGGGCGGCGCCGCCGATGCTCGCGCCGCCGAGCGGGCTCCAGAGCGCCAGCGCGGCGGCGGTCATCGACATCGACACCAGCCGCACGGCCGTCCCGTACGCGACACGGCGCGTCATGCCGTGGCGCACGAGGATGCCCTGGTAGAAGCGCCGGTACCCGATCGCCGCCGGCCACGGGATGAGGATCGCGACAGCGGTGTGCGCCAGTTCGGCCACTTCCGGCGGCAGGCCCATCAGGCGTCCCCCGACGAACCCGAACACCGCCGGCACGGCGAGCATCACCATGACGGCGGTCACGGCGGCGTTCAGCCGGTACGCGAACCGCCGGAGCGCGAAGAACGACTGCCGATCGCGCGACGAGCGAGTTCGACGCCGTCAGCAGCATCATGATCGGCGACTCGACCAGCCAGGCGAGCGAGAACGCGACGCCGTACGCGGCGAGGTTGAGCGCGGCCTCCGGCATGCGGGCGATGATGGCCGCGACGTACGGCCCCTCGGCCGACATCATCAGCCACGTGGCCGCCAGGGGAAGCCAGAAGAAGAGGATCGTCCGGATGCTCAACACGCGCCGACGATCTTACCGCACGCGGATTCCCGGGTCTC
>CAWICP010000003.1:0-118210 GCA_963834645.1 uncultured Acidobacteriota bacterium
ATCGGCGGTCCGCCGCGACGCGGAATCCCCGCCGGTGAATCTCGCCGTACGGGCCGCGAAGTGCGGCGTGCAGGAAGAACACCAGGAAGATCCCACCCGCCCCCGCGTAGCGTGTGATACGGAGACCCGCCTCCTTCCCAGGCGCTTCCGTCGGTCGGCGCGCCGTTGTAGTCGGGATGCCCCACGTGTCCTCGGTCCACTCCGGCACGTTGCCGAACATGTCGTACAGCCCGAAGGCATTCGGCTGCTTCAGGCCGACCGGGTGCGTGGCGCCGCCCGAGTTCTCCTTGATCCACGCGATCGCCTCCGGCGGGCCGTAAGGGTCCTTCGCGGTGCCCGCGAGGCACGCGTCATACCCACTCGGCCTCACTCGGGAGGCGGTATCGCCAGCCCGGCTCGCGCTCGTTCAAGCTCCGGACAAAAGCCTGCGCGTCGTCCCAGCTGACCATCTCCACGGGAGCGTCCATACCTGCCTTCTTGAAGTGCGACGGGTTGTTCCCCATGATGGCCTGCCACTGCGCCTGGGTGACCTCGGTGACGCCCATCCAGAACGACTTCACCGACACCCGGTGGACAGGCGCCTCGCCCGGACCCACCGTAGAACCCATGTCGAAGCTGCCGCCGGGGATCTCGACGAGGCGCATGCCGACGCTGTTGCGGACCTTATCGGCCGGGATTGAGCGGCCCGCCGCGGCCCGGCCGAACCGTCCAAGGAGCGTCACGAACACCAGCGGCAAGATCCAGAAGGCAGGCATCGTCATGACGAGTTCTCCTCGAAGCCGACTCGCTCGCGCCAAGCTAGCGCACAAACACCCCCACTGGTGGGCGCGGCTCTCGAGGGGCGTGCCGCCCAGCGCATCGGGGTTTGTGGTCGAGAGTCAGTTGGCCATTATGCTCCGGGCATCGCCACGTCGGTCCCGCGAGTCTCGGCGCACGGCGGACCGGGTTGTTCGTGCGGACTGCGGCCCAACTCCTTCCACCTCCACGGTTACGGACCGGCCCGACGTCAGCCGGGGCATCGCGAAGCAACGGGCCGGCCGTGATGGCCGTCCCACTCTGCGGAACGGGAAATCGGGAGCAGTCTACCGCCGGTACGTGCCTCGGCGCGCGCCAGATCGCTCTCCGCCGGCGTGACGCGCACACGAGGCGCGACGTCGAGAGCCGCCGAAGTGGAGCCCGGCGCAGGATGGGTACGGCGTGCAGCTCGGCGCGTGCGACGCTCAGCACCGGGGACCCGACGCGAGGGCGACTCTCAGGCCGCCGGCCAGTGAGCCCGGCGCGGCTGGGTCCGGCGTCCGTCGTCGTGCTCCAGACAATCAGCACCGAGGACCCGGCCGCCGAGGGCGACTCGAGCGGCCGCCGGAGTGGAGCCCGGCACGGTTGGGTCCAGGCGTGCCTCGACGCATGCGACGGTTCACCGCGGGACTCGACCGCGGGTGGCGACTCGGAGGGCCGCCGAGATGGAACGCAGACACGGTCGGGTCGCCGTGCACTCGCGCTGACGATCAGCCACCGAGGACGCGGCCGCAAGGGCACTTTGCAGGGCCGAAGACGTGGTGAAGGAGACGGTTGGGTCCAACGTCCTCCCGCGTGCCGGCGATCAGTCTCCGAGGACCCGGGCCTGGCAGAGGGCGACTCTGAGGGCCGCCGAAGTGGAGCCCGGCGCGGCTGGGTCCGGCGTGCCTCGGCGCGTGCCAGACAATCAGCACCGGGGACCCGGCCGCAGAGGGCGACTCTGAGGGCCGCCCGAAGTAGACTCGGCGCGGGCTGGGTCCGGCGTGCCTCGGCGCGTGCCAGACGATCGGCACCGAGGACTCGGCCGCAGAGGGCGACTCTGAGGGCCGCCGAAGTGGAGCCCGGCGCGGCTGGGTCCGGCGTGCCTCGGCGCGTGCCAGACAATCAGCACCGGGGACCCGGCCGCAGAGGGCGACTCTGAGGGCCGCCGAAGTGGAGCCCGGCGCGGCTGGGTCCGGCGTGCCTCGGCGCAGGGCGCGCGTGCGCCACTCGTGCGAACTGTGGGATAGTGGAGCGGTTGCGTCCCCGCCGATGATCCGACGCACCGACGATCTCCGCATCCGCGACATCCGGCCGCTTATTCCGCCGGCCATCCTCATCGAGGAACTGCCGATCACCGGGCGGTCGGCGTCAACCGTGGCGGCGACCCGCGCGGCGGTCGCGGCGGTCCTCCGCGGCGACGACCCGCGGCTGGTCGCCATCGTCGGCCCCTGCTCGATTCACGACACCGGGGCGGCGGTCGAGTACGCGGAACGCCTCCACGAAGTCGCCCGCCGCCTCGCCGACGATCTCGTGATCGTGATGCGGGCCTACTTCGAGAAGCCGCGCACGGTGGCGGGCTGGAAGGGCCTCATCAACGATCCCGACCTCGACGGAAGCTACCACATCAACAAGGGCCTGCGCCTCGCGCGGGCGCTGCTGCTCGACGATCAACGAACGCGGCCTGCCGACGGCCTCGGAATTCCTCGACACCCAGATGCCGCAGTATCTCGCGGACCTGACGTCGGTCGCGGCGATTGGCGCCCGCACCACCGAAAGCCAGGTGCATCGCGAACTGGCGTCGGGCCTCTCGATGCCGGTGGGCTTCAAGAACGGCACGAACGGCAGCGTGCAGATCGCGGTGGACGCCGTCGCGTCGGCGCGGCAGCCGCACTGGTTCGCGGGCGTCACCAAGCAGGGTATCGGCGCCATCCTGCAGACCGCCGGCAACGACACGTGCTTCGTGATCCTCCGGGGTGGAACGCGCACCGGACCGAACCACCACGCGCGCAGCGTCGACGAGACGGTCGGCAAGCTGGCGGCGGCGGGCCTTCCCGCGCGCGTGATGATCGATTGCTCGCACGGCAACAGCGGCAAGGACCACCGGAGGCAGATCGAGGTGGCCGCCGACGTGAGCGGCCAGATCGCGGCCGGATCGCCGAACATCCTCGGCGTGATGATCGAGAGCCACCTCGTGGAAGGGCGTCAGGACGCGCGCCCGGACGCCGCGCTGGTGCGGGGCGTGAGCATCACGGACGCCTGCCTCTCGCTCGACCAGACGGTGCCGCTGCTCGAACGCCTGGCGCAATCGCGCTCCGCGGGCGCCCGCGCGACGCGCACACGAACTTCCCGCCCGGGCCCTCGCTGACCGCATCCCTGCGAGTGCGGCTGGGGCCTTTCTGTAGGTGTCGGCTACGAAGCGGTACTGCCCAGGCCTCGATCGTCGAGGCGGTGCGACGGCCGTTCATCACACGAAGCCAGCGCCGGACAGACGACCTTTCGAGTTTGAAAGTGCCATCTGATTGACGGGCGCCGGCCAATGGCATTCTTCCAACGACAATGTAAGCCCTTCCATGACCGTCATCGCTGGCATGGCTTTCGCTGCGCGCCGGCCAAACACAACCTTGGTCCAACGCCTGCGAAAGGTACGCACGCAATCGCCCCGCTCCGATCTCGGTGGGCGACGGTGAGAATGCGTGCAGCCGAGAGAAATCCCTGCACAAACGCGCCGATTGTCGCCGAGGCGCGCTCGCGACGCGCATTTTCCGAGGAACGAAACTGGCCGAGTCTCGGCTCTCTGAACGCAGCGCGCGCTTTCGCATTCCAGGCCACAAATATCCACTTTCGACTGGCATGAGTGTTGCTCCGCCTCGTCGTGTCGCGGTACAGAGACCGGGAGTTCAACGGGCGAGACGACCCCCTCAGCACACAGAGCCAATGCCATTCCGCCCACGACGCAGCAGCGCCCCGCTCGGCCTTGCCGCCCTGCTGATCGTCGCCTTCGCCCTGGCATTCGCCCCTCCGCTCGAAGCGCAGGTCGTCAGCGATCCCCGCATCGCTGAGTTCGACCCGTCGCCCGACCACTGGACCATCCTCGACGATGGTCAACCGGCGGTCGTGGGGTATGAACTCAACTTGTACGTCGTCGGGGCACCGGCGCCGTTCGCGACGGTGGACATGGGCAAGCCGTCGCCTGCGGTCGACGGCAAGATCCGCTACGACTTCTCGAACGGAGGCGGCGGGCTGGCCGCTTCCAGGCGGCGAATACGAAGCCCGCGTGAGCGCGGTCGGCCCGGAAGGCGCAGCGCTCAGCGACCCGTCGAACACGTTCACGTTCAGCGACTCCCCTTCGTGCACGTATTCACTGAGCACCGGGTCCGTGAAGGCGCCGGCCGGCGGCGGTGACTACTCCATCGCGGTCTCCACCGGCACGGCGTGCGACTGGACCGCCACGACCACTCTGCCCTGGGTGTCGCTCTGGGCGACCCATGGAACGGGCAGCGGGAACCTGCCATTCCAGGTCCCGGCCACCAGTTCCACGTCCAGTCGCAACGGGATCATCACGATTGCCGGCCAGACCGTCGCCGTGTCCCAGGATGGCGCGACGGCGCCGCGACGAAGACGGCACCGACGCTGAACTGGCCGACGCCGGCCACCGTGACGCAGGGTTCGCCGCTCTCGGTCACGCAGTTGAATGCCTCGGCGAGTGTGCCTGGCACCTTTCTCTACAGCCCGGCGGTCGGCACCGTGCTCGCGATCGGCACCCACACGCTGACGGCGACGTTCACGCCGGCCGACACCTCGCGCTACACGTCAGCGACGGCGTCCCGGAGCCTGTCGGTGATCGCGGCGGCAAGTGGCGGACCAACGCCGGCCGGGACGGGCACGCAGGTGGTCAACGACGCGGCGGTGGTCGCCGATTTCGACGCGGCGTTCGACTCGGTGCGGCAGCAGTATCTGGTGGTTTGGCACACGTGGAATGCGGAGGTCAAGGGCCTGCTGCTGAATGCCCAGGGCCAGGCGCTGGGCAGCGCGTTCCAGATTGACACGAACGCGCTGGCGGCCCGCGCCACCTACAGCGCGACGCGCCAGGCGTATCTGGTGACCTACACCAAGGGGACCGCCCGGCTGGCGCGCACGGTCACGCGCAACCGGCGGCGGCACCGCCACCTTGGGACCGGTCTGGGCGCTGGGGACGATCGCGCTGGATCGCGGGGCACGGCAACCCGGGCGGCACGGCGTGGGTGGCGAGCACGAATTCGTACCTCGCGACGTGGTGGGACGGCGGCACGACCATCCGCGTCCGGGCGGTGGGCGCGAACGGGCCGACGGGCACGGCGACGGCCCTGGCGGCGGCCGACGTGCAGGAGATGCCGGAAATTGCCTGCGGGCCGACGGCGTGCCTGGTCGTGGGCCGGACGTGGGACCAGGCGATTTGGGGCCGGTGGCTGAACCTGAGCGGCGCGGCGACCAGCGCGCGGTTCGCCATCAGCAATGAAGCCGGCACGCCCGGCCTGGTGCGCGTGGCCTACAGCGACACGGCCGGCACCTTCACGGTGGCGTGGACGCGGGGCGGCATCCCGCAGACGACCACGCTTGCGGCGGGCGCGACCGCGATCGGCACCGTGCGCCCGGTCGTCGCCGGACGCATCGGGACACAGCTCGACCTCGCGTTCAACAGCGGGTTGAACGCGTTCGCCCTGGCCTCCCAGGGCAACGCCTCGAACATCTGGACGCAAAGCCTCGACAGCCTCGGCGCGCCCCTGACGGCCACCGCCGCCGCCATCTCCGAGGTGGCCACGACGGACGGCCGGCCAGTCATCGTGGCCAACCCGTCCACGCGCCAGTTCCTCATCCTCTACCGGCCGACCCTGCAGACGCTGCGGACCCGCTTCCTCGGCGGGACCTGCGCCCGGCACCTCGCCGTAACGGCGTCGGCGGCCGGCAAGGCGGGCTGCGTCCTTCGCACTCCGGAGCGAGGCCCCGGCAGCAGCAGGCATCCGCCGCCCGCCTTGGTGTACGATGTTCGGGCATCGCGGCCGCGCGACGTGCGCCCGCCGCCGACGCATCACCCGCGCCCTCGATGACGGGAGTCTCGACATGCCACGCCCGAGCCCACGACGGCCGCGCAGCCTCACGCTCCTGGCGGCCGTCGCCGCGGCGCTGGTCGCCATCCAGGCGCACGCTCCCGCCCAGACTCCTCTGAACCTCCACGGGCGCGGCGCGACCGGCGCCAACGGCGTGGTCGCCGCGGCGAAGCCCGAAGCCTCGCGCGCGGGCATCGAGATCCTCAGGATGGGCGGCAACGCCGTCGACGCCGCCGTGGCCACCGGCTTCGCCCTCGGCGTCCTCGAGCCCAACGCCTCCGGGATCGGCGGCGGCGGGTTCATGGTGGTCAAGCTGGCCTCCATGAAGGACGCCGTCGTCATCGACTTCCGCCCGACCGCGCCGGCCGCGGCCACGCCCGGCATGTACGCGCTCGACGAACGGGGCCGCCCCGTCGGCAACGCGTCGGTCGAAGGGGGACTGGCGTCGGCCGTGCCTGGCGAGGTGAAGGGCCTGCTCTACGCGCTCGATCACTACGGCTCGAAGAAGCTGACCCGCGCGCAGGTGCTGCAGCCGGCCATCGACTGGGCCGAGCGCGGCGTGCCGGTCACCGTCAACCTCGCGCAGATCATCAAGGACAACTTCGGCAAGCTCGGCAAGTTCGAGAACGGCCTCGCGATCTACGCCAAGGACGGCTTCCCGCCCGAAGTGGGCGACACCATCGTCAACAAGGACCTCGCGAACACCCTCCGCCTGATCCAGGCGCGGGGCGCCGACGCGATCTACACGCGGCGATATCGCGGATCGGATCGCCGCCGAGGTCCGGAAGCGCGGCGGGATCCTGACGGCAGAAGACCTGGCCGGCTACCAGGTGAAGGTGCGCACGCCTGTCACCGGCACGTACCGCGGTTACACGCTCATCACCGCGCCCCCGCCCTCGGGCGGAACGCACGTCCTCCAACTGTTGAACATCCTGGAGCACTTCGACCTGGCCGCGCTCGGCGAACAGACGACGGAAACGGCGCACGTCTGGGCGGAAGCCTGCAAGCTGGTCTTCGCCGATCGTGCGAAGTACTCGGCCGACCCGGATTTCGTGAGCGTCCCGTACCGAGGGCTGGCCTCGAAGGCGTACGCGACATCGCTCGCCGCGCGCATCAGGCCCGACGCCGTGATGACGGCCGCCGAGGCCGGCGACCCGTCGAAGTACGAGTCCGGGTCGACCACGCACTTCAGCGTCATGGATCGGGACGGGAACATGGTGGCCGTCACCAAGACGATCAACATGTTCTTCGCGTCGGGCGTGGTGGTGCCGGGCACGGGCATCATCATGGGCGACGACATGGACGACTTCGACGTGAAGCCCGGGTCGGCCAACTCGATCCAGCCCGGCAAGCGCATGCTCTCGAGCATGAGCCCGACGCTCGTCCTCGACCCGCAGGGCCGGCCCTTCATGGCGCTCGGCTCGCCCGGGGCGACGCGCATCATCCCGACGCTCGCCCAGGTCATCTCGAACGTGATCGATCGGGGCATGCCGGTCCAGACGGCGATCAGCGCTCCGCGGCTGTTCCAGGGCCGGACGGGCAACCTGCTCCTCGAGGGGCGGTATTCGATCAACGCCTTCAAGGGGCTCGTCGCGCTCGGGCACGGCGTGACGGTGCACCCCGATTTCGATGCCGCCTTCGGCGGCGTGCACGCGGTGCTGTTCGATCACGCGGCGAAGACCCTGCACGGCGGCGCGGACCCGCGCCGTGACGGGCAAGCCGCCGGGTATTAGTGTGTCCGGAGGGAGTTCGACTGTGAAGACGCGCATCCTGATCGCCGCAACCCTCGTCCTGGCCGTCGCGGCCGGACCGCCGGGGCCCAGACCTACGCCCTCAAGGCCCCTCTCGCCGCGAAGCCGGCCTTTCTCACGACGGTCGGCCAGAGCGCCGACATCGAGATGGTCAAGGTGCTGCTGGATCGCGGCGGCGTGCCCTACAAGGCCGACGCCCAGGCCAAGGCCGGCGACCTCGCGGCCTCCGGCGCGAAGACCCTGGTGGTCGTGCTCGGCGGCAGCACGAAGGGGCTGGGCGCCGCGGGCATTTCCGCGGACGCGGAGATCGACCGCGCGAAGGCGCTCCTCGCCGAGGCGAAGAAGCTCGGCATGACCGTCATCGGCGTCCACGTGGGCGGCGAGGCGCGCCGCGGCCAGCTGTCCGACAAGTTCATCCAGGCCGCCGTGCCCGCCTGCCACTACGTCGTCGCGGTCGCCGAGGGCGACAAGGACGGGTTCATCAGCAAGCTCTGCGGCACCACGATTCCCATCGACAAGGTGGAGCGCATGTCGAAAGCCGTCGAGCCCCTCCAGAAGGCCTTCAAGTAGCGTGAGCACGCCCGACACGCTGCTGCTCCTCCTGACGGCCGCGTGCTTTGTCGCGCTGGTCATGGCCGCGAGGCTGCCGGTGTCCCTCAGCCTGGCCGCGACCTCCGTCGTGCTCGCGCTCGCGGCGGGGCGCGGATTCCCGGTCGCGCACCTGGTCGAGGGGATGTTCAGCTACCTCGACGTCTCGCTCGTGATTCTCACCGCCATGGTGTTCATGAAGGTGATCGAAGCGAACGGGCTGCTGACGGAGCTGACGCAGGGCCTCATCGCGCTGCTCGGGCGGTCGCGGGCCCTCCTGCTCGTGGCGCTGACGGTGGTCATCATGTTCCCCGGGATGATCACGGGGTCCTGCACCGCGTCGGTCCTCGGCACCGGCGCCATCGTCGCGCCGGTGCTCATCCGGATGGGGCTGCCGCGCGTGACGGCGGGCGCGGTGATCTCGAGCGCGGCGGTCTACGGCATGATCGCGCCGCCGGTGAACGTCCCGGTGATGATCATCGGCGGCGGGATTGACATGCCGTACGTCGGCTTCGGGCTCGTCCTCACCGTGCTGACGGTGGTCCCCGCCATCCTGACGACGATCTGGCTCGCCTGGCGGGAGATTGACGGGACCAAGCTCGGCACGGTCGTGGCGGAAAGCCGGGCGGCCCTCCGCGACAGTCCCTTCCGGGGCGGCCGCCGCCTGCTGCTGTATCTGCCGCTCGCCGCGGTCATCGTCCTCATGGTCGGGCCGAAGAGCGCGCCGCAGTGGTTCCCGGACCCGCGCCTGCCGCTCACCTTCCTGATCGGCAGCGCGCTTGGCCTGGTCTCCGGCCGCCGCGTCCCGATGGTCTCGGCCGCCCGCGCGGGCGTTGGCGAGATCCTGCCCGTCGTCGGCATCCTGGTCGGCGTCGGCATGCTCATCGAGATGATGACGCTCACGGGCCTCCGGGGCGCGATTGTCGTGGGCTCGCTGGCGATTCCGAGCGTGTTCCTGTTCGCGAGCATCGCCGTGATCCTGCCGCTCTTCGGCGGGATCTCGGTGTACGGCGGCGCCAGCGTGCTCGGCGTGCCGTTCGCCCTCGCCCTGCTCGGGCGCAACCAGGTGATCGTCCTGTCGGCGTTGTCGCTCATCGGCGCGATGGGCAGCTACATCCCGCCCGTGGCCTTCACGCCGGTCGTCACGGCGGGGCTGCTCGGCGAGTCCTACCTGCCCATCGTGCGCCGGTGCATCGGCCCGGCGGTCGCGGCCGTCATGCTGGGCACGCTGATCCTGATCTACGCCAATCCGGTCGCCAGGTTCTTTGGAGTGTGAGCGTGATGACCGTGGTCTATCGGGGCATCGTCGCCGTGGCCATCGTGCTGGTCGTGGCGGAGATCTTCTCCCAGCGCAGCCTCAAGCTCAAGATCAACGCCGGACTGGTGCTGATCCCGCTGGTGCTGCGCGCGCTCATGATCGGGTAGGGTATGTCGACTGGACGAAACGCCCTCGTCTCGCTGGCCGTCCTCGGGGCGAGCCTCGCGGTGGTCGCCTCCGTCGTGCCCGGCTACCGGGCGGCGGCGCAGGATGACGCCGTCAGGCGTGGCCCCGGCGTCACATCCGTGCAGCGGCTGTCGAAGTGGTTCCCGGGCATCGGCGGCACCGGCGGCGACACGGACGTCTACGTGCTGGACTCCGGCAAGCCCGGCGCGACGGCGCTCGTGCTCGGCGGGACCCACGGCAACGAGCCGGCCGGCTACATGACCGCGATCCTCATCGTCGAGCACGCGGTGCCGACGGCCGGCAGGCTCCTGGTCGTGCCCCACGCGAACCGATCGTCGCTGACGCACACGGACTACCAGGAGGCGTCGCCCAGGTCGCTGGAGTTCCGGGGCGCGTCCGGGCGCCGCGCCTTCCGGGAGCGCTGACGCACACCGATTACCAGGAGGCGTCGCCCAGGACGCTGGAGTTCCAGGGCGCGTCCGGGCGCCGCGCCTTCCGCTACGGGAGCCGGGCGACGAACCCGACCGACCAGTGGCCGGATCCCGACATCTACGTGCATGCCGCGTCCGGGCAGCAGCTCTCGGGCGCCGAGACGCGGAACCTCAACCGCGCGTATCCGGGCCGCCCGGATGGCACGTTGACCGAGCGCGTCGCGTTCGCCATCGTGTCGCTCGTCCGCGCGGAGAAGGTGGACCTCGTCATCGATCTCCACGAGGCGTCGCCCGAGTACCCGGTCGTCAACGCGATCGTGGCCCACGAGCGGGCCATGCCGGTGGCGTCGGGGGCCGTCCTGAACCTCGAGTTCGACGACATCACGATCGGCCTCGAGCCGTCGCCGAAGAACCTGCGCGGCCTCTCGCACCGGGAGCTGGGCGATGCCACCGGGGCCCTGGCTCTGCTGTGCGAGACGTCGAACGTGTCGCAGGGCCGGCTCCGGGGCGCCACAGACGCGCGGCAGGTCGTCGAGGGCACCGACGACAAGTACCTCAGGGCGGCCGGCCTCGGCCGGCTCGCCGTGCCGTTCGACGAGCACGGATGGCCCCTCAAGCAGCGCGTCGGCCGCCACGTCGCGACCGTGATGGCCATCCTCGCGGCGTTCACGTCCACGAACCCAGGTACGCCGATTTCGGTGACCGGGCTCCCCTCTTACGCCGAGCTGATGGCGAAGGGGCTCGAGCCCTATCTGTAGGACCGGTGCCTTATCCCGCGTACAGCGGCTGAATCGGGCCGCGAGAACGGGTCATGAAGCCGCCTCCGTCGGCAGGCCAGCGCCCGCCTTCACGAGCCGCCGAGGTCAGGATTCACGGATGCAGAACAGCGTCGTCTTGCTGCGGAGGAAGATGTCTCCGTCGGCCACCGCCGGTGTCGCGATGAAGACCTGGCCACTCATGGTGTTGGTCGCCAGCACCTCGAACGCCTCGCCCATCTTCAGGACGATGACGTCTTCGTTCTCGCTCGCGAGGTAGAGGCGCCCGTCGGCGCCCGACAGGAGACGACTTGAAGCTGTACGTCTTCGGCAGGCGCGCCTGGTGATAGTACGGTTCGCCGGTCCTGGCGTTGTAGCAGCTGACCATGCCGTTATCGGTCAGCACGTAGAGCTTGTTGTCGTAGAGCACCGGCGACGGCGTGTACGAATTGCCCCTGGTCTGTGACCAGACGATCGCGTCGGTGCCGGTGAGATCGCCCTCGCGGCCAAGCCGGATCGCCATGAGGTTCGGGTTCCGGTAACCGGTCATGACAAACACGAGGTCGTCCTGGCGGACGGGCTGCGGGATGGTGTTCGCACCGAGGCCCGCGCACTCCCAGATGACCTTGCCATTGTCCGCGTCGTAGCTGCGGGTCCTGTTGCTGCCCGCGACGATGACTTCGGTCCGCTTCCCGACCGTCGTCACGAGCGGCGCCGCCCAGTTCGTCTTCTCGTCCCGAGCGACGCGCCAGAGCTCGCTGCCCGTGCCCTTGTCGAGCGCGACGATGAAGGAATCCCCTTCGTGGTCGAAGACCAGGATGAGCCTGTTGCCGGCGAGCACCGGAGCCATCCCTTCGCCGAAGGCCATCTTGATGCGCATCTGGATGCCGAAGTCCTTCTCCCAGATCAGATTGCCCTTGAAGTCGTAGCAGTACATGCCTCGCGAGCCGAAGAAGGCGTAGACGTGCTTCCCGTCGGTCACGGGCGAGTTGGAGGCGAAGCTGCCGTACGTGTTGTGGCCGCCTTCGTGCGGCACGGCGGTTTTCGCGGTGCGTTGCCAGAGGATCTTGCCCGTCTTGCGGTCGAGGGCGAGGACGTCGAACGTGTGCTCCACCTGGGGACCGCCGCCTGCGCCGGTCTTGATCGCGGTGGTGAGGAAGACGTAGTCGCCCCACACCACCGGACTCGAGTGCCCCAGGCCGGGAATCTCGGTCTTCCACCGGACGTTCTCGGTATCCGTCCATCGCAACGGCGCGCTGCCGGCAGCCATGCCGTCGGCGGCAGGCCCGCGCCAGTACGGCCAGTCCGGGCCAGCCGGCGCGGCGCCGCCCGCCGCGGCGGCTGCGAGCCAGAGGCCGGCCAGCGCCGTCAGGGTCCGCTTCCGCTCGATCATGTGCATCGCTCCCATCTCTCCGGGCTACTTCGCCGCCGTCGCCCGGCTGCCTATGCAGTAAAGGTACTTCGTCGTTCTCAGGAAGAGCTGGCCGTCCGCGAACGCCGGTGACGAGAGCGTGTAATCGGCGAGGTCGTTCTCCGCGAGGATCTTGAACTCGGGACCCGCCTCGAAGACCGTCGTCACACCGTCCTCGGACGTCACGTAGACCTTACCCCCGGCGATCACGGGCGACGCGCTGTAGGTGCCGGGGCGCACGCGCTGGTTGCCCCAGATCTCCGCGCCGGTCTTCGCGTCGCGGCACCAGACGATGCCCCGGTCGTTCAGGATGAAGATGTACTTGCCGTCGGTCGCAGGCGTCGGCACGTCGGGGCCCTGGTCGGTGGACCAGACCCTGTGCGACGTGGTGATGTCGCCGCGCCCGCCCGCGCGGAACGCGATGAGCGGCCGCACGCGCGACGGCACGTAGATCATGCCGTCCAGCGCGATGGGCGACGCGACGACCCGGTAGTTCCGGTCCTTCGAGGGATTGAGGCCGCCTGCCCGCCAGAGCTCGGCGCCGGTCGCGGGGTCGTGTCCGGTCACGTAGTCGCCGCCGCTGATCACAATCTCCTCACGACCGTCGTAGCGCAGGAGCGCCGGCGTCGTGTAGGCGTCGGGCGATTCGGACACCGCATCGGTCGGCCGCTCCACCTTCCAGCGGGTCTTCCCTGACAGCGTGTCGATGGCCAGCACGTACGACGGGTCGTCGGTCTTCATGCCGTGAAGCACTTCGACGAACAGACTGTCCTTGTGCAGGAGTGGCGAGGACGCGTAGCCCCAGTTCAACCCGAACGGGCCGTAGTCGCGCTGCAGGTCCCGCGCCCAGAGCTCCTTGCCGGCGAAGTCGAAGGCCTTCAGCACGCCGGTGCCGGTGATCACCCACACCCGGGTGCCGTCGGTCACCGGCGATGGCGACGACATGTTCTGCTTTCTGACCTTCGCGTTGCCCGAGCCGAGACGGGCCCTCCACAGTTCGGCGCCGTTCGCGGCGATCGACGCACATGAGAAAGAGCTCGGTGCCGTCGGCGACGTTCAGGAAGACGCGGTCGTTCCAGATGATGGGCGTCGCGCCGAAAAGTCGGGCAGCGCGAGCTTCCAGGCGACGTTGTCGGTGGCGCTCCACGTCAGCGGGACGTCGCGGTCAGTGGACACGCCGTTCATCGAGGGCCCTCGCCAGTGCGGCCAGTTCCCTCCCCAGCAGACGGCCTGAGCCGCAAGCATGAAGCACGCGGACGCGATCACCGATCTCATAGGGGCCTGACCTCCGAAAGACGAGCGGAACGTCATGGGTGCTTCCCGGCCGCGGGCGCGGCGAAGGCGAACACCTGCGACGCGGTCATCACGCCGAGCACGCCGTTTGCCGGCACAAGCGAGCTGTAGACGCCGCTGCCCATGTTGACCTCGGTGTTCGGCCATCGCGGTCGGATTCTACACGAAAGCGCGGTCCAACTTCCGCGCGCGCCTCTGCACGCGAATCGGGTAGCCGCCGCGCATCGGTGATACGATGCGCTCATTCACCAGATGCGCCGGAGGCCCTGCTCATGAAGCGGAACTATCACTGTCCGAAGTGCTATGGGATTCTGAATCCCAACGTAAAGGTCATCCTCAAGACCGAGTGCAACGGGCGCGCGGCGCTCCTTCTGTTCAGCCCGCAGCCGGGCAACTACCAGGTGATCGCGCCGGACTCGTTCCCGCTCAAGAAAAACGACGTGGTCCGGTTCTCGTGCCCGCTGTGCTCGCGCGACCTGACGTCGAAGCGCGACAAGGCGATGGCGGAGATCACCTTCTCCACGCCCGGCGGCCAGAGCGGGCGCGTGGTCTTCTCGCGCAGCTACGGGCACCACGAGACGTACTTCGTCACGACGGAAGAAGTGCGCAGCTTCGGCCGACACTCGGACCGCGAAGGCGTCAACTACTGGGGAGCCGGCCCGAAAGAGTAGGGACGGTCACGTCACGAGGTGGCCCGTGGAGCCGCGCTCACGATGCCGGCGCCTCCGCCCCGGCCACGGCGGTCGCGGGACCGTGGTCTGACGGGTAGAAACCCAGAATCCGGTACGAGACCCCTTGCGACCCGAGCGCCGACAGGGCCCGCGCCACGTCGTCGTTGCCCGGGTCGCCGGCGAAGTCGATGAGGAAGGTGTACCTCCCCCGGCCGCCGGCGGCCGGGCGCGACTCGATGCGGGACAGGTTCACGCGGTGGTCGGCGAACGCGCCGAGCGCCTGCACGAGCGCGCCGGACCGGTCGTCGGTGGCGAGGACAATCGAGCCCTTGTCGGCCGGCCCGGTGTGGAGTTCTCTCGCGAGCACGACGAACCGGGTTTCATTCGACTCGTGGCCGGCGATGCGCTCGGCCACCACGTCGAGGCCGTAGAGGCGCGCCGCGAGCGGGCTGGCGATGGCGCCGACCGCGCGGGTGCCGTCGAACATCAGCCAGCGCGCGGCCCCGGCCGTGTCGTAGTGGGGCTCGGCCGCGATGCGGTGCCGCGCCAGAAAGCCCCGGCACTGCGCGAGCGCCTGCGGGTGCGACCTGGCGCTCCGGATGTCGGCGAGCGGCGTGCCCGGCAGCGCGAGCAGGCACTGGCTGATGGGCACCCGGATCTCGCCCACGATGGAGAGACTGGTCTCAATCAGCAGGTCGCTCACCTCGACGACCGATCCGCCGAGCGAGTTCTCCACCGGGACGATGCCGCGGTCGAAGAAGCCGGCGGAGACCCCCTCGAACACCTCCTCGAAGGTCCGGCAAGCCACCGGGATCAGGCTGGCGTCCCAGCGGTCGAGCGCCATCTCGCTCCAGGCGCCGTGTTCGCCCTGGAAGCCGCCGAACCGCGGCCGCCGGGCCTGCAGCCGCTTGCTCTCGTCGATGATCGACCGGTAGAGCGCGCCGACGAACTCGTCGCTGAGCAGGCCGTACGCCGCGGCGCGCACGCGGGTCATCACGTCGTCCTCGCGGCTGCCGTCGGTGACCGACGGCTTGAGGCGGGCGGTCTGCAGCGCGTACTCGATGCGCTGGTCGAGCAGCCGGAGCAGCTTGCGGTCCGTGTCGTCGATCTGGGCCCGCAGGTCGGCCAGGCGCGCCAGGCTGGCGGCGTCGCGGGAGTCGGGTGGAGGCGGGTCGAGGTCCATCGCCACACGATAGCGCGCCTGGAGCGGATCAGTGCTATTAGATTTAGTTAATAGTGTATTAATGATTATCGTCTTTGCTGATGCTCGTCGGGTTCCGCTATAAGTGAGCCATGCTCCCACGACGCAGCGCCGCCCTCACGCAGGGCCCCCACCGCGCCCCGGCAAGGGCCATGCTCAAGGCCGCCGGCTTCTCGGACGGCGATCTCGCCCGGCCGCTCATCGGCGTGGCCAACACGTGGATCGAGATCGGCCCCTGCAACCTCCACCTGCGCGATCTCGCCGCCGGGGTCAAGGCCGGCATCCGCGAGGCCGGCGGGACGCCGCTCGAGTTCAACACCGTGTCGATTTCCGACGGCATCACGATGGGCACGGCCGGCATGAAGGCCTCGCTGGTCAGCCGCGAGGTGATCGCCGACTCGATCGAGCTGGTCGCGCGCGGCAACCTCTTCGACGGCCTGGTGGTCCTGGTCGGCTGCGACAAGACGATTCCCGGCGCCGTCATGGCGCTGGCCCGCCTCGACATCCCCGGCATGGTGCTCTACGGCGGCTCCATCGCGCCGGGCGCCTGGGAGGGCCGCGACGTCACCATCCAGGACGTGTTCGAGGCGGTCGGCGCGCACGCCGCCGGCCGCCTCGACGACGGCCGGCTGAAGGACCTCGAGGATCACGCCTGCCCCGGCGCCGGCGCGTGCGGCGGCCAGTTCACGGCCAACACCATGGCGGCCGTCTGCGAGTTCCTCGGCATCGCCGCCGATGGGCAGCGGCAGCGTGCCGGCGGTCGACCCGGCGCGGCCGGATGTCTGCGCGCGCGTCGGGCGGCTGGTGATGGACCTGGTCGGCCGCGACCTCCGCCCGAGCCAGATTCTCACCCGGCCGGCGCTCGAGAACGCGATCGCCGGCGTCATGGCCACCGGCGGCTCGACCAACGCGGTGCTGCACCTGCTGGCCATCGCCCGCGAGGCCGGCGTGCCGCTCTCCATCGACGACTTCGACCCGGTCAACGATCGCATCCCCCTCATCGCGGACCTGAAGCCCGGCGGCCGGTACGTCGCGAACGACCTCTACCGGGCCGGCGGCACCGCCCTGGTCGCCCGCCGACTGCTCGAAGGACGGCTGCTGCACGGTGACGCGATCACGGTCTCGGGAAAGACGATCGCGGAAGAGGCCGCCGCCGCGTCGGAGACGCCCGGGCAGGACGTCGTGCGGCCGCTCGCCGCACCGATCAAGCCCACCGGCGGCCTGGTCATCCTCAAGGGCAACCTCGCGCCCGCGGGCTGCGTGGTGAAGGTGGCGGGCTACACGCGTCTCGCGCACGCGGGCCCGGCCCGTGTCTTCGAGAGCGAGGAAGCGGCGTTCGCCGCCGTCGAGGCGGGCGCGATCCGCGCCGGCGATGTCGTGGTCATCCGCTACGAAGGTCCGGCCGGCGGGCCCGGCATGCGCGAGATGCTCGCCGTCACGGCCGCGCTGGTCGGCGCCGGGCTCGGCGATTCGGTCGCGCTCGTCACCGACGGCCGCTTCTCGGGCGCGACTCGCGGCCTGATGGCGGGGCACGTCGCGCCCGAAGCGGCAAAGGGCGGGCCGATCGCCGCGGTGCGCGACGGCGACGGCATCACCTTCGACCTCGCCGCGCGGGAGCTCCGGCTCGACGTGGCCGACGACGAGCTTCAGCGGCGCCTGGCCGCCTGGGCACCGCCCGCGCCGGCGTTCACCTCCGGCGTCATGGCGAAATACGCCCGCCTCGTCTCGTCGGCGTCGGAAGGGGCGGTGACGGGATGACCCGCAAGGCCGCTCGCACGGGGCGCCGCCGCCCCGAGCCGCCGACGCTCAGCGGCGCCCGGATCGTCTGGGAGTGCCTCACGCGGGAGCGCGTCACCCACGTGTTCGGGTATCCGGGCGGCGCGATCCTGCCCGTCTACGACGCGATGCCGGACTACCCCGTCCACCACGTCCTGGTGCGCCACGAGCAGGGCGCCGTGCACATGGCCGACGGCTTCGCGCGCGCCAGCGGCGGCGTCGGCGTCGCGATGGCCACCTCCGGCCCCGGCGCCACCAACATGGTGACCGGCATCGCCACGGCCATGATGGACTCCTCGCCGATCGTCTGCATCACCGGCCAGGTGTCGAGCTCGCTCATCGGCTCCGACGCCTTCCAGGAGACCGACATCACGGGCGTCACGCTGCCGGTCACGAAGCACAACTACCTGGTGACCGAGCGCGGACGAGATCGCGCCGGCGCTCCGCGAGGCCTTCTACATCGCGCGCGTCCGGCCGTCCGGGCCCGGTGCTCGTCGACATCACGAAGGACGCCCAGCAGGGCACGTGCCAGTTCGACTGGGCCGCCGCGGAGCCCAAGCCGCCCGGCTACCGGCCCGACCACCGGCCGCGCGCGAGCGACATCCGCCACGCCCTCGACCTGATCAACGGCGCGTCGCCGCCCCGTCATCCTCGCCGGCCACGGCGTGATCGCTCGGCGCGGCCGAGGATCTCCTGCAGGCGTTCGCCGAGCGCACCACGATTCCCGTGGCGATGACGCTGCTCGGCATCGGCGCCTTCCCGGCTCGCACCCGCTGAACCTCGGCATGATGGGCATGCACGGCGAGGCGTGGGTGAACAAGGCGATCCAGCAGGCCGACCTGCTGCGTCGCCCTCGGCATGCGCTTCGACGACCGCGTCACCGGCAAGCTGGCCGACCTACGCGCCGCAGCGCCAGGAAGATCCACGTCGACATCGATCCGGCCGAGATCAACAAGAACGTCCAGGTCGACGTCGGGCTGATCGGCGACGTGCGCGAGGTGCTCGAGACGCTGCTGCCCGGCGTGGTGCCCGACGATCACTCGGCCTGGCTGGCCCGGATCGACGAGCTCAAGGGCGACGCGACGGCCCGCGACATCCAGAACCTGCCCGACGACGGGCACCTCTACGCGGCGCACGTCATCCACGACCTGTGGCACGCCACCGGCGGCGACGGCCGTCGTCGTCACCGACGTCGGCCAGCACCAGATGTGGGAAGCGCAGTACTACCAGCACGAGTCGGCCGCGCTCGCTCATCACCTCCGGCGGCCTCGGCACCGATGGGCTTCGCCCTGCCGGCGGCCATCGGCGCCAAGCTCGCCCGCCCCGACGCCGAGGTCTGGGTGGTGGTCGGCGACGGCGGCTTCCAGATGACGATGGCCGAGCTCGGCGACCATGGTGCAGGAGGGCGTCAAGGTCAACATCGCCATCATCAACAACGGCTACCTCGGCATGGTGCGGCAGTGGCAGGAGTTCTTCTACGGCGCGCGCTACGCCGCGACGCCGCTGGTCAACCCCGACTTCGTCAAGCTGGCCGAGGCCTACGGCATCCGCGGCATCCGCGTGACGGAGCGTCGACGGCGTCATCCCCGCGGTCGAAGCGGCCTCGGCCGCACGACGGGCCCGTCCTGATCGACTTCCGCGTCGAAACAGGACGACGCGGTCTACCCGATGGTCGCCGCCGGCGCTGGCCTCGACCAGATGATCCGGCGTCCGGCCCAGGAGGCGATCCGGATGAGCTCCACCTTCGTGGTGTACGTCGAAGACAAGCCCGGCGTGCTCAACCGCGTGGCCTCGCTCTTCCGCCGCCGCGCGTTCAACATCGAGTCGCTCACCGTCGGCCACACCGACACGCCGGGCGTCTCGCGCATGACGATCGTCGTCGACACCGACCGGGACGGCGCCCGGCAAGTCGAGGCCCATCTCTACAAGCTCGTCAACGTGCTTCGGGTCGACGACGTGACGGCCACGCCGGCCGTGTACCGCGACCTCGCGATGATCAAGGTGCAGACCACGGCCGAGACACGCGTCGCACATCATGCAGCTCGTCGACGTCTACCGCGCGCGCATCGTCGACGTCTCGCCCGAGTCGCTGATCGTCGAGATCACCGGCACCGAGGACAAGATCGACAGCCTGCTCGACGTGCTGCGGCCCTACGGCGTCCTCGAGGTCGTGCGCACGGGCCGGGTGGCCATGGCGCGCGGCGCGGCCCGCACGCCGCGGGCGCGCCGCCCGTCGGCGGCGCTGCGGGGCCCGATGCCGAGGATTCCCCGCGACACCGGCCGCGCCGACACCGTGCGGCTGTCCGCCTGAACCAGGGTCTGACCCCGTAGACCGGCCTCAGCGAGGAGAACAATGGCGACGATCTACTACGACAAGGACGCGGATCTCGGCCTCATCACGAGGCGGAAAGTCGCGATCATCGGCTACGGGTCGCAGGGGCACGCGCACGCGCTGAACCTGCAGGACAGCGGCGCGACGGTGCGCCGTCGGCCTGCCGGACCGGCAGCCGCTCGCGCGAAAAGGCCGAGGCCCAGGGGCTCCGCGTCACGAGCGTCCCCGACGCCGCCGCCTGGGCGGACGTCATCATGGTCCTCGCGCCCGACACCCGGCAGCCGGCGATCTACGAGACCGGCGATCGCGCCGCACCTCACGGCCGGCAAGATGCTGATGTTCGCGCACGGGTTCAACATCCGGTTCGGCACCATCGTGCCGCCGGCGGACGTCGACGTCACGATGGTCGCGCCGAAGTCGCCCGGGCACCGCGTCCGCGAGGTCTACCAGGAGGGCGGCGGGCACGCCGGCGCTGCTCGCCATCCACCAGGACGCCACGGGCCAGGCGAGGGCGGTCGCGCTCTCCTACGCGAAGGGCATCGGCGTCACGCGGGCCGGGGTGATCGAGACGACGTTCAGCCGAGGAAACCGAAACGGATCTCTTCGGCGAGCAGGCCGTGCTCTGCGGCGGCGTGAGCGCGCTCATCAAGGCCGGGTTACGAGACGCTCGTCGAGGCGGGCTACCAGCCGGAGATCGCCTATTTCGAGTGCCTCCACGAGCTGAAGCTCATCGTCGACCTCATCTACCGCGGCGGCCTGAACTACATGCGCTACTCGGTGAGCGACACCGCCGAGCACGGCGACTACACCGGCGGGCCGCGCATCGTCACCGACGAGACGCGGCGGGAGATGCGGCAGATGCTGGCCGAGATCGACGACGGCACCTACGCGAAGGCGTGGATCGCCGAAGATCGGGCCGGCCGGCCGCAGTTCACCGCCACGCAGCGGGCCGAGCAGCAGCACCCGATCGAAGCCGTCGGCGCCAGGCTGCGCGGCATGATGCCGTTCCTCGACGCCGTCACGGTCGAGGCCGGGCAGCCGGCGGCGGCGCCCTGACGCACCGGGCAGGTCCGCCGCATCAGGGAACATCCTCCGTGCCGCCTTCGTCATCAACCAGGTACAGCGAAATCCAGTGGTTCGGAGTAGGCGGCTCTTGCACGGTCGGGGCGGTGGATACCGTCCGAGGAGGTTGTCCATGAAGTCGTGGCTGACAGTCGTCGCCGTCGCGCTCGTGGCGTCGCTGGTCTGTGTACCGGTGGCGTCGGCCCAGACAAAGTGGGTGCGGGGAACGGTCGTGAGTGTCACCGGAGACACATTCGTGGTGAAGGCCGCTGGCAGCCAGACGACCTTCAAAGTCGACAAGGCCACTCGACTCGTCGCCCGCGGGGCGGGAAAGGCCCAGAGCCAGGCCGAGGCCGCCGGCGCCGCCGGCGTCAAGTTCGCGGACTTCGTGAAGCCCGGCGTCGGGGTGGAGGTCCACTATCGAGACGAGGGCGGCGTGCTGGTGGCCACCGACGTGCACTCGGGGCTCCCGCCCACCGAAGGCGCGATGTCCGGGGAATCGGCGGGCGGCAGCGCGCGGGGCGCGATCTCGGCGGTTGGCGGGTCGTCGGTGAGCGTGAAGGATGGCGACAAGGACTGGACCTTCACCGTGGACTCGAAGACCCTGGTGGTGGGCGAGGGCCTCGGCACCATCACGAGGCAGTTCAAGGCTCAGGGCAAGGAGCCGACGGTTGCCGACCTGGTGGGCGTGAACGATCAGGTGATCGTGTACTTCAAGGACGCAGCGGGCTCGAAGCGGGCGAGCGAGATTCGCGTGCTCGCGCAAGGCCGCGAAGTAGCGGGTCCGACGGGCGTTCCGGCCGCGTCCTCGCGCGGCGGTGTTAGCATGGAAGGCGTCCGGAACGCCCATGAAGCCCGTCGAGTGCGACGTCTATCTCTGCTGCCGTGACGGCGAAGACCGGGGAATGGCCTCCGAGGTGGCCGCCGGCCTCGCGCGATTCGGCTTCAAGGTCTGCGTGTCCGGGCGCGACGCTCCCGCCGCGCCGGGGCCGGAACGGCTCGCGTCGATCGAAAAAGCGCCGGACTTCGTGCTGCTCTCCGCTCCCGCCTCGAGCGGGCCGGCGAGCGCGCGCGACGATCCGCGGGCCGCGGACTTCGCCCACGCCTTCAAGACCCGCCGGAACATCCTCGTGCTCGCGGACCCGGCGCACGCGGACCCTCTCGCCGCGAATGGCCTCCCGGGGCGGCCGAAGCTGGCGGCCTGGCAGCGGATCGCCTACGACCCGAAGCGGCCGCGGGAGTCGATCGCGCTTCTGGCGCACAGGCTCCTCAGTTCGTCCGAGGTCAACGACCGCCGTCTCATGCGAACCGCGAAGCGGGCGTTCATCGCCCTCGCCGTGGTGCTCGCCGTCGCCGTGGCGAGCCGGGCGGTGCCCCTGGCGGTGCGCTGGTGGAACCGGCCGGCGGCGGCGCAGCCGCTGCCCCGCTTCACGCTCTACTGGACCGCCGACGGGCAGCGCATGCAGAACGGCCAGTGGGCCGCGTTTCCCCTGACGGACGGCAGCGCCGTGACCGCCGGCGATCGGATCCGACTCGCGTTCAGCACCGGGAGCGATGGTTTCGCCTACGTCGTGACCAGGGATGCGCTGGGCGGCGTGTCGGTGCTCTTCCCCGGTGCCGCGGTGCGCGGGGCCAGCCGCGTCCGGCGGGGCGAGGCGCACGAGGCCCCGGCCGACGGCCGCTGGTTCACGGTGGATGCCCGGGCCGGCCTTGCGGCCATCTACCTGATTGCCGGACACGATCCGCTCGAGAACCTCGAAGAGCTCACCGAAGACGGCGACGGAAGCCTCACGCCTGGCGCACGCATGGAACTGCTGCATTCCACCGTCTCGGGCCTGCTCGACGGGAAGCGGACCGCGGTGCCTCGGCCGGTCCGCACGCGCACGGGCAGGGAGATTGTCGACGGCCTCGCTCCCGCCTCGCCGCCGTCTCTCTGGCCCGCGCGGGCCCGGTGGCGGCGCGGCCGCGGCCCGTGAGCCCGCGGTCCAGATCGGCCTGGCGAGCGTCGTGATGGAGCTGCGCCTCGGGCAGGTCGGCCGGGACTGACAGACGCTCGCCATCGAGAGTAAGATCCGACGCATGCTGGCGGTTTCCGTGCCTCCCGAGTGGGCAGACCTTCCCGACGAACAACTGCTCGACCTGCGCCTGTGCGACCTGCCCATCCGCATCGAGGGCAGCCTCCTCGACGCGCGCATCGGCGACCTCCGGGCCGAGTTGACGGGCCGCGGCCTCGACCTGCCGCTGCACTGTCTACCTGGCGGAGGAGTGGTTCACGCCGGACGGCGCCTCGTCCATGGCGGTCCCCTTCTACCTGGCGCACCCGCGCCTCGAGAAACTGGAAGAGTCCCAGATGCTCGAGGTGGAAGGCGGCGACTACGACTGGTGCATGCGGATTCTGCGGCACGAGGCGGGCCACCTCGTGGACAACATGTTCGCGCTGCGCCGCCGCCGCAACCGCCGCGAGATCTTCGGGCCGTCGTCGGAGCCCTACCCCGAGTTCTACGCGCCGAAGCCGTACAGCAAGAGCTACGTGCTCCACCTCGATGCCTGGTACGCGCAGAGCCACCCCGACGAGGACTTCGCCGAGACGTTCGCCGTCTGGCTGACGCCGGGCAGCGACTGGGCGCGCCGCTACGAGGGGTGGCCCGCCCTGCGCAAGCTTCAGTACATGGACCAGCTGATGGGCTCGATCGCCGGCACGCCGCCCCGCCTGGTCCGGGCCGACGAGGTGGACGGCCTCCGCCGAATCCGCCGCACGCTCCGCCAGCACTACCGGCGGAAGCGGCGGCACTACGGCGTGGACCGGCCGGACTTCTACGACCGCGACCTGCGCCGGCTGTTCTCGGACGCGCCCGAGTACGCCGGCAACGTGACGGCCGCCGCCTTCGTGACGCGCATCCGCCGCCAGGTGCGGCGCCTGGTCGCCAGCTGGACGGGCATCTACCAGTACACGATCGATCAGGTGCTCGAGGACATCATCGTCCGGTGCCGTGACCTCAAACTGCGGCTCTCGGTGCCCGAAGACACGGCGCGCCGCGAGTTCACCGTGCTGCTCACGGTGCAGGCCATGAACTTCCTGCACAGCGGGCGGCACCGGCTGGCGCTATGAAGAAGCTGCGCATCCTGGCGCTCGTCCACAAGCACCTCGTGCCTCCCGACGACACCGAGGGCGTCGACGTGGTGAACGCGGAATGGAAGATGGAATACGACGTGGACGTCACGCTCGAGGGCGAGGGGCACGAGGTGCTCATCGCGGGCGTCCACGACGATCTCACGCCCATCCGATCGTCGATCGACGAGTTCCGGCCGGATATCGTCTTCAACCTGCTCGAGGGGTTCGCCGACATCAACACGTTCGACCAGAACGTGGTCAGTTTCCTGGAACTGCTGCGGATCCCGTACACCGGGTGCAATCCGCGTGGCCTCATCCTCGCCCGCGACAAGGCGCTCGGCAAGAAGCTGCTGACGTATCACCGCGTGCCGGTGCCGGACTTCACGGTGGTGCGGCGGGGGCACGCCGTCAGGCCGACGAAGCTGCGCTTCCCGCTCATCGTGAAGTCGCTGGTGTTCGAAGCGTCCATCGGCATCTCGCAGGCCTCCGTCGTCGAAAACCACGAGCAGCTCGTGCGACGGGTGCAGTTCGTCCACGAGAGCCTGGGCACGGCGGCGCTGGTGGAGGAGTTCATCGACGGCCGCGAACTCTACGTGGGCGTGATCGGCAACGAGCGCCTGCGCGCCTTCCCGGTCTGGGAAATGTCGTTCGCGCAGATGCCCGAGCGGACGTGGCACCTGGCGACCGAGCGGGTGAAGTGGAGCACCAAGTACCAGAAGAAGCACGGCATCATGACCGACCAGGCCGTGCTGCCGGAGGGCGTGGCCGCGCAGATCCAGCACACCGCGAAACGCGTGTACCGGGCGCTCGACCTGAACGGGTACGCGCGCATCGACTTCCGGATGGATCACGACGGCCGGTTCTACGTGATCGAGGCGAACCCGAACCCCCAGCTGGCCTGGGGCGAGGACTTCGCCGAGTCCGCCGAGCGGGCCGGGGTGCTGTATCCGGCGCTGCTCGAGCGCATCGTGTCGCTCGGCCTGGCCTGGCAGCCCGAGCGCGTGCGCTAGACATGGGACACCTTCCGTTTCCGCCAGCCGGTCCGGAAACGGAACGTGTAACCGCCCCCTTCTTGACAGTCCGGCGCCGCGCCAATAGAGTCAAGAGTTGCGCCTGTCTTCCCCGCCAGGGCACGGGTTTGATGCCGTCCGCCCCATGTGTTCATTAGAGGGTATCTTCATGAAATCACGCAGGTTCATCGTTCCGCTCCTCGCGCTCGCCGTGCTGGCCGGCGCGTTCGGCGTGGCACTCCGCGCCGAAGAAGGGTTCTGGCCCTACAACCTCGTCCCGAAAGCCGCGATCAAGGCCAAGTACAAGTTCGACGTCACCGACCAGTGGCTGAAGCACCTGCAGCTGGCCACGGTGCACTTCGGCGGCGCCACCGGGTCGATCGTGTCGCCGCAGGGCCTGGTGCTCACCAACCACCACGTCGGCCTCCGTTCCCTGCAGCAGTTGAGCACGCCGGAGAAGGACCTGGTCAAGCACGGGTTCCTCGCGCCGACCATGGCCGACGAGCTGAAAGTGCCCGGCCTGTCGCTGCGGGTCCTCCAGAGCATCGAGGACGTCACGGCCAAGGTGGCCGCCGCCGTGACGCCGAACATGACGCCGCAGGAGATCGCCGCGGCGCGGCAGAAGGCCATCCAGGAGATCCAGGGTTCGCCGGAGCAGGGCGTCAGCCGGCAGGTCGTGGCGCTCTACGCCGGCGCCGTGCATCATCTCTACACCTACAAGACCTTCAACGACGTGCGGCTGGTGTTCGGCGTCGAGTACCAGACCGGGTTCTATGGCGGCGACGCGGACAACTTCACGTATCCGCGCTACAACATCGACGTCTCGATGTTCCGGCTGTACGAGAACGACAAGCCGGCCCAGACGCCCAATTACCTCAGGTGGTCTCCGAAGGGATCGGCGGCCGGCGAGCTGGTGTTCACGACCGGCCACCCGGGCTCGACGCAGCGCCTCAACACCGCGGCGCACTTCGAGTACCGCCGCGACATGGCGCTGCCCTTCTCGATCGCCAACCTCGAGATGCGCGAAGCGGCGGTGAAGAAGTGGATGGCGCAGAGCGACGAGAACGCGCGCCAGGGCACGACCGAACTCTTCGGCATCCAGAACAGCCTGAAGTCGCAGCGCGGCCAGCTGAAGGGCCTGCAGGACCCGGCGGTGATGGCCAAGAAGAAAGCCGCCGAGGCGCGGCTGCGCGCCGAACTGGCGAAGAACCCGGCCAAGCAGGCGGAACTGGGCGACGCGTGGGACGTCATCGCGAAGTCCCTCGGCGTGGCGCGCGAGATCGACGCCGAGCGCAATTTCGTCGCGAACGCGGCGGGCCTGAACTCGACCCTGTTCGCGCAGGCGCGCCAGATGGTGCGCGCGGCCTACAATCCGCCGGCGGCGGGCGCGGCCGGCCGCGGCGGCCAGGCTCCGGCCGCCATGCCCGCGGGCGGGCCGGGCGGCGGCCGCGGAGGGGCGCAGGCGCCGATCAACCTGGCGCGCGAGAAGCTCAACCTGACCGAGTCGCTCGCGTTCATGCAGAAGCACCTGGGCGCCGACCATGCCATCGTCAAGCGCATCCTCGCCGGCAAGACGCCCGAGGCGCGCGCGGCCGAACTGGTCGACGGCACCCGGATCACGGACAGTGAAATCCGCACGCTGCTGAGGGCGGGCGGCAGGGCCACCATCGACGCCTCGAGCGATCCGATGATCGTGCTCGCGCGCTCCCTCGAAGCGGACGCGCAGGCCGTCACCAAGCGCTTCGACAGCGACGTCGCCGCGGTCCAGGCCGCCGCGTACCCGAAGATCGGACAGGCCGTCTTCGCCGTCGACGGGGCGAAGGCGTATCCCGACGCGACGCTCACGCTGCGCCTCTCATACGGCACGGTGAAGGGGTATCTCGAGGACGGCAAGCAGATCCCGCCGTACACCAACGTCGCCGGCCTCTACGAGCGCGCCGCCCAGCACCAGGGCCAGCCGGACTACGCGCTGGCGCCCAAGTGGACCGAGGCCAAGGCGAGCCTCGACCCGAAGACGCCCTTCAACTTCGTCAGCACCAACGACATCGTCGGCGGCAACAGCGGGTCGGCGGTGGTCAACAAGAAGGGTGAGATCGTCGGGTTGATCTTCGACGGCAACATCCAGTCGCTGCCCGGCTACTTCATCTACGACGAGTCGGTGAACCGCGCGGTGTCGGTCGACTCGCGCGTGATCCTCGAGTCCCTGAGGAAGGTGTACAAGGCCGATGCCCTCGCGAACGAGATCGCGGGCGCGCCAGCCAGAAAGTAGCGTACGGCGAAGCGGGGTCAGACCCGGGTCTGACCCCACTTCGCGTCTAGGGAAGATCCTCGTCGCCCTGGTCCGGGTCGAGGTCCTGGGTGCGGCCCGACACGGCCGGGACCTGGCCGCAGCAGCCGGCCGTCATGCACTCATCGCACAGCGTCAGCCCGCACAAGCCGCAGTAATCGAATGCCTCCGCGCCGGAAGGCCCGGCCCCGCAACGTTCACACTGCATGGCTGCGCCTCCTTCCGTCAGCTCCGGCTGATGCCGGCCGCAGGTCGAGTCTAGCGCCGCCCCGGCCGGCCGACAAGCGTCCCGCCGGGGGGCCGTCCCTCGTGTGCTACCATGCGCGGCCATGTGTGCCTTCCCAGGAGCGTGTTCATGAAACGACTCTTCTTCGCTTCGACGGTCGCGGTCGCGCTGGCGGCCACGGCCATGGTCGGCGCAGGCCAGGGCCCGGGTGCGGCGCCGGGCGGCCTCACGGCCGACGTCCTCAAGGGCATCCAGCTCCGGAGCATCGGGCCGGCGCTCGCGACCGGGCGAATCGTCGACGTCCAGATCGACCCGAAGAACCCGAACGTCTGGTACGTGGTGAGCGCCTTCGGCGGCCTCTGGAAGACCGTCAACCGCGGCACCACCTTCACCCCGATCTTCGACGATGGCGGGTCGTTTACCTTGTCGACCATCGCCATCGATCCGAAGGACTCGAACGTGCTCTATCTCGGCACGGGCGAAGGCAACAGCCAGCGCAGCGCCCACTTCGGTGACGGCGTCTACAAGTCGACCGACGCGGGCGCGACGTGGAAACGGGTCGGCCTGGAGACATCGGAGCACATCGGCAAGATCCTGATCGATCCCCGCAACTCGAACGTGGTCTACGTCGCCTCGCAGGGCCCCCTCTGGTCTCCGGGCGGCGAGCGCGGCCTGTACAAGACCACCGACGGCGGCACGACGTGGACACCGGTGCTGACGATCAGCCCCGACACGGGCATCAGCGACATCGTGTTCGACCCGAAGAACCCGGACATCCTGTTCGCGTCGGCCTACCAGCGGCGGCGGGCGGTCGGCCAGATGATCGGCGGCGGGCCTGAAGGCGGCATCTTCAAGACCACCAACGCCGGCAAGACGTGGACGAAGCTGACCAAGGGCCTTCCCACGGGCGACATGGGCCGCGTGGGCTTCGCCGTCGACGGCCGCAAGACGCCGGCCACGCTGTTCGCCATTGTCGACGCCAAGCGGGAGGAATCCGGCTTCTATCGTTCGGATGACGGCGGCACGACGTGGGCGCGCATCGGCCGGATGCCGCCGGCGGCAGGGTCGCGGCGGCGGGGCCGGCGGGCCCCAGGCCGTGGCGCCCCAGGCCGCCGCCGCGCGCGGCGCGCAGGCGGCTCCGCCGGCAGCCCGCCGGCAGCCGCCGGCAGCCACGCCGCAGCGCGGGGCCGGCGCCGCGCCGCAGCCGACGCCGGCCGGAACGACGGCCGTCGACGACTGGTACCGCGGCGGCGGCGCGCAGTATTACCACGAGATCTTCGTCGACCCGCACCGGCCCGACACGATTTACTCGATGAACGTCAACGTCGAGCGAAGCACCGACGGCGGCAAGACCTGGGGCCGCACGAACTGGGAGAACTACGGCGGCAACGGCCTCAACGTCCACGTCGATCACCACCACCTGACGTTCGACCCGTCGGACAGGCGCCACATGCTGCTCGCCAACGACGGCGGCCTGTACGAGACCTACGACGAGGGCGCGACGTGGCGCTTCTTCGCCAACCTCCCGATCTCGCAGTTCTACCGGGTGTCGACGGACAACGCGAAGCCGTTCTACAACGTCTGCGGCGGCACGCAGGACAACTGGTCGTTCTGCGGCCCCTCGCGCTCGACCAACCGGTGGGGCGTGCGCACGAGCGACTGGTTCATCGTGGCGGGCGGCGACGGCTTCCAGACACGCAACGACCCCGAGGACCCGAACATCATCTACGCGTCCTCCCAGGACGGCAACATCTCGCGCTTCGACGCGCGGACGGGCGTCTCGAGGTCGATCCGCCCGCCGCAGTCGCGCGCCGGCCGGGGGGAGGAGGCGGCGGCAGCGACGCGATGGGGGGCAGTGCGCCACAGGCGGCGGCGCCGCAGGCGGGCCGGGGAGGCCAGGCCGGCGCACCCGCGGGCGGCGGCGACCGGACAAACTGGGACGCGCCCTACATCATCAGCCCGCACGCGCCGAAGCGGCTCTACTGGGCGAGCAACCGCCTCTATCGCAGCGACGACCGCGGCGACTCGTGGACGGTCATCAGCCCCGATCTCTCGCGCAACCTGAACCGGGACGAGATCCCGATCATGGGCAAGCTGTGGCCGACCGACTCGATCGCGCGCAACACGTCGACCACCGCGCTGAGCAACATCGTCTCGCTCGACGAGTCGCCGCTTGCCGAGGGCCTGATCTACGTCGGGACCGACGACGGGCTGGTGCAGGTGACGGAGGACGGCGGCAAGAACTGGCGCCGGGTCGAGGACTTCCCGGGCGTGCCGAAGTGGACGTACGTGACCGACGTGTTCGCGTCGCCGCGTGACGCGAACACGGTGTTCGCGACGCTGAACAACTGGCAGCGCGGCGACTACAAGCCCTACATCGTCAGGAGCGCCGATCGCGGGCGCACCTGGACGAACATCACCGGCAACCTGCCGGCGCGGCACGATGTCTGGTCGATCATCCAGGACCACCTGAACGGCGACCTGCTGTTTGCGGGCACCGAGTTCGGGCTGTTCGCCTCGTTCGATGGCGGGAAGGCGTGGGTGCAGCTCAAGGGCGGCATGCCGCCGATCCAGGTGCGCGACATGACGGTCCAGCGCCGCGAGAACGACCTCGTGCTCGCGACGTTCGGCCGCGGGTTCTACATCCTCGACGACTACAGCGCGCTGCGCGAGATCACGGCGCAGACGCTGGCAGAGGACGCCAGGCTCTTCCCGCTGCGCGACGCGCCGCTGTTCAGCCAGACCGGCCTCGCACCGGCCGGCACCGCGGGCATCGGCCCGCTGGCCGGGAACTGGATCGCGCCCAACCCGCCGTTCGGGGCCGTCTTCACCTACTCGGTGGCGAAGGAGCCGGCGGCAGACGCCAAGCTGGTGCTGACCATCGCCGACGAGACGGGCAAACAGGTGCGCCGGATCGACCTGGACAAGTCGGTCGGACTTCGCAGGGTGGCCTGGAACCTCCGCGGCGATCCGCCGGTTGCTGCTCCCGCGTCGGGCGCGGGCGGCGGGCCGGGCCAGGCCGCCGGCGGAGCGGCCGGGTTCGGCCGCGGCCAGATGGCGGCGCCAGTCGCGGCCGGGCGCTATCGCGCGACGCTCGGCACGCTGGTCGGCGACAAGGTCACCCCGATCGGCGAGCCCCGGGCGTTCCACGTCTTCGTGGTTCCGCAGTAGGACCGGGCCATCGCCCGCCTCTTGCCCCGGCTCCGCGGCGCGCGCCGCGGAGCCGGGGCCGTTTTGCGCCTGCCCGATTAGACCATCCAGCCAAACTGGTCAGTCCTGTCAGGGAAGATGTCCGCCGACGGGACCAGCCTTGGGCTGGCGTCCGCGCCGGCCAGGAAATGAGCGAAGACACATGGCGAATGCCCCTTGACACGATGCCACGCAGACGCATAACGTGTGCGAAGTGGATTGGCCTTTGTGTCCTGATTCACGATGTGGTCAGACCAAAGCGACATCTTCTGGCTCCCTCAACCAGCCCTCTGGCCGCCTGGCGCGGCCTCCGGAGATCGCCATGACTGTGGCCCAGATCGATCGCGCCCGTGACTTCACCGGACAGACGGTGGCCATCACCGGGGGCACGGGAGTGCTCGGCGGCGAGATGGCGTGCGCGCTGGCCTGTCTGGGCGCCAACGTCGCGATGCTCGACCGGAACGTCGCGCACGCCGCGGCGCTCATGGAGCGGATGGGCCCGCACGCGAGCCGGGCCGCCGTCGTCGAGACCGACGTGCTCGACCGCGCCAGCCTGGAACGGGCACTCGACCTCCTCGTGCAGCGCTTCGGCAGGGTCGATGCGCTCATCAACGCCGCCGGGGGCAATCACCCGAAGGCGACCACCGGCGCGAGCGGTTCGTTCTTCGACCTCCCGCCCGACGCCCTCCGATGGGTCTTCGACCTGAATCTCATCGGCACGATTCTGCCCTCCCAGGTGTTCGGCCGGGCGATGGCCGCGGATGGCGCCGGCACGATCCTGAACGTGTCGTCGATGAACGCGTTCAGGCCGCTCACGCGCATCGCCGCCTACTCGGCCGCGAAAGCCGGCGTGAGCAACTTCACGCAGTGGCTCGCCGTCCACATGGCGCGGGAGTACTCGCCGCGCATCCGCGTGAACGCGATTGCGCCCGGCTTCTTCCTCACCGACCAGAACCGGTTCCTGCTGACCGACGAGACAACGGGCGAACTCACGGACCGTGGCCGGACCATCATCGGCCACACGCCGATGGGCCGTTTCGGCCAGCCGGAAGACCTGCTGGGAGCCGTGCTGTGGCTCCTCTCGCCGGCGTCCGCCTTCGTGACGGGCATCATCGTGCCCATCGACGGCGGCTTCTCGGCCTTCAGCGGCGTGTAACACGCGAGGCACAGGACCTATGGTCATCGGGCACGGCGACACCACCCGCTACCTCTCGGACGCCGACGTCCGCCGCATCGTCGCCGACGGGTTCGCCCCCGGAGGCGATCGACGGTAAACGCGTGCTCGTCCTCATTCCCGACGCCACGCGGACGATGCCGATGCCGCTGATGTTCGAGGCGCTCGCCGACACGATTGGACCGCGCGTGGCCGCGCTGGACTACCTGGTCGCCCTCGGCACGCACCAGCCGATGTCGGACGAACAACTGGGTCGCCTCGTGGGGCGCCCGGTCGCCGACGGCCGGACGGGCCGGAGCCGCGTGTTCAACCACCGGTGGGACCTCGACGGTACCTTCGCCGCGCTCGGGATCATTCCCGCCGCCGAGATGGCGGAGCTCTCGGGCGGCGTGCTCGCGGTCGACGTCCCGGTGTCGCTCAACCGGCTGCTGCTCGATTACGATCACCTCGTCATCTGCGGCCCGGTCTTCCCGCACGAGGTGGTCGGGTTCTCCGGCGGCACGAAGTACCTCGTCCCCGGCGTGGCCGGCCCCGACATCATCAACTTCACCCACTGGCTCGGCGCCCTCATCACGAGCAGCGCGGTGATCGGAGCCGGGTACACGCCCGTCCGGGCGGTGGTCGACCGCGCGGCGTCGATGGTCGATCGCCCCATGACCTGCCTGAGCCTCGTGGTGACGCACGACGGGATCGCCGGGCTGTATGTGGGGCCGCCGCGCGAATCGTGGGAGGCGGCCGCGGCGCTCTCCTCCCGGACGCACATCGTGTGGGTGGACCGGCCCTTCACCCGTGTGCTGTCGGTGATGCCGGCGATGTACGACGATCTCTGGACGGCCGCCAAGGGGATGTACAAGCTGGAGCCCGCGATGGCCGAGGGCGGCGAAATCGTGATTTTCGCGCCGCACATCACGGAAGTCAGCTATACCCACGGCCACATCATCGACGAAGTCGGGTACCACTGCCGGGACTACTTCCTGGCGCAGTGGGACCGTTTCGGGCACTATCCGGGCGGCGTGCTGGCGCACTCGACGCACGTGAAGGGCCTCGGGACCTACGACGCGGCGGCGGGCGTCGAGACGCCCCGGATCACGGTGACGCTGGCCACCGGCATCCCGGAAGCGCGCTGCCGCCGGATCAACCTCGGCTACATGGATCCGGCGCAGGTCCGGCTGGACGAGTGGACAGGGCGCGAGGCCGACGGCATCATCGTCGTGCCGCGCGCCGGAGAGATGCTGTACCGCCTGCGCCCGGCGGCCGCCGCGGGAGCCTCACATGCAGAATGACATCGGTGTCGTCGGCCTCGGAGTCATGGGCGCCAACCTGGCGCTCAACATGGAGCGCAACGGCTTTCGCATCGCCGGCTACGATCTCGAGGCCGCCAAGGGGCAGGCGTTCGCGGCCGGGCCGGCCGCGGGCCGCCACGTCGAGGTGGCGGCGTCGCCGGACCGGCTGATGGAGATGCTCGCGCGCCCGCGCCGCGTCCTGATGATGGTGCCCGCCGGCGCCGCCGTCGACAGCGCCATCGCGCATCTCAAGCCGCACCTGCAGGGCGGCGACATCCTGATAGACGGCGGCAACTCCTGGTTCCTCGACACCGAGCGCCGGAGCAAGGCGCTCTCGGCCGACGGCTTCCAGTTCATCGGCACGGGCGTCTCGGGCGGCGAGCAGGGCGCGCTGTGGGGCCCCGCCATCATGCCGGGCGGGCAGCGCGAGGCGTGGGAGGCGCTCGCGCCGATCCTGCGGGCGATCGCGGCGAAAGCGGACGATGGCGAGCCCTGCGTGGATTACATGGGGCCTGGCGGAGCCGGGCACTACGTCAAGATGGTCCACAACGGCATCGAGTACGGCGACATGCAGCTCATCGCCGAGGCGTACGACCTGCTCGCGCGCGGGCTGCGCCTCCCGGCGAAGGAACTGAGCGCGGTCTTCGAGGAGTGGAACGCCGGCGACCTGCGATCGTACCTCGTCGAGATTACGGCCGAAGTGCTCGCGCGGACGGATCCGGAGACCGGCCGGCCGCTGGTCGACCTCATCCTCGACGAGGCGCAGCAGAAGGGCACCGGCAAGTGGACCAGCCAGCACGCCTTCGACATCGGCGCGCCGATTCCCACCATCAACGCCGCCGTCGAGAGCCGCATCCTGTCGGCGCTCAAGGCCGAGCGCGTCCACGCGAGCCGCGTCCTGCACGGGCCGCCGCCGCACTACCACGGCCGGCGCGAGCGCCTGATCGAGGCGGTGAGGGCGGCGCTCTACGCGAGCAAGGTCACGTCGTACGCGCAGGGGTTCGGCCTGCTGCGCATGGCGTCGGCGGAGTATGGCTACGACCTGCAGGCCGGAACGATCGCGAGGATCTGGCGCGCAGGCTGTATCATCCGCGCCTCCCTGCTCGGCGACATCATGGCCGCCTACCAGCGCGACGCCGCGCTTCCGAATCTCCTGCTCGACGACACGTTCCGGCAGGCCATCGAACGCCGCCAGGGCTCATGGCGGTTCGCGGTGCAGGTCGCCGTGGAATTGGGGATCCCGGTGCCCGCGATGAGCGCGTCGCTCGCCTATTTCGACGCGTACCGCAGCGAGCGGCTGCCGGCCAACCTGACGCAGGGACAGCGCGACTACTTCGGCGCGCACACGTACCGGCGCATCGACAAGCCCGGTGTGTTCCACACCGAGTGGTAACGGCGGGAGATCGCGCGACGGGGAGATGACGACATGGCACACGACTTGACGATTCGCGAGGACGGCGCACTCGATTTCCTGTCGCTCGGGGCGCTGGTGCACCGGCTCGACCCCGGCGCGGTGCCCTTCCGGAAGGCGTCTTCCTGCGCGATTCACGTGAGCGGCGGCGAGTTCAACGTCGCGGCGAACCTCGCGGACTGCTTCCGCCTCAGGGCCGCCGTGGCGACGGCGATGGTCGACTATCCCATCGGCGATCTGATCGCCGAACGCGTCCGCGCGATGGGCGTCATCCCCCACTACAAACGGTTCGCGCACAACGGGGTCAACGGGCCCAACATGGCCACCGTGTACAGCGACCGCGGATTCGGCGCCCGGCCGCCGGTGGTCTTCTACAACCGCGCGCACGAGGCCGCCGCGCTGCTCAAGCCGGGCGACTTCGACTGGCCGGCCATCTTCGCGGGCGGCGTGCGATGGTTCCACAGCGGCGGGATCTTCGCGTCGCTCTCGGAGACGACCGGCGAGCTGATCATCGAGGCGATGAAGGCCGCGAAAGCCGCCGGCGCCGTCACGTCGTTCGACCTCAATTTCCGCGAGAAGCTCTGGAGCATCTGGGGCGGCGCCTCCCGCGCGGCCGGCGTCATCGGGCGCATCGTCGAGCACGTGGACGTGCTCGTCGGCAACGAAGAGGACCTCCAGAAGGGCCTCGGCATCCCCGGTCCGGACGTGCACGCCGCCTCGAAGCTCGACCCGGCCGTGTTCCTCGCGATGATCGACGGCGTCGTCGCGAAGCATCCGAACGTGAAGGCGGTCGCGACGACGCTGCGGGAGGTGCACTCGACCAGCCGGCACAGCTGGAGCGCCGTGGCCTGGATGAAGGGCGAGACATTCGCCGCGCCGGCGTGCGATCTCGACGTGTACGACCGGGTCGGCGGCGGCGACGGGTTCGCGGCTGGATTCATCTACGGGCTGCTGGCCGGCGAGCCGCCGGCCGAAGCCGTCAAGCTCGGCTGGGCGCACGGCGCGCTGCTGACCACGTTCCCGGGCGATACGACGATGGCGACGGTGGAGCAGGTGCGCGCGTTCGCGAAGGGCGGCTCGGCGCGAATCCAGCGCTGAGGCCGGGGCTCAGCGGACATTCAGGTCGGGAGTCCCCGGCGTCTTCACGCCCGCGCGCGAGCCCCCGTCGCCTCGAGCCTCCGGTCGCGATACTCGTTTCGCGCGCTCGGCGCACGCTGTGCGACCGGCAGCGCGTCCATCAGGCCGTTGCGGCAGGGCTCAGAGACGCCAAGTCTCGACACGACGGCGCCGTCGGTCAGCGCGGCAAAGCTGAACGTCCCGCCGCCGCGCTCAACCGTGGCTGTCTTGTCCGGTCACGCTGATGTTCGAGGGCTGTCGCACCGTCGGTGGCGAGCATGGGCCAGCACTGACGGACGGCATCCACATCCCCTTCCACGCGGTGCTCGATCTCGGCACGGCCGTCCTTGAACAGGAGTTGCTCGACCACGGCGCTGGCGCCGCCGCGCAGGCGCCCTCGATAAGTCAGTCGCAGCTCGAGCTGCGTCGGCGTCGCTCGGGAGGAGCACGAACTCGGTTGGCTCGAGGTCGTCCCGGCCGTGGTCGGCGAGGGCATGCCAGGCGCCCGAACGGTCGCGCCACTCGGGCCCGAGCGCCAGCGAATCGCGTCGGCTTGGACGGCAGGCGATACGCCGCCGCCGAACTGACTCCGTCCGACAGCGTCTCGGGCGGAACGCCGAGCCGGTGCACACGGAGGAGCCCCGTCGGGTTGTAGTGCAGGTCGGCGCCGGTGTCGAACTCGAGGTAGAGGCCGCCCGGCAGGACGAACACCTTGTGGAATGCCGGCTGGAGCGAGAAGGCGTAGCGCCCCACATCTGCCGGGCACGGAACCAGGGCGATCCGGTCGTCCGCCCGGTCCAGGCGATGGCCAGCATTGCCGCGGCCAGCAGGTTGTACTGCGAGTGGAACGAGTACGACTCGTAGCCGTGGCGCGCCGACGGGTCCATGCGGTTCTTGACGATCCACAGTTCGCCGGACGGCCGGCGCCACCTGCCCGAGCGAGATTGCGCGAGCGGATGGCGCCGTGCTTGCACGCTCGGGCCGCGACCTCGTCGCCGCGCCTCGCGAACCGCGAGGCCCACGATTCGAACGTCACCGCCTGCTGCGCCTCGTTCCACTGGTGGTGGGCGCTGCGGCCGCCGCATGGCGCGTCGCCGTTCGGCGATTGCATGAACAGCGACATCCAGCAGCCGCGTTCGAGCAGTTCCTCCAATGCGCCTGCGTGGCGGCCACGGTACCCCTCATCCAGCAGGTCGAGCGCCCACAGCCGCGCGAAGTGGTCGTAGGCCATCGGGTCGTTCGGGTCCCGGTACATGCCCCACGGTGTGAACAACTGCAATTGGCGCTCGAGTGACGCTTCGACCCACGCCAGCGAGTTCCCGAGGCCGGCCTTCGTGCGCATCCACTCGCCCGCGGCCGCCACCAGATTCCAGTTGTTGGTCGTCGCATCGGTCGGCTGCCGGCGGTAGATCTTCTCCGGGACGATGCGAGCCAGGTCGCGCCGCCAGGCCGTCGAGGTCGACTCCGGCACGAGCGGCGCGAGCAGCCGGTCGGCGTGCATCAGCAACACCGTGTAGAAGTCGGCGTGGCCGTCGGCCGCTTTCCCGTCCGCGAGTGACGCGCACGCGAACGCCATCGCGCGCGACGACGGCCGTGCAGCGGCGCATCGTCACGCTTCGCCGCGCAGAGCGCGGCGCCGGCCAGCGCGAACGCCGGCGTCGAGTACTGTTTCTCCGCGTGCTCGTAGGGATCGATGATGGCGCCGCGCCCGTCCTGGTGGGCCGCGAAGAAGCGGACGACTCCGGCGACGATCGTCAGGTAGCCAGTCGCGCACGCCCTCATCGCGCGAAGTCGCCGACCGCCTCCGGCCACGCCCAGTCGCGCCGCGAAACTGCTTCACGGCTCCGGCGAGCGGGAACTCGCCGAACCGCTCCTGCACGGCGTCGGCCGCCCGCAGGCGAGCGCCCACGCTCATGCCGGCCGCGCCGGCGGCCACGCTCGCCACGAACCGCCGACGGGTCCAGTCCATCCGGCATGCCTCCGCGCGGCCCATTATGGCCGATTCCCGCGGGCTTGATAGAATGCTCGGCGCGCCGCGTCCGGCGCCACGCCCCTGAGTTGGCAGGCCCATGGAGATTGAAATCGCCGTCGTCCCCGTCGCCGGTCTCGGCACCCGCCTGTTGCCCGCGACCAAGTCCCAGCCGAAGGAGATGCTGCCGGTCGGCCGCAAGCCGGTCGTGCAGTACGTCGTGGAGGAACTGACCCGCGTCGGCACCAGGCAGGTGCTCTTTGTCACAGGCCCCGGCAAGGCCTCGATCGAGAACCACTTCGATCTGAACGCCGACCTCATCCAGACGCTCCGCGAAGACGGCAAAGAAGATCTCCTGGCGGAGCTGGCCTTCGAGCGGTCGGCGGTCCAGTACTTCTACACGCGGCAGCGGCAGCTGCTCGGCCTCGGGCACGCCGTGCTGTGCGCGAAGTCGTTCGTCGGCCGGCGCCCGTTCATCGTCGCGCTCGGCGACTCGATCATCGGCATGCACGCCGAGAGCGACGTCGTGCGGCGGATGGTGCGCTGCTTCCTCGAGCGGGACGCGGTGGCCGTCATCGCGTTCGAAGAGGTGCCGCGCGAGGAGGTCTCGCACTACGGCATCGCGTCGCCGGTCTCGTCGGGCGACATCTTCGAGCTGGCCGACGTCGTCGAGAAGCCGTCGCCGGACGAAGCGCCGAGCACGCTGGCCATCGCGGCCAGGTACGTGCTGTCGCCGGCGGTGTTCGACGCGCTCGAGACGACAGCCCCGGGCAAGGGCGGGGAAATCCAGCTGACCGACGCGCTGCGCGCGCTCATCCGGCAGGGCGGCAAGGCGTACGGCGTCCGCCTGACGGGCGGGGAGCGGCGTTACGACATCGGCAACTTCGACGCGTACTTCCAGGCGTTTGTCGAGTTCGCCCTGTCCGATCCGCGGCACGGCGAGGCCCTGCGGCGCCACCTGGAGGAGCTGCTCCATGTTCCTCACGCGTAAGCGCGCCTACGCGCGGGCCGGCCTGCTCGGCAACCCCTCGGACGGGTACCACGGGAAGACCATTTCGTTCAGCGTGCGCGACTTCTTCGCCGAGGTCGTGCTCTACGAGTGGGACTCGGTGGAGATCGTGCTGGCGGAGGGCGACCGCGCGCGCTTCAAGTCCGTGCAGGACCTCGCGCGCGACGTGCGGCTCCACGGGTACTATGGCGGCATCCGCCTGATCAAGGCCACCATCAAGCGGTTCGCCGAGTTCTGCGACGCGCAGGGCATCGCGCTGCACGATCGGAACTTCTCGGTCCGCTACCAGACGACCATTCCCCGGCAGGTGGGGCTTGCCGGGTCGAGCGCCCTGATTGTCGCCACGCTCCGCTGCCTGATGGAGTTCTACCAGATCGAGATCCCGATCGAGGCGCAGCCGACCTTCGTGCTGAACGTGGAGCAGGAAGAACTGGGGATCACGGCGGGGCTGCAGGACCGCGTGATCCAGGTCTACGAAGTCCTCGTCTACATGGACTTCGACCGGTCCCGTGAGCGCGTCGTGGCGGGGCTGCCCTGCTACCACTACGAGCGCCTCGACCCGGCGCTCCTGCCGCCTGTCTACGTCGCGTATCACATCAGCATGGGCGAGCCCACCGAGATCTTCCACAACGCCATCCGCGATCGCTACAACCGCGGCGAGGCGCTCGTCGTGGACGCCATGTCGCACTTCGCGTCGCTGGCGGCGGACGGGCGCGAGGCCATCCTGGCCGGCGATCACGAGAGGCTCTCGGCGCTTGTCGACGAGAACTTCGACACGCGGCGCCGCATCTACAACCTGGCGCCATGGCAGATCGCCCAGGTCGAGACGGCCCGCCGGTGCGGCGCGAGCGCGCAATTCGCGGGATCCGGCGGCGCGATTGTCGGCACCTATCGGGATGCGGCCATGCTCGAAGACCTCAAGCGGGAACTGGCCGCCATCGGTTCGCGGACCTTCGTGCCGGAGATCGCCTGACGCTGCGCCAGCGTCGAGGGCTCCAGCAATGCCGGCTTCGCCTCCGTGCGATGGAGCCCGGGGGCTGCAGCCCCCGGGTTCACGCCCTCCGCCGCCTTCCCGAGCGGGAACCCGAAATAGTCGCGCGCGTTGAAGAAGCAGACGTTGGAGACCAGACGGCCGAGGAGTTCGCGGTCGTCGGGCAGGCGTCCGCGCCGGACGTCCTCGCCGACGAGATTGCACAGGAGCCGGCGGAAGTACTCGTGGCGCGAGTAGGACAGGAAGCTGCGCGAGTCGGTGACCATGCCGACAAAGCGCGACAGGAGGCCCATGTTCGACAGCGCGGCCATCTGGTCCGTCATCCCGTCGAGCTGGTCGAGGAACCACCAGGCTGAGCCGTACTGCATCTTCCCCGGCACCGACCCGTCCTGGAAGTTGCCGATCATGGTCGCCAGCAGCGCGTTGTCGCGGGGGTTCAGGTTGTAGAGGATCGTCTTCGCGAGCTGGTTCGTGTCGTCGAGGCGGTCGAGGAAGCGCGCGAGCGGGCGGGCGATCTCGACATCGCCTATCGAGTCGAAGCCCGTGTCGGGCCCCAGCGTGCGTCGCATCCGCGTGTTGGTGTTCCGCAGCGCCCCCAGGTGGAACTGCTGGGCCCAGCCGCGAGCGTGATCGAGGAGGGCGAGCTCGTAGAGCAGGGCGGACTTCAGCTTGAGGGCGTCGGCGGCGCCTGGCGCCCGCCCCGCACGGAGCGCGTCGAAGGCCGCGTCGAGTTCGGCGGCGGTCGCCGGCTCGACAGACAGCGTTTCCAGCCCGTGATCGGAGGCGCGGCAGCCCATCGCGTGGAACGCGTCGTGGCGCGCTGCGAGCGCCTCGACGAGCGAAGAGAAGCGCCCGCCGACCGCCTTGCCCGACGCCTGCTCGAGACGGGTCAGGTAGGCGCCAAACGCCGCCGGGTCTTCGACCGCGAAGACGCTGTCGGGCCGCCACGTGGGGTAGACGCGCGTATCGGGGTCCGGCCGCTCCGCCAGGCGCCGGTGGTGCCGCAGGTCGTCGGTCGGATCGTCGGTCGTGCACACGACCGCCACGCGGAAGCCGCGCAGCAACCCGAGGCTGGTGAATCCGTCCTCCTGGAGCCGCTGGTTGCAGCGGTCGAAGATGCCCCGCGCGGTGGAGGGCGACAGGCGTTCGTCGACGCCGAAGGGCCTCCGCAACTCCATGTGGGTCCAGTGATAGAGCGGATTGCGGAGCGTGTCGGGCACGGTCCGGGCCCACGCCTCGAACTTCTCCCACGCTGTCGCGCTCCCGGTGCAGTAGCGCTCGTCAACCCCGTTGGCCCGCATCGCCCGCCACTTGTAGTGGTCGCCGTCGAGCCAGATCTCCGTGATGGATCCGAACCGGTGGTCGTCCGCCATCTGCTCCGGCGACAGGTGGCAGTGGTAGTCGACGATGGGCAGGTCCGCCGCGTACCGGTGGTAGAGGTCCACCGCGACCGGGCTCTCGAGCAGGAAGTCGTCCGACAGGAACCTGATCACGATGCTGCTCCCTCTTCTTCGGCCTGCGTCCGGTACGCGCGTTCGAGGTGATCGCGCATGGCGCGGCTCGCGCGCTCGGGGTCGCGTGCGCGCAGCGCCACGTAGATGGCGCGGTGCTCGTCGGCGGCCTGCTTCAGGTCGTGCGCGCGGTTGATGCTCTCCTGCCGCTGCTCGCGGAACTGCTCGGCCACCATGTTGACCAGCGCCGAGAGCACCGGGTTGCCGCTGGCCGCCGCGACGGCCCGGTGGAACGCGATGTCGTGCCCCAGGAAGGCCTGCGGATCGTCGAGGGACGCGAACATGCCGGTGGCTTCCTCGCTGACGGCAATCGTGTCCTCCGGCACCGCGTGCCGCGCCGCCAGCCCGGCGACGGCCACCTCGAGGACGAGACGGGCCTGGAACATCTGGTCGCGCGTGAACCCGTGGAGCGCCGCCTGGAAGCGCAGCGCGTTGGTCCCGAACGCGGGCGGCCCCCCCGCGATGAACGATCCGGCGCCGGGCCGGATGACGACCACGCCCATCTCCGCCAGCGATCGCAGGCCGGCCCGCAGGCTCGGCCGGCTCACGCCAAGCTCCCGCGCCAGTTCGCGCTCGGCGGGCAGGCGCTCGCCGCCTTTGAACTGGCCGCGGTCAAGCAAACCGCGCACGTGCGCCACCACCAGCGCACTGGCTTCGGATCCCCGGTGTCCTCGCATGACGCGAGTTCCTTTCAGGTCAGACCACAACGGTCCTGATGCGCGCCAAGAGTTACACTCGTGCCAGAAACTGTCAAGGCTGAGCGCGAGTGGTCTTACCGTGGCCGCGCGCCCGTGAACCGCCCGGCGTGGCTTCGCCGATGGACGTTCACCCGGCCCGCGGCGGTCGGATACAATCACGGGGCCCTCGGAGCCCCTATGCAGCTCATCGACGAACTCCGCGCCGAACACGACGTGATCGAGCAGGTGGCCGGCGCGTTCCTGACCTACGCCGCCTTGCCCGCCAGCGAGCGATCCGCCGACGACGGCGCGGCGTTCCTGCGCTTCTTCAGGCTCTACGCCAATCACTTCCACCACGCGCGCGAGGAAGACACGTTGTTTGTCGCGTTGCGGGATCGCGCGGGGCTGCCGGCGGACCGCGGTCCCGTGGCGACGATGATCGCCGATCACGAACGGATGGCGGGCCTGCTCGACACCGTCGGGGCCGACCTCGAGGCCGGCCCCGACGCGGACCCTCGCCTCGAAGCGTCGGCGACCGCCTACGTGCACGCGCTGTGGCACCACATCGACGCCGAGAACTCCGTGCTCTTTCCGGAGTGCGCTCCGAGGCTCCGACGCAACGGCGTGACCGAACTCCCGTCGCGCGCGATGACCCCGGAAGAGCATGCGGCGATGACCGGGGGCCAGGTTCTGCTCGCCCGCTATCCGCCTGCCGCTCAGCCAGACGTCATGCGTGGCGACGGGTGCATCATGTGCCCGGCGTTTGGAGTCACGTGCCGGGGTCTCGAGCTCGAGTGGTGGAACGAGTGGGAGTGGGACGAGTTCGAGGATCGGATGAGCGGGGGCTGACCGCTCGCCCGTCCGGCTACTTCAGCCCGCGCTTCCTGAGCAGCGGCTCCACGCTCGGCTCGCGACCGCGAAACGCCTTGTAGAGGGCCATCGGGTCTTCGGTGCCCCCCTTCTCGAGGATCGTGCGGAATCCGCGGGCCGTCGCCTGGTCGAACAGGCCCTTCTCGCGGAACGCCTCGAACGCGTCCTGATCCAGGACCTCGCTCCAGATGTAGGCGTAGTAGCCGGACGAATACCCGCCGCCCGGCCCGAAGATGTGGTTGAAGTAGGTGCTGCGGTACCGCGGGACAATCTCCCGGGGCAGCCGGACTTTCGCCATCGAGGCGTTCTCGAAGGCCGTGGCGTCCTGCACGGGCCCGGCGCCCAGCGTGTGCCAGTCCATGTCCAGGAGGCACGCGGCCAGGTACTCCACCGTCGTGAAGCCCTGGTCGAACTGCGCCGCCTTCTTGATCTTGTCGACGAGCGCCGCCGGGATCACCTCGCCGGTCTTGAAGTGCTTCGCATAGACGTTCAGCACCTCCGGCTCGAGCGCCCAGTTCTCCATGATCTGCGACGGCACCTCGACGAAGTCGCGAGGGAAACCGCCGAGGCCCCGATACGGGCTCTTCGAGAGCAGCGAGTTCAGCGCGTGGCCGAATTCGTGGAAGAGCGTGCCGACCTCCTCGAGCGTCAGCAGTGCCGGCTCGTCGCCCGCGGGCCGCGAGAAGTTGCAGACGTTCACCACGACGGGCGTAATCCGCTTGCCGTCTTTCATGCGCGTGCCGCGGAACGTGCTGCTCCACGCGCCGACGCGCTTGCCAGGCCGCGGATGGTAGTCCGTGTAGAAGATGCCCACGTGCGACCCGTCGGCCTCCTTCACCTCGAACGCCTGCACTTCGGGGTGATACGTCGGCAGGTCCGGCCGCGGCACGACCGTGAGGCCGTAGAGCCTGTTCGCCACGTAAAACGCGCCCTGCCGGACGTTGTCGAGTTTGAAGTAGGGCCGCAGGGCCTGTTCGTCGAGCGCGAACCGCTGCTGCTTGATCTTCTCCTGGTAGTAGCGCCAGTCCGCCGCTTCGAGCGTGGACGCTCCGCCTGACGCCTTGACAAGGGCCTGCTGGTCCGCGGCCTCCCGGATGGCCATCGCCCGCGCGGGCTCCCAGAGCTGGTTCAGCAGGGCGTAGACCCTGTCCGGCGTCTTCGCCATGTTCTCCTCGAGCACGAAGTCCGCGTGGGACGCGTACCCGAGCAGCCGGGCTCGTTCGGCTCGCAACGCCGCCTGCTGCGCGACAATGGCCTTGTTGTCGTACTGGCCGCCGCGGTCGTTGCGCGTGGTGTAGGCCGTCAGGATCTGCCGCCTGAGTTCGCGGTTGTCGGCGTACTGCAGGAACGGCCAGATGCTGGGCGCCTGCAGCGTGTAGACCCACTTCCCCGCAAGCCCGGCCGCCTTGGCGGCATCGGCGCCGGCGGCCACGACCGACGGGGGCAGGCCCTTCAGGTCGGCCGCGTTCTCGACGACCAGCCTGTAGCTGTTGGTGTCGTGCAGCAGGTTGTCGCCGAACGTGATCCCGAGGGCCGACAGCTCACCGTTGATCTTCCGGAACCGCTCCTTCTGCTCCGGCGACAGGTTGGCGCCGCCACGGACGAAGCTCTTGTACTGCTCGTCGAGCAGCCGGGCCTGCACCGGCGAAAGCTTCAGCGACTCGCGCGCGTCCCACAACGCCTTCACGCGCGCGAAGAGCGCCGGGTTCAGGCGGATGTCGTCGCGCAGGGCCGTCAGCAGCGGCGCCACGTCGCGGTTGATGGCCTGCAGCTGTTCGTTCGTGTTCGACGACTGCATGTTCGAAAAGACCGGGCTGACTTTCGACAGCAGTTCGCCGGCGTCTTCCATCGCCTCGAGCGTGTTCGCGAACGTCGGCGGCTGCGGGTTGTTCGCAATCGCCTCGATCTCCTGGCGCTGCCGGGCGATGCCGGCCTTGATGGCCGGCAGAAAATGCTCGGCCTTGATCTCGCCGAACGGCGGCACGCCGAAGGGCGTCGACCACGGCTCGAGCAGCGGGTTCGACTCGCCGGCCGGCGCGGACGGCTGCTGGCCCGACAGCGCGATTGGCAGCGCCGCCACGAGCAGGAGCAAGACGGAGGTTCGGACGATCATGGGCCTGGCCTTTCGGGAAGGGACACTCGGGACAGCCGCGGGCGGAGGCCCACAAAATCTACCTTCCGCCCCCCGCACCGTCAAGGGGGAGCAGAGGGAGACTGCCGCGCAGGGCGCCTTGACTGCCCGCCGGGGAGGCCGGATACTGAAGCTGCGTTTCCACCCAGAAGGAGCCGTCTGATGGCGGAATTGTACCGCGGCACGGCGCCCCTCCCTCCCGAGGCCTCCTACCGGGTGGCAAGGACCGCCGCCCACCCGGTGACGCTCATGCCCGGGCACGACCGCGCGTGGAAGACCTCCCAGCGCGTCGAGTGGGGTCCCCCCAGGTACCGGACGACGTTCCGCGCGTTGTGGAATGACGAGGGGCTGGCCATCCGGTTCGATGCCTGCGACGACAGGCCCTGGCACACGATGACGCGGCTTGACGACCCGATCTGGGAAGAGGAAGTCGTCGAGATCTTCCTCGACCCGACAGCCTCGGGCCGCCATTACGCCGAGGTCGAGATCAGCCCCGTCAACGTCGTCACCGATCTGCACATCCTCGAGCCGCATCCGCATCTTGACGGGGACCGCTCGTGGAACTGGCGGGGACTGGAGAGCACGGTGGTGCCGGGCACGTGCGGCGGCCTGACGCCGGGCAGCTGGGTCGCCCTCGCCTGGCTGCCCTGGAGCGGCCTCGGGTCGCTGGCGCCGGAGGTGGCCGCGCGTGTGCCGCCGGCGGCGGGCGACGCCTGGCACTTCAACGTGTTCCGCATCAAGCGGCCGCACGGTCCGGCAGAGCCCGAGCGCGACGCGGTGTACGCGGCCTGGTCCACGCCTGACGGACCCAGCTTCCATGAGCCGGCGGCGTTCCGGAGAATGGAATTCTCACCCGGCCTACCCGCCTGACCCGGAGAGGGACGGATTCGGCCAATCGGCCGCCTTCATGCTAAGATGGGGGGTCAGGTGGAAGCCCGCCTTCTGTAGCATCCGCGTTGAGAGCCGAATCGAGTCGCCTTCGACTCGCTCCTGCCGCGTCGTTTCCGCTCAGTCACGAGCTGCCATCGAGGGGCGATTTGTCTGGAATCGCCGAGTGTGAATGACGGCCGGCAGAGCCGGCCGTCCAGAGTCTCGTGAAAAGAGACGAGGAGCAATCGCAATGGGTAGAAAGCTGTATGTCGGCAACCTTCCTTACACGACCGGCGAGCAGGATCTCCAGGACCTGTTCTCGCAGTACGGGGCGGTTGACTCGGTGAGCGTGATGCGCGACATGGCCACGGGCCGCGCGCGCGGGTTCGCGTTCGTCGAGATGGCGACCGACGCCGACGCGCAGAAGGCCATCACCGAGCTGCACGACAAGCCGTTCGGCGGCCGCAACCTCACGGTCAACGAGGCGCGTCCGCGCACCGAGCGGCCGGGCGGGTTCGGCGGGAACGATCGTGGCGGCGGCGGCGGCGGCCGCGGGCCTCGGCGCGAGTCGCGCTGGTAGGGCGCTCCCTCTGACGTCAACGGGGGGCCGGCGTCCTGCGCCCGCCCCCCGTTCTTCTTCCCCGAACAACCGTCCCCGCGTCCGCCTGCGCGGAGGCCCCCGCGAATGGAGTCGCTGTGAACCGAGCCCGGCCGTCCTTTCAGAAACGTGAGCGGGAGAAATCCAAGCGCGAGAAGCAGGCCGCCAAGGCCGCGAGGCGCGCCGAGACGAAGGTGCGCAAGCCCTCGGGCGGCGGCATGGACGACTCGGATCTCGCGGCGATCATCCCGGGGCCGCAGCCCAAGCCCTGGGAGGACGAGACCCCCTAACGCGCGACGACGACCAGGTCGGTCGAGTCGTGGTCCGCGTACGGCGCCTGCCCCATGGTGCCGAACAGATCGCGGGCGGTGAAGCCGGCCGCGTCCAGCGCCGCTTCCATCTCCGCCCGCTTCCACCCCCGCAACGGCACGTTGTGGCTCGTGATGACCTCGAGCGCCGGGTCGCCGTCCTTGCGGTAGCGCAGCAGCGACGGTGTGAACGTCACGCTCCCGTCGTCGTGGTGGGTCATCACCCGCAGGAAGATCGCCTCGCCTTCTTCGTCCTGGATGAAGGTGAGCGGCAGGCAGCGCTGGCCGCTGTGCACCAGGCGCTCGTAGTTCAGCACCTGGATGATGAGCGGGGCGCCTGGCAGCAGCACGGCGCGCACGCCCTTGAACAGCTGCGTCAGCGTGTCCTGGTCCATGATGTGCGCGAGGGTGTTGCCGAGGCAGACCGCCCCGCCGAACTTGCCTGTCACGACGGACTCGACGTGGACCAGGTCGCCCTTCAGGAACTGTACGCCTGCCGGCGCGCCGCCTTCCCTGGCGCGCGTCAGCATCGCGTCTGAGACGTCGACGCCGACGACCTCGAAGCCCTTCTCCGCGAAGTACCGCGCGTGTTCGCCTGTCCCGCAGCCGAGGTCGAGCAGCCGCCGCGACGCAAGCGCCCCCAACGGCGCCGAGAGAAACGCCCACTCCCGCTCCAGGCGCTTCGGCCACGCGATCATCTTGCTGTAGTCGATATGTGCGTAGTGATTCGTCGAACTCATCAAGGCCCCCCTGAGTGCGACTGTATGGCCGGCGGCGCACCGGCGTCAATACAGCGGGTGCCCGGCGGCCTACCGCACGTTGAAGGCCAGCCGTGAAGGTGCGTCCGCGCGCCGGCGCGAACTGGAACTGCTCCCTGTAGTACCGGTCCGCCAGGTTCTCGACGGCGAAGACGAGACCGAGCCGGCCGGATCGCGGGCGGAAGTTCACGCCCCACGCCACGCGCTGCACGGTGAACCCGGCCAGGCCGAGCAGGTCCTGCGGGATCAGGTACGGCGAGTTCACGAGCGTGTCCGCCACGCGGGTGACCTCAGCCTGCGTCCGCATGCCGTACTCCACCCACCAGCGGTCGCGCGCGTCGTTGAACCGCACGCCGAGAATCGCCTTGAGCGGCGAGATGCTGTCCTGCGGCGTGCCGGCGAGCGACTCGCCCGTCAGCGGATTGGTTCCGGAGAGGACCGTCCCTCTGGTGAAGGCGGCATTGCCGAAGAAGGTCAGCACGCCCGGCCTGGTGAGGACGGGCAGATCGAGATCCGCCTCGACGCCCTGGATGCGGACGTCGCTGAAGTTGATCGCCTGCGAGACCGGGCCTGACGGGGTCGTCGCCACGATCTCGGTCGAGATGAAGCCGTCGTACGCGTTGTGGAAGTAGGACACGGAGCCCGTCAGCCGGCCGGCCCGCACGCTGACCCCGACATCGATGTTGTTGCCGGTCTCCGGCCGCACGCGCATGTTGGGCACGATGGCGCCGACCGTCGCCGGCCCCGAGAACAGCAGTTCTTCGAGGTTCGGGTGGCGGTAGCTGCGGCCGTAGCGCGCGCGCAGGTTCACGGCGTCGTTCACACGCAGCACCGCGCCGATGTCGCCGGTCACCGCCGTGCGCGCCAGCTGCGAGCCGTTGGCGTCCGGCAGCGCGCCCGGATCGATGGGCGGCTGCGCGCCTGCCGTCAGCGACAGCGCGTCGTAGCCGGGCGTCGCCTGCGAGTTCACCCTGTAGCCGTCCACTCGCAGGCCCGCGACGAGGCGCAGCGCCGCCGTCACGCTCCACTCATCCTGGGCGAAGAGCCCGATGTCGCGGAACGACGAGTCCGGCACCCTCACCGGGTGCGTCGTCGACGCCGGGCCGAGCACGACCGGCTCGCTGAACACGTTGGGCGCCGGGCCGCGCGCGCCCATGGCCACGTTGCCGATGATCGTGCTCTGCGACGTGCTCGTGCGCGTGTCCTGGCTCCGGTCGGTGTAGAGCATCAGGCCCGCCGTCAGCAGGTGTCCGCGGGCCGGCACGAAGGTGGCCTGGACGTCCAGTCCCGGCGTCTGCACGTGCTGCTCGGAGTCGCTGACGAGATTGAGCCGGAACACGTTGATCGGGAAGAACGCCGGCGACGGCACCGGAAACTGGACCGGAAACTCGGTGCGAAGCAGGCGTCGCTGGTCCTGGAAGTAGCCGGTCACTTTCAGGTTGGTGAACCACGGCGCGAGGGCCCGCGCCTCGTAGCGGGCCGACACGCGGTCGAGGTTGCTGAACGGCAGGGTCGTGCGGGAGAAGAAGACGGGCTGCTCGAAGTCCGGGAACCCGACGTTGTCCATCTGCCGCCGGATGTACTTCACCTGCAGCGTCTGCGTCCCCGTGAGCGCGACGACGCCGCTGGCATTGAGGCTGCTGCCGCTCGCACCCGACATCGGGATGACCGCGGACGTGCGCACGTACGGCGCGTTGAACGGGTCCGGAAACGCGTTGAAGTTGAACCCGAAGTTGTCGTCGATCGTGTCGGCGTTCTTGATCCGGCCGCTCGTGAAGTACGACGTCGTGTCCTCGCGGCTGCCGGCCGCGCCGGCACGGTAGTCGTCGTACGACTCCAGCCCCGTGATGACCTGCAGCGCGAACCGCCGGCCGGTCGCTCCCAGCGACACCGAGCCGCGCCGCCCGTTTTCGTTCGAGCTGAAGTAGCCGTCGAGCCCGTAGGTGAAGCGCAGCCCGTCGCTGAACCGGGGCTGATGCGTCAGGATGTTGATGGTGCCGGAGAGCGCGTCGGTGCCGTAGAGCACCGACCCCGCGCCGCTGGCCACCTCGAGGCTCGCCACGCTGTTGAGATCAATCAGGCCCACCTCGATGCCCGCGCGGTCCGTCGCCGTGCGCGCGTTGTTCAGGCGCTCGCCGTCGACCAGCACCAGCACGCGCGTCGAGTCGAGGCCGCGGAGCCTCGGCCTCACCTGCATCGGACCGTTGCCGACTGGCGTCACGCCGGGCGCCCGGAGGAGGGCGTCGCCGACCGACAGCGGCGACATCCGGTCCAGTGCGTCGCGCCCGATCGTGTCCGTGCGCAGCGGCACGGCGCTCGCCTCGCGCTCGCTGCGCGCGGCGGTCACGGTCACCCCCACCTCGAGGCGCCCGGGAACGAGCGAGAACGTCACCTCGGCCGGCGTCCCGTCAGCGCCGACCGTGACGGCCCGCGAGGCGCGCGAGAAGCCCGGCGACTCGACGACGACCAGGTACGGTCCTGCCTCGAGATTCTCAAAACGGAACCTGCCTTCCAGATCGGCCTGCGCGAACTGCTCTGCGCCCGTCGCCAGGTTGCGCAGCGTCACCTGCGCCGCCGGAAGGACGGCACCGGTGGCATCCGCGACGAGCCCGACGAGGTCTCCGGCGGACGCGGTCCGGGCGGCCGCGAACATCAGCACGATGCTCAGACACACGACGACTGACTGACGAACGACATGCTTGCCAGATAGGGACATGACTCTGCGCCTCGCGTGACGACACGCCGATTCAGGAACCGGGACTCGCGGCCGGATCGGCCGCAGGGCTCAAGTGCTGACACGGCTTCCAGTGAATCCTGGCCGGACGGCAGGCGCCGTCCGCATCGAGACCAGGGGCTATCGGAGGGAGCGCGAATCGTCAGGCGAGAGGCGGAGGCCGGGGAGAGAAGCAGAAGACGTAGCCGGAAGAAGGGAGCCCGCCGATGAGGAGCGGGACGAAGTACGCCGGGCGGCCCCCAGCCCAGGGCCGGGCGGCGGCAACGAAGACGGACGCAATCGCCGCGCCGAGCACCGCCGTCGTGACCGAGAGTTGCGCCAGTACCGGTCACCGACTCGGGAATGGCCGTGCGAAGCGCCGCAGCATTGCCGTCGGACGCCGCGCTGCAGTGGATCAGCACGACGAGCAGCCAGAGCGCGGCGGCTCGCCGCCCCGTGAACAGCGGGAGGCCGCGGTGGCTGAGCGCCCGGAAGCCCGCCAGCACCAGCACCGCCAGGGTCCAGCGGGCTGCCGTGGCCGGCTCGAACGCGCGCCCGTCGAGCAGGTGGAGCCCGAGCAGCCAGGCGTGGAATACCGCGAGCGCCGCGAATGCCAGGTGGCCGGCGGCGCGCACGGCGGACGTCGCGAGGTCGGCAGGCCTCGTGGCGACACGTCGGGCGGCGGGGGCAGCTCTCATTCGGTTACGTTCGCGGCGCATCGTGCCGGGGATCCGGCAACTTGCTGGCGACGTTCAGAATTTGAGCATGATCCGTACCAACCGCACAACCGGCTGATTTCGGCCCCGTTTGCGGCGCGCCTGCCTTGCCGCGCCGGTTCTACACTCGAAGACGGTAATTCTTTCCGTTTGACGAAAGACGGGGCGGTGCGTAAGTTGGTGGGCAGATGGACACCCCGGTCCCCATCGTCTCCAGGCTCCAGGATGTCGGCGTCAGCATCTTCGCGGTGATGACGCGGCTGGCCCTCGAGCATGGCGCCATCAACCTCTCGCAGGGCTTTCCCGATTTCTCCTGCGATCCGGATCTGGTCGAGGCCGTCTCCCGGCACATGCGGGCCGGCGAGAACCAGTACGCCCCGATGCCGGGCGTGCTCGCGCTGCGCGAGGCGCTCTCGGCCAAGATTCGCCGGCTCTACGGCGCCGAGTACGATCCGGCCACCGAGTTGACGGTGACCTCGGGGGCCACCGAGGCGCTGTTCGACAGTCATCTCGGCGTTTGTCCGCCCGGGCGACGAGGTGATCCTCTTCGAGCCGTGCTACGACTCGTACGTGCCGGTGGTGCGGCTCAACGGCGGCACGCCCCGCTTCGTCACGCTCCGCGCGCCCGGACTACCGGATCGACTGGGCGGAGGTCCGCCGGCTCCTCTCGCCGCGCACGCGCCTGCTCGTCATCAACTCTCCCCACAACCCCACCGGGTCGATCCTCGAGGCCGACGACCTGCGCGCGCTGGCGGCCGCGCTCGACGGCACGGGCGTCATCGTGCTGAGCGACGAGGTGTACGAGCACATCGTCTTCGACGGCGCGCGGCACGAGAGCGTGGCCCGGCACCCCGCGCTCCGGGAGCGCGCGTGCGTGGTCAGCTCGTTCGGCAAGACGTATCACACCACCGGCTGGAAGGTGGGCTACGTCGCGGCGCCGCAGGCCCTGACGGCCGAGATTCAGCGCGTGCACCAGTTCGTCACGTTCGCCACGAACACGCCGGCGCAGCAGGCCTACGCCGAGTTCACCAGGCGCCGCGCGCACTACGACGACCTTGCCGCCTTCTACCAGGACAAGCGCGACCGCTTCCTCGAGTTGCTCGACGGATCGCGCTTCACGCCGGTGCCGAGCCGCGGCACCTACTTCCAGCTGCTCGACTACTCGGCGATTAGCGCGGAGGGCGACGCGGCGTTCGCGATGCGGCTGCTGCGGGAGCACGGCGTGGCGTCGATCCCGACATCGGCGTTCCTCTACGCCAGCGAGGCGCCGCGGGTGCTGCGGTTCTGCTTCGCGAAAAAGGATGAGACACTCGAGCGGGCGGCGGAGCGGCTGCGCGCCGTCTGATCGCGCGCGGAACGGAGGGGGCATGACGGCGGGTCCGGTGGTCATCGGCGTGGCGGGCGGCTCGGGTTCGGGCAAGACGACCGTCGTGCGGCGCATCGTGGAGAGCCTCGGCAACGACCAGGTGACCGTGCTCGAGCACGACCGCTATTACCGCGATCGCGGCGACCTGCGCCTCGAGGAGCGGGCCGCCCTCAACTACGACCATCCCGACTCGCTCGAGACCGATCTGATGGTGCGGCACCTCGAGCAGCTGCGGGCGGGCCGGGCCGTCGAGGTGCCGCTCTACGACTTCGCCCGCTACGCGCGGCTCGCCGCCACCGATCTGGTCCAGCCGCGCCGGGCCATCATCGTCGAGGGCATCCTCATCTTCACCGACGCGGCGCTGCGCGGCCTGCTGGACATCAAGGTCTTCGTGGACGCCGACGATGACATCCGCTTCATCCGGCGTCTGCGGCGCGACGTGGCGGAACGGGGCCGGACGATGGAGTCGGTGATCGAGCAGTATCTGGGCACCGTCAAGCCCATGCACCTGGATTTCGTCGAGCCCAGCAAGCGGTACGCGGACGTCATCGTGCCGCAGGGCGGGCACAACGTGGTGGCGATTGATATGCTGCTGACGCTGATTCGAAGCCTGGCGCACGCGTAGGGCAGCCGGGCACGCGGCATCGGCGAAGAGGAGGCGGACATGAGGTGGCAGCGGGGCACCAGCGGCGCCGACATCGAGGACCGTCGCTCGTCGAGCGGCGGCGGCGGGTTCCGGCGGTTCCCGGGCGGCGGAGGCCTGCGCCTCGGCCTCGGCGGACTCATTCTCATCGGCGTCCTGAGCCTGGTCTTCAAGCAGAACTTCTTCGCCCTGCTCGGCGATCTCCCCGCGGACACGTCCATGACGCAGACGGAGATGCCGGGAGCGCCGGCCTCGACGACGGCGGAAGAGGACGAGCGCTTCGAGTTCGTGAAGTTCGTGCTGAACGACGTCCAGGACACCTGGACGTCGGTGCTGCCCAAGGAGACCAACAGCCAGTACCCGCGGGCGACGCTGGTGGTGTTCAGGGGGGCGGTCGAGTCGGCGTGCGGATTCGCGGAATCCGCGTCGGGCCCGTTCTACTGCCCAGGCGACCAGAAGGTGTACATCGACCTGAGCTTCTACGACGAACTGCATTCTCGCTTCGGCGCGTCGGGAGATTTCGCCCAGGCGTACGTCATCGCCCACGAGATCGGCCACCACATCCAGAACGTCCTCGGCATCGACAACCAGATGCGGAGGGCGCAGCAGCAGAGGCCGGACCTGGCCAACCAGCTGTCGGTGCGCCTCGAACTGCAGGCTGACTGCCTGGCGGGCGTGTGGGGCCGCTCGACCGCGCAGCGCAATCTGCTCGAACAGGGCGACATCGAGGAGGGGCTGAACGCGGCCGCGGCGATCGGCGACGACCGGATTCAGAGCCGGTCAGGGAGAGGCGTGCAGCCCGACAAGTTCACGCACGGTTCGTCGGCCCAGCGCCTCGAGTGGTTCAAGCGCGGCCTCGAGTCAGGCCGGATGGCCGCCTGCGACACGTTCGGGCGATAGGAGCAATTCCCTCACGCGCCGCTGGCGGAAGCGGAAGATCCCGTCGATCTCGCGGCGGACGAGCGGGAGCGCCAGGCGGCCGAGCGGGTCGAGCGGAAGCCGGTAGCGCACCTCGTCGTCGATGATGGTCCCGCCGTCCGCCGCGTCAGAGAACCGGTGCGTGTGGATCCACTGCGCGTACGGGCCTTTCAACTGTTCGTCCACGAATGCGTCGGGCGGCGACCATCTCGAGATGAGCGTGCGCCACGTCATGGGGACGCCGTGCAGCGCGATCCGGTAGTCGATGAGCGTCCCCGGCGCCATCGGGATCGGCCCGGGCGTCAGGATGCTGAACTTCAGCGCCGCCGGCGTGATGGTCTCGAGGTTGCGGGCGTCGGAGAAGAACGCGAAGACCTCGGCGCGCGGGTTCGGCAGCCGCATCGACGCCCGCAGGATGTAGGTGCCGGGCTCGCCGTCCGCCGGCTCGTGGATGATGCGATCGTCGTTCATGATGCCTCGTACCTGATCCTATGACGCCGGAGGGAGAGCTGCGGGTCCTGTCCGCGATCTTCGTTTAGAATCAACGTTGCCATGCCTGTGACTCGTGCCACGCCGCCGCCCAGGGGGCGTCGGTGACGACGTTCGAGTTCGCGACCGCCGGCCGCATCGTGTTCGGAGAAGGCTGCGCGGCGTCCGTCCCCGCATGGGCCGGCACCTACGGCGCCAGCACGCTGGTCGTCACGGGCCGAGAGGCCGCACGCGCCGAGTGGCTCGTGGACGCGCTCCAGCAGCAGGGCGCGGAGGTCGTGCTGCTCTGCGTCGACGGTGAGCCCGACGTCGCGTTCGTGTCCGGCGGCGCGCGCGCTGGCCCGCCGCCGGTCCATCGACGTCGTCGTCGGCCTCGGCGGGGGCAGCGCGCTCGACGCGGCAAAGGCGATCGCGGCGCTGACGACCAACACCGGCGACCCGCTCGACTACCTCGAGGTCGTTGGTTCCGGCAAAGCCCTCGCCAACGCTCCCCTTCCGCTCATCGCCATCCCGACGACGGCCGGCACGGGTTCCGAAGTGACCAGGAACGCGGTCCTGACCGTCCCCGATCGCCGCGTCAAGGTGAGCCTGCGCAGCCCGATGATGCTGCCCCGCCTTGCCGTCGTGGACCCGCTGCTGACGCACGAACTGCCGCCTCGCTGACGGCCACCACGGGCCTCGACGCGCTGACGCAGCTCATCGAACCGTTCCTGTCCGTGCGCGCGAACGCGATGACCGACGCGCTCTGCCGGGACGGCATCGCGCGCGTGGCCCGCTCGCTTGCACGCGCGTGCGCCGACGGGCACGATGCCGCCGCGCGCGCAGACATGGCGCTGGCCAGCCTCTTCGGCGGCATCGCGCTCGCCAACGCGGGGCTGGGCGCGGTGCACGGACTCGCCGCGCCCATCGGCGGCATGTGTCGCGCGGCGCACGGCGCCGTGTGCGCGGCGCTCCTCCCCCACGTCATGGCCGCCAACGTCAGGGGGCTGCGGGGCGGCGGGGTCACGGGCCAGGCCCTCGGGCGCGCCGACGAGGTCGGACGTTTGCTGCTGGGACGGGAGGACGCCGACGCCGATGCCGCGCGTCGGATGGCTCCGCGACACGGTGGCGGGCCTTGGCGTCCCGCGACTGGGGGAACTTGGCGTGCGCGTGGCCGACCTGCCGGCCATCGCGGATCAGGCGCAGCGCTCGAGCAGCATGAAGGGAAACCCGGTCGCGTTGGGCGCGAGCGAGCTGATCCACATCCTCGAGGCCGCGCTCTGAGGCCGGCCTGCGTGCGTTAGACCTGCACGACCAGCCCGTCGTGGGCGGCGTCGAGGCCGAGCGCCGACACGCGCGCCAGCATCTCCTCTCCCATGTGCGTGAGCAGCAGGCGGCGGCACGTCAGCGCGGGCCGGTGCGCGTCGAGTGTCCGGTAGTCCAGGTGGTGCGGCGGCGCGCTCTCGTATCCGAAGCACTCGCAGACGAAGAGATCGGCGCCGGCTGAGAGTTCGACCAGCGTGTCGGTCCACTCCGTGTCGCCGGAGAATGCCAGCACGCGCCCGCCCACTTCGAGCCGAAGCCCGTAGCACGGCGTCACGGTCGAGTGCCGCACGGGAAACGGCGTGACCGTCGCCGGGCCCGCCGCAGCGGCCTCCCCGTCGCTCCACTCCGTGTATGTCACCTGAAACCGCGGCGCAAGCCCTCCCGAGCCGGGGAACAGCGCCTCGTGCGCGCGCGCGACGGCCGCCTCCACGCCCGCCGGCCCCGCGACACGCAGCGGGCGGGTGCGGCCGCTGGCGTAATGCGCGTCCATCAGCAGGAACGGCACGCCGCCGAAGTGGTCCCCGTGCAGGTGCGTGAGCACGATGGCCTCCACCGCGTTCGGATCGAACGCGGCGCGGCGCAGGGCCGCGAGCGTGGACGGCCCGCAGTCGACGAGCAGGCTGCCCCCGGCCGACCGGACGAGCGCGGCGCTGTGGAGCCGGCCGCCGCTGCCGAACGCGTCACCCGTCCCGAGGAATCGAACCTCGACGCCGCTCATCCCGCTCCACCTCCTGGCGCCGGAAGACCCGGCCCGCCTCGCACAGGCCGTGAACTACCCTGCCGTCAGTCGGGCCACCGCGGCGACGGCGACCCGGACGGCGTTGGATTCGCCGCTCTCGAGGTCGGCTTTCGTCACGTGCTCCCCCCGGGCGCGATTGACGACGACGCCCGCCACGCACCCGCCGCGCAGCCCCATCGACGCGGTGAGCGTCAGCACCGTCGAGGACTCCATCTCGTAGTTGAGGACGTGCAGGCGGCGCCACTCCTCCGTGATGCCCTGGAACCGGCGCGGGACGTAGCCGGAGAACGAGTCGTAGCGTTCCTGGCCCGGGTAGAACGTATCGCACGACGCGCTCACACCCGTCCGGAACGGCACACCGAGGTCGGCGGCGGCCGCCGCCGCGGCCTGGACGACATCGGGATGCGCCACCGCGGGGTACTCGATCGGCGCGTAGTGCGTGGAGGCGCCATCGAGGCGCACGGCGCCCGTGGTGATGACGACGGTGCCGATGTCGATGTCCTCCTGGATCGCGCCGGTGGTGCCGACGCGCAGGAACGTCCGCACGCCGAGCTGGGCCAGTTCGTCGATGGCGATCGAGGCGGACGGCCCGCCGATCCCGGTCGAGGTGACCAGCACGGGCGTCCTGCCGATGTAGGCGATCCAGGTGCGGTACTCGCGCTTGTTCGCGAGTTCCCGCCCGCGCTCGAGTGGCGCGGTCAGGGCCAGGGCCTGCACGCGGCCGGGGTCGCCGGGCAGGAGCGCCACGGTCGCGCCCTCGATCCGGTCAGAGTCGATGTCCAGGTGATACACGGTGCGCAGCGGCATGCGGGCCTCCTCGCTCTGTGACGTCCGGCCGTCGGCCGCACATCGCGGCAGTCTATCTAGAATCGCGCATCGACGTCGAGCGCCGCTCCGAGCGCGTCGAGGTACTGGTCCCTGGGGATTTCCACGGCGCCGCAGGAGGCGAGAAACGGCGTCAGCCACTGGATGTCCAGCAGCCCGAACCCCCGGCCGCGCAGGCGCTCCACCAGGGCCCACAGCGCCATCTTCGAGGCGTCGCTCACGCGGTGGAACATCGACTCGCCGAAGAACGCGCCTCCCAGGGACACGCCGTACAGGCCGCCCGCCAGCTCGCCGCCGGCCCAGACCTCCACCGAGTGCGCGAGACCCTGCTCGTGGAGGGCGCCGTAGCTGTCGAGTATCTCCCCGTTGATCCAGGTCCCGTCCTCGCGATCGGCGGCGCACGCCTCCATCACGTCGCGGAACGCGCGGTCGACGGAGATCTCGAACCGGCGCGACCGGATCAGTGCGGAGCAGGCGGCGCGGCGCGTGGAATCGATCGAGCGGCAGCACGCCCCGCGGATCGGGAGAATACCATCGGATCTCGCCATCATCCATGGCCATCGGGAAGTAGCCGGCCTGGTAGGCCGCGACAAGCAGCGACGGCGAGAGCATGCCGGGATCAGGCGTGGACCAGTTCACTCACGATCGCCTCGAGGGGAGCCCAGGTGGCCGGGTCCTGGGCCGCCAGCGTCAGCAGGTAGATGCGGACGTCCGCGGCCGGGTACGCCGCGAGCAGGGCGGCCGACGCCTCGCGGAGCTTCGCCTCGTCGGGCGCGGCCTTCTCGCCATCGGCGATGAGCCCGTCCTCGTGCGCGATGCCGAGGGCATCGAGGAACGCCTCGAGCATCGGCCGCCGCGAGGTCAGGTGGTAGACGACCAGGGCGCGGCTCGCCAGCGACTCGGACACCGTGCGCAGCGCCGCGAGATGGCGCGCCCGCTTCTCAGGGGCGAGCTTCAGCACGCTCTGCGGCCTGAAGCGCAGCTGCCGGGCGATGGCCTGCACCGCCTCGGCCTGCTGCGGCACCGAGTCGGCGTCGGACCACAGCGCGCTGGCCGCGGTCAGGCGCTGTTCCGCGGTCATCTCACGCCAGATGTGTGCGGGGGTCATGGGCGCTTCATGTTGTGACACCGGTTGCTCCTCGACGCCGGCCCGCCACCCGGGCCATTTCTCTGAGCTTAGCATGTAGCTTAAGATGCGGTCGTACACCGGACGGCGTGCCGCGAGGAGATCCCATGAGCCTGTCTCGATGGTGGCGGGAATGGCGGTTCGAACGGTCGTTCCGCCGCGCAATCCGTGCCGACCTGGCGCGCATCGGCAAGGAGTACGAGGCGAAATTCAAGCGGCTGGCGACCGGCAACGACTTCGACGCGGCCATGGCCGAGTACCTGGCGGCATGCCGCCTCCCCGACCTCCGCGCCGAGACCCTCCGCAGCCGCCAGCTGAGGCGCCGGGCCGACGCGGCCGGGGTGGGACTGCCGCGGGAATGGTGGGAGCACGACGAGGAGCACGACCTGTGGTTCCTGACGCCGGACGGACGCCGGCAGGCCAGGCGCCAGATTACGGAAGAGCGCGTCTGGTCGGTGAAGCAGTGGCTGCAGGTCCTCACGCCGGCCGTGGCGCTCATCGTCGGCCTCGCGGGCGTGGTGATCGGGTTGTTGAGCATGTGGAGGTGGCCGTGACGGCGGGACTCGGGGCTTCGGGGCTCAGGGCTCGTCCGGGCTACGGCGTGGCGAGCGGTGATCGGGATGCGAGAGTCGGGTCTCGCGTGCAAGCTGGGCGTTGCGTCCGCGGTCGCACTCGCTCATGTTGGCCACCCCTCGTCGCCCAGGAGCTGCGGCCGCGCGCGCGCGATCTGGGCGTCGCGCCGGGGGTGTTTCCGCCGGGCCCGCTGAATGCCATCACCGACGTCGCCGGCGTCCGCGTCGGGCACACGACGATGATCGACGGCGACCGCGTCCGCACGGGCGTGACGGCGGTGGTGCCGCACGGGGGCAACCTGTTCCAGGAGAAGGTCCCCGGCGCGGTCTTCGTCGGCAACGCCTTCGGCAAGCTCGCCGGATCGACGCAGGTCGACGAGCTTGGCACGATCGAAACGCCGATCGTGCTGACCAACACGCTGAGCGTGGGCGTCGCGGTGGCCGCCGCGGCCGCATGGACGCTCGCGCAGCCCGGCAACGACGCCGTCCGCTCGGTCAATGCGCTGGTCGGCGAGACCAACGACGGCGGCTTGAACGACATCCGCGGGCAGCACGTCACGCAGGCGCACGTGCTGGCCGCCATCGCGGCGGCCCGCGAAGGCCCGGTCGACGAAGGGTCCGTCGGCGCGGGCACGGGCACGCAGGCGTTCGGCTGGAAGGGCGGCATCGGGACGTCGTCGCGGATCGTGCCGGCCGGCGACGCCCGCTACACGCTCGGCGTGCTCGTGCAGATCGAACTTCGGCGGCGTGCTCACCATCGACGGCGTGCCCGTGGGAAAGCTGCTGCGGACGCTATGCCTTCGGACCGTCTGCTCCCGGGCAGACCGGCACCGACCAGGCCGACGGCTCGTGCATGATCGTCGTCGCCACCGACGCGCCGCTCGACGCCCGCGACCTGAAGCGGCTGGCCGCGCGCGCGGTCTTCGGCCTCGCGCGCACGGGGTCGTCGTTCAGCCACGGCAGCGGCGACTACGCCATCGCGTTCTCGACGGCGCCGGGCTTGCGAACGCGCATGGGCGACGCGACGCCGACCGCCCGGACCATCCTGCCCTCCGACGGGGTGTCCGCGCTGTTCCAGGCCGCGCTCGAGGCCACCGAGGAGGCGGTCTACAACTCGCTCTTCCGCGCGACGACGATGACGGGCAACGGCCGCACCGTCGAGGCGATCCCCCTGGACGCGGTCCGGGGATTCCTGGCGCACTCGCCCGCGTTAGGCCGGCTCGGGGCGGCCGGGGAACACCGCCTCGCAGTCGAGAAACTGCGGGCCCTTCTCGGTGCACACGGCGTACTTCGACGCGTACAGCGACACGCCGGCGTGCTCGCCCTTCGCGTTGACGATGTAGAACTGGATCTGGAAGCGGGGCGCGCCGGTCGAGTCGAGCAGCCGCTTCTCGACCGTGTTGGCCCTGATCCGCTGCAGCGCGTCCATTCCGGCGTCTTTCGGCGCCATTCCGCGCCGCATGTGCTCGACGATGAGGAAGGAGCTGAGGTTGTAGAGGTTGGCTTCGCCGCGCCCGGTCGACCCCGCGGCGCCGACCTCGCCGTCCACGTAGAGCCCTGCGCCCAGGATGGGCGAGTCGCCGACGCGGCCCGGGATCTTCCACGCGAGGCCGCTGGTGGTGGTCACGCCGCAGATCTCGCCCTTCGGGCTGACGCCGTTGCAGTTGATGGTGCCCCAGAAGTGGTCGAAGTCGATGAGGCCGTCCCGCACCATCTGGAGGCCGGCCTCGTAGTACGCGGCGGAGCGCTTGACGGGGTCGAGGTAGTGGACCGGATCGGCGCGGCGCTTCCATTCGAGCCAGAGCCGCCTCGACCGCTCGGTGTTCAGGTCGGCCTCGATGGTGAAGCCCATGTTCCGCGCGAAGTCCCGGGCGTCGGCGCCGACGAGCAGGTGGTGGTCGGTCGATTCCATCACGGCCTTCGCCACCAGCGACGGCGTCCGGACACCCTCGAGGCAGGCGACCGCGCCGGCGCGTTTCTTCGGCCCGTGCATGCAGGAGGCATCGAGCTGGACCACGCCGTCGGCGTTCGGAAGGCCGCCGTAGCCGACGCTGGTCTCGGTCGGGTCCAGTTCGCAGAGATTGACGCCCGCGATCAGGGCGTCGAGGACGTCCGCCCCGCCGGTGATCAGGTTGAAGGCCTTCACCACGCCGGTGACGTCGCCCCCGTTCGTGTACACGTTCCCGTTACTGGAGGCGATCACGACGGGCGCCACCGTCTTCTTCACCATCATCGTCGGGGCCTGGGCCGGCGACGGCGCCTCGGCGGCCGCGGCCTTGATCGCGGCGGCGCCCACGACGGCCGCGGCACCCGACATCACGAACTCGCGGCGGTTCACGCGTTTCGACATGCGGCTCTCCAGCGTTGATTCGGACGCGCCGATTGTACTCGCGCCCGCCGGCCGTCACAACGCGGATCCCGGGCGCCGTTCCGGCCCGGGCGTTGACGCCGGCCCGCACCCGCCGGTACGATGACACCTTTGCGTCACTCGTCACGGGAGATACCACTGGCATGACGGCTTCATTTCCGGGACTGCCGGACCGGATCAAGGAACTCGGCGAACTCGCGTCCGACCTGTGGTGGAGCTGGCACTACCGCGCGCGGGACCTCTTCCGGAGGCTGGACTACACGCTCTGGCGCTCCTCCGCCCACAACCCGGTGGCGATGCTGCGCCAGATCGCGCCGGAGCGGCTCGAGGCGGTCAGCCGCGACCGGGCGTTCCTGGCGCTCTACGACGACGCCGTCCGGGACCATCGCGCGGCGCGCGCGTCGCGCGAGTCGTGGTGGAGCCGCACCCACGGCGAGGCGTCCAAGGCCACGATCGCGTATTTCTCGGCCGAGTTCGCGCTGCACCAGTCGCTGCCCATCTACGCGGGCGGCCTCGGCGTGCTCGCCGGCGACTTCTGCAAGGAGGCGAGCGACCTCGGCATGCCGTTTGTCGGCGTCGGCTTCATGTATCCGCAGGGCTACTTCCATCAGAAGGTCACCGCCGACGGCTGGCAGGAAGAGACCTACGAGATCATCGACTGGGACGACACGCCCGACGCGGCCGGCCGTCCATCCCGACGGCTCGCGGTGCGTCGTGTCGGTGCCGCTCGGCACGCGGACCGTCCACGCGGCGGTGTGGCAGGTCCGGGCCGGCAAGGTGCGGCTGTTCCTGCTGGACACCGACCTCGAGGAGAACGCGCCGTGGGACCGCGGGCTGTCGGCGCGCCTGTACGGCGGCAACCAGGACACTGCGCCTCCAGCAGGAGATCGTCCTCGGCCTCGGCGGCGTCAGGGCGCTCAAGGCGATGGGCATCGAGCCCACCGTGTGGCACCTGAACGAGGGGCACGCCGCCTTCGTCGCCCTGCAGCGCATCTGGGACCACATCGAGCAGGGCGCGAGCTTCGACGCGGCGCTCGAGCAGGTCCGGGCCTCGACGGTGTTCACGACCCACACGCCGGTGCCGGCCGGCCACGACGCGTTCCCCTTCCCGCTGGTCGAGACGCACATGGCCGGGGCCTGGGGCAGCCTGGGCGAGTACCGCGAGCGCTTCATGGCGCTGGGCGCCCACGACAACGGCATGGGCCCGCAGTTCAACATGACCGCCCTCGCGATGCGCACCGCCGCCGGCGTCAACGCGGTCAGCCAGTTGCACGGCGAGGTGACGCGGGGCATGTTCACGTCGCATCTGGCCGGGCACGCCCAAGGACGGCCTGCCGATCAAGGCGGTCACCAACGGCGTGCACGCGAACACCTGGGTGGCCGCCCACATGGGCAAGCTCTTCGACCAGTTCCTGGGCACCGAGTGGCGCGCCCGGATCGACGAGCCCGACTTCTGGGACCGCGTGCTCGACATCCCGGACGAGGAACTCTGGAACGTCCGCCTGGCGATGCGCAGCGATCTGTTCCGCTTCATCCGGGACCGCGCCCGCGAGCGCTGGACCACGACGAGCGTCAGCGGCGCCCAGGCGGTCGCCATCGGCACGCTGCTCGACCCCTCGGCCCTGACCATCGGCTTCGCCCGCCGCTTCACCGCGCTACAAGCGGCCGGACCTGATCTTCAGGAACCCCGCCCGCCTGGCGGCCATCCTCTCGGCGCTGCGACGACCGGTCCAGATCGTCTTCGCCGGCAAGGCGCACCCGGCAGACGAGGACGGCAAGCACCACCTGCAGCAGATCTACCGGCGCGCGACCGACCCGGCCTACGGCGGCCGGATGGCGTTCATCGACGACTACGACCTGCACGTGGCGCAGTACCTCGTGCACGGCTGCGACGTCTGGCTCAACAACCCGCGCAAGCCGCTCGAGGCCAGCGGCACGAGCGGGATGAAGGCCGCCATCAACGGCGTCCCCCACCTGAGCATCGGCGACGGCTGGTGGGCCGAAGGGTTCAGCGGCACCAACGGATGGCTGATCGAAGGCCGGCCCTCCGGCGGAAGCCACGACGAGATCGACGAGGCCGACGCGAACGCGCTCTACACGCTGCTCGAGGAGCAGGTCGTGCCCGGCGTTCTACGACCGGGACGCCCGCGACATTCCGCGCGCGTGGCTGCGCACGGTGAAAGAGTCGGTGCGCACGATCATGCCGATGTACACCACGCGGCGCATGATGAAGCAGTACGTGGACGAGCTGTACGGCCCCGCGATCGCGGCCACGACGCGCGTCGGACTGGGAGACTGAAGACGGGGACACGTTCCATTTCCGGGCTGCACCTCGGCCACCGGAAATGGAAGGTGTCCCCGTACTGCCCGCTGATGGGCGGGTGGTGGATGATCTGGACGCGGTTGCCGTCAGGGTCGCGGAAGTAGCAGGACCGCGCCCCGTCGCGGTGCGTCTTCGGGCGCATGTCGAGGGCGACCCCGTTCGAGTCGAGAAACGCCGCCCACGCGTCGACCAGGTCCGGCGACGCCACAATCAGCCCCAGGTGATCGAGCGCGCCCGGCCCCGCCGGCTCCGGCCCCGCCGGCCTCGTGGAGCGCCAGGTTGTCCCGTCCCGACGTCAGGTAGACATTCGCCGGGTCCGGTTCCCACTCCACCCGGAATCCGAGCACGTCCACGTAGAACGCCTTCATGTCCGCCATGCGCCGGACGTTGAGCGCCAGGTGCCGGAGGCCGAGATGGGTTGGGCGGGGCATGGGGACATCGTACTGGGGCTAGGGACTAGGGGCTAGGGGCTAGTCGAGCGGCGCCGCTCCAGGAGCTGACGCCTGGCGACGAGCCGGTCCGACTAGCGTCCAGCGCCGAGTCCCCAGCCCCTGATAAGATCCGCCCGATGGCGTCACGAAAAAGCGCGGACCGTCCCAAGTGCGCACTGTGCGGGTCCAAGGACATCTCCGAACCCCGCGGCGACGAGCGCTACTGCCGGGACTGCTGGGACAAGAAGATCGCCGTCGAGGAAATCGTCGCCAAGGAATTCGTCCTGAAGCGGTACATCCGCGCACAGAGCGCCGAGAAGTACCTGATCTATCACTCGACGCTCAAGCGCCCCTGCGGGCAGCTGATCGTCATCGACGACGGCTACGACCTGTTCCTCACGCTGTCGCTCTATCCGACCTTCTCGTGGGACGACCCGGCGTATCACCTCGAAAGCGACCCCGAGCTGCGGACCTTCGCCGAAATCATGGTGGATGTCATCGTCACGGAGGTCATCGAGCCCTGGGGCGGGGGCAAGTGGCACCTCGAGGTGCACCGGTCGGCGACGCCGGACCCCGAAGAGTGGAATGGTGAGGTATAATCCTGCCGGTTATTGCGGACCTGCATGGTCTTAACGGCCCCCTGGAGGGTGTATGACGCGCCTAGTCAAGGTTGTGCTGACCATTATTGCAATCGTAGGGATTGGTGCCGCTTCACTCCCGGCACAGACGAAGGTGGCCACGCCGATCCGCGGCGACGCCGAGATCGGGTATTTGAGGCCGGTGACCGCCGTCGACCACAAGGCCGGCATCGTCCGGACGACCATCAAGGTGAAGAACCTCTCCACCACCGGGTCGATTGCCGGACTGAAGGTCGAGGAGTTCTGGTTCGACAAGGCCGGCAACCCGGTGACCGGATCGAGGGCCCGCCTGCAGAAGCCGCTGCAGCCAGGGGAGACGGCCGAGATGAAGCTCGAGACGCCCCGGGACCCGAAGATGGACCGGAACAGCTACACCTTCTCGCATGCGAACGGGAAGATCCGGACCAAACTGCTGAAGCAGTTCTAGGCGGGCGGGTCCTCTCGAAGCGTCGCGCCGGCCCATCGCGCGGGCCGGCGCGCCTCTCACGTACTGTTCAGCGCACAATCCGAATCTGCACGTCGCGCGACACCGGGGGCAACTTGCCCAGGCTGGACTTCGCCTCGATCGTGAGCACGTACAGGCCCTGCCGCCAGATCCTTCAGCGGGATCCTGGTCGTGTAGCCATACCCGCCCCTGGCGCCGCCGAGTTCCTTGCTCGATCGCGTTTCCGCGTTGGTGAACACCTGCACGCGGCCCTCCGCCTTGAGTGTCGCGGTGATGTCGACCGAGTGCGACTGCGCCCCCTGGTTGTCGTAGATTTCGGCGAGCACCGCCAGTTCGTCGGACGAGGAAAACGTCCGGGCGGTCGTCGGCGGACCGGGCAGCGCGTCGCCGAGGTCGGGGATGGCGCCGGCGGTGGGAACGCCGCCAGCGGCCGCCGAGGTCACGACGATGCCGCTGAGGCTGAGCGGCGCTTTCGCGAAGTCCGGCACGACAAGGTCGTAGTGGACCGACCCGATCGTCCCGCCGCTCGTGCGCGCCGCCACGCGAAGCTGGTAGGTGCCCGGCGGGAGTTCGGTCCGCGTGATCACGCGGAATCCCGACTGCAGGACGCGCCGGTGGGTCTCGGGCTTCAGCGACAGATCGACGAAGTCCCGCTTGCCGTCGGTCACCTTGCCCTGTTTGTCGATGGCCACGTACGACATCTCGATCCTGTCGGTGAACTTGCCGTCCTTCTCCACGAACGCGAACTGGCTTCCCGTGAACTGGGTCACGATGCCGATGGCCGCCTTCGACGCCGGCCCCTTCAGCGGGACGGTGAACACACTCATCTTGAGCGCGGATTCCTGGAGCGGGCTGTTGAGCGCTTCCCGCAGCTCCTTCGACGTGCCCGCGCTCGCCCCGACGGACTTGTCGGCCGCGGCCTTCCCGCGAGGCGCCGCGTAGCCCTTGCGGGCGTTGACGTCCAGCCCGGGCCGGGCCAGCCTGACCTCGATCTTGCGGTAGCGCCCGTCGCGTTTCTCGTTGGTCGAGTAGTACCCGAGCACGTAGTAGGTGCTGTTCGCGTCGACGATGCGCTGGAACGCGGTGGAGAAGTCGTTGCTCGACACCGAGGCGAAGCCGCCCGTCTCCTCCGAGACCCCGCGAAGCGTGTCCTGCGACATGCGCAGCTCGTCCTGGAGCGCGAACATGCCGAGGCCCAGCGCCTCCGCGTCGGTCGGGAGCCCCGAGATCTGCATGGCCTCATCTCCGGGGAAGTAGAGCCCCCGGGGATCGATCGCGTAGATGCTGACATTCGCCCGCGTGGCGGCGGCGATGACGTCGCGCATCTCGCTCACCAGCAACGATCCGTCGCCGCGGCTCAGCACGTTCACGCCGTTCACCGACGTGCCGGCGGGCCCCGCGTTGTCCCAGATGTTGTAGTCGATGCCCTCGCTGACGAACACCAGGGCCTTGCGCCGGCCGCGGACGCCGGCGAGCCATTCCGACAGGTTCGTGAGCGTCGAGAGCATCGTCCGGGCGTTGTGCATCCGCTCGGCCTGCTCGGCGTCGGCGATGGTCGGCGCCTGGGCCCCGCCGCGGGTCAGGTTGTAGCTGTCGATCTTGTTCAGCGTCGGCGAGCGCAGCTTGCGCCCCATGAACGTGTCGACGGCCTTCGTGAGCAGTCGCCGGCTGCTGGTGAAATCCTGCGACCCGTCGGACCGGCCGCTCGTGTGCAGGACGGCCGCCAGGTCGTTCGCGCCCAGGTTGCGTTCGATGAACTGCCGCGCCGCCTGGCGCACGCGGACCGATCGCGTCGGGTGGGTGTGGATGTCGTCGAGGAGCAGCACGTACAGCCGCCCCTCGGGCGCGCTGGCGTTCGACCTCACGTCCGGCTCGATGTCCCCGGGCAGGAACAGCGCGCGCTCGGAGCGCTCGACGGGGATGTCGACGAGCGAAAACGCCGTCACCTTCTGCGGGACACCGTCCTCGAGCACCTGGAACTCGTCCGGGCGAAGGTCGCGGACGAAGTTCCCCCGTGCATCGCGGACCACGGCGTCGACCTCGACGTAGTTCACCTCGGAACGGAAGGTGATCGGCGGCATCTGGGGGTCCGGCTGCTGCGGGGCCGCGGGCGGAGCCGGCGGCGGCGCCTGCTGGCCGGCGAGCGCGACGGAGCAGAGCACGAGAGCAAGGGCGAGGAAACGGCTTCGGTACACAGTGACTCTCTTCAGCGAGGGGCGGGAGGCAGGACCCGGCCCTTCCATAGCGACTCAAGACAGGCTCGGCGCTGGCGGCGGCTCTCTTGATTATAGGGCTATTTCACCGCCACTTCCCTGCGGTCGACCCCTCCCCGCGTGGAGGCGACGGCCACGGTCGCGGCTCCCGCGCCCTTCACCTGCCACGTCACGGTCTTCGACTCGCCGGGTTTCAGCCAGCCGATGTCGATCGCGGGCCTCTGGGCTTTCCCGTCGGCGGTCTTCACGAGCTCCTGCCCGGATCCGAGGCGGATGGTGCAGGAGTCCGGCCGGACGATCTTCACGCGCTTGGCGATGTCGAGCGCCGTCGGGATCAGGCCTTCGTTGGTCACGACGGCCTTCACCTCGAACACGCCGGCGCCCGCTGCCGACGGGCTCACCGTCACCGAGGCGATCTTCACCTGGGCGAGCTGCTGCGCGAGGTAGAGGTTGAACATCGCCTCGTTCCGGGCCCAGGTCTCGATCATGTCGGGCGGCGGGTTCTGGCCCCAGAACTTGGGGTTGAGGCCGCCAATCTCCACGTCGCCGAGCTGCGGGTGCTTGAACGGCGTCCACGGCTGGAAATCGCCCTTGCCGGGGCGGTTCTCGTCGAGCCACCTGAGGGTCTCGGCTTCGTCGACGCGGCCGTCCTTGTCGTAGTCGGTGAAGCGGCCGCCGTTCCAGATTTCGTCGCCGTACCAGATGACGCCGTAGTACGAGTAGCCGAAGTCGGGCCCGTGGCCGAAGATGGGCGAGTCGCGGGGCGGCTCTCCGGTCGATCGGGTTCCCGCCGCCGCGCGTCGCGTAGACGTGGTAGGTGTCGCCGGCCCAGGGGTAGCCGGTGATCTCCATCCCTTTCTTGTCGAACTTCGCCGCAAGCGCGGCGTCCTCCGGGTACATGCCGTCCTCGGACGAGGCCGTCGACGGGCCGCGCAGGATCATCGGCACCGACGTGTCGAGCGACTGGGCCAGGCCCACGTTCGGGTGCGTCATCAGGAACAGGAAGACCGCCCGGGTCTCGGGCTCGGACAGCGGGAACTCGCCGGCCCCGCCCTGCGCGTAGCCGCGGCCGGTCGCCTCGCTCATCGGCCGCCAGTTCTCGGGATAGTTGCGGTGCAGGTCGAGCCCGCCGATGCCGTCCTCGTTGTAACGGCCGTCGAGGTCGTTGTCCACGCCCTCCGGAAACGTCTCGTAGTCGCCCTGCCCCTGCGGCACCCGCCGCATGGCCCGTCCCTGCGGGTCCTTCGGGTCCTTTGACGCGTTCCCCTTGCCCGGCCCCACGTAGCGGCGCATCTGGCGGATGAACCCGTCGCCGTCGAGGTCCTCGCCCGCGTCCTCGTCGAGCAGGCCGTCGCCGTCGGTGTCGAACGGCCGACGGTGCTGCGCAGCGTCTGGGCCGTCAGGTGGTACAGCGTGTTGCCGTCCGGGTTGTTGTTCGGCCGCACGTAGAGGGCCTTCGAGTCGACCAGCGCCGTCAGCGCCGGGTCGGTGCCGTAGCCCGAGAGCACGTGATGGACGAAGTAGAGGGAGGCCTCGATGCCGCTGATCTCTCCCGAGTGACGGCCGCCCTCGAGGAAGAACGCGGGTTTGTCGGTGTCCTTGCCGGTCTTCTTGTTCGTGATCGTCATCTGCCAGATCTCCCGCCCCTCGAAAGACTGGCCCGCCGAGTACAGGTCGACGAGATCCGGGTACTTCGCCGCCCACATCTTCAGCAGCGAAGCCGTCTCCTCGTACGAATGGTAGTGCTTGAAGTCGACCTCGCCGGCCTTCACGGGCTTGAGTTGGGCGTAGTCAACCTTCGGGAAGACCGAGACGCCGTCACGAACGCCGGCAACGCGATGGACGGGTGCGACCCTGGCGGGCGGCCCTCCCCGGCCCTCCCGTCTGCCCTCCTGGGCCGTCAACAACGCCCCACCGACCCCGAGCACGAACAGCACGGTCACCACGCGACTGCGACGGACATCCCTGGACATGAAGGCCTCCACATGGGCGGCCCTGGAACCCGTTCCCGAACGGCACGCAGGTCCCGAGGCCGGGCCGGAAAAACCCGAAAGGCGTCATCGGCGTCAAAGTACAGGAGTGTACGCCTGGCGCGTATACTAATAAATTGGTGGCCAGTCTGGAAGGTCGGCCGCGCCCCGGCGGGCCCGCACGACGCCGGCCCGTCCCGTGTTGGAGGAAAGCAATGTCCAGCCGTAAGACCACGTTGTTCTACGCCGTGCTCATCGCCGTGGCGTCTCTCGCCGTGGGCATGGTGCTCGCGTCGCGTCTCGACCTCTCGCCGCGCTCCGAGGCCGTCACGCTGACCCCCCAGGTCGGCGCGAGCGGCCCGATCACGGGGACCATCGACGCCCAGACATTCCGCACCATCGCGAAGAACGTGACACCCACCGTCGTCAACATCCGGACGACGTCGAAGCGCCGGGCGCAGGACATGTCGGAGTTCTTCGGCGGGCAGGACAATCCGCTCGAGCGCTTCTTCGGCATGCCCCAGCCGCGGGGACGCCAGCCGCGTGAAGAAGTCACCCAGGCCGCAGGCACGGGGTTCGTCATCAGCAAGGACGGCTACATCCTCACGAACAACCACGTCGTCGAGGGCGCCACGAAGATCGAGATCGCGCTCTTCGGCGGCGAGGACGGCGAGGTCTACGAGGCCAAGATCGTCGGCCGCGACCAGCTGACCGACAGCGCCCTCATCAAGCTGACCCAGCTGCCCGCGGCGCCGCTCCAGGAAGCCAAGCTGGGCGATTCCTCGCAGATGGCGCCCGGCGACTGGGTGATGGCCATCGGCAATCCCTTCGGCCTCGCCCACACGATCAGCGTCGGCGTGGTCAGCGCGATCGGGCGGCCGATGGCGATGGCCGAGGGCAGGTACGAGGACGTCATCCAGACGGACGCGGCCATCAACCCCGGCAATTCCGGCGGGCCGCTGCTCAATCTCCGGGGCGAAGTCATCGGCGTCAACACCGCCATCTACACGAGCGGCCAGACCGGGACCAACATCGGCATCGGCTTCGCGGTGCCCATCAACGCGGTCCGCGACATCCTGCCGCAGCTCGAGACGGGCAAGGTCGTGCGCGGGCGCATCGGCGTCGCAGGTGCGCGACGTGCCGCGCGACGCCCTCGCCGAGTTCGGCCTGAAGGAGCGCAAGGGTGCGCTGGTGTCCATCGTCATCGCCGAACGGCCCCAGCGCGAAGGCCGGCCTCGAGCCCGGCGACGTCATTCTCGAGTTCAACGGCAAGCCGGTCACGGGCCGCAACGCGCTCGTGCAGATGGTGATGGCGACCAAGCCTGGCACGACGGTCCCGATGAAGGTCCTGCGGGACAAGGCGGAGAAGAGCCTCTCGGTGACGGTCGAAGAACTCAACCTCGAGACCGAGAGCGGCGGCGGCGGCGAGGAATCGCAGCAGGAAGAAGCCGGAAGCGGGTTCGGCATCACGCTCGGCCCCCTCGGGGCCGAGATGGCCCGCCGCCTGCGCGTGCCGTCGGGGACGCGCGGCGTCCTGGTCACCGAGGTCGACCCGGTGTCGGCGGCGGCCCGGGAGGGCGTGCGGCCGGGAGACGTCATCCTGAAGATCAACGGCCAGGCGGTCGAGACCGTCCGCGACGCCAGCCAGGCGCTGCAGGCGATCAAGCCGGGCGGCGCGGCGCGGATGCTGCTCTGGAAGGGCGGCCAGGAGACGTTCGTGGTCGTGTCGAAGGAGTAGCCGCCGCTCACCCGGCCGTGATGGACTCCGCCTGCCGCGCGCTCGTCGTCGAACGCATCCAGCGGCGGGGCCCCATCACGGTGGCCGAGTTCATGGACCTCGCGCTCTACGCGCCCGAGGTCGGCTATTACGCCCGTGCGGCCCGACGATCGGGCCGCGCGGGCGATTTTTTTACCAGCGTCGATACCGGGCCCGTCTTCGGCGCCCTGCTCGCGGAGCACTTCGCGGCGCTCGTGGCGCAGGTCCGGGGCGGGCCGGTGCGATCTCGTCGAGGCGGGCGCCGGCAACGGACGACTGACCCGCGACATCCTCGACGCCGCGTCCCGGCGCGACCCGGATTTCTATCACGCCATCGCGGCGCACCTGGTCGAACGCAGCGCCCCGGCCCGCGCGGCCCATCGCGTGACGCTCGCCGCGCACACGGACTCGCCTCGCGTACTCCGGCGAGGAGATGCCGGGCCGCATCGACGGCATCGTCTTCGCGAACGAGCTGCTGGACGCGTTCCCCGTCCATCTGGTCGAGATGGGAGATGCCGGCCTCCTCGAGGTCTATGTCGACCTCGAGGCCGGCCGCCTCGTGGACCGGCACCGGACCGCTCTCGGACCCGGCCCTGGCAGGCTACCTCCGCCACGCCGGCGTGAGCCTCGAGCGCGGGGCGCGGGCGGAGATCAATCTCGCGGCCGTCGACTGGGTCGCCGGCGCCGCCGCGCGCCTGCGCAGCGGGTTCCTGGTGCTCATCGACTACGGGTACGAGGCGGCGGAACTGTATTCGGCGGCCCGCTCGCAGGGCACCCTGGCGACGTACCATCGGCATCTGGTCGACGCGCCGGCGGGCGGCGCGCCGACGGCCGGGCCGGCGTGGCTGGCGGACCCCGGCAGCCGCGACCTGACCTCGCACGTCGATTTCACATCCGTCCGCCTGGCCGCCGAGCGGGCCGGGCTCGAGACGCTGTCCATCGCCGCTCAAACCCGTTTCCTGCTGGACATCCTGGAAGGCAGCCCCCTGGTGGCCGAGCTCTCGGCTCCGGACCGGCTCGCCGATCGCCTGGCGCTCAAGACGCTGCTGATGCCTGGCGGCCTCGGCAGCACGCACACCGCGATGGTGTTCGCAAAGAGGTAAACTGGAGGCCGCCGGCCGGGGGAGCCGGCCTCCATGGCCGCCATGCTCGAACGGGAAATCAAGCTGCGCTTCGGGAGCCCGCAGGACGCGCGCGAGGCCGTGCTGGCGCTCGGCGCGGCACCGGTGCGCGCGCGGCGGTTCCAGGACGACGCGCTGTTCGACAACGAGCAGGAGGGCCTGCGCGCGCGCCGCTGCGCGCTGCGGATCCGGCGCGAAGGGGCGCGCAGTTTCCTGACCTTCAAGGGGCCCGCGCAGCCGGGCCCGATGAAGCTCCGCGAGGAACTGGAAACCGCCGTCGCCGACGCCGACGTGCTGCAGCGCGTGCTCGAGCACCTCGGCCTGCGCGTCTGGTTCCGCTACCAGAAGTACCGCGAGGAATTCGCCCTCGACGGCGTCGTGGTGGCGGTTGACGAAACGCCCATCGGCACCTTCGTCGAACTGGAAGGCACCGAGGCGGGCATCTCCGCGGCGGCCGCCGCCCTGGGGCGCACGACCACCGACTACATCCTGGATTCCTACTGCGGGCTGTTCACGAAGTACCGTGAGGCCCTGGGATTCCGCGGCGCCCACATGATCTTCGACGAGCCCGACCGCATCACGTGAGCGAGCATCCGCCGCCCCGTCCCGCCCGGCCGGCGCCCTGGCCGGCCATGCTCCTCACGGCCGGGCTGGGCACGCGCCTCGCGCCGCTGTCGGACCTCGCGGCCAAGCCCGCGCTCCCGGTCGCCGGCGTCCCGCTGGCCGGGAGAATCCTGCGCTGGCTGGCGGCCGGCGGGGTCGCCGACGCCGTGCTGAACCTGCATCACCGGCCGGAGTCGATTACGGCGGCCATCGGCGACGGCGGCGCCTTCGGCGTGCGGGTGCGCTATTCCTGGGAACCGCGCGTCCTCGGGAGCGCGGGCGGTCCCGCCCGCGCGCTGCCGATGCTCGACGCGGACCGGTTCTTCCTCGTCAACGGCGACACGCTGACGGATCTCGACCTCGCGGCCCTTGCGGCGCTCCACACCGAGTCGGGCGCGTCGGTCACGCTCGCCGTCGTCCCGAACCCGGACCCGCTGCATTACGGAGGCGTGTCGGTGGACGGCGACGGCCTCGTCACCGGCTTCACCGAGCCTGGCCCGGACAATCACGGCTGGCATTTCATCGGCGTCCAGGCCGTCGAACGGTCCGTGTTCGCCCGCCTGGACCCGGACGAGCCGGCCAACACGGTGTCCGGGATCTACCGCGAGCTGCTGGCGAGCCGGCCCGGCGCGGTCCGCGCGATGACCGCCGCCGCCGCCTTCTTCGACATCGGGACGGCGGCCGACTACCTGGACACGTGCCTCGCCATCGGCCGCGCGGAAGGCCTCGGCGACGTGCTCGCGGGCGCGCGCACCGAGGTGCGCGCCGGGGCGCGCGTCACGCGGTCGGTGCTGTGGGATGATGTCGTCGTGGCCGACGGCGCCGCGCTCGACGAATGCGTGGTCGCGGGCGAGGTGCACGTCCCCGCCGGGCTGCGCCTGTCGCGCCGCGTGGTCGTCCCGCGCGGGGATCGCGCTCCGGGCGCCGGCGCGGAACTCGCCGGCGATCTGTTGTTGACCCCGCTCGACGCGCAGCGGCGCCGGGCGACGTGAAGGGATCCGTCCCGATGACCGACCCTGAAGTCCACGCCCGATTCAGCCCTGCCCGACCCGGTGCTGCAGTATCTCGATCGCGCCAGCCTGCAGGCGCCGCACGCGCTCGTGCTCCCGCTCACCGGGGACGCGTCCGACCGGCGCTACTTCCGCGTGCTGCCGCGGGGCGGGGGCAGTTTCGTGCTCGCGCTGCACGCCGCGCCGTTCTCGTTCGACGCGCTGCCGTTCGTCAACGTGGCCGGGCTGCTCGCCAAGGTGCCGGTGCCCATCCCCGCCATCCTGGGGCACGCCGAGGACCTGGGCATCCTCGAACTCCAGGACCTCGGCGACGTGACGCTGCAGGCGCATCTCGGCTCGGCGACGATGTCCGAGCACACGGCGCTGTACCGGGAGGCGATCAGGCTTGTCGCGGCCATCCAGCGGCGCGGGCGCGAACTGGCGTCGGACCAGTACGTCCCGTACAGCGTCGCGTTCGACGTCGCCAAGCTCACCTGGGAATTCGAGTTCTTCCTGAAGCACTTCGTCGTCGCGTACCGCGGGGCCGAGATCACGCCGGCCGATCGCGAGGCGCTGGCGGCGGAGTTCGCCTCCATCGTCGACGAACTCGCCGGGGAAGAGCGGGTCCTGTGCCACCGCGACTACCACAGCCGCAACCTCATGTGGCGCGACGGGCGGCTGTTCATCATCGACTTCCAGGACGCCCGGATGGGGCCCGACACCTACGACCTGGTGTCGCTGCTCAGGGACTCCTACGTCGACATCAACGAGGACGCGCTCGAGGACTACATCGCCTACTTCCTGGCGTTCCGGGGCGGCACCCCGTCGTCCGAGGAGCAGGCGGGAGTTCCGCCGCCGGTTCGACCTGATGGCCCTGCAGCGGAACCTCAAGGCCCTCGGCACGTTCGGCTACCAGACGGCGACGCGCCGGAACCCGGTCTACATCCAGTACATGCCGCGCACGCTGCACTACGCCCGGGCCAATCTGTCGAAGTACCCGCGTCTCGCGGGCCTCTGCGAGGTGCTGGGCCGCTACGTGGAGGAACTGCGCGGGTGAGCACCCGGCTCATGGGGTAAAATAGAGAGATTCACCCCCGAACCGGGAGCACCGTCGTGCACTTCGGCGTCTCGACCCAGCTCTACCACGCGCGGCGCCTGTCGCACGACCATCTGGCCGAGGTGGCCGCGCACGGCTTCGACACGGTCGAAATCATCGCGACGCGGTCGCACGTGGACTATCACGATCCCGCCGTCCTCGACGCGGTGGCCGGGTGGCTGACCGCCGAGGGGCTTCGCCTGCACAGCCTGCACGCGCCGGTCATGGAGCGGTACGACGGGACGTGGATCAACCCCTTGTCGATCGCCTCCGCCGACGGCGCCGCGCGGGCGCAGGCGGTGCGCGAGACCGAGGCGGCGCTGGAGCTTGCCCGCCGGGTGCCCGTGTCGGTGCTGGTGGTCCACCCGGGGCTGCAGGACTCGCTCCTGTCCCCCTCCGTGCAGAACAGCCTCGACGCGGCGATGCGGAGCATCGAGGAGATTGCCGCCATCGCCTCGCCGCTCGGCGTCCGGGTGGCGCTCGAGGTGATCCCGAACGCGATGTCGACCGCCGAGGCGCTGGTGAACCTGCTGGACCGCCTCGACATGCCCGAGGTGGGCGTCTGCCTGGACTTCGGGCACGCGCACATGCAGGGCGACGTCGTCGACGCCATCGAGACGCTGTCCGGCGTGCTCGTCGCCACGCACGTGCACGACAATCACGGCCGCCGCGACGAGCACCTGGTGCCGTTCGAAGGGACGATTGACTGGGCGGGCGCCCTCGCGGCCCTGCAGAAGATCGGCTACGACGGCACGCTGATGCTGGAACTGGCCGGCGCGGAGCCCGCCGCGCCGGCGCTGGAACGGGCACGCCAGGCGATCGCGCGCCTCGAAGACGCGGCACGGAGCTGAACATGGCACACGAGGGGACCCTCGCCTACATCGAAGACATCGCCCGGCACGAAGGCCAGCGCGTGATCATCAGGGGATGGCTGCACGCCCGGCGGTCGAGCGGCAAGATTCACTTCCTGACCATTCGCGACGGCAGCGGCTTCATCCAGGGCGTCATGTCGAAAGCCGCCGTCGACGAGGACACGTTCCGGACAGCCGATCACCTGACGCAGGAAACGTCGATCATCGTGTCGGGCGCCGTCCGCGCCGACGCGCGCGCGCCGGGAGGGTTCGAGCTCGACCTGGCGACGCTCGAGGTCGTCGGCCCGTCGGCGGACTACCCCATCACGCCGAAGGAGCACGGCGTCGATTTCCTCATGGATCGCCGGCACCTGTGGATTCGCAGCGAGCGCCAGAGCGCCGTCCTGCGGGTCCGTGCCGAAGTCATCGCCGCCGTGCGGTCGTTCTTCGACGACCGCGGCTTCATCCTGGCCGACACGCCGATCTTCACGCCGGCGGCCTGCGAGGGCACGTCGACGCTCTTCCCGGTCCAGTACTTCGACGACACCACGGCGTACCTCACGCAGAGCGGCCAGCTCTACAACGAGGCCAACGCCATGGCCCTCGGCCGCGTCTACTGCTTCGGCCCGACGTTCCGGGCCGAGAAGTCGAAGACGCGCCGCCATCTCTCCGAGTTCTGGATGGTCGAGCCGGAGGTCGCCTTCGCGAAGCTCGACGATGTCATCGAACTGGCCGAGGACCTGGTGGTCGCGGTGGTGACGCGCGTGCTCGAACGCCGCCGGACCGAACTGCGCAGGCTCGACCGGGACATCTCGAAGCTCGAACTGGTGCAGAAGCCCTTCCCGCGCATCACGTACGACGACGCGGTGAAGATGCTCAACGAGAAGGGCCAGCCCTTCGAGTGGGGCGGCGACTTCGGCGCGCCCGACGAGACGCTGCTCGCGAACAGTTTCGACCGGCCCGTGGCGGTCACCAGGTACCCGTCGAAGGTGAAGGCCTTCTACATGGAGCCCGACCCGCAGAGGCCCGACGTCGCCCTGTGCGTGGACGTGCTGGCGCCGGAGGGCTACGGCGAGATCATCGGCGGCAGCGAGCGCATCGCGGACTACGACCTGCTCCTGCGGCGGATCAAGGAGCACGACCTGCCGCCCGAGGCCTTCGAGTGGTACCTCGACCTGCGCCGCTACGGCACCGTGCCGCACGGCGGCTTCGGCATGGGCATCGAGCGGGTGGTCACCTGGATCTGCGGCCTGGATCACCTGCGCGAGGCGATTCCGTACGCGCGGACGCTGAACAGGCTGTATCCATAGACAGGAGCTCGGGGCTGGGGCTGGCGGGCTGGTCGACCGCTCGCGGGCAGTCCGTCGACTGACCGCTCGATCCTGCCGATCCGCCAGATCACCGCATGAAGATTGGCTTCGTCTCCCTCGGCTGCCCGAAGAACCTCGTCGACTCGGAGGTGATGATCGGCCTGGTCCAGCAGGCCGGCCACGACATCACGGCCGATCCGTCGAGCGCCGACGTGCTGGTCGTGAACACCTGCGCGTTCATCGACTCGGCGAAGCAGGAGTCGGTCGACACGATTCTCGAGCTCGCCGAACTGAAGAAGACCGGGCGCTGCCGGAAGCTGGTGGTCACCGGCTGCCTCGCCGAGCGCTACCGCGGGGAACTGCAGGCCCAGATTGGCGAGATTGACGCGGTGCTGGGCACGGGCGAGGTGCCCGACATCGTCCGGGCGGTCACCGCTCCGGCAGACGCGCGGCCCGGCGCGGGCGTGCCGGTCCGCCTGTTCCGGAAAGCCCCCGCGGTTTCGGGCCCGGCCGGCGACGCCGCGGCCCTGCCCGAATACCTCTACGACGCCGACACGCCGCGCACGCTGGTGACGCCGAAGCACTACGCCTACGTCAAGGTGGCGGAGGGCTGCGACTATGCCTGCGCGTTCTGCATCATCCCGACGCTCCGCGGGCACTACCGCAGCCGCGCGCCGCAGTCGATCCTCACGGAAGCGCGGCAGCTGGCGGACCAGGGGCGTGCGCGAACTGCTGCTGATCTCCCAGGACACGACCTTTTTCGGCGTCGACCGGGGCGAGCGCGGCGCCCTCGCGAGGCTGCTGCGCGATCTGAACCGCGTCGACGGACTCGAGTGGATCAGGCTGCTGTACCTCTACCCCACGACGATCACCGACGACATGCTGGACGCGATGGCGGAGAGCGAGAAAGTCTGCAACTACGTCGATCTGCCGCTGCAGCACGCGGCGCCGGGCGTGCTGAAGCGGATGAAACGCCCCGGGACCGGCACGACGTACCGGCGGCTCCTGGACCGGATCAGGACGCGGGTGCCCGGACGTCGCCCTCAGAACGACGCTGATCGTCGGGTTCCCCGGCGAGACCGCCGACGAGTTCGAGACGCTCGCGTCGTTTGTCCGGGACGTCCAGTTCGACCACCTCGGGGTGTTCACCTATTCGCACGAGGAGGGCACCAGCGCCTACGCGCTCGCCGACGACGTGCCCGCGCGTGTGAAGCGGCAGCGGCGCAGCACGCTGATGAGCGTGCAGAAGCGGCTCGTCCGGAAGGCCCAGCGGAGGCGGGTGGGCGACCGGGTGCGGGTGATGGTGGATGGCCCGTCGCCCGAGCACGGCCTGGTCCTGAGAGGCCGCCTCGCGAGCCAGGCGCCGGAGATCGACTCCTGCGTCTACCTCACCGACGCCGACCCGGGCGCCGTCCTCCCCGGCCATCTCCTCGACGGCACCATCGTCGGGTCCCGCGAGTACGACCTCGTCGTCTCTCCGTTGCCCGCCGCCGATTGCGGGTGATATACTGAATTACTTCGGAAGACCCGTTTGAGACCTGTGAAGTGGGTTCGGGCCCACTTTTTGCGTTTCAGGGGAAGGCACGCGGTGGACACGACCGGGGAAGTCGGGCGTCTCGAGAGGATTCGGGCCATCGCGGCCCGCGTCGCGCAGTCCCGGGGGCTGGAGGTCTTCGATGTCCAGTTCCGGCGCGAGGCGCACGGGTGGATCCTCCGCGTCTATCTCGACAAGCCCGATGCGCCCGTACACGCCGGGCGCGCGGGGACCATCGAAGGTGAGGGCGTGACCATCGCCGACTGCCAGTTCGTGAGCACCGAGGTGGGCACGCTGCTCGACGTGGACGACACCGTCGGGCACCGTTACACGCTGGAGGTTTCGTCGCCGGGCCTGGACCGGCCACTGCGGGGCCCGGCCGATTACCGGCGTTTCGCGGGCTGCCTGGCGCGGTTCGTCCTCGTCGAGCCTGTCGAGGGCCAGACGCACGTGAGGGGCCGCCTGCAGGGGATGGACGGCGACGACGTGCTGGTGGCGGTCGGGAAAGATCAGGTCAGGCGGATACCGGCCCCGCGAATCTCGCGGGCCCGGCTGGAAGTGGAGTTCTGAGCATGGCAGGCAGCAGCAATCCGGTCCAGCAGACAATCGAGGCGCTCGCCAAGGAGCGCGGCATCGAACCCCAGGTGGTCATCGCGGCCATCGAGGACGCGGTGCTCACGGCCTCCCGGAAAGTCTTCAAGGCCGGCGAGAATCTCAAGGCGCGCTTCAACCCCGAGACCGGGCACGTCGATCTGGTGGCCGTGCGGACCGTCGTCGAGACGGTCGAGAACCCGGCGACCGAGATTTCGCTGGCCGAAGCCAAGGAGACCTACACCGAGGCGTACGGCGAAGAGGTGGCGGCGGGCATCGAACTCGGCGACGAGATGGAGTTCCCCAAGCCGACCGAGGGCTTCGGCCGCATCGCCGCCCAGACCGCCAAGCAGGTCATCTTCCAGAAGGTCCGCGAGGCCGAGCGCGAGAACATCTTCGCCGAGTACAACGAGCGCGTCGGCGAGGTCGTCACCGGGATGGTGAAGCGCTTCGAGAACGGCGACATCATCGTCGAGGTCGGCCGGATCGAGACGGTCCTGCCCCGCAAGGAGCAGTCGCGCGCCGAGAGCTACGCCCCCGGCGACCGCGTGCGGGCCGTCATCAAGGCGGCGACGCGCAACACCAAGGGCCCGCAGATCATCCTGTCGAGGACGGACCCCGCGCTGCTGACCAAGCTGTTCGAGCAGGAAGTCCCGGAGATCTACGACAACACGGTCCTCATCAAGGGCGCTGTCCGCGAGGCCGGGGATCGGGCGAAGGTGGCCGTGTTCTCGCGCGAGCGCGACGTCGATCCGGTCGGCGCCTGCGTCGGCATGAAGGGCACGCGCGTGCAGGCGATCATCCGCGAGCTGCGCGGCGAGAAGATCGACATCGTCGAGTGGTCAGAGGACGCGGTGCTGTTCGTGACCAACGCGCTGAGCCCGGCCAAGGTGCAGCGCGTCACGATCGTCGACGACGAGGAGCGGGTGATGGAGGTCGTCGTCGAGGACCGCCAGCTCTCGCTCGCGATCGGCAAGAAGGGCCAGAACGTGCGTCTGGCGGCGAAGCTCACCGGCTGGCGCATCGACATCAAGAGCGAGGAAGAGAAGCGCAAGGAAGTCGAACTGCAGTTCGAGGGCTTCGAGGCGCCCGGCGGCGAGGAAGCCGCCGCCGGCGCCGGAGTGCTGCTCCTGCCCGACATCCACGACGAGGTCGTCGGCGTCCTTCGCAACGCGGGATACGAGTCGGCCGAGCAGGTCGCGGCCGCCGATCCCACCGTGCTGATGGAGTGCGGCCTCGATGAAGAGACCGTGCAGGCCGTGATCGAGTCCGCCAGGGCGGCCGTCGAGGCGAGCCAGATCGAGGCGAGCCAGATCGAGGCGAGCGAGGTCGAGGCGGGCGGGGTCGAGGCGGGCCAGGACGAGGCGCCCGAGGCTCCCGAGGCGGCGGAACCCGAGACAGATACACAACCGCAATCGTAGAGGTCAGGCGTTGTCCACTGTTCGGATTTACAAGATCGCGGAGTTGCTCGACACGTCGAGTCCGGAAATCGTGGCGCTGCTGAAGCGCGACCACGGGATCGACGTCAAGAGCGCGTCGAGCACCGTCGAGGAGATGGTCGCGCGCCAGTTCGTCGAACGACTGGCCAAGAAGCGCGGCGTCACGCTCCCGACAGGCGACATCTTCGCCGAAGGCGCGGCCGCCAAGGTCAAGAAGGCCGCCGCCGGCAAGAAGGCCGAGCCGCCGGCGCCGCCGAAGCCGTCGCTGCCGCCGCCGCGCCTGGTGAAGACCGTCAAGGCGGCGCCCGTCGCCGCGCCCGAGGCCGGGCTCGAGGACGCGCTCGAGGCGCCGCCCGACGCGCCCGACGCCGAAGCGCCGCCGGTCGAGGCGCCCGTGCGCGGTGCACGTCCCCGCCGGCGGTGCACGACGTTGCCGAGGCTGCGGCCCCGGCGCATGTGGCCGTCGAGGAACCGGAGGCACCGCCGGTCCACGAAGAGGCGCCAGCCGCCCCCGCGATCGAGGTCGCAGAGGTCGAGGCGGCGCCGGCGCCCGCGCCGCTCCCCGAGGCGCCCGCGGCCGAACCGCCGGCCGTCGAAGCCGCAGAAGCGCCGGCCCGTCCGACCGGTGTGCCAGCCCCGACGGGGCGCCTCGTGCCTCCGACGCTGAGGCTCAGGGTCGAAGAGCCGCGCAAGATCGCTCCGCCTTCGGCCGACGCAGGGCCCGGCCGGACCATCGTCCTGCCCAGGCCCGTGTTGAGAGCCAAGCCGGCGGCCGTCCCGCCGCCCGCAGGCGCGGGCACGCCGGGCGCCGGGGCAAGGCCGGGAGTTCCCTCCCGGCCGGGCATGCCCGGACAGCGCCCGCCGGCAGGTCCGCCGATGCTTCGGCCGCCGGTCACGGGAGGCCCCCGGCCGCTGCCCTCTCAGCCCGTGAGGCCGCAGCCCGGCACGACGTACCGCCCGGGCGCGCCGACCGCGCCGCCGAGGCCTGCCGTCGGCAGACCCGCGCCGCCGCCGAGGCCGATGGGCCGGCCCGGCGCCAGGGGCCCTCGCCGCGAATACACCCGCGATGTCTCGCCGGGACCGTTGGCGGTGGAGGCGGCGCCTCCCGTGACCCGCACGATCACGATGGCGGAAGGCATGACGGTCAAGGAACTCTCCGAGAAGCTCGACGTTCGGGCGAAAGACATCCTGAAGAAGCTCCTCGACCGCCGCATCATGATGACCATCAACACGACGCTCGACACCGAGACGGCGACGGCGCTGGCCCGGGAGTTCGGCGCGGACGTGAAGCTGCGGAGCTTCGAAGAGGAGCTGGTCGACGTCGGCACCGACGAGTCCAAGCCGGAAGACCAGGTCCTGCGCGCCCCGGTCGTGACGGTGATGGGCCACGTCGACCACGGCAAGACGACGCTGCTCGACGCCATCCGCACGACGAAGGTGGCCGAGCGCGAGGCCGGCGGCATCACGCAGCACATCGGCGCGTACCAGGTCACGGTCAACAACCGCCCCGTGGTGTTCCTCGACACGCCTGGCCACGAGGCGTTCACGCTCATGCGCGCCCGCGGCGCCCGCGTCACCGACATCGTCATCCTCGTGGTGGCGGCCGATGACGGCGTCATGCCGCAGACCAAGGAAGCGATCGATCACGCCCGCGCGGCCGGCGTGCCGATCATCGTGGCGATCAACAAGATCGACAAGCCGGAGGCCAACCTCGACCGGGTCATGAAAGACCTGGGCGACCTCGGCCTGATGCCCGAGCAGTGGGGCGGCCAGACCGTGACCGTGCCCGTCTCGGCGAAGAAGAAGCAGAACCTCGAGCTGCTGCTCGAGATGATCCTGCTGGTGACCGACATCGGGGAACTGAAGGCGAACCCGAAGGCCCCCGGGCACGGCGCCGTGCTCGAAGCGAAGCTGGACAAGGGCCGCGGGCCGGTGGCCACCGTGCTGGTGCAGAACGGCTCGCTGCGCGTCGGCGACACGGTCATCGCCGGGTCGGTGATCGGCAAGGTGCGCGCGCTCATCGACGACCGCGGCCACGGCGTGAAGCTGGCCGGGCCGTCCACGCCGGTCGAGGTGCTCGGGCTCGCGGGGCTCCCCGCGCCGGGCGACACGTTCCAGGTCATCGCCGACCAGGCGAAGGCGCGGCAGGTGGCGTCGTTCCGCCAGACCCAGGCGCGCGACATCGCGCTGGGCGCCAAGGGGCCCCGCCTGACACTGGAAGGCCTGAAGGACAAGATCGCCGAAGGCACCGTCAAGGAGCTGCCGATCCTGGTCAAGGCCGACGTGCAGGGCTCGGCCGAGGTGCTGGCCGCCACGCTCGCCAAGCTCTCCGACGAGAAGGTCAAGATCCGGATCATCCACTCCGGCGTCGGGGCCATCAACCTCTCCGACGTGCTGCTGGCGTCGGCGTCGGACGCCATCATCATCGGCTTCAACGTGCGGCCGGACCGCAGCGCCTCGGAGCTCGCCGAGCGCGACGGCGTCGAGATCCGCCAGCACTCGGTCATCTACCACGTGACCGACGAGATGAAGAAGGCGATGGCGGGCCTGCTCGAGCCGACCTTCCGCGAAGCGCGGGTGGGCACGGCCGAGGTCCGCGAGACGTTCAAGGTGCCGAAGTTCGGCACGATCGCCGGCTGCATGGTCTCCGAGGGCCGCATGGCCAGGACGGGCGACATCCACGCCCGCCTCATCCGCGACCACATCGTGGTGCACGAGGGCAAGGTCGGTTCGCTGCGGCGGTTCAAAGACGACGTGAGCGAAGTGAAGGCCGGCACCGAGTGCGGCATCAGCCTCGAGCGCTTCAACGACATCAAGGTCGGCGACGTGATCGAGCTCTACACGATCGAGAAAATCGCGGCGGCGGCAACGGCCTGAGCCGCCGCCGCGCCCTCCGCGCCACGCGAGCAGGACCGAGCCACCGATGCCACAGGGACACCGCCCCGATCGACTCGGCGACCAGATCCGGACCGAGACCAGCGACATCCTCGCGCGCGAGGTGCACGACCCGGGCGTGGGGTTCGTCACCATCACGCGCGTGAGCGTCACGGCCGATCTCCAGATCGCGCGCGTCTACTACACCACGATGGCCACCGGGGCCGAGCGCAAGGACACCGGCCGGGCGCTCCAGCGCGCCACGCCGTTCGTGCGCAGGCAGCTCGCCGGCCGGCTCGGCCTGCGCCGGATGCCTGAGATCGAGTTCCGCTTCGACGAGTCCGTCGAGCAGCACGCGCGGATCGAGCAGCTCATCCACGAGATCCACGAGCAGGACGCGGCCCGCGGAGCCGACGTCGGCCGGCGCGCCTGACGCGGCTGACGCGACCGGAGCGGAAGAGGCGGACGACGCGGAGGCCCCGGCCGGCGACGAGGGCCCGCGCGAACCATGACGCCCGTCGAAACGGACCCGGGAGCCTGCCGCCGGATTTGCGAAGCGCTGCTGCGGTACCGGCGCATCGTCGTGACCTCCCACATGCGCCCGGACGGCGATGCCGTCGGCTCGTCGCTCGCCCTGGCGTGGGCGCTCAGGGAACTCGGCATTGACGCCCGCGTGGTGCACCGCGACCGCCCTCCTCTCCAGTTCGCGGACTTCCCCGGCATCGCCGATGTCGAGGTCGGCGACACCGTCCCGGCCGGGACCGACGCCGTGGTCGTGCTCGAATGCGGGGACCTCGCACGGACCGGGCTCACCGGCTTCGACGCCCTGCCGATCATCAACATCGACCATCACCCCGGCAACACCGGCTACGGCGACGTCCACTGGTTCGACCGCACCTACGCCGCGTGCGGCGAGATGGTGTTCGAGATCATCGCCGAGCTGGGCGTGCCGCTCACCGCCGACATGGCGACGCACCTGTTCATGGCGGTGGTGACCGATACGGGAGCGTTTCGCTACCCGGGCGTGTCGCCGCGCACCTTCACCATCTGCGCGCGGCTGCTCGAGGCCGGCGCAGACCCGGTCAGCACCGCCCGCAAGCTGTTCGACAGTCACACGCTGGGCCGGCTCCGCCTGCAGGGGGCCGTCCTGCGGACCCTGGAGGTGGACGCGAGCGGCCGCCTCGCCATGCTCACGCTCACCGATGCCACGCTTGCCGCCTCGGGGGGCGCTGCCGACGAGACCGACGGCCTGATCAACCTGCCCCTCGGTGTCCGGGCCATTCAGGCAGCGGTGTTCTTCAAGGAAGCCGAAGACGGCCATTGGCGCGTGAGCCTGCGGTCGAAGGGCGACATCGACGTCGGCCGCGTGGCCCGAGGCTTCGGCGGCGGCGGGCACAAGAACGCGTCCGGCTGCACGCTGCACGGCCCGCTGGAAGACGTGCGCGCCACCATCCTCGCTCAACTGGCGCTCCTCTTCCCGGGAGCCTGACGTGCCGTCCGCCCCGCGACCGGGCGAAGCCGGCACGGACCTCCGCGAGCGGCGTCCTCGTCGTCGACAAGCCGCCAGGCCCGACCTCACACGACTGTGTCGCGGTGGTGCGCCGGAGGTTCCGAGGTTCCAAGGTCGGCCACACAGGGACCCTCGATCCGTTCGCGACCGGGGTCCTGCCCATCGTCATCGGCCGTGCGACGCGCCTCGCGCAGTATCTGACGGGCGCCGACAAGGAGTACGACGCCCTCATCCGGCTCGGGAGGGCGACCGACACCCACGACTCGACCGGCACGGTGGTGTTCGAGGCCCCCGACGGCTTTCCGCTGCCGGGCATCGAGGCGGTGGCCGCCGTGCTGGATCGCTATCGCGGCACCTGGATGCAGACGCCCCCGGCCTTCTCCGCCAAGCTCTCCGGCGGCGTTCGCGCCTACGACCAGGCCAGGCGCGGGGAAGCGGTGGCGCTCTCCCCTGTCGAGGTGACGGTGTCGGAACTCGAACTGCTGTCGATGGCCGGCCCGCTCGTGCGAGTCAGGCTCGTGTCGTCGGCCGGTTTCTACGTGCGGGCCCTGGCACACGACATCGGGGTGACACTCGGCACCGGGGCGGCGCTGGAGAGCCTGCGGAGGCTGCGGAGCGGGCAGTTCGGCCTCGCCGATGCCGTCACCCTCGACGTGGTGACGCAATCGGACCCCTGGACTGCGGATGCTGCCCCTCGAGTCTCTGCTGCCGGACTGGCCGGGGGTCAGCCTGACCCACGACGGCGTCGAGCGGGTCTCGCACGGCCGGGACGCGGGACCGGCCCAGTGCACGGACTGGCGCCCGGGGCTGCCGGCGGGCTGCATGGTCCGCATCCTGGGCCCGGACGGGCGTCTGGTGGCTGTCGGCCGTGCCGGACCGGAGGGCGTTTTGCATCCGTCCGCAGTCCTGATGTAACATTAATGTTTTGCAGGGGTTGGAATAATCGCGACGGCGGGACCGGGCCGCAATAGGGCGGTGCTGGACCGTGCGTGGAGGCAACAAGACGTGGCACTCACCAAAGACCGGAAGTCCGAACTCATCAAATCGTTCGAACGGCACGACGGCGACACCGGGTCGCCCGAAGTCCAGATTGCGATCCTGAGCGAGCGCATCACCTACCTGACCGAGCATTTCAAGGTCCACGCCAAGGACCACCATTCGCGCCGAGGCCTGCTGATGCTCGTCGGACAGCGCCGGCGCCTGCTCGACTACGTCAAGAGCAAGGATCACCAGCGGTACGCCGCCATCATCGAACGCCTGGGCATCCGCAAGTAGCCATCCGTCGGACGCGACAACCGGGCGATAGAGGCAGGATTATGCACAAGCGAGAAATCAGTCTGGGCGGCGGTACGTTGTCGATCGAGACGGGGCGCCTGGCCAAGCAGGCCAGCGGCTCCGTGGTCATGCGCTACGGCGACACCGTGGTGCTCGTCACGGCCTGCTATGCGAAGTCCGAGCGGGAGGGCATCGATTTTCTCCCGCTGACGGTCGACTACCGCGAGTACGCGTACGCGTCGGGGCGCATCCCCGGCGGCTTCTTCAAGCGCGAGGGCAAGGCCACCGAAAAGGAAGTGCTGACCAGCCGGTGCATCGACCGGCCGCTCCGGCCGCTGTTCCCGTCGGGCTGGCACCACGAGACGCAGGTCATCGCGCTGGCGCTGTCGGCCGACGAGAACTTCGATCCCGACGTGGTCGCGATCACCGGCGCGTCGGCGGCCCTGGCGTTCTCGGCGATCCCGTTCCAGAAGACGCTCGCCGGCGTCCGTGTGGGCTACGTCGACGGCGCGTTCGTCATCAACCCGAGCTACGCGCAGCGCAAGGTCTCGGCCCTGGACATCGTCGTCGCCGGCAGCACGGACGGCCTGGTGATGGTCGAGGCCGGCGCGAATGAAGTCGGCGAGGACGTCATCGTGCAGGCCCTCGAGGCCGGGCACGCCGCGATCAAATCGATCGTGGCGGTGATCGACGAGATGGCGGCCGAGATCGGCAAGAAGAAGGTGCAGGTCGTGGAAAAGGCCGTCGACCCGGCGCTGGTCGGCGAAGTCGAATCGAAGATGTATGCCCCGCTCGCCGAGGCGATGCGCATCAAGGACAAGCTCGAGAACTACGATCAGGTCGACGAGCTGATCGCCGGCTACCTGTCCTCGTTCACCGAGGAGGAGGCCGAGAAGAAGGCGGCGGCGAAGCGCGTCATCAAGGAACTGAAAGAAAAGGTGATGCGCGACGAGATCCTCGATCGCGGCCAGCGGCTCGACGGCCGCGCGTTCGACGAGATCCGCCCCATCTGGGCCCAGGTCGGCGTCGTGCCCCGGACGCACGGCTCGGCGGTCTTCACGCGCGGCGAGACGCAGGCGCTGGTGTCCACCACGCTCGGCACGTCCGACGATCAGCAGAAGATCGAGAAAGTGGACGGCGAGTACTACAAGCGGTTCATGCTGCACTACAACTTCCCGCCGTTCTCGGTCGGCGAAGTGGCGTTCATGCGGGGCCCCGGCCGCCGCGAGATCGGCCACGGCGCCCTGGCCGAGCGCGCCCTGGCGCCGATGATGCCGGCCGAGGAGGTCAGTTCCCGTACACCGTGCGGGTCGTGTCCGACATCCTCGAATCGAACGGCTCGTCCTCGATGGCCAGCGTGTGCGGCGGGTCGCTCTCGATGATGGACGCCGGCGTGCCGATGAAGGCGCCCGTCGCCGGCATCGCGATGGGCCTCGTCATGAACGAGCAGACGGGCAAGTACGCGGTGCTGACCGACATCGCCGGCGCCGAGGACCACTACGGCGACATGGACTTCAAGGTGGCCGGCACGAGGGACGGCGTCACCGCGCTCCAGATGGACATCAAAGTGACCGGCGTGACGGCCGAGGTCCTGCAGAAGGCCCTGGCCCAGGCGCGCCGCGGCCGGCTCCAGATCCTCGACACGATGGCCGCGACGCTCGCCGAGTCGCGCGCCGACGTCTCGACCTACGCGCCGCGCATCGTCACCATCAAGATCCCGGTCGACAAGATCCGCGACGTCATCGGGCCGGGCGGCAAGATGATCCGGAGCATCATCGAGCGGACAGGCGTCAAGATCGACGTCGAGGACGACGGGCGGGTCAACGTGGCCTCGGCCGACGAAACTTCGGCCAAGAAGGCGATCGCCATCATCATGGAGCTCACGGCGACGGCCGAGCTCAACAAGACCTACATGGGGAAGGTGCAGCGGATCACCGACTTCGGCGCGTTTGTCGAGATCATCCCCGGCACCGACGGCCTCCTGCACGTGTCCGAGATCGCCCGGCACCGGGTGCAGGACGTCCGCGACGAAATGAACGAGGGCGACCAGTTCCTCGTCAAGGTGATCAGCATCGACCCGTCCGGCAAGATCCGGCTGAGCCGCAAGGCGCTGCTGGCCGAGGAAGAGGGCGGCGAAGCAGGCGGCGGCGAGGCTGGCGCCGGCGAGGCGCCGCAGGATTCGGCCGAGCGCGCTCCCAGGCCTCCCCGGCCGCAGGGGAACGACCGCGGCCCGGGCGGGCGCGGCGGCAGGCCGGGCGGACCCGGCGGCCGTGACCGCCGCCGGTAGGCGACTGGCGCATCGGAACGCGGGGCGTTAGAATCGGCACGAGGCCGACGACGCCCCGCGCGCGTCTCAAGGACAGGAGCACTGGGATGACTTCCCGGAATCTCACCAGACGCGACTTCGTCTCAACGGCACTGCTGGGCGCCGGCGCCGTCTGCGCCGGCCGTGCGCTCATCGCGCAGGAACAGGGGCGGCACGAGGTCGTGGTCACCGCGAAGCGTTACGAGTACGCCCCCTCCCGCATCGAAGTGGCGGTGAACGACGTCGTGAAGATCACCCTCGTGGCGGAGGACATCCCGCACGGCTTCACGATTGACGAATACCGCATCTCGAAGCGCGCGGCCCCCGACCGGCCCGTCACCTTCGAGTTCCGGGCCGACAGAGCCGGCACCTTCCCCTACTACTGCAACCTGACGGCTGACGAGGGCTGCCGCCGGATGCGCGGCGACCTGGTCGTCACGCCTCGCCGTCCCTGATGCCGCCGGCCGCCGCCGGCCAGGCGGCCGCGCGCGTGCGCTGTTCCCTCTCCCACGCGCCCGCGAACGCGATACGCTCGGCAATCGGCGGATGCGTGTGAAAGAACAGCCGCGTCAGAAGCGAGGGTGAATCCTCGGCGAGGTTTCTGGCGCCGAGGCGGCGCATGGCGCTGACAAACGCCCCGGCGTTGCGGGTGAGGTCGAGGGCGGCCCGGTCGGCCCGGCGCTCGTGGGCGCGGGACACGGCGTTCTGCAGCGGCGTGGCCAGCCAGCCGACCGCCGTCATCGCGAGGCCGGCCACAGGCAGCCCTGCCGGGTCAGACAGCCCCTGAAGCCCCATCGGCCCCGCAGCGCCGCGCAGCGCCGCGTCGGCCGCCAGGAAGGCCGCCAGGCCAACCATCGCGTCAACCGCCAGCCCCCTCCAGATGTCGTGGTTCGCGTGGTGGGCCACCTCGTGGGCCAGCACCGCTTCGACTTCCTCGGGCGTGTAGTCGCGAAGGAGCGTGTCCGACAGGATGATCCGCCTCGTGTGCCCGATCCCGGTCAGGGCCGCGTTGGCGCGGGACGTGCGGTCGCTCGTGGTCCACTCGAACACGCCGAGGGCCGGCACGCCCGCCTTCGCCGCCAGCGCGGGCAACCGCTCGCGCAGGTCTCCGTCCGGCAGCGGCGTGAACCGGAAGAACAACGGCAGCAGCACGACCGGGGCGACCCACACCGCGATCAGTCCGGCCGCCGCCACGCCAGCCCACGCCGGCGCCCACCACCAGCGGCCAGGCGCCGCCGCCAGCCAGAGGTACGTCCACACCGCCGCCGCGCCGAGGAGGGCCAGGCTGATGGCGGCGGCCTTGACGTGATCCAGGAGCCACGACGCTGCCGGCTGGCGTGACAGGCCGTAGCGCCGCTCGAGCGTAAAACCGGCGAAAAACGCCATCGGCAGCGCGCCGAGGTCGGACAGCAGGGCCACGACGGTGACCCAGATCAGGACTGTCAGCGGGACGTGCAGCAATGCGGGGAACGGGCCGACGGCCGATGCCGCCGCGTCACGGAGCGCGTGCGCGAGGCCGGAGACGACGAGGAAGGCCAGCAGGAAGACACGCCACGCTCCCGCCAGCAGGAGGGCGCGGCGCCGCAGCCGTTGATAGCGGGTGGCCTTGTCTTCGTTCATGCGTCAGGCGCCGGGCACGGGCGGCGCGCGGCGGGCGCGGCGGCCGCGGCTACGTGACTCCGCCGACGCGTATGCCGCCGTTGACCGTCTCGAGCCTCACCGGAGCGCCGCCGCCGTTGATGGTGCCGTCCAGCTTCCGGCGGGAACCTTCGCCCGACCTCTCGAACGGGATGTCGGTGACCTTGATGCCGCCGTTCACGCAGCGCGCCGCGAGCGTCGCCTTCGCGTCCGCCGGCAGCTTGAGATCGATGCTGCCGTTTGTGGTCTCGAGCGACACGCCGTCGCCGCCCATCGAGGCCATCTGGACCTTGATCGAGCCGTTCGTGGTGGTGGCGACAACGGAGTTGCCGAGGCCGTCGCCGTGAACGGAGCCATTCGTCGTCTCCGCCTTCACGCCGGCAAACACGCCTTTGACGTTCACGCGGCCGTTCACGCTCTCGACAGAGACCCTGGCCGACCGCGGGGCCCGGATCGTGTAGTTGACCTCGATGCCGTTCCGCCCCAGTTCGCGCGGGTACTTGGCCTCCAGGCGGACGCGCGAGGCATCGGCCTGCTCGACCATCTCGACCTTGGCGAGGGTCTTCTTCGCGTCCTCTTCGGTCGCGCCCCTCGCGACGAGCACCGCCGTGACCTCGAGGGTGTTCCCGTCAACGGCCTCCACGTCGAACGTCCCGTTCACGTTGGCGACGTCGACGGCGGTGTCGGCGCCGGCAAGCGTGTAGGCGCGGGTCCACTCCCGCTCCGCCCGCTCGCGCCCGCCGCCGTGCATCGTGTTGACCACCACGTCGCAGGCCGCGAGACCGGCGGCCGCGACCAGGACCACCGCCGCGCGGGCCGCTGACCGGGTGAGCTGAATGTGACGCATGCGTGCCTCCCCACGAGGGTTGGACGGCGGCCGCCGTGCGGAAGTTCCTCCGGCCACAGATCAGTTCAACCGGACCGAGATGAGCTTCGAGACGCCGGGCTCCTCCATCGTCACGCCGTACAGCCGGTCGGCGATCTCCATCGTCTTCCGGTTGTGGGTGATGAGAATGAACTGCGTCCGCGCCTGCAGCTCGCGCAGCATGTCGAGGAACCGGCCGGTGTTCGCATCGTCGAGCGGGGCGTCGATCTCGTCGAGGAGGCAGAACGGGCTCGGCTTGTATTTGAAGATGCCGAACATCAGGGCGATGGCGGTGAGGGCCTTTTCCCCGCCCGAGAGCAGCTGGACGTTCTGGAGGCGCTTCCCCGGAGGCTGGGCGATGATCTCGATGCCGCTCTCGAGGATGTCTTCTTCGTCGACGAGCGTGAGACCGGCCCGGCCGCCGCCGAACAGCGTGCCGAACATCTCCTGGAAGTTCAGGTTGATGGCGTCGAACGCCTCGCGGAACCGCTGCCGCGTGGTCAGGTCGATCTTGCTGATCGCTTCGCCCGTGGCCGCGATCGACTCGATGAGGTCCGCGCGCTGAGCGGTCAGGAACGCGTGCCGCGTGTCGAGTTCGTCGAACTGTTCGATGGCCATCATGTTGACCGGGCCCAGGCGCTCGATCTTCCGCTTCAGCTCGTCGATGGCCTCTTCCGGGGTGACCGACCGCGCCGGCGTGTCCACCGGCGGAGCGGTGTCCAGAGGCGCCTCGACCGAGGCCGCCTCGGCCGGTTCCTCCGCCGCCGCGCTGTCCTCGTCAGGCTCCTCGGCGTAGATGGTGCGCCAGTCGGGACTGACATCGCCGTCGCGCTCCAGTTGCTCGACTTCGGCGATGACCGCCTCCAGCCCGCACGAGAGCGTGTCGAGGCACGTATCCGCGAGATGCGAGAGGTCGCTGGACGCTTTGGCGAGGCTGACCTCGGCCTCGGCCCGGGCATCGCGGACCGCGTCCAGCGCGCGCCTGGCGTCGCGGATGGCGGCCTCGACGTCGTCGCGCTCCGCGCGCAGTCCGTCGATCGCCTCGTCGACGAGGCGAACCTCGTCCCGCGCGCGATCGAGGGCCTGGACCTCCGAGTCGAGCGCGCGGCGGGCGTCGGCCACCGACTGCTCGAGCCTCGCCCGCTCGGCCGACATCTGCCGCTGCTCGTCTTCTCTGGCCGCGAAGCGCGCCTCGATCTCGCGCTGGGCCTCGTCCGCCCTGGCGGCATCGAGCGCGAGGGCCGCCGCCCGCTCGAGCAACCGGGCGTGCTCGGTCATGGCGTCGCGGACGCGGTCGCTTCGGACCCGCGCGTCCTCGCGCGCTTCGAACAGGCGCCGCTGCGCGGCGGCGAGCCGCTCGTCGACCGAGCGCTGGTCCTCGGCCAGGCGGACAACCGACGCCCTCGCGTCGGCCTGGCGCAGGTCGAGCTCCGCGATCTCCTCCTCGGCGCGGCGGGCGTCGAGCGCCACCAGTTCCTGCTTCTGCCCGAACCGGGCGATGGCGTCATCGGCCTGCGCGACGCGCAGCTCGAAGCCGACGGCGGCCATCTCCTGCCGGTGGATTTCCGCCGTCAGCGATTCGATGGCGGCGAACCCGAGCGCGAGGCGGTGCTCGAGATCGGCCGCTGTCTCGACCAGCCGGCTCGACGGTGGATCGCTCCGCCGCCAGGCGCTCACGAAGCTCCTTCATGTCGCGCTTGGTGCCGAGAATGCCCCGGCTTTCCTCGCGCCCCGACCCGCCGAGGACGATCCGCGGGCCATGGCACACGTCCCCGTCCGGCGTCGCCACCGGCTCGCCCGTCAGGGCGGCAGCGGCGACCGCCTCCTCGTACGAAGGCGCCAGCCACGCGCGCGCGAGCAGCGGCCGGATGGCATCCGCGTAGGGGCCGGTGACGGACACGACCGAGGCCAGCGGCGTCAGCCGCGGCACCTGAGCCTCGGCGCCGGGATCGGCCCCTGGCGCGCCGGGGCCGGCGACGACGAACCCGCATCGCCCGGCACGGTGCTGCCGCAAGAGGGCCAGCCCGCGCGCCGCTTCGTCGTGGCTCGGCACGATCACGTACTGCAGCGCCTCGCCCAGACACGCCTCGACAGCGCGCTCGAAGCCGGGCGCCACCTCCAGGTAGTCGGCCACGGAACCCGCCTGCTGGACGGCGCCTGTCGACTCGGACAGCACCAGCCGCGCGGCGTCGCCGTAGGCCGTCCTGGCGGCTTCGAACTCCTCGAGTGACGTCAGGCGTGCCGCCGCCTCGGCGAGGTCCTGCTCGTGGGCGCGCAGGGTCAGGGCCATGCGGTCCCGCTCGCCGCGGAGCGCGCTGACCTCCGCCTCCCGGGCGGCGCGGTCGCGCATGACGGACTCCAGCTGCGCGCGGGCGGCGCCGAGCGCCGCCGACGCCGCCTGCCGCTCGCCTTGCGCCCGCGCGGCCTCCACCTCGAGGTCGGCGGCCTCGGCGGACCACCGCGCGAGGTCGCGCGACACGCGGTCGCGCGCGCTGACGGCGTTCTCGATGGCGTGCTGGATCGCGGTGGCCGCGCTGGCGGCGGCGTACTGCTCCGCGCGCACGGCCTCGACGTCGGCTTCCAGGCCGTCGAGCGTGGCCTGCAGCGCCGCCTGCGCCTCGTTGGCGGCGGCGAGCGCCGCGGCCGCGCCATCCCGCTCCTGCGCCGCGAGGGCGGCATCGCGCTGCTTCGCGGCCAGTTCGTCGGCCACCGGGCCGCGGCGGGCCGCGAGCGCTTCGATCTCGCCGCCGATATCGGCCGCGCGCCGCTCGAGGGCGGCCTGCTGGGCCGCGTCGCCCTGGATGCGCTGGTCGAGGCGGCCGATCTCGACCTCGTGCGTGTGAGCGGCCTCGCGTTTCTCGCGGCCGTCGCTCTCGCACCGCGCCATCTCGATGCGCACGCGCTCGATGCCGGCCTCGCGCTCGGCCACGCGCGCCGCGGCGGCCGCTTCCTCGGCGTGCACCGAGACGATGCGGGCCTCGGCTGTGGCGATGGCCTGCGCCAGCACGCGCTGGCGGCGGGCCAGCAGCACCTTCTCCCAGCGGCGCAGCTGCGTCGCGCAGCCGCTGGTAGCGGCGGGCCTTCGCGGCCTGCCGCTTCAGCGTGCCGCGCTGTTTCTCGACCTCGAAGACGATGTCGTCGATGCGCGTGAGGTTCTGCCGCGCCGCGTCCAGCTTCAGCTCGGCGGTGCGCCGGCGCGCCCGATACTTCGTGACGCCGGCCGCCTCTTCGATCAGCTGGCGCCGATCGGTGGGCCTCGAGCTGAGGATCATGCCGATCTTGCCCTGCTCGATGATCGCGTACGCCTTGGCCCCGAGGCCCGTGTCCATCAGCAGTTCGTGGACGTCGCGCAGCCGGCTCACCTCGCCGTTGATCAGGTACTCGCTCTCGCCCGAGCGGTAGAGGCGCCGCGTCACCTCGACTTCGCGCACCATCGGGCGCCCCTCGTCGTCGAGCAGCTCCGGGCCCGCGCCCGATCCGGACTGGACCGACACCGGCACGCCCGCGAGCATCAGCCGCACCTCGGCGGCCGCGTTCGGCTTGCGGGCGTCGCTGCCGCTGAAGATGACGTCCTCCATGCGGTCGCCGCGCAGGCTCTTGGCGCTCTGCTCGCCGAGGACCCACACGATGGCGTCGGCCACGTTGCTCTTGCCGCACCCGTTGGGCCCGACAATCGCCGTGACGCCGCGGTCGAAGGCCAGCTCCGACCGATCGCTGAATGACTTGAACCCGGTGATTTCCAGCCGCTGCAAACGCATCGTGTTCGAACCGTGTCGAGAAGCTCACGGCCCCGCCTGGCACCCGCGGGGCCGTGACGTGGCAGAGCTAGTCGGTTGCCGCGCGAGGCCCGCCCCCGGGCCGCCTGCACCAGCCGTTCCGCCTCGGCGAAGTGCGTGAGGGCCAGCTGGGCCTGCGGGTCGGTCATGATCAGGTGGCGCCGCGCGTCCTCCACCGTCCACAGGTTGAGGTCGATCTCGTAGCGGATCATCGCCGTGATGAACGCCAGGTCCTGCGTGAACGCCGCCTCGTCGATCTTCACCCCTTCGGCCACGAGGTGCTCGCGGAACGCCTCGAGCATCGCGGCGTCCACCGTGAAGTCCTTCGCCACGAACTTGCGGTCCTTGCCCGTGACGGCGATGCGCGTGTCGCCGACGGCCGAGAACTTCTGCGCGAACGAGGCGAACACCTGGCGCGCGAACAGCAGGCGGGCGAAGCGGCCGGGATTGAAGCCCTCGATCGGCCCTTCCAGCCGATGGTCGGGCTCGACGCCGCCGCCGCCGTACACCTTCCGCCCGGCGTCGGTGTACTTCAGATCCGCCGCCGACCGCTCGGCCGGGGCGTTCTGGGCGCGGGCACGTGTAGGTCAGGTACTCGTCGAAGGTGCCGTCCCAGGGCCGCTGGATCAGCCGCCCGCTCGGCGTGTAGTAGCGCGCCGTCGTCAGCGCGAGGGCGGCGCCCTCGCTGATCCGGTAGACCGACTGGACCAGCGCCTTGCCGAACGTCGTTTCGCCGACGATGACCGCGCGGTCGTGATCCTGCAGCGCGCCGCTCACGATCTCGGACGCGCTCGCGCTGTTCCGGTTGACGAGCACCACGAGGGGCAGGTCGGTGTACTTCCCTCTCTCCGTCGCGCGGTAGTCCTGGTCGGAGTTGGGGACCCGGCCGCGCGTATACACGATCATCTGCCCCTGCTGGAGGAACTCGTTCGCGACGCGGATCGCCTGGTCGAGCGGCCCGCCCGGATTGCCGCGCAAGTCGAGCAGCAGCCGGCGCATGCCCTTGGCCGACAGGGCCTTGAGCGCCGCGGACAGGTCGTTGCCTGTCTGCTCGGCGAAATCCTGCAGCCGGATGTACGCCGTCGTCTCGTCGATCATGACCGCCGCCGCGATGGTCGGGATGTTGATCTCGTCGCGCGGCACGTCGAGTTCGATCAACTGGTCGTAGCCCCGGCGCCGGAGCGACACCCGGACCGTCGTGCCCTTGGGCCCCCGCAGCCGCCGCGCCGCCTGCTCGCTGGTCCAGCCCTTGGCGTCCTCGCCGTCGATCTTGCGCGATCACGTCGCCCCGGCGCACGCCCTTCCTGTAGGCCGGCGACCCTTCGAACAGGCTCACCGCCGTGATGTCGCCGTCGATGACCTGGATGGTGATGCCGAGGCCGTAGTAGCGGCCCTGCTGCCGCTCGCGCATCTGCCCGTAGGTCCGCGGATCGAGGAAGCTCGAGTGGGGGTCGAGCGTCTGCAGCATGCCCGAGATCGCGCTGTAGACGAGGCGATCGCTTTCCGTCTTCTCGACGTAGTCGGTTTCAATCAGGCGCAGGGCGGTCGTGAACGCGCGGTAACGGTCGGGCAGGCGCTCCTGGCTCGACGCCGTGCCCCGGCCGAAGAGGCCGCCGGCAATGGCCGACACGACGAGCACGGAGGCGATGACGAGCGCGAAACGAACTGGCCGCATGGATTCCATCGTACCAGATAACCTCTGGAGCGGCAACGAGTTCGAGCCGTCGTGGGCGCGCCCATCCTTGACCCTGCACGCCCTGGAGCCTATGATGCAGGAGGCCCCCTCCGGGCCACGGGAGTCACATACATGTTCGGTTCCATCGGCATGCCGGAGCTGGTCATCATCCTGGTGATCGCGCTCATCATCTTCGGGCCCCGCAAGCTGCCCGAGCTCGGCCGCTCGCTCGGCCGCAGCATCGGCGAGTTCCGCCGCGCCTCCAACGAGTTGCGCAGCACCCTGGAAGAGGAAATCCGGGTGGAGGAGCAGAAGGGCTCCGCACCGAAGGCTGCGTCCACGTCGTCCGAGGCCCCGACGGACTCATCAGCCGAGCCCACCGCCGACTCCTCGTCCGGCACGTGGCGCTAGGTCCGCTCGCGAAGCTCGCCGCGTTCGGGTTCCGGAAACGCCCCGCCCCGGGTCAGATCGGCCCCGTCTCGCCTCCGCCACCCGGGCGGCCGGGCGACGATGACGGCGGAGACGACGACGCCGGCCGGATGTCGTTCCTGGACCATCTGGACGAACTGCGCCGGCGGCTCGTGGCGGCCGCGATCTCGCTGGCCGTCGGCACGCTCGTCGCGGTCTTCTTCATCGACCGCATCTTCGACTTCATCATGCGGCCGCTCTACGACAGGCTGCCGGAGGGCTCGAAGCTCATCTACACGGAGCCGACCGAGGCCTTCATGCTGAAGGTCAAGATCGCGCTGCTGGCGGGCCTCGTGATCGGGGCGCCGCTCATCGTGGCGCAGCTCTGGCTCTTCATCGCGCCGGGCCTGTACAGCGCACGAGAAGCGGTTCGCGCTGCCCTTCATCCTGATGGCCTCGCTGTTCTTCGTCGGCGGCGCGGCGTTCAACCACTACGTCCTGTTCCCGATCGCGTGGATCTTCCTCGCCGGGTTCTCGACCGACTACATGATGTTCATGCCGAGGATCGCGCCGGTCTTCTCGCTCTACGCCATGCTGATGCTGGCCATGGGCCTGATCTTCGAGATGCCGGCCGTGATCCTCGTGCTCGCCCGCATGGGACTGGTCACGGCGGGGTTCCTGTGGCGCCACATCAAGTACGCCATCCTGATCATCTTCGTCGCGTCCGCCGTCATCACACCGACCGGCGACATGGTGACGCAGTCGCTCATGGCCGGGCCGATGGTCGTCCTGTACCTCTTCAGCATCGGGCTGGCGTGGGCCTTCGGAAAGCGCCGCCGGCACGCCGGGGAGTAGCGTGGCGATCCGCAGGTCGGCGGCGGCCGAGATCGAACATCTCCTGTCCGATCTGTGCGGCGGCGACGCGATCGCCCGCGAGACGGCCGGGGCGAGACTCACCGTCATCGGCGTGCGCGCGGTCCCCCACCTGATTGTCGCGTTCGACCGGGCGGCGGCGAGCGGCGCCAGGGTGGCCATCCTGAAGGTGCTCGAAGCCACGCCCGATCGCCGCAGCGCCGAGCTGGGCGCGGAACAGCTGGAGTCGGACGGCGCCGACCCCGCCGTGCGCGCGGCAGCCGTCGAGTTGCTGGGCGCGTACCTGGAGAGCCCCGAGAGCACGAGGGTCCTCGACACGCTGACCGCGTTCATCCTGGACGCCGGGCGGCCCGCCGCGCTCCGCCTGCAGGCCCTCGACGTCATCGAGCGGGCGCTGCCCCGGGTGCTGGACCCGCTGCGCGCCAGGCTGACTGAAGACGCGGATTCCACAATCAGGGCCTGGGCCTCGGCGAGCGCGTCGAGCGGCACGCCCGTGGTCGACCCGCGGCTGGCCATCGAGGCCGCCGCCGCCGGCGAACCGGCCGACCCGGGTTTCCTGCTCGAGTTGCTGCCCGCCGGGTCCGCCGACGCCCCGCTGCCCACGCTTCACCGGCTGATCGAAGTGGCCCGGGGCCGGGAGGCGCAGGCTGCGGGCGCATCAAGCGGCGGCGCCTGGCTCGCGGTGCGCGGCATGGTCCACCTCGCCCTCGCGCGGCGCGACAGCCGGGTGGCGGTCTACGATCTGCGGGAGTCCATCGCGCGGGCGGCGGCGCCGTTGCCGGAGGGGTTCGCGGAGGCCGCCGCCATGGTGGGCGACGCGGCGTGCCTGGAGTCGATTGCCGAACAGCTGGCCCGGTCATCGGGCGACGCGGGCAGCTCCATGCGCGCGTGGCGCGACGACCTGCTCCAGGCCGGCCGCCGGATCGCCGGGCGCGAACGCCTCACGCGCCGCCATGCGGTGATGAAGAAGATCGCCCGCGCTTCGCCGGATGTCGCGGCGGCCCGCTCGTCAGGCCCGGCGCCGTCGGGCCGCGGGCTCCGCGTCAGAAGCCAGAAGTCAACGAACGCGAGAACAGCCAGCGTGATGCTGTCGAATCCAGACAGGCGCACGCAGCTAGCGTGACCTACTGGCTCTACTGGCTTCTGTACTTCTTGCTTCTGCTTCTTCTTCCGTCAGTACGCCTTCGCAAACCACGCGTCGGCCACCGACGGGCGGCCGCACTTCACGCACGGCGCGCCGGAGCTGACATCCGCGTCCATGGGCAGGTTCCGGATCGTCGCCTGCGTGGCCGTCTTGATGTCGGCTTCGCACACGGCGTCGCCGCACCACGGCGACACCACGAAGCCCGGCCGGCCTTCCATGATCTGGGTGAACTCGTCCCACGACGTCGCGCGGCCGGTGTGATCCTGCTGGAACGCGAGCGCCCGGTCGAACAGGTTCTGCTGAATCTCCGCGAGCAGTTCCTGCACGCGGCCCGGGAGGCCGGCCACCGGCGTCGGGAGCTTCTCGCGCGTATCCCGGCGGGCCAGCATCACCTGCTGCTTCTCGATGTCCTTGGGGCCGATCTCGAGGCGGAGCGGCACGCCCCGCAGCTCCCATTCCGAGAACTTCCAGCCGGGCGTGTACGCGTCGCGATCGTCGAGCATCACGCGCACGCCGGCCGCGACGAGCGAATCCCGGATCTGCTGGGCGTGAGGCAGGACGGTTTCGCGCCAGTTCCCGCGGGGAATCGGGACAATCACCACCTGGTACGGCGCGACGCGCGGCGGCAGCACGAGGCCGGATTCGTCGCCGTGCACCATGATGACCGCGCCGATGAGGCGGGTGGTCATCCCCCACGACGTGCCCCAGATGTACTGGAGCGACTTGTCGCGGGCCTGGAACTTGATGTCGAACGCTTTGGCGAAGTTCTGGCCGAGGTTGTGCGAGGTGCCCGCCTGCAGCGCGCGGCCGTCGCCCATCAGGGCCTCGATCGAATACGTGCGGCCCGCCCCGGCGAATTTCTCGCTCTCGGACTTCCGCCCCGCGATGACGGGAATGGCCAGCTCGGTCTCGACGAACTCCTTGTAGAGCGCCAGGATCTTGAGCGTCTCCTCCTCGGCCTCCTCCGCCGTCTCGTGCGCGGTATGGCCTTCCTGCCAGAGGAATTCGGTGGTGCGCAGGAACAGGCGCGTCACTTTCTCCCAGCGGACGATGTTGGCCCACTGGTTGATGAGCACGGGCAGGTCGCGCCACGACTGGATCCACTTGGCGTACATCGTCCCGATGATGGCTTCCGACGTCGGCCGCACGACCAGCGGCTCCTCGAGCTCCTCGGTGCCGCCTCTTGTGACCCATGCCACCTGGGGCGCGAATCCCTCGACGTGCTCCGCCTCCTTCGTCAGCAGGCTCTTGGGGATGAAGAGCGGGAAGTAGGCGTTGACGTGGCCCGTGGCCTTGATGCGATCGTCGAGGCCGCGCTGGATGAACTCCCAGATCGCGTACCCGTAGGGCCGGATCACCATGCAGCCCTTGACCGGCGAGTAGTCGGCGAGCTCGGCGCGGCGCACCAGGTCGGTGTACCAGCGCGAGAAGTCCTCCGACTTGGGCGTGATTTCGGTGATGGCGGGTTCCTTGTTCTCGTCTTTCTCGGCCATGATGTGTTCCTGCTGCCCTACGATGGCCGGCCACCGGGCCGGCGCCAATCTGGTATCGTATCATCGACGGCAGGACGCACGGCCGGGCCCGCATCACCTCGAACCTCATGACCAACACGCACGCGCTTCGTCTCGAGATTGCCACGCCGTCGCGCTCCTACCCGGTCGTGGTCGGCGCCGGCGCGCTCCAGGACCTGGGATCCGCCCTGAAGGAGTCCGGTATCGGGGCGTCGCACTTCGTCGTGTCCAGCCCGACGGTATGGGGGCTCTGGGGCGAGGCGTTCCACGCGGCGTTGCCCGAGGCGGCGCCCATCATCGTGCCGGACGGGGAGCGCCACAAGACCACGGCGGGCGCCGGCCGCATCTATGACGGGCTGCTCAAGGGCGGCGCCGATCGGTCCGCCACCCTGCTCACACTCGGCGGAGGGGTCATCTGCGACATGGGCGGCTTCGCGGCCGCCACCTACATGCGGGGCATCCGCCTCGCCCACGTGCCGACGACGCTGCTGGCGCAGGTCGACGCGGCGATCGGGGGCAAGGTGGGCGTCAACCTGCCCGGGGGCAAGAACCTCGTCGGCGCCTTCTATCAGCCATCGCTCGTCGTCATCGACCCGCACGTGCTCGCGACACTGCCCCGGCGCGAGTTCAGGGCGGGTCTTTACGAGGTGGTGAAGTACGGCGTGGCGTGCGACCGCGCGCTCTTCGACCAGGTGTGCCGGGAAGTCGGGCCGCTGACCAGGCGCGATGCCGCCGCGCTGACGCCGGTCATCGCCGCCTGCTGCCGCCTCAAGGGCGCCATCGTCGCCGCCGACGAGCGGGAAACGGGCGCCAGGCGCGTGCTGAATTTCGGCCACACCGTGGGGCATGCGCTCGAGGCCGGCGACCAGGTACCGGCGGCTGCTGCACGGCGAGGCCGTCGGGTACGGCATGCTGGCGGCCTGTGCGATCGCGGTGAAACGCGGCTCGCTCGCGGCGGCCGATCGCGACACCATTGCCGCGGCCATCGCGCAACTGGGGCCGCTGCCGCCTGTCAACGATCTCTCCGCGGCCGCGCAGCTGGAGTTCATGCACCACGACAAGAAGGTGCACGAAGGACGCCTGCACTTCGTGCTGCCGACCGGCATCGGCTCGGCGCGGATTGTGACCGACGTCTCGGAGGCCGATCTCCTCCGGGCGCTGCGCGACCTGGGGCTGGGCGAGTAGGCGGTTACCGCAGCCAGCCCGGCGGGACGTTGGCCCGGCGGGCCTCTTCCTCGATGTCCGAGATCTTCTGCTCGAGTTCCACCTGGACCTTCGCCATGCGCTCGAGTTCGGCAATCGCCTTCTGGCGGTTGATCTCGATCTGGGCCCGCTGGAACGGGTCGTCCCTCGCGGAGAAGTCGGTGGTGAGCGCGTTGATCCGGCTCTGGATGGCCTCCAGCAGGAACGCGTTGTGGTCGCGCGCCTGGCGGGCATCGGTGATGCGCTTCCGCCAGTATTCCGGGTCCTTGGTCGGATCCGGCGCTTCCGGCGGCTTCTCGGCCGCCGCGTCAGCCGGCGCGCCTCCCGCGGCGGCTGGCGGCTGGGCCGCGGGGTCGCCTGGCGCGGCGGGTGGAACAGCCGGCACCGCCGGCGCGACGACCCTGAGATCGTTGTTCGTGACGACCTTCGCTGGCGCCTTCACGGACTCGCGCCGGGCGGCTTCTTTGCGGGCCACGTCGGCCAGCGACTGGGCGCCGGCGGACAGGACCGACACGCAGACGGCCAGAGCGGCCATGAGGACGACGGGCGCTGTCTTGCTCTTCGTCATGGTTACCGGCACCCCCGAGGCGGAGGTCGCACTCCCCCGGCTCCTCGTTGTATCGGCGGTTCCCTGAAGACTGACTTTAGGCCTTCTCTCGCCGCCTAATTCAATCCCCTCAGGGACACCAGCCTGGCGCCGGGACCGCAGCCCGGAGACGGGCGCGCCGCCGTCGCCACGACGGTGTGATGGGCAAACCGCGGGCCGAACGCCTCGGCCCGCACGGCCAGCACACACCCTCCGGGCCGCCACTCTCCGGCAGGGCCGATTCCGCTGTCGGTCAGCGGGTCTCCATCGACCTCGGCCGGGTCGTCCGACACCCAGACCACCACGACGGCCGGCGGCAGGCCGGCCCCATCGGGGACGAGTTGGTCCAGCCGGCCGTGTCCGAAGACCCTCCACAGGGGGTTGTTCGGGCCCCATGGCCGGGCGGCGGTGAACGCGGTGCGCTCGCTCTCCGTGCAGGCGCCAGGGCGACCGCAGTTGGCCCGTGCCGTCAGCTCCGCGAGCCCCGCACTCGACCCGTCGGGCAGGTCGACGGTCGTGTCCCCCTGCTCCAGCACGGCGGAGTGCACCAGGCCGGTAAGCGCGAGGTTCCAGTCCGCGATGCCCGCCAGTTCGTGAAGGGCGACGGCGACGCCCGCCTCGGCCGCCAGACGCGCCGACCGGCCCGATTCGTAGTTCGCCGCCGCCAGGGGCTCGAGGCTCGTCGTGAGCGCAAGCCCCAGCCCCATGGCGGCCACAATCGCCATGACGATGAGCGCGGTGAGGAGGGCGACGCCCCTATCGGTTTCGAAGTGCCGCATCGACACGCACCTCCAGGTCGGGCACCAGGCGCACCGCCTCGCGGGCGGCGCCGGGCTGGAGAAACAGCCGGGGATCCAGTCCGCGCACCGCCAGCGACTGCGCCTGGACCCGGAGGGTGATGCGCACGAGGCGGATGCGGAGCAGGTCGGCGTCGTATCGGTTGAGTGAGCCATCGTCTGGACACCATGGGCCATCGGTGAAGATCGAGAGCGGCAAGCGCGCGAGTCCGGCCGCCTCGACGGGCAGGGGCGCCTGGCGCGGGATCGGCTGCCCCTCGAACCGGAAGAACTGGCAGTTCTCTCCCGGAGGCCACGCGTCGAGCTCGTCGTCCACGCCAGCCGGCGGCGCGAGCGGCCCGTAGGATGCCCGCCGGCGGTCGGGGTCGCCGTCTTCGGCGATGGCGGGCGGTGCTGCCAGGCCGAAGTACTCGAACCGCAGGCTCGCGACGTGGTCGACGAGCGGCATGTCCGCCGACCCGTCTGTCGATCGGCGGAGCTGGAGAGCGCCTGTCGCAGGGTCGAGGCGCAGGCTGTACGCGTTCGAGCCCGTTTCGCCGACGAGGGCGCCGGCGCGATACAGGCGCGTCAGCGCCGACCCGGCGTGATCCAGCGTGAGGCCGTCAATCGAGACGGCGGCAATCGGGACGATGTCCCATGCCCCCGAGCCGTCGGCCACAAGCGCGCGGGCATCCTCGTGAAAACGACAGGCGGGGTGCGACAGCGCGCAGGCCGTGATGGACGCGACGCGAATCGCCGCCTCGGGAGCCGCCAGGTTCTCGGAGACGATGGCCTGCGGAGCGGCGAGGGGCATCGCGACGACGCTGAGCGCGTCGTCGCGCGCGCAGCCGTCCGGGCGCGTGGCGAGAGGCTCGCCGGTCCACCGGCACGGGAGCACGGCCGGCCAGATCGGAATCGCCCTGCCTCCCCACCCGGTGACCGGCCCCGCGCCGGCCGCCATGATGTCGTCGGCGAGCGTCTGGGCAGCCGCGCGGAGACGCTGCTGGGCGTCGGTCGCCTCGGGCAGCGTGTTGAACGCCGCGGCCACCGGTTGCAGAAGACTCGCGGCCAGGCCGAGCGCGACGAGCGTGACGGCCATGGCCACGAGCAGCTCGGCGAGCGTGAAACCGGCGCACCGGCGAAGGCCTACCATGCGACCCTCGACCGGATGCTCGCCAGGCGGACGCGGGCGCCCGAGTCGCCGCATTGGCTGGCGCCGGCCGGCGTGCGGCACGGAGCCACCGCAACCTGGACGGCCAGGAGGTTCGCGTCCGAAGGCAGAGGTGTCGACGGACCATCGGCGCACGTACGTGCCCCCGGCGCGGCCGGCGAGGAGGCTCCCGTACTGGTCCAGGTACTCGACGTAGCCGGGTGTGTCGACCGCCCACGCGTTGGCGGGAGATGGCGGGGACGTTGCGGCGCTGAGGCACTCCGTTTCCAGTTTCTGGAGCGCCAGGAGGGTGGCCACCGAACGCTCGCGGGCGAGGGCCGAAGAGCGCACCGCGACGGACGACAGGCCGGCCAGCGCCACGACCGCGCCCGCCAGGATCCCGATGGCGATGATCGCCTCGACCAGCGTCGTTCCGCGGTCAGCGATGAGATGGGTCATGCGCTGAAGCAGAGCAACACCGATGCCGAACGCTGCCGCGGGATCGGCTCGATTATCGAGTGTTTTCGGGCGTGCGGCGGCAGTGTCGATCAGCCGTTGCAGGAAATGCCATCAGCCCGGGCCTCGGGCGTTGCAGATACTGCCACACGACTGCAGGGTCCCGACGTCGCCGACTAGAAGACTTGAGTAGTCAGTAGCCAGACAGTCAGCAGCCAGTCGCAGCTGGCTGTCCGCGTCACGCGAATTCCAGCGGACGGATTCCTCTGACTCCTGGCTACTGGCTCTCCTGGACTCCTACCGATAGAACCCCACGTACCACCTGCACGATGGGCTCTCCGACCGCGGCGGCGAACATCGCGGCGATGGCGAGGAAGGTGCCGAAGGGCAAGGCGAGCTTCATGTCGCCGCGTCGGGTCACGATCAGGCCGAGGCCGACGAGCGAGCCGAGGACCGACGCCAGCGCCAGGGTGAGGAGCACGAGCTGCCAGCCGAGGAACGCGCCGATGAGCGCGAGCATCTTCACGTCGCCCATGCCGAGGCCTTCGATCTTGCGGATCCGGAAGTACGCCTCGGCCAGCAGGAACGGGATCAGGCCGCCGATCACGAGGCCGATGAGCGACGACACCCATCCCGGCGGCGTGACGAAACTGAAGATGAACCCGACGACGGTGCCGCCGACGGTGATCACGTTGGGCAGGATCCGGTGCCGCAGGTCGATGAAGAACAGCACGATGAGCATGCAGCCCAGGAGCAGCCGCGAGACCAGCAGCAGCCCGGGCCCGTAGTGCCATGCCGCCAGGGCGAACATCACCCCGGTGAAGAGTTCCACCAGCGGATAGACGACCGAGATCGACGCGTGGCAGGTCCGGCACCGCCCCCGCAGCAGCAGCCACGCCAGCACCGGCACGTTCTCGAACCAGCTGAGCTTCCGATTGCAGCTGGTGCAATGCGACGCGGGGAACGCGAGCGACTGCTCGAGGGGCAGCCGGTAGATACAGACGTTGAGGAAGCTGCCCACCGCCAGTCCGAGCAGCCCGGAGATCGCCACCAGCCACGGCATCGTCATGTTGTCGGGCCTGCCTTCTTCAGAAACTGAGGCGGCAAGGGGTGCAGGCTCGACTTCTCCGACAGTGCCACCCCGCCCGGGGCGTCCGGCCTGAGCTCGTATGGCGTGCCCGAGGGGTCGAGCGGGATGCCCGCGAGCCAGCGGATCGCGACCAGTTCGCTCCAGTCGGCCGGAGCCCTGCCGCGCGCCTGGGCGAAGCGCTGGACCACGGCCGCCAGCGCATCGATCTCGTCGAGCGCCTCGAGCTGCGCGAGCTTCAGCTGCGCGTTGTTCCGCACCCAGGTGTCGTCGGTGGTCTCGTAGAGCTGCTGCCAGAGCTGGCGCGACGACTGCCGGTCGCCGCCCTCGGCCAGCGTGGTGGCCGCCATCGAGCGCAGCCACCACGGCGCGCCTTCGATGCGCGACGCGCGGTCGAACCACTCGGCGGCGGCCTTGTAGTCCTGCCGCCACCAGTAGTGGACGAATCCCGCGTCCTGGGCGTACTGCCACCGCTTCGGATCGGCGGCGAGTCCTCGCTCGAGCAGCGCGATGGCCAGGTCGGTCCGGCCGGGTCCTGCGGGATAGGGCTCGGACAGGAAGATGGCTCCGAAGCGGTAGGCGATGTTGAAGTGAGGGTCGAGCGTCGTGGTCAGATCGAGGAGCGGGTACAGCAGCTTGTAGGTCTTGTCGCTCTCCTGAGCCCGCCGCGTCCCGCCGAAGTGCTGGATGGCCCGAATCCAGTACACGTCGGCCAGGATCGCGTCGAACCCGAGAGCGGCCCGCGAGACGGCCGCGCCGCCGCGGAAGTAGAGCACGTCGCTGCTCGCCGGCGGCAGCGGATGCCGCGCTTCGCGGTACGCCTGGAGCGACGAGCGCGGCTCCCAGCAGCAGCGCCGCCGCCGTGAGGAGCGCCAGCGCCCCGACGCCTCCCTTGCGCCCGCGAGCGACCGGGGCATCCATGGCTACTTGAAGTCCCGGCGCGAGAAGACCAGGATGGCCAGCGCCACCATCGCGCCGGCGTAGAGCAGGCCATACCCGGCCGTCAGCGCGACGTACCCGGCGACACGGTCTGGCCGTGCACGACGGCGGCCTTCACGTCGAACGGCGCCAGGTTGGGCAGGATGTAGTAGAGCGCCTTGCCGAGCCAGCCGGCGGCCTGCGACTTCACGACCGCCTCGAAGTTGGCCAGGTCGGCATTGAAGTGCCCGACGATGTAGAGGCCGAAGGTGAAGGCCGCCGACAGCATCGGACCGGAGAACGTCGAGAAGAAGAGCGCCACCGACGTCACGACGAGCAGTTGCACGTAGAGCAGGGCGAAGGCCTTCAGCAGCTGCGGGTCCAGGACCGGCGCCTCGATGGTGACCTTCGCCAGCCCGGGCTGGAGCCAGAGCATCAGCCCGAGGACCGCGTAGAGCGCCGCCGCCATCACCGCGATGTTCACGAAGAGCGTGAGCGCGAGGCCGAGGAACTTGCCGATGATGAACTGGGCGCGGGTGATGGGCTTCACGAGGAGGTTGTAGACGCTCCGGCGGTCCACCTCCTTCCAGACCAGCCCGACGCCGATGAAGACGGCGATGAACAGGCCGAACACCGACGAGGCGGCCAGGCCGAGGTCCTTGATGATCTTGACGTCCTGGCCCGCCGTGAGCTGGCCGATCAGGTACGAGGCGCCAATCATCAGCACCGCGAAGAGCACGAGGTTGTAGAGCACCTTGTCGCGGACCGACTCCTTGAAGACGTGGTACGCGACCAGGCCGATGACGCGTCCCATCATCCCTCCGGCATCGCGCGCCCGGCAGGCGGCGCGGCCTTCCGGGCCTCCACCTGCTGGACGAAGTAGTCTTCGAGCGTCGTGCGCACCGGGTTGAGCGACACGAACCGGCCGCCTCTCGAGCGGAGTTCGCCGACGATCCGTTCCGGCTCGGCCTCAGGCGTCACTTCGACGGTGTACCGGCCCTCGCTGATGCGCGTCACCTTGCGCACGGCGCTTCCGAGGGCTTCGAGCGCCGCCGGCTGGAGATCCGCCATCACCAGTTCCCATCCCGACACCTCGAACGCCAGGATCTCCGAGAGCCGGCCGGAGGTCACCAGCTGGCCGCCGACGACGATGGCGACGCGGCTGCAGAGCGCTTCGGCGTCCGACAGGATGTGGGAGCTGAAGAAGACCGTGCAGCCCCGGTCGCGCAGTTCGAGGATGAGCGCCCGCACGTCGCGCCGGCCGAGCGGGTCGAGGCCCGACATCGGCTCGTCGAGGAACACCAGCTCGGGCTCGTTGATGAGGGCCTGCGCCAGGCCGACGCGCTGCAGCATGCCCTTCGAGAACTTGCGCAGCGGGAGCCGCCGTTCGCCGGCGATGCCCACCTGGTCGAGCAGGCTCGACGACGCGCCGGCTCCGCTCGGCGCCGCGCAGGCCGAACAGGCCGGCGAAGTAGGTCAGCAGCTCTTCGGCGGTGAGATAGTCGTAGAAGTACGGCGCTTCCGGCAGGTAGCCGATACGCCTGCGGACGTCAGGATGGCCAGGCGGCTTTCCGAGCACGGAGATCCGGCCCGAGGTCGGGTAGATCAGCTCCGTCAGCAGCTTGAGCGTGGTGGTCTTGCCCGCCCCGTTCGGCCCGAGAAAGCCGAAGACCTCGTTGGCTTCGACCTGCAGCGACAGGCTGTCGAGCGCGCGGTACGGGCGCGGGCGCCAGAACCCGACGGCGTAGTCCTTGGTGAGCTGCTCGGTCTCGATGGCTCGCATCTGCTATTGACGTCTTGCCGGCCTTCTTGAGCTCCAGCTGGAGCGCCAGCTCGAAGTACTGGCACCGGCAGGCCGCCCTCGATCTTGACGCCGTTGATGAAGAACGTCGGCGTCACCTTGACGCCGAGGATGGTCGCCAGCGCGATGTCGCCCTTGACGGTATTGATCAGCGCCTGGTACTGCGCGTCGAAGTCGGTCACGCCGCCGACCTCCGCCGCCGCCTGCCGGACCGAGGCCGGCGTCAGGATCGCGTGGTTGGCGTACAGCCAGTCGTCCATCGCCTCCCCGCGCCCTTTCGCGTGGGCGGCCTTGGACGCCGCGGCCGCCTCGCACGACGCCAGGTGGATGTCCCGGGCGAGGCCCGTGTTGCACTCGGTCTCGAGCGGGAAGTCCTTCTGGACGACCCTGATCGCGCCGGGATACTGGGCGTTGAACCGCGCCAGGATGGGCTTGTAGTCCTTGTAGGTCTGCGCGCAGGACGGGCACTGGTAGTCGGAGAACCGCACGATGACGACGGCCGCGCCGTCGGCCGAGACCGGCATCTGCATGCGCGGCTGGGATTCCCAGAAGCGCACGAACTCGCTCTGGCGGTCGGCGCCGGCGGCCTGGCCCGTCGCGCGCGGCCGCGACGCGCCGCCGCCGCGCGGGAAGAACGCGATGGCGGCCGTGGCCGCCGACGACGAACACGAGTATCAGCGCCAGCGCGGCGGGGCTCGCCAGGGCGGCCTTCGCATCCTGCAGGAGGCGGCGGGGAATCGTGATCATGGGGTACGACGTCCTTGTTCCCGAGATGATGAACAATCGCGGCCACGGCGACGTACGTGACCACACACATCAGGCAGACGGTCTTGAGCAGCACGAGCGAGGCGTACGCCATGTAGAGGACGAAGCCGAGGCCGACGGTCGACAGCAGGAAGACGTAGCCCGGCGCTGTTCTCGCGCAGGCTCGGCCAGCCCCAGCGCGACCCGGCGAGGACCAGCGAGCACGGCCACGTACCAGAGCGCCCCGAGCAGGGCCACGGGCACGCCGGCGAGCGTACGCGTAGCGGCTCTGGTACACCTGGCGTGCAGCTGACCGTGGCGTTCACGTCGCAGAAGCTGAGGTAGCCCGGCTGCGCTCAGCAGCTGGTAGGTGGACGTACAGCGAGGCGAGCGCCGAGGCCAGCCCGACGAGGGCCAGCACCGTGAGCAGCGAGGCGGACATTCTTGGTCATGAGCGCACTGGCCGACTCAGCCAGTTGTATCGGCTTCGGCGCGGAACGTCAAGCGGGGACTGTCGGGCAGCCGGACGCCGCGGAGCAGCGGCCGCGGCGCTACCTGAGCGCGCGTGCCCGGTGCCGACCGCCTCGGTCGGTGATCGCGATGGCGGCCGGCAGGCACGGCGAAGAAGATCGACGCCCGTCGTGTTCGTGCCGAACTCGCGCGCACCCGCGCCTGGCAGCGGGATGGCCGTCGCGTGGTAGCCCGTGCCGAGCGCGCCGGCCGTTGCACGCCGGCGGGACGCCCGCCGGGCGCCGGCGCGTCCGAGGCCATCGTCACCGTGTAGCCGCTCTTGACGATGCCGGTCGTCGCCAGGTCCGGCCCGACGAAGGGGCTGCCGCCGGGCGGCGGCGAGCGCCAGGTCCTCGAGCGTCGTCGCGTAGTAGCCGCACCCGCAGCTCGCCGCGTAGGCCGACTGCGCGCTGCTGATGGAGCGCATCGACGCGATGGCCGACGCCTCGTTGGCGGACTGGCGGGAGCGCAGCAGGCCCGGGATCGCGATGGCCGCGATGATGCCGATGATGGCCACGACCATCAGCAGTTCGATGAGCGTGAAGCCCGTCGTGTGATGTCTGCGCATGTCGTAGCCGCCCGCGCCTGCGCGCGGGACCTGTCACGGATCGATGCAAGATCCTTACCAGCGGCGCCATGCGGCCACGGCCGCAACGCCTCGGAATTCAGCGGTTTCGCGGACTGCCGGTCGGCGTCGACGGCACGGTGACAATTCGTGGCGCGAGTGCCACTGGCAGTGCGCCAGGCTCGGTCCGCGAGCGCCGAGGATCGCGGCCGCGCCGACAGCAAGACGCGAGGGGCGCGGCCCGTTGGCGGCGCCCCTCGCGAGTCGCCGGCCAGGCTCGAGCCTGGCGTCGAGCGCGCTTACTGGAGCGGCGTGCCGACGGCGGTCGACGTTGTCGGTCATCGCGAGCGCGGCGTTCGCGAAGAAGATCGTGCCCGAGGTGTTCGTGCCGAAGAACCGCATGCTGGCGTCGGCCGGGATCGGCGGTCGCGTTGTAGCCCGAGCCGTGTCGGCGCCAGCGGCGCGCGTTGCAGGACGCCGGCAGCGGCAGCCGCCGCCGTGCCGGCCAGCGTGATCGTGTAGGTGCTCTTGACGACGCCGTTCGTCGCCAGGTCCGGGCCGATGAACGCCGTGCCGCCCGCCGGGCGGCGTGCGCGAGGTCCGCCAGCGTCGGCGCGTAGAAGCCGCTGCCGCAGCTGGCCGCGTAGGTCGACTGGGCGCTGTTGATGGCGCGCATCGACCCGATGGCCGACGCCTCGTTGCCCGACTGCCGCGCGCGCAGCAGGCCCGGGATCGCGATGGCCGCGATGATGCCGATGATCGCCACGACGATCAGCAGCTCGATCAGCGTGAACCCCTTGTTGCTCTTCATCTTCTGTGCTCCCTCTGGTGGTCGAATCGACCGGTTGATAAAGTGACCGCGTCTGCCGCAGTCAACCGGGGATTCCCCACCGCGATGACTGCCGTGCGACCAGAAGGAATAGCAAGGCGGGTGCCATCGGCGTCGGCGGCGTGGCCTGTCGCCGCAAGTGCTTGTCATTACACGACGTTGCACACGCAGGCAGCGGCGGCGGATCTCGGGCTGCGCCAATCGAGTGACGAGGGGTGTCAATGGCGTGTGCCGGAATTGTCAGCGGAGGGCGTACTTGTCGAGGAGGTAGCGGAACTGGCGCGGCGAGATCGCGAGCAGCCTGGCGGCCTTGTCGTGGCGGCCGCCGCTCTGCCTGAGCGCCTGCGACACGAGCTCCCGCTCCTGCGTCTCGAGGTGCCGGGGCAGGTCGAGCCCGTTCTCGGGCAGCGCGGCGGGGTCGGCCGCCGCCGCACCGTTCCGGCCGGGCGCCTTCGGGCCCTGCTCGGAGGGCAGGCTGCTCACCTGGATGAGCGGGCCGCGCTCGAGGGCCACCGCGCGTTCGATCACGTTCTCGAGCTGGCGGACGTTGCCCGGCCACTCGGCCGCCTCGAGCCACTGCAGCGCCTCGGGCGTCAGGCCCGTGACGGCCTTGCCCATCTGCTCGCGGTACTTCGCGACGAAGTGCTCGGCCAGCGGCGTGATGTCCTCGCGCCGCTCGCGCAGCGGCGGCAGGTGGATCGGGATCACGTTGATGCGGTAGTAGAGGTCCTCGCGGAACCCGCCTTCCGACACCGCCTTGGCCAGGTCGCGGTTGGTGGCGGCGATGATGCGGATGTCGGCGTCGATCTCCTCGGTGCCGCCGACGCGCCGGAACTTCCGCTCCTGGAGCACCCGGAGCAGCTTCACCTGCATCATCGGGCTCATCTCGGAGATCTCGTCGAGGAACACCGTGCCCCGCTCCGCGGCCTCGAGCAGGCCCTTCTTCGTCGTCGCGGCGCCGGTGAACGCGCCGCGCATGTGCCCGAACAGCTCCGACTCGAGCAGCGTCTCGGGCAGCGCCCCGCAGTTGAGGGCGACGAACGGCCTGGTCGCGCCTGAGCGAGTTGGTGTGCACGGCGCGCGCGACGAGCTCCTTGCCCGGTGCCCGACTCCCCCGTCACCAGGATCGTGCTGTTGGTCGGCGCGACGGTCTCGACCAGGTCGAACACGTCCTGCATGCGCCTTGCTGCGGCCGATGATGTTCGAGAAGGCCGACGAGGAGCGGAGCGCCCGCTTGAGCAGCACGTTCTCCTGGCGCAGCGTGCGCCGCTCGAGGGCGTTGCGGACCTTCGCCTTGAGCTCCTCGACGTCGAAGGGCTTCGTCAGGTAGTCGTACGCGCCGAGGCGCAGGGCCTCGACGGCGGTCTCGGTCGACGCGTAGGCGGTGACCATGATGCCGACGATGTCCGGGATCGATCCGCTTGGCCTCGCGCAGCACGTCCACGCCGCTCATGCCGGGCATCTTGATGTCGGAGATGAGGACGTCGACCGGCTCGCGCTCGAGCGCGGCGACGGCCGCCTGGCCGTTCTCCGCCAGCCGCACCTGGTGGCCCTCGCGGCGCAGCACGATCTGCAGGAGCTCCCGCATCGAGCGCTCGTCGTCGACGACCAGGATGCGCCCCGCGCGGCGTCTCGATCGGCGCCGGCGTCCCGTTCACCATGCTGCCGCTCATGCGGCCACCGCCGCGCGCGCCGGGAGGCGCACCTCGACCGTCGTGCCCGCGCCGGGCTTCGACGTCACGCGGATCTCGCCGCCGTAGTCGTTCACGATGCGGTGGACGATCGCCATCCCGAGGCCGCTGCCCTTCTCGAACGCGCCGTGGAACGGCTGGAAGATGGCGTCCAGCTCCGACTCGGGAATGCCCGACGCCCTCGTCCTGCACCACCAGCACGCCGGCCGCGTCTCCGGGCTCGCGCCGCGCGCCGAGGCGCAGCCGGCCGCCGTCCGGCATCGCCCGCAGGCCGTTGGTCGCCAGGTTCCAGATGACCTGCCGCACCTGGCCCTCGTCGGCCTCGCACCAGACCGGCAGCGTCGGGCACGTCGACGTCGACGACGTGGTCCTGCCCCACCTCGGCGCTGTTGCGCAGCAGCAGGGCCGCGTCCTGCAGCACGGGCCGGAGGTCCAGCCGCGCGATGCCGAAGCGCTGCGGCCGGCGTAGGCCAGGAAGCTGCTGGATCGTCTGGTTCAGCCGCTCCGATTCCCGCAGCACGATGTCCATCAGCTGCGACTGCTCGCCGTTCAGCGCGAGCTCCTTGCGGAGGATCTGCATCGAGCCGGAGATCGACGCCAGCGGGTTCCGGATCTCGTGGGCGATCCCCGCCGCCATCTCGCCGACGGCCGCCAGGCGCTGCTGCATGCGGGCGTCGCGCTCGAGCCGCCGGATCGTGGTGACGTCCTGGAACGTGAACAGGAAGCCCGACGTGCCGGCGGACGTCTCGAGCGTCGTCGCGCTGAGGCCCAGGTCGATCTCGCGTCCCGTCGGGCCGCCGGTACCGGTAGTCCGCCCGCCGGCTCCCGGCGTCGGGCCGCTCCGGCTCGAGCGCGGCCGCGAAGTCCGGCGGGAGCCCCAGCACGTCGGCGGCCGGCCTGCCCGGCGCGGCGTGCCGCGGCGTGGCCGGTGATGGTCTCGGCCGCCCGGTTGAACGTCAGGATGCGGCCTTCGAGGTCGCTCGTCACCAGCCCCATCGTCAGGCTGTCGATGATGTGCTCGCTGTAGGCCTGGAGGTTGGCGATGGTCGTCGACGCGTCGGCCAGCTGCTCGTCGGCCTTCCGCACCCGCTCGGCGAGCGAGCCGGTGAGCAGGCCGACGCCGAGGAAGCCCAGCAGGTGGACCGCCACGGTGTACTCGGCCACCAGGCCGCGCGGCAGGCTGGCCGGCAGCGCCGGGCTCCCACACCGACCAGGGCTGGAACGGCGCCTGGCTGTACTGCAGCGCGACCGTGGCGGCGTAGAGCACCATGCTCAGCGCGGCGATGCGCCAGGGCGCCCCGCCGGAAGTGCACGGCGCTCGCGGCCATGATCGGCAGCACGTAGAGGAACGAGAAGTAGCTGAGGATGCCGCCGGTCACCCAGACGAATCCCGCCACCGTCAGGGCGTCGAGCGCCAGCTGGACGTCGACCAGCCACGGCGCGCGGCCGGTCAGGCGCAGGCTGAGCGCGTAGCCCGCGGAGAGGGCGTAGGTCCACGCGATGAGGACGTAGAGCGGGCCCGGCTGGGCCGGTGGCCGCCGCGTTGAGCTGGATCGCCGCCGCCGACCCGAGCAGGATCGTCGTGATGACGAGGCGCCAGATCATCAACTGCACGACGCGGCGGCGGACGGCGGACTCGCTCATGCCTCTGCCAGCCTCAGGTCAGCTTGCTGATCAGCGAGAAGATCGGCAGGTACATCGCGATGACGATGCCGCCGACGACGACGCCGAGGAAGGCGATCATCAGCGGCTCGAGCAGCGTGCAGGAGGCCGGCGACGGCCGTGTCGACTTCCTCCTCGTAGAAGTCCGCGATCTTGGCGAGCATCGTGTCGAGGGCGCCCGTCGCCTCGCCGACGCCGATCATCTGGCTCACCATCGCCGGGAAGACGCCCGTCTCCTTCAGCGGCTCGGCGATCGTCTCGCCGCGCTCGATGCTCTTGCGCGTGGACATGATGGCGTCTTCGACGATCGCGTTGCCGGAGGTCTTCGCCGTGATCTCGAGGCCGTCGAGGATCGGCACGCCCGAGCTGATGAGCGTGGAGAGCGTGCGGCAGAAGCGCGCCACGGCGATCTTGCGCAGGATGAGCCCGAGCACCGGCGCGCGCAGCAGCATCCGGTCGATCGTGTGGCGGCCGTTGTTGGTCGCGTAGTACTGCCGGAGGCCGTAGACGCCCGCGATCACGCCGACGACGATGAAGGGCATGAGGCGGACCATCGCGTTGCTCATCCAGATGACGATCTGGGTCGGCAGCGGCAGCTCGGCCCCGAGGCCGGCGAACAGCGCCGCGAACGTCGGGATGACCTTCCACAGGATGACCATCACGACGATCGCCGCGATCGAGATGACCGCGATCGGGTAGGTCATCGCCGACTTGACCTGGCCGATCAGCTTGACGTTCTTCTCGATGTAGACGGCCAGGCGCTTGAGGATCGCGTCGAGGATGCCGCCCGCCTCGCCCGCGGCCACCATGTTGGTGTAGAGCGCGTCGAAGGTGCCCGGGTGCTTCTTCATCGCGTCGGCCAGCGCCGCGCCGCTCTCGACGTCGGACCGCGTCTGCAGGATGACGGCGGCGAAGTTCTTGTCCTCTTCCTGCGCCCCCAGGATCTCGAGGCACTGCACGAGCGGCAGGCCGGCGTCGATCATGACGGAGAACTGGCGCGTGAAGATCGCCAGGTTCTTCGACTTGCACCTTCTTGTTGCTGCGGGCCGCCTTCACCGGCGCGCCGGCCTTCGACTTGACCGGCGTGATGCGCGTGATGAGCATCTGCTCCCGGCGCAGGGCGGCGACGGCGTTCTCCATGGTGTCGGCGGCGCGCTCGCCGCTGACCACCTCGCCGCTGCGTGTCCGACCGCTGTAGGCAAAGGTAGGCATCGTCTTCGTCCTCTAAAGGCTGTGTCCGCCCCGGCGCGCCGTCACCGGCGCGCCCCGTGCTCCGCGGCGTGGCGCCCGTGCGCCGGCGCGCCGCCGCGGCCCATCCCGGCGCCCGCGACCACGCCGACGCCCCGGCTGATCATCTCCGTCAGTTCGTCGCGCAGCGACGAGGTCTGCCGCGCGGTGTCGATCGTGATCGCCCCGGCGTAGTACAGGCTCGCCAGGGACTGGTTCAGCGTCTGCGTGCCGATCTTCTCCTGCCCCGCCTGCATCAGCCCGTAGATCTGGTGCACCTTGTCGTCGCGGATGAGGTTGCGGATGGCCGGCGTCGGGATGAGCACCTCGACCGCCACCACGCGCCCGCGGCCGTCGGCCCGCGGGCAGCAGCGACTGGCAGACGATGCCCTCGAGCACCATCGAGAGCTGCGTCCGGATCTGCGTCTGCTGGTGCGCCGGGAAGACGTCGATGACGCGGTTGATGGTCTGGGCGGCCGAGTTCGTGTGGAGCGTGGCGAACGTCAGGTGGCCCGTTTCGGCGATGCGCAGCGCCGACTCGACCGTTTCGAGGTCGCGCATCTCGCCGATGTACACGACGTCGGGGTCCTCGCGCAGCGCCGCCCGGAGCGCCGGCGCGAACCCGTGGGTGTCGCTGAGCACCTCGCGCTGGTTCACCAGGCACTGCTTGTGCGGGTGGATGTACTCGATCGGGTCCTCGATCGTCAGGATGTGCTGCTTCCGCTCCCGGTTGATCTTGTCGATCATGGCCGCGAGCGTCGTGCTCTTGCCGCTGCCGGTCGGCCCGGTGACCAGCACCAGGCCGCGCGGCCGGTCGGCCAGCGTCGCGACCACCTCGGGCAGCGCCAAGCTCCTTGAACCCGCGGATGTTCTCGATGATGACCCGGTAGACGGCCGCCACCGCGCCGCGCTGGCTGAACACGTTGCAGCGGAACCGGGCCAGGCCCCTGAGGCCGAACGAGAAGTCGAGCTCGAGGGCCTCCTCGAACCGCTTCTTCTGGGCGTCGGTCAGGACGCTGTAGGCGTACTGCTTGGTGTCGGACGGCGTCAGCTCCGGCAGGTCCAGACGCTGGAGGTCGCCGTCCACCCGGACCTGGGGCGGCGACCCCGCCGTCAGGTGCAGGTCCGACGCGTTCATTTCGAGCGTGCGCCGGAGGAGATCCGGGAGCGATGTCATGACTGGCCTTCCTTCCCTGCCCGGTGCAATTCCCGGGCCTACATCACCGTCTCGCGCAGCACTTCCTCGACGGTCGTCACGCCGTCCTTGATCTTCTGCAGCCCGCTCATCCGGAGGCTGACCATCCCCTCCTCCAGGGCCTTCCGCCGCAGTTCGAGGCCGGACGCCCCGACGAGGATGAGCTCCTTCATGCTGTCGGTCACTTCCATCACTTCGTACAGGCCGACCCGGCCCTTGTAGCCCGTGTTGTTGCACTTCTCGCACCCGGCGCCGTGCATCGGCACGACGGTCCGCGCGTCCTCGGCGCCGAAGCCGATCTTGGTCAGCGCCGGCGGCGGCGACGGGTTCTCCTGCTTGCAGTTCGCGCAGACGCGGCGCACCAGGCGCTGGGCGCAGATGAGGTTCACGGAGCTCGACACCAGGAACGGCTCGATCCCCATGTTCATCAGCCGGCTGATGGTGCCCGGCGCGTCGTTCGTGTGCAGCGTCGAGAGCACCAGGTGGCCGGTGAGCGCCGCCTTGACGGCGATTTCGGCCGTTTCGAAGTCGCGGATCTCGCCGACCAGGATGATGTTCGGGTCCTGCCGCAGGAAGGCCCGCAGCGACGCGGCGAACGTCAGGCCGATGTTCTCCTTGATCTGCACCTGGTTGATGCCGGGCAGGTTGAACTCGACCGGGTCCTCGGCCGTCATGATGTTCGTGTCGGCCTTGTTGAGCCGGGCGATGGACGAATACAGCGTGTTCGTCTTGCCGCTGCCGGTCGGGCCGGTCACCAGCACCATGCCCCACGGCTTCTGGATCGCCGTCTCGAACCGGGAGAGCGGCTCCGACTCGAAGCCGAGCCTGGTCATGTCCAGCATCAGCTTGTCGCGGTCCAGCAGGCGGAGGACGATCTTCTCGCCGAAGAGCGTCGGCAGGACCGACACGCGGAAGTCGAGCTCCTTCGACCGGCCGTCGTCGTTGTACCGGATCTTGATGCGGCCGTCCTGGGGCAGGCGCTTCTCGGCGATGTCGAGCTTCGACATGATCTTGAGGCGCGACGCGATGGCGTCCCGGAACTTCAGCGACGGGTTCATGACGTTGTAGAGCACCCCGTCGATCCGGTACCGGACCCGGTACTCCTTCTCGTACGGCTCGATGTGGATGTCGCTCGCGCCCTTCGAGATGGCCGACATCAGCAGGACGTTGACCAGCCTGATGACCGGCGCCTCTTCGCCCTGCCTGGCCAGCGCTTCGACGCTGATCTCGTCGAGCTCCTCGAGCACCTCGACGTCGGCGTTCGACACGCCCGGCATGTCGTCGAGGGCCTTCGAGGCGATGTCGAGGGCGCTCGGCTCGGACGATTTCGCCAGCGCGTAGTACTTCTGAATCGCCTCCTGCACCGCCGATTCCGACGCCACGACCGGCTCGATGTTGTAGCCGGTCATGAACTTGATGTCGTCCATGGCGAACACGTTCGTCGGGTCCGTCATGGCGATCGTCAGCGTGGCGCCCACGCGGCTGAGCGGGACGATCTGGTACTTCTGCGCCGTCTCGAGGGGGATGAGCTTGACGATGGCCGCGTCGATGTCGAACGGCGTGAGGTTGATGGACGGCACGCCGTACTGCTTGCTCAGCAGGCCCGTGATGTCGTCGTCGCGGACGAATCCGAGCTTGACCAGAGCCGTGCCGAGCTTGCCGCCGTGGGCCTTCTGGTAGGTCAAGGCCTCCTGGAGCTGCTCCGGAGTGATGCGCCGCTCCTTCAGGAGCAGTTCGCCGATGCGCAGTGCCATGTTCCTCGGGCCGGGTTGCGAGGCACGGACAATTCC
>CAWICP010000004.1:0-85485 GCA_963834645.1 uncultured Acidobacteriota bacterium
TGGAGCTGGCGGAGGGATTTGAACCCACGACCCGCTGATTACAAATCAGCCGCTCTACCGGACTGAGCTACGCCAGCCAGACGAATTTACAAGCCTAGCACGTTGCGTGCCATCTGGCAACGTCCGAGGCGCCAGCCCCGCCGTGACGGACGCATGCGCCGTCGGGCGGAGCGGGGCTCCTCGCGGCGCGCAACGAGAGGCACGCAACTCTTAATCATACCGCGAAGCGGGCGCCGACGCGAACGGGCGGCGGCCTCGGCCGTCGGTCACACCACCGGTCAGGCTGGTGCCCATACCGCGGCGTGTTCCCGGACGAACTCGGACAGACTCCTGGGAGGCCGTCCCAGGACCGAAGCTACTGCCGGCGAGACCGGGCTGCACCACCCCGCCCGCACCATCCGGTAGAACCCGAGCAGCCGCTCCACGCGCGCCGGAGGCATGCCGGACGCCAATAACGCCGCCCGGGCCTGATCGTCGTCCAGCGGCTCGTAGCGCACGACCCGGCCCGTGGCGCCCGAGATCAGCGCCGCGACATCGCCGTGGGTGAGCGCGGCGGGGCCGGTGAGCGTGTACGCCTGTCCGTCATGTTCCTGGCTCGTAAGCGCCGCCGCCGCCACCTCCGCGATGTCGCGCGCGTCGACGAACGACAGGGACGCGTCGGATGCCGGCACCCGAATCACGGCGGCCCCTCGAATTCCCTGGAGCAGCGGCTCGCGCGCGAAGATCTGCATGAAGTAGTTCGGGCGCAGGTGCGTCCATCCAAGGCCCGTCTGTTCGATATGGCGTTCAATCGCCCGCAGCGCCGTGCCGTCGAGCCGCTCTACACCCATCGCCGTCAGCGCCACCACCTGGCGGACTCCGGCTTCCCTCGCTGCATCGATGAACGGGATCGCGGTCCGGTCAGCTTCGTCGTCGCCCGGGCGGACGGCGAGGAAGACGCGGTCCGTCCCGGACAGCGCGGTCGCGAAGGTCCCCGGATCCTCGTAGTCGAATCTCACCCGAACGGCGCCGTCGAGCGGAGGGCGCGCATCGTCAGGCCGCCGCGTCGCCGCAGCCACCGGCTCACCGCAGCGAAGTAACGCAGCAACCACCGCAGCGCCCACGTTGCCCGTCGCCCCGAGCACGAGCACACGACCTGCCATGACAAATCCCTCCCGCCGGTATGCCGGCCGGCCATCGACGACGGCGTCCGCACGGCGATTGATCCAGCGGTCAGCGCCCGGCTTTCCTCCGCTGCCGGACGGCCTCGAACAGGACGATGGCCGCCGCGACCGAGACGTTCACGCTGGAAACGTGCCCCCGCATGGGAATCGACGCCAGGCGATCGCACGACTCCCGGACGAGGCGGCGGAGGCCCTCGCCTTCGGCGCCCAGCACCAGCGCCGACGGCTGGGTGAAGTCGATGGCGTCGTACGGCTCGGGCGCGTCGGCCGCGAGGCCAATCGTCCATACACCCGCGTCCTTGAGTTCGCCGATCGCCCTCGCGATGTTCACGACGTTGGCGATCCTGACATGGGAGACCGCGCCGGCCGAGGCCTTGGCGGCCGCCCCGTCCAGCCGCGCGGCGTGGCGGGTCTGCCGGACGACGCCGTCGCCGCCCGAGGCATCCACGGTCCGCAGGATCGCGCCGAGGTTGTGCGGATCCTCGATGCCGTCGAGCACGACGATGAGCGGGGGTCCCTGGGCCGACGATACGAGGTCCTGCACCGAGTAGTCCGGGGCGTCGGCGAGATCGGCGGCGACACCCTGGTGCACGCCGCCGCGCGCCAATCGGTCGAGGTCCTGCGCCGACACGACCCGGACCGGTACGCGGTTCGCCTCGGCCATCGCCCGGATCTCCCGCACGCGCTCGCGCGCCGCGCCATCCACGCGCACCTCGCGGACGCGGCCCGCTTTCAGCGCTTCGAGGACGGGGTTGATGCCGTAGATGAGCATGACGGTTGTCAGAATTCAGAAGACAGAAACAGAAGGACACACTGGCGATTGTCAGAAGCAAGAAGCCAGAAGGGCACACGCCGCACGGCGGTCCGCCTTCTGGCGTCTTGCGTCTTGCTTCTTACTTCCTGCTGCCTGCTTCATGCGGCTTGCCTCCTCCTACGTGCCTCTTTCCGTCGCGTGACCAGCCGACCCGCCACGCCCAGGACAGTCCGGCGAGGGCCAGCCACTCGACGATCCGGTCCATGAGCGCGGAGCACTTGATCCACCTGCCGATCAGGCAGCGTCCGTGCGTCCGGAAGCCAGGCTTCCGCCGCAAGAGATCGGCGGACGCCTCCTCGATCGAGGTGGTGTTTTGCGTGAACTCGAAGGCGCTGAACGAGCGTGCCCAGGCGCCCGAGCTGGACCCAGGCGACGGCACGAGCCACCCCAACGGTGTCTGGCAGAACGGGCATGGCAATGCCACAGAGGCTACCAGAGCGTCGATTTCCCGTCCAGGGCGAGGCGCTCGAGGGCGAGGCGCTCGAAGAGGCGTCGTTCGCTCCACCGGCCACTCAGGCCGTCCTCTCTCGACGCGGTTCGAGGCGGAGCGGCGGGCCCCAGGAGTCCATCCCCCTGCCGCCGACCTCGCTCCGAGTGATTCCGGGATTCGGCAAGGCCATTCCCGACCCGGTGGCCGCGGAGCTGATCCTGGTCAACCTGCAGATGTTCGGCACACTCTGCCAGGGCGCAGCGACGAGCCTGGCCGTCGTGAGGCCGGAGAACGATCCGATCTACAATCTGCCCGTCACGAAGGTGTTGGGGGCGCTCCACGCCCACGGTGGATGCAACCCCTACTGGACGGACACCCACGTGCTCGCGAATCAGCTGAAGAAGTAGGCCGCTGACACGCACGCGCACTTGCGCAGATCAGGCTGCTTCTGCGCCGGGCCGGGCCGGCGGCATCCGCACAACCTGTCGTCGCGCTCGTCCCGGCCCAGGAGGAGGATCGATCATGAAGAGTTGGGCATGGCGTGCGGCTGCTCGCCCTCGCGGCCGCATGTTGTCTCGCGTCCACCGCGTCGGCCCAGGAAGGAGCCACCACCCCGCGGGACGAGCCTGCCACATGGAAGGAGCTCGTCGCCGGACAGTCGAAGCTGCAGTTCTACGGCTTCATCCGGCTCGACGCGATCTTCGACAGCGCACGTCCCAACTCAGTCCAGTCGCCGCTCTACGTTCTCTCGGAGGACCCGGCGCTCGGGGCCGCGGGCCAGCGGAACTTTACGATGCACCCCCGTCTCACGCGGTTCGGATTCAACCTCCAGGGACCGGAGGCAGGGTGGCTGGACGGGGCGGCGCCTTCCGGGACCCTCGAACTGGACTTCCAGAACGGCGGATTGGAGTCACGGCAGATCATCCGCATCCGCCACGCGTATTTCAAGCTGGCCTGGGCCAAGCTCTCGTTGCTCGCCGGGCAGACCTGGGATCTCGATCTCGCCCCTCATGCCCACCGTCAATAACGACACCCTCATGTGGAACACCGGCAACATCGGCGACCGCCGGCCACAGGTCAGGCTCGGGTGGAAGGAGAAGGCGGGCCATGGAGCCTTCAGCGTTGAGGCCGCCGCCGGCCTCACCGGAGCAGTCGACTCCCAGGACCTCGACAACAACGGCGTCCGCGACGGAGAAGCCTCGGGCGCGCCAAATGTACAAATCAGCGTCAATTACGCCGGCCCGCGGGCAGGCGATCGATGGGCCATCGGCATCGCAGGCCTTTACGGCTGGCAGCAGACGGCCACCCTCGTTGGAAACAGGGACCGCTTCAACCCCCGCGCTCTTGCTCTCAGCGCGAGGTTCCCACTTCGAAAGGGGCTGACGCTTCAAGGAGAGGCCTGGTCGGGCCGTAACCTCGCGGACTTTCGGGGTGGAATTGCGCAGAGTGTCAACAGCGACAAGAGCAGCCCCGGCTACGGCCGCGAGGTACGGAGTCGCGGCGGGTGAGAAGGCGCCGCCAGTCACGAAAGTCAGAAGCAAGAAGCCAGAAGAGCTCACTATCGATTGTCAGAAGCCAGAAGAAGACAATCCGCACCGGGGAGTCTTCTTCTTGCTTCTTGCTTCTTGCTTCTTGCTTCTGGCTTCTTACTTCTGCTCCCCGCCGCCATCGAGCCACGCGGCGAAGCGAGCGGCTCGTTCGCGGCAGCCCACGAATCGGCGCCAGCCCGCACTCCGCCGGCAACTCCGCCCCCCGGTCAATCGCCGGCACCGCGAGGTCGAGTTCGGGCCCTCCCGCTTCGCCCGTCAGCGCCACGCGGATCGGGTGGAACAGGTGCTTGCCCTTCTGCCCGGTCGCCGCCTTCACTCGGCCGGCGGCGGCCCGGAAGGTCTCCCGGTCGAGACGCGGCTCGCCTGCCACCTCCCGGGCGAACGCCGCGATGACGTCCCGCGCGCCCGGCTCGTTCAGCACGTCCTGGACCCCGGGGTCCGCGCAGGCCCGGGCCGGATCGAACTCGAAGAGGAACGACAGGCGCGCGGCCACCTGCTCGATCCGATCCACCGACCCGCTCGCCAGCGGCACGACGCTCTCGAGGTACGCGCGCGCCTGCGCCGTATCACTCCGGACGAACCCGGCGCTCAGCAGGTGCGGCAGCGCCAGGTCGGCAAGGCGCGCCGGGTCAGCCACGCGCAGGTAGTGACGATTCACCCACGCGAGCTTCTCGATGTCGAACACCGCCGCACTGTGGCCGACGTCCTCGAGCGCGAACCGGCGGGCCAGTTCGGGCGCCGGCAGCACCTCGTCGCCGCCCCCGGGCGACCAGCCGAGCAGCGCGAGGTAGTTCACGAGCGATTCGGGCAGGTATCCGCGGCTTCTGAACTCGGCCACCGACGTGGCGCCGTGCCGCTTCGAGAGCGGCGTGTGATCGGGACCGAGCACGAGGGCGAGGTGGGCGAAAACGGGCGGCTCGAACCGCAGCGCCTCGTAGAGCAGCACCTGGCGGGGCGTGTTCGAGATGTGGTCTTCGCCCCGGACCACGTGCGTGATCTCCATCAGCGCGTCGTCGACGACGACGGCGAAGTTGTACGCCGGGTTGCCGTCGGACCGGACCAGCACCGGGTCGCCGATGACCTCCGTCTCGAACTGGACCGTGCCGCGCACGAGGTCCTGGAACGCCACCGTGCGATCCCGCGGAACGCGGAATCGCACGACGGCCGGTTCTCCAGCCGCCAGGCGCCCGGCGGCTTCGTCCCGCGAGAGGTCCCGGCAACGCCCGGCGTACTGCGGCGGCCGGCCGGCGTCCATGGCGGCGCGCCGATCGGCCTCCAGCTGCTCGGCCGGACAGAAGCAGTGGTACGCATGACCGTGCTCGAGGAGCTCGCTGGCGTACGACCGGTAGAGATCCAGCCGCTCCGACTGCCGGTACGGCCCGCGCGCGCCGCCGACATCGGGTCCCTCGTCCCAGTCGAGGCCGAGCCAGCGCAGGTCCTCGAGGATGCCCCGCTCGGACTCACGGGTCGACCGCTCGACGTCCGTATCTTCGATCCGCAGCACGAAGGTGCCGCCGCGCCCGCGCGCGAGGAGCCAGTTGAACAGCGCCGTCCGCGCGTTGCCGACGTGCAGGAGGCCCGTGGGGCTCGGAGCGAAGCGCACTCGCATGCACGACCTCCGATCCCTACCCGCGCCCGGCGACGAGCACGACCGCATGGACCGCCATCGCCTCGCCGCGGCCGATGGCGTCCACGCCCTCGTTCGTCTTGCCCTTGACGCTGATGCGCGCCGCCTCGATGCCCAGGACGGCCGCCAGGCTGGCGCGGATGGTCTCGATGTGCGGCGCCAGCTTCGGCCGCTCGGCAATCACGACCGCGTCGACGTTGACGATATCGTAACCGGCCTCCGCCGCCAGCGACACGGCGTGCGCGAGCATCGCCATGCTCGACGCGCCCTTCCACTGCGGGTCGGTGTCCGGGAAGTGCCGGCCGATGTCCCCCCGGGCGATGGCGCCGAGAATCGCGTCGGTCACCGCGTGCGCCAGCACGTCGGCATCCGAGTGGCCCGCCAGCCCCTTCTCGGCGGGCACGGTGACTCCCCCGAGCACGAGCGGCCGCCCCTCGACGAGCCGGTGCAGGTCGTAGCCGATGCCGACGCGAGCAGTGCGCCGGCGCGCGTTCCCCGCCGGCGATCGCTTCCGCAGCCTTGAGGTCCGTCATCGTGGTGATCTTCAGGTTGGTCGTCTCTCCGGCGACGATTCTCACCGGGAAACCGGCGGCCTCGGCGAGGGCCGCTTCGTCGGTGGCCACCGCGCCGCCCCGGCCCGCCTCGATGGCCGCGGCGAGGACATCGGCGCGGAACGCCTGGGGCGTCTGGGCGAGGAAGACCCGTTCGCGCGGCACCGTGCGCTCGACGACGATCGGGCCGCCCGCTGCCGGCGGATGCCAGCTTCACCGTGTCGCTCGCCGGAAGCGCCGCCAGCGCCGCGCCCGATTCCGCCGCGGCGTCAATCGTGCGCGAGACCAGATCGGCGCTCGCGAACGGGCGGGCCGCGTCGTGGATCACCACGATGTCCGCCCGGCCGAGGACCGCTTCGAACCCGAGCCGCACCGAGTCCTGCCGCCGCGCGCCGCCCGCGACGATGCGCATCGGCTTGCCGGGGGCGCACAGATCCGCCGGCGCCTCGGCGGCAAGCTCGGGCGGCAGCACGACGACGATCTCGTCGATGCGATCGTGCTCCGCGAACAGCCTGATCGATCGGCGGAGAATCGACTCCCCGCCGACTGTCAGCAACTGCTTGGGCATGCCGGCGCCGAGCCGCTCGCCACGGCCTCCGGCGGCCACAATCGCCACTACGCGCATGTCAGCTCACCCACCGGTCCGCCTCCCGGCCTCCAGCGTACTCGGCCCTGTGCCCCTGGCGCGCTCGATGGCCTCGACGCGGCCGCTGATGATGGCGTGCACCTCCGCCGCCAGCGCCCGCGCATCGTCAATCGACGGGTGCTCGGCGCGGGCGGCGGCGTCAATCGGCGGATGGACCGCCAGCGTGACGTCACCGGGCGCCACGGTGAGGCGGCCCTTGCGCATCACGTGCCGGGTGCCGACAATCGACAGGGGCACGATGGAGAGCCCGGCTTCGATGGCCAGCATGAACGACCCCGCCTTGAAGCGGCCGACCCTGCCGTCGGCGCTCCGCGTGCCCTCCGGGAAGATGATGAGCGACAGGCCGTCGACGACCAGTCCGCGCCAGCGGCGCAGGATGCCGGCCCGATCCGGGTGGCGGCGATCGACCAGCAGGTGGCCCGTCCGGCGCAGGTGCCACCCGATGAACGGGAACGATCCCAGCGATTCCTTGGCGATGATCCGGAGCTGGAACGGCAGCCACCAGAAGATGACCGGGATGTCGTAGATGCTCTGGTGGTTCGACACGAAGATGTAGGTCCGGCCCGGCTCGAGCACGCTCGAGGCCCTCGACGCGCACGCGCACGCCGGTGGTCACGAGAATCAGGCGCGACCACAGGCGGGCGCAGGCGTGCGCGAACCGCCCGGATCGGTCGAACAGGCTCGACGCGATCGACACGACGCCGAGCACGATCGTGTAGACGCCGATCGCGGGGATCAGAAAGAAGACCGTCCGCCACCAGTGGAACGACGGAATGCTCACGACGGCTGCTGCGCGGGCGGCGGGGCCGCGGGCCTGGTCCGGATCCTGGCCTCGTCACGGTCGGGTCCCGGCGCGGGCGCGGTCCCGCCGGCCTCGATGTGGCGGCCGAAGATCATCTTCCCGGCGGTGGTCTGGAGCACGCTGGTGACGACGATGTCGATCGTCTTGCTGATCATCTTCCGCGCGTTGTCGACCACCACCATCGTGCCGTCGTCGAGATAGGCGACGCCCTGGTTGTACTCCTTGCCTTCCTTGAGGATGAAGACCTTCATCACCTCGCCGGGCAGCACGACCGGCTTCATCGCGTTCGCGAGATCGTTGATGTTGAGCACGTCGACGCCGCGCAGCTGCGCCACCTTGTTCAGGTTGAAGTCGTTGGTCACGATCTTCCCCTGCAGCGCCCGGGCGAGCTCGATCAGCTTCAGGTCGACTTCCTTCACCTCGGGGAAATCGATGTCGGACACCGTCACCTCGACGCCGGTCATCTTCTGGATCTTCTGGAGGATGTCGAGGCCCCGGCGGCCGCGGTTCCGCCGCATCGTGTCGCTGGAGTCGGCCACCTGCTGCAGCTCCTTCAGCACGAACTGCGGCACGACCAGGGTGCCGTCCAGGAAGCCGGTCTCGCAGATGTCGGCCACGCGCCCGTCGATGATGACGCTGGTGTCGAGGATCTTGTGCCGCCGCTGCGGCGCGGCGGCGCGGAACAGCGTGACCAGCCGGGAGGGCTCGAGCCATTCGCCGCGCCGGGCGCCGATGACGAAGCCCATGTAGGGGAACAGCAGGTCGATGACGCGGTGGAAGAAGGTCCAGCGGGGATCGCCTGTCACCACCATGGAGCGGTCGATCAGGCCCGCGAACAGCAGGCCGAGCGCCGCCCCGAGGACCGCGCCGAGGATGCGCGGCACGTTGACGTCGGCCAGCCGCGACTCGAGGACGATGGCGGCCGCGGCCAGCGCGGCCCCGAAGCCCGCGTTGGCGGCGACGCCCCACGGAAGGGGCTGAACCGCCGTCGCGGTGTACGTGACGCCGACCAGAAATAAGAGCCGGGCGAGTATGAACCAGGCCATGCGGCCTCCGTGTATCTCTGCACTATAACGGCGCGGCGCCCGGATCACGCAAGAAGATGCTCGAGCGCCTCCCGGACGCTCCGGACCCCGACCAGCGCGCAGGCCGTGCCGGCGAAGCCCGGGTCCTTCGGATCGATGTTCGCCGCGGGCATGATGCACCGCGAGAACCCCATCTGCTCGGCCTCCCTCACGCGGCGGGCGGCCTGCGCCGTGGCGCGCACCTCGCCGGCCAGGCCGACTTCGCCGAACACCGCCGTCCCCTGCGCGATCGGCCGGTTCCGGAAACTCGACGCGACCGCCGCCACCACGGCGAGGTCCACCGCCGGCTCGTCCACGCTGATGCCGCCGGCCAGGTTCACGTACACGTCGTCGCCGCCCAGCGCGAGACCCGCCCGCTTCTCCATCACCGCCAGCAGGAGCGACAGCCTGGTCTGGTCGAGGCCGACCGCGGTGCGCTTGGCGTACCCGTAGGCGCTGGTGCTCACCAGGGCCTGCACCTCGACGAGAATCGGCCGCGTCCCCTCGATGCAGCAGAGGACGGCCGAGCCCGGGCTGTCGGCCGGCCGCTCGGCCAGGAACATCGCCGACGGGTTCGGCACGGGCTTCAGGCCGGTCGCGGTCATCTCGAAGACGCCCAGTTCGCTCACGGCGCCGAACCGGTTCTTGGCCGCCCGGACGATGCGGTGCGAATGCTGGCGCTCGCCTTCGAAGTACAGCACCGTGTCGACGATGTGCTCGAGGGCCTTGGGGCCGGCGAGACTGCCTTCCTTCGTGACGTGGCCGACGAGGAACGTCGGGACGTTCAGCGCCTTCGCGGCGAAGAGCAGCTGCGTCGCGGCCTCGCGGACCTGGCCGATGCTGCCCGGTGCCGACTGCATCTTCAGCGAGAAGACGGTCTGGATCGAGTCCACGATGACCAGCGCGGGCTTCAGCCGGGCCATCTCCTCGAGCACGCGCTCGAGGCACGTCTCGGCCAGCAGGTAGAGCGGCGCGTCGCCGACGCCCAGCCGCTCGCCGCGCGACTTCACCTGGTGCTCCGATTCCTCGCCGGAGCTGTAGAGCACCGGTCCGGTCGCGCGGGCCACGTGCGCGGCGGTCTGCAGCAGGAGCGTCGACTTGCCGATGCCGGGCTCGCCGCCGAGCAGGACCAGCGACCCGGGCACGACGCCGCCGCCGAGCACCCGATCGAACTCGTCGATGCCGGTCGTCATCCGGGCGGCGTCCGACGCCACGATGTCGGCATACAGCCGGGCGCCCCCGCCGGCCGGGGCGACGTAGCGGCTGGCCGACGCGGGCGCCGCCTCCGCCGCCCGCTCTTCGACGAACGAGTTCCACGCGCCGCAGTCCGGGCAGCGGCCCAGCCACTTCGGCGACTGCGCCCCGCACTCCTGGCACGCGAAGACGGACTTGGGCGGCTTCATGGCGCGGCCTCATAGACGCGCGCCACCCGCGGGCCGACGCGGCACAGCAACTCGTACGGAATGGTCCCGACCCACCGGGCCATCTCGCCGACGGTAATCTCGTCGTCGCCCTGGCGCCCGGTGATCACCACTTCGTCGCCGGGCTCCACGGGCATCCCGGTGACATCGAGCGGTGATCATGTCCATCGACACGGAGCCGACAATCGGCACGCGCCGGCCGTGCACGAGGACGAATCCGCGCCCTTCGAGGCGCGTGTCGAGACCGTCGGCGTACCCCGCGGGCACGACCGCCATGGTCGTCGGCCGCCTCGCGACGAACCGCCCGCCGTAGCCGATGGACTCGCCGACGCGGACGCCCTTGACCGCCGCCACCCGGCTGCGCAGGCTCATGACGGGCCTGACGGCCACCCGGCCTTCGAACGCCCGGGGCGCGACCCCGTACATCAGCAGGCCGGGACGCACGAGGTCGAACCACGTGGCGGGATCGGCGAGCAGCGCGCCGCTGTTCGCGGCGTGCCGCACGCAACCCGTCACGCCGAGCGCCGCCAGCGTCCGCCCGGCGGACTCGAAGTTCCGGCACTGCCGGGCGAAGAGTTCGTCGCCCGGGGTGTCGGCGGTCGCGAAGTGCGTGTACACGCCCGCGATCTCGAGGTTGGGCGCGGCGAGCACGGCGGGCACGGTGCGGGCCAGGTTGTCGTGGCGCAATCCCAGGCGGTGCATGCCGGTGTCGATCCCGAGGTGACAGCGGATGCGGACGCCCCGGCGCGCGGCGGCGTCCTGCAGGCGGCGCGCGGCGGCGGGCGTCGAAATGGTCGGCGTCAGATCCGCGTCGAAGACGGCGTCCACGTCGCCGAGGCTGAACGGGCCGAAGACCAGGATGGGCACCGTGAGCCCGGCTGCCCGCAGCTCGGAGGCCTCCTCGATGTCCGCGCACGCGAGCATCGCGGCCCCGGCGGCGACCAGCGTGCGCGCGGCCTCCGCGGCGCCGTGGCCGTAGGCGTTCGCCTTGACGACGCCGACCAGCGCCGGGACGGGCCGGCCGCCCGGCCGCGCGGCCATGAAGGCGCGGATCGCCCGCGCGTTGTGCGCGAGCGCGCCGAGGTCGATGCGCGCCACGGTCTGCCGGGTCACGGTGCCGAGCCGCGCTCGAGGTTCTCGAAGCGCGTGAACTCCCGGATGAAGGCCAGGCGGACGGTGCCGGTCGGGCCGTTGCGCTGCTTGGCGATGATGAGCTCGGCGATGCCCTGGTTCTCTTCCGTCGCCTCGTACATGTCCTCGCGGAAGATCATGACGACGACGTCGGCGTCCTGCTCGAGGGCGCCCGACTCGCGAAGGTCGGAGAGCTGCGGCCGCTTGTTCGGCCGCTGCTCGGGTGCGCGGCTCAGCTGCGACAGCACGACGACAGGCACGCTCAGCTCTTTGGCGAGCCCCTTGAGGCCCCGGGAGATCGACGCGAGCTCGGTGACGCGGTTCTCGAAGCGGCCGCGCCCCTGCATCAGCTGGATGTAGTCGATGATGATGAGGTCGAGGCCGTGTTCGGCCTTGAGGCGACGGGCCTTGGCGCGCATTTCCAGGACGCCGATCGACGCCGAGTCGTCGATGAAGATGCGCGCCCCGCCGAGCACTTCCATCGCGTGGGTCAGCTTCGGGAAGTCGCGCTCGCCCAGGAACCCCGTGCGCAGGCGGTGCGCGTCGATGCCGGCCTCGGAGGTCAGCATGCGGAGGAACAGCTGCTCCTTCGACATCTCGAGGCTGAAGAAGCCGACCGTCATGGTCGTCTTCGTGCCGACGTGCTGCGCGATGTTCAGCACGAGGCTCGTCTTTCCCATCGACGGCCGGGCCGCGACGATGATGAGGTCCGACGGCTGGAGGCCGGCCAGCATCTCGTCCAGCTCGAGGAACCCGGTCGGCACCCCGGTGACGAGCTGCTTGCGCGCGTGGGCCTGCTCGACCACCGCGAAGCTCGCGTTCGCGAGGTCGCGCATCGAGACGAAGCCCTGGTGGATCGCGCCCTCGGCAATCGCGAAGATCTCGCGCTCCGCCTCGTCGATGATCGCGCCGGCGTCATCCTCGGCCTGGTAGGCGCTGGTGAGGATCCGGTTGGCCGACTGGATCAGGCTGCGGAGCGACGACTTCTCCTTGACGATGCGGGCGTAGTCCGCGACGTTGACGCCGCGCGGGAGGCCGTCCACCAGCGAGGCGATGTACGCCGGGCCGCCGACCTGGTCGAGGTCGCTGGAGCGGCCGAGTTCGTCCTTGAGGGTGATGAAGTCGATCGCCTGGCTGCGCTCGGCCAGTTCGAGCATCTTCGCGAAGATCCGCCGGTGGGCGTCGCGGAAGAAGTCGGCGTCGGTGATGAACTCGACGGCCCGGTGGATCGCCTCGGCGTCGAGGAGAACCGCGCCGAGCACCGCGCGCTCGGCCTCGAGATTGTGCGGCAGCGGGCGATCGACGGCGGGGTCGGCCATAAGTGTGCTCGGGGCCAGTGACAATAGCCACTCGCCAGTCAGAAGCAAGAAGCCAGAAGGGCCAGCTGACGATTGTCAGAAGCCAGAAGACGACAAGCTGCAGCGGTGCAGCCTCCTTCTGACTTCTGGCTTCTGGCTTCTGGCTTCTTCGCTGCTTCCGCTACGCCTCCGTGGCCTCTGCCAGCGGCGTCACCTTCACCGGGACCTGGGCGACCACGTCGCGGTGAAGCTTGATCGCCACGCTGAACTCCCCGATCTGCTTGATTGGCTCCGTCAGCTGGATCTTGCGCTTGTCGATGTCGAAGCCCTTGCCGGCGAGCTCCTCGGCGATGTCCGCTGCGGTCACGGACCCGTACAGCGTGTCGTGCTCGCCGACACGGCGGGCCAGGACGCACTCGGCCTGCGCGAGACGCGCCGCGAGCGCGTCGGCGCCCGCGCGCTCGGCGGCATCGGCGGCGTCGGCGATCTTCCGCTGGCGCTCGACCACCTTCATGTTGCCCGGCGTGGCGGGCAGCGCCAGCTTGCGCGGCAGCAGGTAATTGCGGGCGTAGCCGTCGGCGACCTTCACGACGTCGCCGCGCCGGCCGAGCTTCTCCACGTGATCACGAAGAATGACTTCCATGGCAGTCCACCTAATCCGTCGAGTAAGGCAGCAGGGCCAGCTGCCGCGCCCGCATGATGGCCGTTTGCAGCTTGCGCTGGTGCATCGCGCACACGCCCGAGATGCGCCGCGGCAGGATCTTCGCGCGCTCCGGCACGAAGGGCAGCAGCATCTTGGCGTCCTTGTAGTCGATGTAATCGACCTTGTCCACGCAGAACTTGCACACCTTGCGGCGGCGGAACATGCCGCGCCGCGGGCCGCCCTTCTCGGCGCCCCGCGCGTTGCCGCGCGTCTTCGATCCCGGCCCGCCCCGTGAGCTTCTTTCTCCAGCCATCGCTACACCTCCGCCCGATCAGTCGGTTCGTCGTCTCCGCCATCGTCATCCGACCGCCGTGACCGCCCGCCGACGGGCAGCCCCTTCGCGATGCGCTTCTGCGTCTCCGCGTCGCGGCGCGCGCGCGTCCGCTCGGCGAGGCGCAACTCCTCGTCCACGCGGACGCAGAGGTGCCTGATGACGCTGTCGATGACCTTCAGGCGGCGATCCAGCTCCTTGGTGAGCTCGCCGGTCCCCGTGAACACCTCGAGGACGTAGGTGCCCTCGCGGTGCTTGCCGATGCGGAACGCCAGCTTGCGGCGCCCCCAATTCTCCGTCTTCACCAGTTCGCCCTGATACCGGGTGATGATCGCCTCGATCTGCGTGTGCAGCTCGGCGACCTCCTGCTCGGTCGCCTCGGGCGCCATGATGTAGACGAGTTCGTACTGTCTGGCTTGACTCATGCGTGCTCCTTCTGGACGTGACGGCCACCGCGCACCCGCGGTGGCAAGGAGTCAGGAGGACGGTTCCCCCGCTCTGTTGTACCGATTCATGGCCGCCTCGATGCCCTCCGCGAGGAACGTCTCCACCGCGTCGGCAGCCCGGGCAATCGCTCGATCCACCTCGTCCCGCTCGTCGCTCATCGAACACCGCCAGCACGTGATCCGCGAGGTCGCGCCGGGGGTCGCCGCGTCCGACGCCCACCCGCAGCCTCGGGAACTCCTCCGTGCCCAGGCACCCGATGATCGACTTCAACCCGTTGTGCCCCCCGGCCGTGCCCCCGGCCCGGAGGCGCAGCCGCCCGAGCGGCAGGTTCACGTCGTCGGCCGCCACCAGCATGGCCGACGGGTCGACCTTGTAGAACCCCGCGACGGCGGCGACGGCCTCGCCGCTCAGATTCATCATCGTGAGCGGCTTGACCACCAGCAGCGCCGCCGGCCCGCGGCCGACCCGGGCGGTCAGCGTCTCGCCCCGGCCGCTCTCGAACTCCGCCTGCCCGCGGCGCGCCACCTCGTCGGCCACGGCGAACCCGATGTTGTGCCGCGTCCCCTGATAGCGGCGCCCCGGATTCCCCAGCCCGACGACGATCCGCACTACTTCTCTTCTTCCGCCTTCTCAGGCTTGCCCTTCTTGATGACCTCGGGCTCGGCCGCCGCCGCCGGCGCCGCCGCCACCGCGTCCGCCGCCGCCGGCTCGACCGCCGCGCGCGGCGCGACGATGTGGACGAGCATGACGTCGCCGTCGGTCACGGGCCTCCACGTCGGGCTCGTGGCCACGTCGCGCAGGCGGATCGCCTGGCCGAGCATCAGCTCCGTGACGTCGAGCTCGATGGCCTCGGGGATGTTCGCCGGCAGGCACTCGACCTCGATCTCGCGGTGGACGATGTCGAGCAGGCCGCCCTGCTGCTTGATGCCCTTCGCCTCGCCCTTCACCGTGATCGGCACCTTCACGATGAGCAGCTTGTCCATCGCGATCCGGTAGAAATCCACGTGGAGCAGCCGGCGCGTCAGGGGATCGACCTGGTACTCGCGCATGAGCACCTTGACGTCCTCGCTGCCCACCTTGAGGCCGATCAGGGTGTTCACGCCGGACTCGCCGCGCAGGATCCCCATGAGGGTCTTCGGGTCCACCGCGATCGGGGTCGCCTGGGGCTTGCCGTCCACGAGGGCGCCGCCGTACAGGACCGCGGGGATGTGGCCCTTGGCGCGCAGCCGGCGCGCCTCGTTCTTGCCGAATGTGTCTCGCTTGACCGCTTCGAGTCTGGCTTCCATGTTCACTGTCCTTGCTTCTCGTCGTCGGGCGCGGGGCCCCGGGCCCTCCGCCCGTCGGAGGTCACGTCTACACGAACAACGACGACACCGAGGTCTCCTCGTGGATGCTCCGGATGGCCTGGCCGAGCAGGCGCGCCACCGAGAGCGTCACGAGCTTCTTGCACGCCGCCTTCTCCGGCGGCAGCGGGATCGTGTTGGTCACGAGGAACCGCTCGATGGCCGACTGCTCGATCCGCTGAATCGCCGGCCCGGAGAACAGCCCGTGCACCGCGCAGGCCCACACCCGCGCCGCGCCGCTTTCCATCAGCGCCTGCGCCGCGTTCTGCATCGTCCCGCCGGTGTCGATGATGTCGTCCTGGATGATGCAGGTGCGGCCCTGCACCTCGCCGATGACGTTCATCACCTCGGGGTGCCCGTCTTCCGGCGAGCGGCGCTTGTCGATGATGGCGAGCTCCGCGTCGAGCCGCTTGGCGTAGGCGCGCGCGCGCTCCGCCCCGCCGGCGTCCGGCGAGACAATCGTGATGTCCTTGAACTGCTGCCGCGCGACGTGGTCGATGATGACCGGCGCCGCGAACAGGTGGTCCACCGGGATGTCGAAGAACCCCTGGATCTGCGCCTTGTGGAGGTCCATCGTGAGCACGCGGTTCGTGCCGGCCGCGCTCAGGATGTTCGCCACGAGCTTCGCGGAGATCGGCACCCGCGGCTTGTCCTTGCGATCCTGGCGCGCGTAGCCGTAATAGGGAATCACCGCCGTGATGCGCGCCGCGGACGAGCGCCGGAACGCGTCGATCATCACCAGCAGTTCCATGATGTGCTGGTCGACGGGCGGGCTGGTCGGCTGCACCACGAACACGTCGGTGCCCCGGATGTTCTCCTCGATCTGGAACGACACCTCGGAGTCGGGGAACCGGCGGAGCTTCGCCTGCCCCACCTGGACCCCGAGCACGTCGGCGATGCCGCGGGTCAGTTCCGGATGTGCGCTGCCCGAGAAGATCTTCATGTCCGCGCCCGTCAGTCGGCCCCGACGCCTGCCCGTCACGATGGCTGGCTGGGGCGGAAGGATTCGAACCTTCGAATGCGGGATTCAAAGTCCCGTGCCTTACCAGCTTGGCGACGCCCCACCACTCGTGTTCCCGCCCCCGCCCGCGCCCGGCTCACCCGGCGCCTCGTCCCGAACTGGTGGCAAGGTGTACACCGCTAGGCGTGGCGCGGCGAGGCTGACGCAAACGAAAAGTGTACACGCTGGCAGGTCCGCCGGTCAACGGTTCGCGTCGCGAGGGCCACGAACCCGGCCTCCGCCACCGCCCTGGCGCCCAGCCCGGCGGCGCGCGCGCTCGAGAACAGCCCGAAGACCGCCGAGCCGCTGCCGGTCATGAGGGCGGCGTCTGCGCCGGCAGACTCGAGCGCGCGCTTTGCGGCCCCGATCTCCGGATGCCGCCGTGTCACGGGGCCCTCGAGGTCGTTCACCAGGGCCAGCCGGCGTCCCGGCCACGCCGCGATGGCCGCGTCGGCACCCTGCCGTGCGCCGGCCGCCAGCGGGCCGTCCGTGTCGAACCACCGATAGGCGTCCGCGGTGGCCACGCCGAACCCGGGCAGGGCCAGCACGACGAACCATGGCGGCAGGTCCTCGAGCGGGTACAGGTCTTCTCCGCGCGACAGGCCGAGCGCCGTCCCGCCAACGAGAAAATACGGCACGTCGGAGCCCAGCCGCGACGCGATGGCCGCCAGGTCGGCCGCCGAGCCGCGGAACCGCCAGAGGCGCGCAAGGGCGGAGAGCGCGGAGGCCGCGTCGGAACTGCCGCCGCCAAGGCCAGCCTGCATCGGGATGTGCTTGGTGAGGTGGATGGCGACGCCGCGCGGCTCCCCCGCCCGGCCGAGGGCGGACCACAGCGCGTGCGCGGCGCGCGTGACGAGATTGCGATCGTCGACAGGCACGGCGGGGTCGTCGCACGTCAGCTCGAAGGGCCCGCGGCGCGGGGTCACCTCGAGCGTGTCGTGCAGCGCCAGCGACTGAAACACCGTCTGGAGCGGGTGAAAGCCATCGGCCCGACGGGCGCCCACGCGCAACGTCAGGTTGATCTTGGCATGGGCACGGATGCGGATGGTGCGGCGGTCGGTCACGGCCTGCTCCCCCGGTCGGCGAGCGGCCCCGACTGCCGCAGTTCCTCCAGCGTCAGAGGCTGCGCATCGGCGGGAACCACCACGTCGAACGCGCGCCCGTCGATGGGCACGTTGGTTTCGAGCTGGGACACCTGAAACGTCAGCGCCGTGGCCGGGGCGCCGTATGCGGGCTCCTGACTGATCGTGATGGAACCGGGAAACCCCGAGGAGAAGGCGGCATAGGACACGGACCAGGACGCGGCGCCGGTACCGGCGCCGCGGTGCCCGGCGGCGATGCGCCATCCGGCGCCGTCTCGCGCGAGAAACGCCCGGATGCCGCCGGCGAGATCGATCGCCATCCAGCCGCCCGGCCCGCGCTGTCCCTGCCCGGCCGGCGCGATGTCCGAGGAGAGGCACCCGGAGACGAGCGCGAGCACGTCGTCGCTCGATCGGGAGAGGCCCGTGATCGCCTCGAGCACGCTTTCGACGGGCGCATCCCGCAGCACGCGGCGGTCGCGAGGCAGCCAGAGCGTGGCCCGGTTGGCCCGCGACGACCAGGATGAAGATCGGCGCGCCGAACGGCGCGGGCGCCTCGAGGCGCAGGGCGCCTCCGCGTTCGAACCCCGCCAGGATGCGCCCCCGGACCCGGCCCCCCCCGGCCTTGCCCCGCACCGCGATTTCCGCCGTCAGCGTACGGACGCCGCGGCAGCCGGCAGAAGCCGACTCGAACGCCTCGGCAGCCAGCGGGTCGGGCGCCCACGGCCCCTCGGGCAGGCGAATCGTGGCCGCCGTCGCGCAGGCCGAGGCGACGAGCGTGAGCACGAGCAGCAGGCCGCGAGACGGTGTCATCGTTCAGCGCTTGCCGAGCGTGTTGAGGGCGTCGCTGATCTTGCGTTCGATCTTCGGGCGTTCGATCTGCTCGCCGTCGCCGGCAAGCGCCCGGCGCCAGGCCTCGACGGCATCGGCGGGCCGGCCGCGCTTCGCGAGCAGGTCGCCCCAGTGATCCTGGACGACGGAGTCTCCCGGCAGCTGCTCCGCCGCGGCGCGCAGATTGGGTTCGGCGAGGTCGAGCTGGTCGAGTTTGAAATACGCCCACCCGAGGCTGTCGAGGTAGGCGCCGTTGTGCGGGTCGAGTGCCACGGCCCGCTTGATGAGCGCCACGGCCTCGTCGCGGCGGACGCCGCGCTCGACCAGCGTATAGCCGAGGTAGTTGAGCGTCGGACCGTGATCGGGGTCCCGCGCGAGGATCTGGCGGAACACCTTCTCGGCCTCGGCGTGCAGCGACTGCCGCTCGAGCATGGCGCCGTACTGGAACAGCACACCCGGATCCCCGGGGAAGCGCCCGACGGCGTCCTTGAGGAGCGCGGCGGCCTCCGAATACCGCTGCGCGGACGCGAGGAATTCCGCGAGGTTCTGCACCGGCGCGGCGTCGCCGGGCGATGCGGCGGCGGCCGCCCTGAGCAGGGCCGCCCCGTCGTCGAAGCGGCCGAGGCCCCGCAGGGCGTCTGCCTCGAGGCGGTCGAGCCGGACATCGCCCCGCGCCGATCCGCGAGCCTCGCGCACCGCGGCCAGCGCCCGATCGAACTGCTTCGCGGCGACGAGCGCCTGCGCGAGGTACACGCGTGTCGCACGGTCGGAAGGGTCGAGTGTCGACGCGCGCTCGAAGGCCGCCACGGCATCGGCGGCCCGGCCGACTTCGAGGTACGCGAAGCCGAGATGGGTCAGGATGAGCGCGGTGTCGGCTTCACGGCCCCGTGCAGGGGGTTTCGCGGCGACCGGCTCGAGGGCCTCGATGAGCGCCGGCCACTGGCGCCGCGCTTCGAGCACCTGCGCCAGCGCGTGCGCCCCCGACGTGCTGCCGGGGCTGATGGCCAGGAGCCGCCGCGCGCTCGCCTCCGAGGCGTCGAGGTCCCCGAGCGCCCGTTCCGCGCGGGCGAGCAGGTACAGCGGCCACCCCTCGGTGGGATTGGCCTTGGTGACCTCGCTCAGCAGGTCGCGCGCGCGCTTCGCGCCGGCATTGTCGGGCATGCTCAGCAGGGCGAACGCCCAGCGAGTCTGCAGCGCCGTGTCCCGCGGGCTCTGCTCCGCGGCCTGTTCGTAGGCGCGCGCGGCGTCGGACCAGCGTTCGTGTTTCTCGTAGGCCGCGGCGAGCGATTCCGAGAACGACGGATCGATCGCCACCGCTTCCTCGAGCAGGGTGATGGCGCTCGCCGTCTGGCCGGACTCGGTGTACGCCTGCGCGAGCATGTCCACGCCCTGCGGGAGCCACGGCTCGTCGGCGAGCAACTGCCTGAGCACGGGAATGGCCTTGTCGAACGCCGACGCCTGCATTTCGATCCGCGCGATGGTCAGGCGCACGCCGGCGGCCGTGATGGGGCTGGACGCGGCCAGCGATTTCCCGAGGTAGTCCAGGGCAAGCTGCCGGTAGCTCGTCTGGCCGCCCCCCGGCGCCACGCCGTCCGGATCGCGCTCGGCAAGGCTCGCGTAGATGGAGCCCAGCACGCGGTTGGCTTCGCCGTGCGTCGGGTTGATCGCGAGCGCCGCGTTCGCCGCCTCGATCGACTCGCGCACGCGGCTCTGCCGCGCGTACAACGCCGACAGTTCGGCCGGAAGATCGGCCGACGCCGGGTGCAGCGTCATCGCCCGCCGGAGCGCGGCGATGGCCCCGTCGATGTCGCCCCGGTCTTCGAGCTGGCGGCCGAGCATGAACTCGTAGTACGCCCCGGCCACCGGATCGGCGGCCCCGGACGAGCCCTGCACCTGGCGACTCCCCGCCGGCGCCCGGCTTGGCGCAGCGGCAGCGGACTGCTGGAAGGCGGAGGACGGGGGGTGGACACACGCGGGACCGGGCGGTGCTGCCGCACCGATCACCGCGGCGAGAATCAGATGGGTCACCCGTCGATTGTTTCACAATCCCCCGGGCCTGTCAGCTGGCCGCGGCGCACCTCTGCTATAGTGCTTCCAGGAGTTTCACGACCCCATGGCCGTCAGCCCTGAACTGCTCGAGATCCTCGTCTGCCCGGCCTGCAAGGACGTGCCGGTGGTGCTCGTCAACAACGACACGGGGCTCAAGTGCAGCCGCTGCCGCCGGGTGTATCCCATCAAGGACGACATCCCGGTGATGCTCATCGACGAGGCCACGATCGATCCGTCGCCGGCCGGGGCCTGAGGCGGTCCTCCTGAAGATCCTGCTCATCCGCCTGCGCCTGATCGGCGATGTCGTGCTGACAACCCCGGTCATCCGCGCGATCCGGCGCGCCCGGCCCGGCGCCCATCTCTCGTATCTGGTCGAGTCGCAGGCCGCCCCGGTGGTCGCGGGCAATCCGCATCTCGACGAGGTGATCGTGACGCCGCTGCTCCGCGGCGCCGCGCGGCTGCGCGAAGACGCCAGGCTGGCCCTGCGGCTGCGCCGCTCCCGGTTCGACGCGGTCATCGACTTTCACGGAGGCCCCCGCAGCTCGCTGCTCGCGCTGGCCACCGGCGCCCGTGACCGCGTCGGCTACACGATCGCCGGCCGGGGCTGGATGTACACGACACGGGTGCCGCGCCCGCGCGGCCACCGGGAGCGCCACTCGGTCGAGAATCAGTGGGACCTCGCCCGGGCGCTGCTGCCCGACCTCGGCTCCCCGGCGCCCGCGATCGACCCGGTGGAGATGCACGAGGACGCGGAAACCCGGCGCCGGACCGACGCGCGATGCCGCGCGCTGGGCATCGGCCCGTCCCACGAGCTCATCGTGGTGCACGTGGGCGCGGGCAACGAGTTCCGGCGGTGGCCGGAGGCGTCGTTCGCCGAGGTGGCCGCCGCGCTCGCGGCCGGGAGCCCGAATCGTCGTATCATCCTCACGACCGGATCGGCGCAGGCGCCGAGGGCCGAGGAGGTGCGGCGCATGGCGATCGGCCTCGGGATGGACGCCGGCGCCGTCGCGGTGGCGTGCGATCTCGATCTCGGCGAACTGCGCGGCCTCGTCGCGCGCGCGAGGCTGTTTCTCGGCGGCGACAGCGGGCCGGCCCACGTCGCCTCGACAACGGCGACACCGATGGTCGTCCTCTTCGGGCCGACCACCGCCGCCGTGTGGGGGCCGTGGAGAGACGGCCGGGCGGCCACCGAGACGGTCGATGCCGGCGAATTGCCGTGCCGGCCCTGCGATCAGCGGGTGTGCGAGCCCGGCGACTTCCGGTGCCTGCGCGGCATCGGCGCGGAAATGGTGATGGCCGCCGCGGCCCGCGCCATGGAGAAGGGCCGGGCGTCCGGCGTGGAATCTGTATGAAGCACGTGCCCGTCACGCGGATCGCGCTGTGGTCGCTGTTCGGCTTCGTCGCGGCGCTGCAGGTTTCGATCGTCGCCGCGCAGGCGCTGCTGGCGGTGGTCGTGCTCTGCTGGCTCGCGATGATCGCCTCGGGCCGCGCGCGCTTCGCCGCGCCGCCCTTCTTCCGCCCGCTCCTGGTGTACGCCGCGCTCACGATGGCGGCCACGGTCTTCTCGGTCGATCCGCGGGCGAGCCTCGCGGACGACAAGCAGCTGCTGCTGTTTCTCATCGTCCCGGCGGTGTACGAGATTGCCCGCGGCGCGAGGGCGCGCACGGTGGTGCACGTGGTCATCACCGTCGGCGCGGTCACGGCCGTCTACGGCATCGTCCAGTACGGCATCCTGCACTACGACAACCTCGGGCAGCGGCCCCAGGGGTCGATGGGCCACTACATGACGTACTCGGGCCTGCTGATGCTGGCGGCCACGGCGGCGGCGGCGCGCCTGCTCTTCGAGACGCGCGACCGCGTCTGGCCCGCGCTCGTGATGCCCGCGCTGCTGGTCGCGCTGGCGCTCACCTTCACCCGGAGCGCGTGGGTCGGGGCCAGCGTGGGCATCGCGTCCCTGCTCCTGCTGAAGGACTTCAGGCTGATCGCCGCGCTCCCGGTGCTGCTGGCCGTCGGGATTGCCGTCGCGCCCCCGCAGGTCACCCAGCGCTTCTACTCCATGTTCGACCTGAACGATCCGACCAGCCGCGACCGCGTCGCGATGATGCGCGAGGGCGCGCGCATGATCGCGGCCGACCCGCTCACGGGCATGGGGCCGAACATGGTGGAGCGCCAGTACATCCGGTTCCGCGACCCCGAGGCGGTGGAGCGCGTCAACCCGCACCTGCACAACGTGCCGCTGCAGATCGCGGCCGAGCGGGGGCTCCCGGCGCTGGGCGCCTGGCTGTGGTTCGTCGGGAGCGCGAGTGCGGGCCTGTGGGCGCTGCTGCGCGCCGGGCGGCACCGGTTTCTGGCCGCGAGCGGCCTCGGCGCCGTCGCCGCCATGCTCGCGGCGGGGCTCTTCGAGCACAACTTCGGCGATTCCGAGTTCCTGATGCTGTTCCTGATCCTGATCACGCTGCCGTTCGCGTCCGAGCGCGACGCGGCCGCCGAGGCGGCCGCCGCCTGATGCGAGGAGTGCGAGAATGACGCTCTCACCCACCCTGTCGCCCGAGCGGGCGCGCGCGCTGGTCTCGCGGTTCCACTCGATCTCGGTGCTCGTCGCCGGCGACCTGATGCTGGACCATTTCGTCTTCGGCCGGGTGAGCCGGATCTCGCCCGAAGCGCCCGTGCCCGTGGTCGAGCACGACCACGACGAGTATCGCGTCGGCGGCGCGGGCAACGTGGCGCACAACGTCAGGGCCCTCGGCGGGCGCGTGGAGCTGGTGGGGCTCATCGGCCGCGACGCGCAGGCCGGCCGGCTGCGCGGAGAGCTGATTACGGGCGGCATGGGCGCGGAAGGCCTCGTGGTCGACCCCGCCCGGCCGACCACCACCAAGCAGCGCATCGTGACGACGCGGAACCAGCAGGTGGCCCGCGTGGACTTCGAGGACGACACGGAGGCCGCCGGCGACGTCGAGCGCGCGCTCGTCGAGCGCGCCCTGCACGTGCTCGCGCATGCCGACGTGGCGGTGGTGTCCGACTATCTCAAGGGCTCGGTGACCCGGCGGCTGGTGGCGGCCGTGGTCGACGCCGCGAAGGCCCGCAACGTGCCGGTGCTGGTCGATCCGAAAATCCCGCACATCGACTACTACGCCGGCGCGACCGTGGTGACGCCGAACCACCACGAGGCGGAGACGGCCACCCACATGCGCATCCGCAACGACGACGACGCCCGGAAGGCCGCGAAGATCTTCCTCGACCGCGCGGGCTGCCAGGGCGTGCTGATCACGCGCGGCGAGCACGGCATGTCGATGCTGAACCCGGCCGGTGAGGCGCACTACCCCGCGGTCGCCCGGGAGGTCGCCGATGTGACCGGCGCCGGCGATACCGTCATCGCGGCGCTCGCCCTCGGCCTGGCCGCCGGGGCGTCGCTCGCCGAGGCCGCCCAGCTCGCCAATCACGCCGCAGGCATCGTCGTCGGGCGGTTCGGCCCCGCGACGGTCTCGCCCGCCGAATTGCTGGAGGCGTTCCCCGAGCACGGTACCCGGGCGTAGAAACGGTGACACGTTCCATGTCCGCTGGATCGAGGGGAAATGGAACGTGTCACCGTTTTCAGTTCAATGCCTGAAATGGCGGCGGCGCGTGAAGACCATCGCGATGCCGTGCTCGTCGGCTGCCGCGATGACGTCGGCGTCGCGCACGGAGCCCCCGGGCTGAACGATGGCCGTCGCACCGGCCGCGACCACCGCGTCGAGGCCGTCGCGGAACGGGAAGAAGGCGTCAGACGCCGCCACCGACCCGGCGAGCGACACGTGGCCGGACTCGGCCTTCATCCGCGCGACGTTGACGGCGTCGACACGGCTCATCTGCCCGGCTCCGACGGCGAGGGTCCGGTCGGCGGCGGTGAAGATCACCGTGTTGGACTTCACGTGCGCGCACACCCGCCACGCGAACCGCAGGGCCGTCCACTCGGCCGGTGACGGCGCGCGTCTGGTGACCACCTCCGGTCCGCCCTCGCGCGGCCACGCCTCCCACGCCTCGCCCACGCGATCGGTTTCCTGGACGAGCACGCCGCCGAGCGCGGTCCGCAGGTCCAGGAGGCCGAGGCCCGGCGCGCGGCCCGCGCCGTGGCCGAACAGGAGCGGCGCGACGACCACGCGGAGGTTCTTCTTCGCCCCGAGCACGGCCAGCGCCGCATCGGTCGCGCCGGGTGCGATGACGGCCTCGATGAACGTCGACGCGATGGCCCGGGCCGTCGCATCGTCGATCTCGCGGTTGCAGCCGACGATGCCCCCGAACGCGGAGAGCGGGTCGGCGTCGCGCGCGCGCACGTAGGCGTCCTCCAGCGAGGAGCCCGTCGCGACGCCGCACGGATTGGTGTGCTTGATGACGACGGCCGCCGGCTCCGCGAACTCCGACGCGATGCGCGCCGCCGCGTCGACATCCAGCAGGTTCGTGAACGAGAGTTCCTTCCCCTGGAGCACGGCGGGAAGGTCGGCCGGCGGAACGCCGGCCGGCACGTACCAGCCGGCCCGCTGGTGCGGGTTCTCGCCGTACCGGAGCGTGCGGTGCCTGTCGGTCGCGACAACCAGCCTCGAGGGCAGCGGGTCGCGCTCGGCCACCCGGACGCACTCGTGATCGTGCACGGCCACGGCTTCGAGTTCGCCGGCGATGGCCGTGTCGTAGCTCGCCGTGTGCGCGAACGCCTCCCGGGCCAGCGCGAAACGGACCGCCAGCGGCGGGCCGCCCGGCTCGTCGAGCGCGGCGAGCACGCGGCCGTAGTCGGACGGGGAGGTCACGACGAGCACGTCCCTGAAGTTCTTCGCGGCCGCGCGGATCATCGACGGCCCGCCGATGTCGATGTCCTCGATGAGGGCATCGAACGTCGTCCCCGGCTTCGCGGCCGTTTCGCGGAACGGGTAGAGATTGACCACCACCACGTCGATGGGCGTGATGCCGTGGCGCGCCAGCGCCTCGCGATCGCCGGCGTGGTCGCGCCGCGCCAGGATGCCGCCGTGCACGAACGGGTGCAGCGTCTTGACGCGGCCGTCCATCATCTCGGGCGCCCCGGTGACGGCGGCCACCTGGATGACCGGGAGGCCGGCCTCCGACAGGGCCTTCGCCGTGCCCCCGGTGGACACGATCTCGAACCCCCGGCCGACCAGGCCGCGCGCGAATTCGACGAGGCCGCTCTTGTTGGACACGCTGATCAATGCACGCATGATGGCTCCCGCAGGCTGTGCCGGACCGGCGCCGGGCTGGCGCGGCCGCAGAGAGTATAAGCCGTTCCCTCGCCTTGACACCCTTCAAAGTCGGCCGGTAACATGCCTTCAGGCGCGGTCGGGCCGGCGCCGTCCGCTTTCGACGAGCGGTGTTTCGGAAATTCCCCCGCCCTCGCGGCGGGGGCTGGAAAGACGCGCGGCGCGAGCGGCGCCGCACAGAGGCAAGGCAGGGTCAGCATGCGCATTACAGGCAAGGTGAAGTGGTTCAACAACGCGAAGGGGTTCGGATTCATCGAGCGTGAGGGCGGCAGCGACGTGTTCGTCCACTACTCCGCGATCACCGGGGACGGCTTCCGCTCGCTCGAAGAGGGCCAGGCGGTCGAGTTCGAGATCGTCGACGGCCCGAAGGGCCCGCAGGCCGGCAACGTCGTGAAGATCTAGCGACCCCTTCCTGACTTCGCCCGGGGCGGCCTGCCCGCCCCGGGTTCTTTCCCCGGCCATCCCCGACACGAACACGCGCACGGCCGCCGCCCTGCCGGCGGCGATCCGCTACCCGCCAGGCGTCCCCTTCATGCCTCGCGCCGAGAACGTGATCTTGGCATCCTGCACGGTCACCCTGAATGCCACCTCCGGCGCCCCCCGCTTCTTGAGCGTGGCGACTTTGTCGCGAATCAACCCGGCGAACTTGTGGAACGGCACCTGCGCCTCGCCCAGTTCCTGGCGCACCTCGGTGATGCGCTCGTACAGCTCCCGGAGGCGATCCAGCTCGTGGACCGGATCGGAGAACACGGTGACGTACACGACGCGGTCGCCCTGGGGCTGCGCCGCGGCCTCGCTGCGCCCCTTGCGCGAGAACGGGCCCGGGCGCCCTTCCTCGCGCGCGCGCAGGCCGCGGTCCCAGAGGTCGACGAAGGTGGCGAATCTCGACTGCAGCGTGTGGAGCCTGAAGCGCTCGGCATACGTGCCCGAGATCGTCCCCGTTCGCTCGAGGCGCTTGACCGTCTGCTCGACGTGGGTCCGCGTCTCCCACGGCGGCCGCGGCAGCTGGCCGGCGAAGAACATGTTGTATTCGGCCTCGAGCTTGCGCAGATCGGCCTCGAGCGCGCGGAGGGCCTGGTCGAACTCGGTTCCGCGGATCACGAGCGTGGGAGGAGATGCCAGAGGAGGGGCAGCCAGAGCTCACGCGCGTACGGCACGGGCCGGTCGTCGATGAGGACCTCGCTCGTGTCGAAGCGCCCGACCATCCGCCAGAGATCGCGGAGCGCCAGCACCCGGTCGGGCGTGAACCGGGCCCGGTGGCGAAGCCCGTCGCCCGTGCCGGTTTCCAGGTAGTCGCCGCTGGCCCTGGCGAGCGCCAGCGACGCGGCGTAGTCGGGCCCGTCGAACGGCGCGAAGACCAGCGTGCAGGAAAACGGGCGGTCCGGCGGGTTCTCGAACAGCGCGGCCTGAAGGTCGGGGTCGAGCGCCGCCAGTTCCTCCACCGACGGCTCTTCTTCCAGGTCGGCGTACGGCCAGAACTGATCGCGAGGTCTGAAGCTGGGCTCGGCGCCGCTCTGCGCACCCGACGGCTCGGGGCCTGTCGCCGCGCGTCTTGACGTGTCGGCCATCGGGATGTCCGGCCCGGCCGTGACCATCACGGCGCGGAAAGTCTGCTGATGGTATCCTGAGTGCGCGACGGCGAGCAACGAGAGTAGCCAGTAGCCAGAAGGGCCACTGCCGGTCGTCAGAAGCCAGAAGATGGCCAGCTTGACACCGTGCGCCGTCTTCTGCCTTTCTTCTGAATGCTGACTACTGGCTACTGACTACGACTCGTCATGCCTGCCATGCCCGATTTCCGCATCATCCCTTCCATCGAACTGCTCCGCCAGCGCCCGCGCGTCGCGGCGCTGCAGGAGCGGTACGGCCACGCGGCGCTGGTGGAGGCCCTTCGGGCCGGGACCTCCGCCCTTCGGCAGCGACTCGCGTCCGGCGCGCCGGCGGAGGGCGAAGCCGGCCAGGAATGGCCGGCCACGGCAGACGAGGCGGCCGCGCTGATCGAATCCGGACTGGAAGCGAGGCTGCAGGCGATGTTCCAGTCCAGCCTGCGCCCCGTCATCAACGCAACCGGCGTCATCGTGCACACCAATCTCGGCCGCGCGCCGCTCTCGTTGTCGGCCCTGGACCAGGTCGTGACGGTTGGACGGCGCTACAGCACGCTCGAGTACGATCTCGCCGGCGGGGAGCGCGGCCACCGCGACGGGCACGCCGCGGAGTTGCTCTGCCGGCTGACCGGGGCCGAGTCGGCGGTGGTGGTCAACAACAACGCCGCAGCGACGATGCTGATCCTCGCGGCGCTCGCCGCCGGGCGCGAGGTCATCGTCTCGCGGGGCGAACTGGTCGAGATCGGCGGCGGCTTCCGCGTGCCGGAGGTCATGGCGCAGTCCGGGGCGATCCTGAGGGAGGTCGGCACCACCAATCGCACACGCGCGTCGGACTACGCGGCCGCGCACACCGGGCAGACGGCGCTCATGCTGCGGGTGCATCGCTCGAACTTCACGATCGAGGGGTTCACCGAGCAGCCGTCGCTCGCGGAGCTGGTCGAGGTCGGAAAGCGGCTTCGCGTGCCTGTCGCCGAGGACCTGGGGAGCGGCAACCTCGCCGGCGGCCTCGCCGAAGCGGCAGACCTCGCGGGGCGTGGCGCGGCCGGGCTGCCCTGGCTCGAGCCGTTCGTGAGGGACGAGCCGACGATTCAGGCGAGCCTGGCGGCCGGTGTCGACGTGGTCTGCGTGAGCGGCGACAAGCTGCTGGGCGGGCCGCAGGCGGGCATCATCCTCGGCCGGAAAGAGCCGCTCGCGCTCATCCGGCGGCATCCCCTGATGCGCGCCTTCCGCGCCGGCAAGATGACCTACGCCGCCCTGACCGGCACGCTCATGGAGTACGCCACGGGCCGCGCGTGGGAGACGGTGCCGGTGCTGCGCATGATCACGCGCACGCCGGAGTCCATCGAGGCGCGGGCCGCGACCGTGGCCGCGGCCCTGGAGTCGTCGGGCCTGTACGACTGCGACATCGTGGACGGCCGTTCGGCGATCGGGGGCGGCACGACGCCCGGCTTGACGCTGCCCACGAGGCTGCTGGCCCTGGGCCGCCGGGATTACTCGGCCTCGGCGCTCGAGGCCGCGCTGCGCCGGCTCGACCCGCCGGTCATCGCCCGGATCGAGAAGGACCGCCTCGTGCTCGACCTGCGCACGGTCTTCGACGACGAGGAAGCCGCTCTGGTCCACGGGCTCAGGACGGTGGCCTAGGCCGTCATGGCTGAGCTCGCCGACCCTCACGACAGCGACGCCCCACGGCAGCTCCACGGCTGGAAAGACATCTCCGCCTATTTCGGGCGCAGCGTGCGCACGGTGCAGCGGTGGGAGCGCGACTTCGGCCTCCCCATCCGCCGCTTCGGCATGGGCCGGGCCGAGGTCGTGCACGCCTACGTCGAGGAGCTCGATCGCTGGAAGGCCACGGCGGAGGCCGAGGCGGCAGGGCGGGCGGGAGACGCCGTAGCGGAGAACGCTGCCGACGCGCCGTCTGGCGTGGCGGCGGCGCCAGTCTCCGGAGGGCGACGATTCACCACCCGGCTCGCGATTCCCGCCGCCGCCGCGTTGCTGGTGCTGACAGCCGTGGCGCTGGTGCTCGCCTGGCAGTCACGCGGCCGCATTCACCGGCCTCGCGGACCGCGAAGCGGCCGTCTGGGGAGCGGCGGCGAACCGGCTCTTCGTGAAGAACGCGTCGGGCGACCTGCTGTGGGACCATGAGTTCCCGTTCACCATCAGCAACAGGCCGGAACCGCTCCTGACGGACAGTCCCGAGGCCTCGGTCCGGATCGATGACGTCGACGGCGACGGGCGCAATGAGGTCCTGGTCCGCACCATTCCGGCGGACGGCCGGAAAGAGGACCACCGCTTCTACTTTTTCGACTCGGCGGGCGACCTGCGGTGGACCTTTGCGGTCTCGACGCCGCGCACATTCGGCGGCAGAGTGTTCGCGCCGCCGTTCCCGGCGTCCCGGATCCTGCTCGTCCCGCGTCCCCGGCCCGGGAAAGACATCTGGCTCGTCTCGGTCCACAGCCCCTGGTTTCCGAGCGTCATGACGCGCCTCGAACCGGACGGGCGGGTGTCGGCGGAGTACTGGAGCAACGGGTACATCGGCGTGGCGATCTCCGCGGTCCTCGACGGCCGCCGGGTGCTGCTTGTCGGGGCGAGAAGCAACGAGTCCGAAGGCGCGAGCCTCGCGCTGCTCGATGCGGCGGTTCCCTCGGGCGCGGCGCCTTCCGAATCTGCCCGCTACCGTTGCGACGACTGCCCTCCCGGCCGCCCCGATCGCTTCGTTCAGTTCGTCAAGCCGGCGCGGCTGCGGGCGCTGCGCGGCACGAGCGCCATCACGCGGGTGCACGTGGACGGTCTCTCGCGGGTGGTGGTGTGGATCAACCACGGCCAGGACGTCGGCGAATACCAGGGCGAGGTGATCTACACGCTGGACGCACAACTGAGGCCGATCGAGGTCGCCCTGAACGACGGGTTCCAGACGGCCACCGACGCGCTGGTGCGGAGGAAGCTGATTCCGGCCCCGCCCTCATCGCCGGCGATAGACGAGGTCGGGACAGTTCGCTGGTGGGACGGCACGCGGTTCATTGACGCGTCTGTTCCCGCCGGTAGCCGGTAGCCAGAAGCCAGAAGGGCCAGTAGCCAGTAGCCAGAAGCCAGTAGCGAGTCAGACACCGTGCAGTGCGACTGGCGTTTCTACTGAATGCTGACTTCTGGCTTCTGGCTTCTTCTTCTTGCTTCTGGCTTCTTCCTCAGAACATCCCCGCCACCGACCGCGCGGCCAGTTCGAGGACGCGCGTCGGAAGCACGCCCAGGTAGAAGAGGACAGCCGCCGAGAGCGAGAGCGCGGCCAGCGCCGGGCGCGGCACGCGCGGCGGCGAGGCCCCGTCCCGCTTCTCCGCCATGTACATCATCACGACGATGCGCAGGTAGAAGAAGACCGAGACGACGCTGGTCAGCACGCCGATGATGGCGAGGCTGAACTGGCCGGCGCCGACGGCGGCGCTGAACACGAACCACTTCGCGACGAACCCCGCCGTGGGCGGGAACCCGCCGAGCGACAGCAGGAAGATGGTGAGCAGCCCCGCGATGGCCGGGTTCGAGTGCCACAGGCCCCGGTAATCGTCGAGGTGCTCCATGGGCGCGTCGCGGGTGCTGAGCAGCGCGAGCACGGCGAAGGCGCCCACGTTGGTGATGGCGTACACCACGAGGTAGAACAGGATCGACGCCCTGCCCATGTCGCCGCCCGCGATGACGGCCACCAGCAGGTACCCGCCGTGCGCGATGCTCGAATAGGCCAGCATGCGCTTGAGGTTCGTCTGGGCCACTCCCACGACGGACCCGAGCACCATCGTGCAGACCGCCAGCACCCAGACGACCGGCATCCACTCGGCGCGCAGCGGCTCGAGGGCCAGCAGGAACACGCGCACGAACACGGCGAAGCCGGCGGCCTTGACGGCGGTCGACATGAAGCCCGTGATGACGGTCGGCGCCGCTTCGTAGGCGTCGGGCGTCCACATGTGGAACGGCACGGCGGCCACCTTGAAGGCGAGCCCGACAAGCAGCAGGCCCATCGCCACGAGGAGCAGCGGGTTGCCGGAGAGCGCCTGCGCCTGGACGGCCGACGCCACGCGGTCAAGGTGCGTGCTGCCGACGAGCCCGTAGGTGAAGGCGATGCCGTACAGGAAGAAGGCGCTCGCGAACCCGCCGAGGACGAAATACTTGAACGCGCCCTCCGTGCTCGCGTACTCGTGGCGGCGCAGGCCGGTCAGCACGTAGAGGGCCAGCGAGAACACCTCCAGCGCGAGGAAGATCACGAGCAGGTCCGTCGCCACGGCCATGAGCATCATGCCCGCGATGGCGAACAGCACGAGCGCGTAGTACTCGCCCGGCGGGCAGGTTGTCGCGTTCGATGGCCTTCGGCGAGAACACGATCGTCAGCAGGCCGACGCCGAGGAGCACCATCTGCACGAACAGGCCGAAGTCGTCCGCCCGCACGACGCCGAAGCTCTCGGCGCGCCGCCCCCACAGCAGCACCACGGCGGCGGCGGCGCCGACGAGGCCGATGGCGCCCAGGCCGCCGATGGGCATGCGCTCGTCGCGCTGGCGGAACGCCTCGGCGAGCAGGCAGGCCAGGCCGGCCAGCGTCACGCAGATGACGGGGATGATGCCGTTCAGAGCCGGGCCGATGATGGACACGCTGCTCACCTGCTCGAGAAGGGGACAGCCTGCCGCGGGGACGCTCGACCACGCGGGCCGGCTCGGCCTCGGCCATTCTCGCGATGATACGGTTCACGGCCGGCGTCATCGGCTCGAGGAACACCCACGGCGCCACGCCCATGAACACGGCCATCGCGATGGCGGGCCAGAGCACCCACGTTTCTCTCGTGTCGAGGTCCTGCATCCCTTCGTTCTTCGGGTTGGTGACGGCGCCGTAGTTCACGCGCTGGAACATCCACAGCATGTAGACCGCCGACAGGATCACGCCGCTCGCGGCCACCGTCGTCAGCACCGGGTTCCACCGGAACGCGCCGAACAGGATCAGGAACTCGCCCACGAACCCGTTGAGGCCCGGCAGCCCGATCGACGCCAGCGTGATGACGAAGAACGCCGCCACCAGCCTGGGCGCGACGTGCTTCAGTCCGCCGAACTCCGCGATGAGCCGCGTGTGGCGCCGGTCCGACAGCATGCCGACGATGAGGAAGAGCGCGCCGGTCGACACCCCGTGGCTCAGCATCTGGAACACGGCGCCCTGGACGCCCTGGATGTTCATGGCGGTGATGCCGAGCACGACGAAGCCGAGGTGGCTCACGCTCGAGTACGCCACCAGTTTCTTCATGTCGGGCTGCACCATCGCCACCAGCGCCCCGTAGACGATGCCGATGACGGCGAGCGTCGCCAGGTACGGCGCGAAGTAGACGGCCGCGTCCGGGAAGAGCGGGAACGCGAAGCGCAGCAGCCCGTAGGTGCCCATCTTCAGGAGCACGCCGGCCAGGATGACGGAGCCGGCCGTGGGCGCCTCGACGTGGGCGTCGGGCAGCCACGTGTGGAACGGGAACAGCGGCACCTTGATGGCGAAGGCCACGGCGAAGGCCAGGAAGAGCCACACCTGCGTCTGGCGCGGCAGGGCCAGGTTCAGCCAGGCCTCGTAGTCGAAACTGTACGCGCCGGTCGCCACGCTGTGGAGATAGGCGACGGTCAGGATCGCGACCAGCATCAGCACGCTGCCCGCCATCGTGTACAGGATGAACTTCACCGCCGCGTAGACGCGCCGCTCGTAGCCCCAGATCCCGATGAGGAAGTACATCGGGATGAGCATCGCGTCCCAGAACACGTAGAACAGGAACATGTCCAGGGACAGGAAGACGCCGATCATCGCGCTCTCGAGGGCGAGCATGAAGAAGGAGAATTCCCGGACCTTCTTGTGCACCGACCGCCACGACCCGAGCAGGGCGAGGGGCGTGAGGAACCCCGTGAGGACGACGAGGAACAGGCTGATGCCGTCGACGCCGACGGCGTACTGGATGCCGAACGACGGGATCCAGTCGACGCGCTCCACCATCTGGAAGTCGGCGCTGGCCGGGTCGAACCGGCTCCACATCCAGAGCGAGAGCGCGAACTCGACCAGCGACACGCCGAGGGCGGCCCACTGGATGAACGCGTCGCGCTCGTGCCCGCGGGTGCGCACGAGGAGCAGCAGCACCGCCCCGGCGAGCGGCAGCACGATCAGCGCGGAGAGGATGGGCACTACCGCCATACGTAGTATCCAAGGATCAGGACGACGCCCACGAACACCGACAGCGCGTAGGCCCGCATCGACCCCGTCTGCAGCCGGCGCAGGATTGCGCTGGCGCCGTTCACGAAGGACCCGGCGCCGTTGACGGCGCCGTCGATCACACCCGCGTCGAAGACCCGCCACAGCGCGCGTTCGGACGTCCGCCTGATCGGCTGCACGATGGCGGCGTCGTAGAACTCGTCGACGTAGTACTTGTTCAGCAGCACGCGGTGCGCGCCGGCGAAGCGCGCGGCGACGCGGTCGGCCGCCTCGCGCCTGCGCAGGAAGAAGTAGGCCGCGATCCCGATGCCGGCCAGCGCGATGCCGCTCGAGAAGGCCATCAGGCCGAGTTCCGCACCGTGATCGCTCGGGAGCGCCCGCCGCTTGCGGGCTCGTGTGCCGCCTTCGCCCGCTCGCCTCGGCCTCGCTCGGCGACCATCTCGGCTCGGGCTTCGGCGGGACTGGCGCCGTGCTCGCCGCGCGCGTTCGAGCCCCGGGGCGGCGAAGCTCGGCGCCAGAAAGTGCTCGATGTGGTTGCTGCCGCCGAGCACCGCCGGCACGCCGACGTAGCCCGCCAGCACCGAGCCGACGGCGAGCAGGATCAGGACGATGGCCATCGCCGGAGGGGCGTCGTGAAGGTGGCCGCCGTGTCCGCCTGCGCCGCCGTGATCGTGTCCGCCTCCGCGCCATCGACTGCGCGTGTGCGTCCGCTGCCGCTCAGGGCTACGGCGAGACTCGCGCCGCCCGCATGCCGTTCGGCGGCGCGCCGCTCGCCGTGAAACGTCAGGAACACGAGCCGGAACATGTAGATCGCCGTCAGGAGCGACGCGACCACCGCCACGCCCCAGACCAGCGTGTGCCCGCCGGAGAAGCTTCGCCAGAGAATCTCGTCCTTGCTGAAGAACCCCGACAGCAGCGGCACGCCCGAGATCGCCAGCGCTCCGATCAGGAACGTCCAGTAGGTGACCGGCAGCTCCTTCCTGCAGGCCGCCCATCCGCCGGATGTCCTGCTCACCGGCCAGCGCGTGGATGACGGCGCCGGACCCGAGGAACAGCAGGGCCTTGAAGAAGGCGTGGGTATAGAGGTGGAAGATGCCGGCCGCGAACGCGCCCACGCCCATGGCCACGAACATCAGGCCGAGCTGCGACACGGTCGAGTACGCGAGGACGCGCTTGATGTCGTTCTGCACGAGGCCGATCGTGCCGGCCATGAGCGCCGTCGCGACGCCGATGCCGGCGACGATGGCGAGCGTCTCCGGCGCGTGGCTGAACAGCACGGCGTTGCGCCCGATCATGTAGACGCCGGCCGTCACCATGGTCGCGGCGTGGATGAGGGCCGAGACCGGCGTCGGGCCTTCCATGGCGTCCGGCAGCCAGACATACAGCGGGATCTGCGCCGACTTGCCCGTGGCGCCCACAAACAGGAGCAGCGTCGCCAGCGAGAGCGCGCCGAAGGTCGCCTCGGGGGGCAGCTGGCCGGCCTGCCGGGCCACCTCCTGGAAGTCGAGGCTGCCGAACTGGCTCCAGACAACGAAGATGCCGAGCAGGAACCCGAAGTCGCCGATGCGGTTGACGATGAACGCCTTCTTGCCGGCGTCGGAGGCCGACTGCTTCGTGAACCAGAACCCGATGAGCAGGTAGGAGCAGAGGCCCACGCCCTCCCAGCCCACGAACATCACCGGGAAGTTCGCGCCGAGCACGAGCACGAGCATGAAGGCCGCGAACAGGTTGAGGTACGAGAAGTAGCGCGCGTACTCGCTGTCGCGCTCCTCGTGCATGTAGGCGGTCGAGTAGACGTGAATCAGGAACCCGACGACGGTCACCACCAGCGCCATCACGGCCCCGAGGGGGTCGAGGCGCAGGGTGAAGGGCACCGACAGCGATCCGGACTCCATCCACGGCGCCACCTGCTGGACGATGCCGCGGGCGTCCGCCGGCATCTGCAGGAGCGTCCAGAACGACCAGGCCGCCGCCAGCGAACGCGCCGAACATGGCCGCGCAGGCCACGCCGCCGGAGACGGCCTTGGACAGGCGCCTCCCCAGCGCGAGGTTGATCAGGAACCCGAGGAACGGCAGCAACGGAATGAGGAGCAGCACTGGTCCCCTCACCACTTCAGGCTGGTGAACACGTCAGGGTTGAGCGACTCGCGGTGCCGGAAGAGCGCGATGACCAGCGCCAGCCCGATTGCCGCCTCCGCCGCGGCCACCGTGACGACGAAGAACATGATGACCTGGCCGTCCACCGACCCCTGCGATGCGGCCGAAGGCGATGAACGCGAGGTTGACGGCGTTCAGCATCACCTCGATCGACAGGAGCATCGTGATGACGTTCCGGCGCAGGAAGACGCCCATGGTCCCCGTGGCGAACAGGATGGCCGACAGGATGAGGTAGTGTCCCAGAGGCACCATCGCGTTACGACTCCCGCTTGGCCAGCACAACGGCGCCGATCATGGCGACGATGATCAGGATCGAGGTCACTTCGAACGCCAGCGAGTACTCGGTGAACAGCACGTTGCCCAGCGACCGGACCGACTGCAGGGCGGCCGGGTCGGCGCCGGGGCCGGCTGCGAGCAGGTCCCCGCCGCCGCGGCCGGTCTGCGTCAGCGCCCAGGCCAGTTCGGCCACGAGCAGCACCGCCAGCACCGCGCCTGCCCGGAGCGGGCCGTGCGCCAGCCGCGGGCCGGCGCCGGCCGCATCGTCCTCGCGGTGGGCGTTGAGCAGCATCACGACGAAGAGGAACAGCACCATGATGGCGCCGGCGTAGATGATGATCTGGACCACCGCCGCGAACGGCGCCTCGAGGCCGATGTAGAGGCCCGCGAGCGCGGCGAACGACACGATGAGCAGCAGCACGCTGTGCATCGGGTTGCGGCCCAGCACCACCAGCAGCGACGCGCCGACGGCGATGGCGCCGAAGAGGTAGAAGAGCAGCACGTCAGTTGCCAAGGTAGATCACCCCCGCTGCCGTGACGATCAGGTTGAGCGCCGCGAGCGGCAGCAGCACCTTCCATCCGAACTGCATCAGCTGGTCGTATCGCAGCCGCGGCAGCGTCCACCGCATCCAGATGTAGAAGAACAGGATCGCGGCGATCTTGACGAGGAACCAGATCCAGCCCAGGTACTCGGGCAGGAACGGGCCGTGCCAGCCGCCGAGGAAGAGGTTCGTGGCCACCGCGGCCGCCGTCACCATGTTGATGTACTCCGCGAGGAAGAACATCATGAACGCCGTGCTGCTGTACTCGGTGTGGTAGCCGGCGACCAGCTCCTGCTCGGCCTCGGGGAAGTCGAACGGCGCGCGGTTGGTCTCGGCGACGCCGGCGATCATGAAGATGACGAAGCCGAGGGGCTGCACGAACACGAACCACCGCGGGATGAACCCGAACCACGCCCCCTGCTGGGCGTTGACGATGTCGGTGAGCGAGAGCGATCCCGCGAGCACGAGCACGGAGGCGAGCGCCATGCCGTACGACAGCTCGTAGCTGATCATCTGCGACGCCGAGCGCAGCGCCCCCAGGAGCGAGTACTTGCTGTTCGAGCTCCAGCCGGCGAGCACGATGCCGTAGACGCTGATCGAGGTGATCGCGAACACCACCAGCACCGCGACGTTGACGTCGGCCACCTGGAGCTTGATCGGCTCGTCGAGCAGCCCGAAGAAGGTGGTCTCCGCGCCGAACGGGACGACGGCGAAGGCCGCGAAGGCCGCGGTGGCGGAGAGGATCGGCGCGAGGATGAAGATGACCTTGTCGGCGGCGACGGGCCGCAGCGGCTCCTTGAACATCAGCTTGATCACGTCGGCGATCGGCTGAAGCAGGCCCCTCGGCCCGACCAGGTAGGGGCCGTACCGCTGCTGGATGAACGCGGCCACCTTGCGCTCGGAGTACACCATCACCGCCGCCGAGAGCAGCAGCATGACGAAGACGGCGAGCACCATCGCCGAGTTGCGCGACGTAGACGGGGATCATGCGCCGCGCCTCCAGTCCGCGTGCAGCGGGCAGCGCCCCTCGCGGACGTGCGCCTCGTACTCGTGGCGGAAGTGCTGGAGCGTGCTCAGCACCGGCGCCACCTCGGCCTCGCCGAACGGGCACAGCGTCTTGCCGTTGATGTTGCGCGCCACGCTCTCGAGCAGGTCGAGGTCGCGCATCTCGCCCTCGCCGCGCTCGATCTTGTGGAGGATCTTCAGCATCCAGTCGGCGCCCTCGCGGCACGGGCGTGCACTTCCCGCACGACTCGTGGCGGTAGAAGTGGATGAGGTTCTCGGCGGCCCACACCATGCACGTGGTGTCGTCCATCACGATCATGGCCGCGGAGCCCAGCATCGATCCCGCCCTGGCGACGCCGTCGAAGCTGGCCGGCGCGTCAATCGCCGACGGCAGCAGGACCGGCGTCGAGGATCCGCCCGGGATGACCGCCTTCAGCTGGCGGCCGCCGCGGACGCCGCCCGCGTAGTCGTAGATGAGCTGCCGCAGCGTCGTGTCCATCGACGCCTCGTAGACGCCGGGCTTGTTCACGTGGCCGCTGACGCAGAAGAGCTTCGGCCCGGTGTTCTTCTCCGGGCCGATGCCCGAGAACCACTCCGGGCCGTTCACGATGATGAGCGGGACGTTGGCCAGCGTCTCGACGTTGTTGATGATCGTCGGGCAGCCGTAGAGGCCGACCACCGCCGGGAACGGCGGCCGCAGCCGGGGCTGGGCGCGCTTGCCCTCGAGCGACTCGAGCAGCGCCGACTCCTCCCCCGCCTCGTACGCGCCGGCCCCGCGGTGCACGTGAATCTCGCAGTCGACGCCGCTGCCGAGGATGTTCTGCCCGAGGTAGCCCCGCGCGCGCGCCTCGGCGATGGCGCCCTCGAGGACGGCCGCCACGTGCCAGAACTCGCCGCGGATGTAGATGTAGCCCGTCTTCGCGCCGATGGCGTAGCAGGCGATCGCCACGCCCTCGAGCACCAGGTGCGGGTTCCGCTCCATCAGCACGTGGTCCTTGAACGTGCCGGGCTCGCTCTCGTCGGCGTTGCAGCACACGTACTTGGGCTTGGGCGAGTCCCTGGGCACGAAGCCCCACTTCATGCCCGTCGGGAAGCCGGCGCCGCCGCGGCCGCGCAGGCCCGACGCCTTCACGGCGTCGATCACCTGGCCCGGCTCCATCGTGAGCGCCTTCCGCAGCCCCTCGTAGGCGCCGTGCGCCAGCGACACGTCGAGCGTGAAGCTGTTCGGCTCGCGGACGAATCTGGTGAGGACTGGTTCCATGGGCGGGGTCACTTCCTCGCCTCCACGCACAGGTGGCAGCCGCTCAGCGCCTCGGGGCCCCTGGCCCTCAGGTCGTCGACGAGCCGCTCGGCCGACTCGGGCGTCACCAGTTCGTGCCAGTGCTCGTTCACCGCGACGACCGGCGCGCGGTCGCACGCGCCGAGGCACTCGACCTCCATCAGCGTGAACATGCCCGACGCATCGGTCTCCCCCGGCGTGATGCCCAGCTTGCGCGACAGCACGTCGATGACGCGCTCGGCGCCGTTCAGCGCGCACGACAGCGTGCGGCAGACCTGCAGCGACGTAGGTGCCCACCGGCTGCGCGTAGAACATCGTGTAGTAGGTCACGACGTCCTCGACCTCGGCGGGCGTCACGCCGATCACGTCGGCGACGTGCTCCATGGCCCGCGCGCTCACGTAGCCCTGCTGGTGCTGCACGAGATACAGGGCCGGCAGCAGCGCCGACCGCCGCCGCTCGGGCGGATAGCGCGCCGCGATCTCCTCGAGGCGCGCGCGCCGCTCGGGCGTGAAGGCGAACGGCTCGCCCGGGTCGGGCTGTTGCCGGGCCGACTGGTGCAGCCCCGTCTCGTAGGGCATCTTCGGGTGGAAGGTCACCGGTCCACGTCTCCCATGATGACGTCGCTCGACCCGATCACCGCCACGACGTCCGCGAGGAGCCCGCCGCGGGCCATCTTCTCGAGCGCCTGGCAGGCCATCAGCGACGGCGACCGCATTTTCACCCGCACGGGCCGGTTGCCGCCGTCCGAGACGACGTGGCAGCCGTGCTCGCCGCGCGGCCCCTCGACCGGCACGTAGGCCTCGCCGGCCGGCACCGTGAATCCCTGCGAGAAGATCAGGAAGTGCTGGATGAGCGCTTCCATCTCGGTGTAGACCTTGTCCTTCGGCGGCGGCACCACGCGCGGGTCGTCGGCCCCGTACGCGCCGGCGGGCGAAATCCGGTCGAGCGCCTGGCGGCAGATGCGGAGGCTCTGGCGCATCTCGTCGACGCGCACCATGTAGCGGTCGAAGACGTCGCCGGCGGAGCCAATCGGCACGTCGAAGTCGAACGTCTCGTAGCCGCAGTACGGGAACGCCTTGCGCACGTCGTACGCCACGCCGGAACCCCGGGCAATCGGCCCGACCAGGCCGTACGCGAGGGCGTCGGCACGCGACAGGACGCCGACGCCGCGGGTCCGCCTCACGAAGATCTCGTTCTTCGTGAGCAGGTCCTCGCACTTGTCGATCTGGCCCGGCAGCCGGTCGAGGATGTCGCCGACGGCCTGGTGGAAGCCCGGCCGGCAGGTCCTCGCGCAGCCCGCCCACGCGGATGTAGCTCGGGAACATCCGGAAGCCGGCGATGAGCTCGTTCACGTTGAGGATGCGCTCGCGCTCGTTGAACGTGTAGAGCATCACGGTGATGGCGCCGAGGTCCATCACGTGGGTGCCGAGCCACACGAGGTGGCTGTTGAGCCGCTGCAGTTCGGCCAGCAGCACCCGGATCCACGTGACGCGATCCGGGATCTCGGTCCCCAGGAGCTTCTCCACGGCGAGCACGTAGCCGAGGGTGTTCGAATGCGAGCTGAGGTAGTCCATCCGCTCGACGAGCGGGATGACCTGCTGCCACTTCTTCTGTTCCGCGGTCTTCTCGATGCCGGTGTGCAGGTAGCCGATCGTCGGCGAGATCGAGAGCACCGTCTCGCCGTCCAGCTCGAGCACCAGCCGCAGGACGCCGTGCGTGCTGGGGTGCTGGGGCCCCATGTTGACGGTCAGCACCTCGGTGCGCAGCTCAGGCATACAGCTCCCGTTCGATCAGGGCGCACACGGCGTGCAGCAGCGTGCGGTGCACCTCCTGCACGCGCGCGGTCGAGGCCGCCGGCACGTTGACGTGGATGTCGGCCGCCGCGCCGACGCGCCCCCCGTCGCGCCCGGTCAGCGCCACGGTCGTCACGCCGGCCGCTTTCGCGGCCTCGAACGCCGCGAGCACGCTGGCCGAGCCGCCGCTGGTCGAGATGCCGAGCAGGACGTCGCCCGGACGGCCGAGCGCCTCCACCTGCCGCGCGAAGACACGGCTGTAGTCGTAGTCGTTCGCGATCGCCGTCAGGATCGACGTGTCGGTGGTCAGCGCGATCGCCGCCATCGCGGCGCGCTCGCGTTCGAAGCGCCCGACCAGTTCGGCCGCGAAGTGCTGCGCGTCCGCCGCGCTCCCGCCGTTGCCGCAGGCCAGGATGCGCCCGCCCCCGCGAAGCGCCGCCACCATCGCTTCGGCGGCGGCCGCCGCCGGCCCGGCCGCCGACACGGATTCGCCATGGAGGCGCGCGGCCTCGGCGAGCATCGCCACGACCACCTCGGCATCCTTCCGGGACATCAGCGGCTGTCTCCCCGAAGGCGCCGGTCCTTCTCCATGGTCGCCCGGAACTGCTCCTCGGTGACCTGCGTCGGAGCGTCGAACGTCACCGGCGTATCGACCTGCACCGGATAGTCCTTGCGCAGCGGGTGCCCCTCCCAGTCTTCGGGGGTGAGGAGGCGCCGCATGTCCGGGTGCCCGTCGAACTCGACGCCGAACAGGTCCCACACTTCCCGCTCGAGGAACCCCGCCGCCGGCCAGACGCCCGCCACCGACGGCACGCGCGGGATCTCGCCGCCCGCGCGGACCTTGATCCGGAGGCGCGCCGGCACGTCCACGGCCACCAGGCTGTAGTTCACCTCGAAGCGGGGCTCGTTCGGCAGGGCGTCGACGCCGACGATGTCGACCAGGGCGGTGAACCGGAACGCCGGGTCGTCGCGGAGCGCGACGCACACATCGCGCAGCCGGTCGGCGGGCACGAGAATCGTGGGCTGGTCGATGCTCGCGAGCGCCTGCGCGCCGGCCCCCGGCAGCAGCGTCTCCAGCGCGGCGATGATGGCAGGTGCGTCCATGGTTCGGCCGGGCTAGCTGCGGGCGTACCCGAAGGCCCGCTGTTGGTCGATCTTCCGCTGCAGCGAAATGATGCCGTAGAGCAGCGCCTCGGGCCGCGGCGGGCAGCCCGGCACGAAGACGTCGACCGGCAGCACCTGGTCGCAGCCCTGCACGATCGCGTAGTTGTCGAACACGCCGCCGCAGGAGGCGCACGCGCCCATCGAGATCACCCACTTCGGCTCCGGCATCTGGTCGTAGATGCGGCGCACGGCGGGCGCCATCTTCCGCGACAGCCGCCCCGCCACGATCATCAGGTCCGCCTGGCGCGGCGAGGCGCGGAAGACCTCGGCGCCGAACCGGGAGATGTCGTACCGGGAGGCCGCCATCGACATCATCTCGATGGCGCAGCACGCCAGGCCGAGCGTCACCGGCCAGATCGAGGAGCGGCGCGCCCACTGCGCCATCTTGTCGACGGTGGTCGTCAGAATCGGGATTTCGAAGTCAGGTGCCATCTGTCATCCGTCCGGGAGAGGCGCCATCAGCCGCCGCACGCGGGCCTCGAGGCCGTCCCTATGACGTCCTGTTCCAGTCCAGAACGCCCTTCTTCCATACGTACGCGTAGCCGGCCACCAGGATCACGAAGAACACCAGCACCTGCACGAACCCGATCCAGCGGAGGTCCCGGATGGCCATGGCCCACGGGTAGAGGAAGGCCACCTCGATGTCGAACAGGAGGAAGATCATCGCCACCAGGTAGAACTTCACCGAGTGGCGCTCGCGGGCGTCGCCAACCGGGGGCATGCCGCACTCGTAGGGCGCTTCCTTCTCGACCGTCCGCTTCCTCGGCCCGAGGAAGAACGCCATGACGATGGACCCGGCGGCGAAGGCGACACCGAGGAGGGTCAGGAGCACGATCGAGAGCCAGCCTTGCATAGGTGACGTTCATGCTAACGGACGAGGGGGAGGGGGGGCAAGACAGAACCTGAGGTCGGGCTCGGGACTCGGGATTCGGGGCTCGGCGGAGCCAGCGCCCGACGCGGGTATGCTACCGTTGAAGCGCCATGCGGATTGCCTGGTTCAGCCCGCTGCCCCCGCACCGATCGGGCATCGCCGCGTACAGCGCCGAACTGCTGCCCCGCCTCGCGGCGCACGACATCGAGGCGTTTGTCGACGATACCGCCGGGCACGACGCCGTCGAGCGGGCGGCCCGCGTCGACGGGGCGGCCATCCGCGGCGCCCACGACTTCCCGTGGCGCCACGCGCGGCGGCCGTTCGACGTGATCGTCTACCACGTCGGCAACAGCGCGGCGCACGACTACCTGTGGCCGTACATGGTCCGGTATCCCGGCCTTGTCGTGCTGCACGACGGGCAGCTGCACCAGGCGCGCGCGCAGGCGCTCATCCGGCAGAAGCGCGAATCCGACTTCCGGGCGGAGTTCACCTGGTGCTATCCGGATGTGTCGCCCCTGCTGGCGGATCTCGTCGTGGCCGGCCTCGGCGCCACGCTGTGCTACTTCTGGCCGATGGTCCACGTCCCCGTGCAGGCGGCGCGCGTGGTCGCGGTCCACAGCGGGATCCTGGCCCGCGACCTGGCCGAGGCGTTTCCCGGATCCGACATCCGGCACGTGCACATGGGCGTGGCCGACCCGCTGGCCCGGGCGTCGGCGCCGGGCCGCGAGGTCAGGCAGCGCCACGGCATCCCCGACGCCGCGGTGGTGTTCGCCTCGTTCGGCCGGGTCACGCCCGAGAAGGGCCTGAGCGCCGTCCTGCGCGCCCTGGCGCAGGTCGGGCCCTCACTGCCGGCCATCCGGCTCCTCGTGGTCGGCGAGGCGGCCGGCTATTTCGACCTCATGGCGGAGGCGCGCGAACTCGGGGTGGCGGATCGGGTGACCGAGACCGGTTACGTCCCGGACGCCGCGCTGCCGGAGTATCTGGCGGCGGCGGATGTCTGCCTCAACCTCAGGTGGCCGACCGGGCGCGAAACCTCCGCCGCCTGGCTCCGCTGCCTGGCGGCAGGCAAACCGACGGTCATCACGGACCTCGTGCACACCGCGGACGTGCCGAGCCTGGATTTGCGCTCGATGAAGGTGGCCAGCACCGTTCCGGGGGAGCATGAGGCCGTGTGCGTGCACGTCGAACTCGTCGACGAGGTGCACATGCTGCGGCTCGCCCTGCGCCGGCTCACCGAGGACGCCGCGCTGCGCGCGCGGCTCGGCAGCGCGGCGCGCCGGTACTGGGAAGCGCAGGGCACGCTGGAGCTGATGGCGCGCGACTACGAGGGCCTGCTGACTGCCGCGCGGGCCGCGGCCGACCCGGCGGCTCCCGCGGGTTGGCCGGCGCATCTCCGGGCGGACGGCACCGGGCTGGCGCGGGCCCTGACGTCGGAGATCGGCGTGCCCTTTCCGTTTGATGCGCCCGCAGCCGGGCGCCTGTGACGCGGGGGACCAGACGCATGTTTGCCGAAGACGACATCGAGCGCCGCCGCGTCGAACGCGAGGCCGCCGACCGCGCCTACAACGACGCGCTCACCGCGCTGGACCGGGCGGTCCCGAGGCTGCCGGACCTGCCGCACCCGCCCGTGGAGTACGACGAGAGCCAGCTGCCCCTCCTGAACGAGCGCTGGCGTATCGCCACCGCGGATCCGGCGGCGGGCCTGACCGGGTGGCGCCGGCGCGTGGCGATGGCCATCTGGAGGGTGGCCGGCCCGGCGTTCGAGCGCCAGCAGGCCTTCAACGCGGCGCTGGTGGACCACCTGAACCGCAACGTCGCGGCGCACCGGGCGAACCGCCAGTCCATCGAGGCGACCATCGGCGCGATGCGCGGCGAGCTCGAGAAGCTCGAGACGTTCCACACGACGCTCGTGCTCTACCTGCAGACCATCACGCGGTTTGTCGACACCAAGGACCGCAGCGAGCACATCGCGACGCTGGCGAACCTGACCAACGCGGGGCTCGCCGGGGTGGCCGACGAGTTCCGCCGGCGCTGGGAGTCGATGGTCGCCCGCGAGCAGCGCTACGTGGCGGCGGTGGACGAGCTGCGGACGAGCATCGCCAGCGTCCAGCAGACGGGGCTGATGCTCAAACGCGAGCTCGAGCGCGGGCTGGCCGCGGGAGCCGCGCCGGCCGCGTCAGCCGGAGGCGCGGGCGGACGCGGCGGCAGCCCCGCGGCGGCACCGCCTCGGCCGCCGGCGCCCGCCATCGACTCCGTCAACGCGTACAAGTACGTGGCGTTCGAGAACAAGTTCCGCGGCTCGGAGGCCGATATCCGCGCGCGGCTGCTGCAGTACGTGGAGCTGTTCGACGGCGCGGACAACGTCCTGGATCTCGGCTGCGGGCGCGGCGAGTTCCTGGCCCTGCTGCGCGAGCGGGGCATCCGGGCGCACGGCCTCGACATCAACCACGAGATGATCGAAGCGTGCCGCGCCGCCGGCCTCGAGGCGCTGGAGGGCGATGCCCTCGCCCACCTCGAGTCCCTCCCCGACGCGTCGCTCGGAGGGCTGATCGCGGTGCAGGTGGTCGAGCATTTCCAGCCCGCGTACCTGACGACGTTCCTCGACGTCGCGTACCACAAGCTGAAGCCCGGCGCGACGATCGTGCTCGAAACGCTCAACCCCTCGTGCTGGTTCGCGTTCTTCGAGGCGTACATCCGCGACATCACGCACGCGTGGCCGCTGCACCCGGAGACGCTGAAGTTCCTGGTCGTCGCCTCCGGCTTCCAGCGCGTCGACCTGCGGTGGCTGTCGCCGTACCCGAGCGACGCGAAGCTGCAGCACGTCGAGCTGCCGGCCGACGCCCGGACGGCCAGCCTGGCGGCCATCGCGCAGGCCTTCAACGAAAACGTCGACAAGGCCAACGCGGTGATGTTCTCGTATCTGGATTACGCGGTGGTAGGGCAGCGGATGTGAATCGGGACTCGGGGCTGGAGTCGAGTAGTAAGTAGCCAGTAGTCAGTAGCCAGTAGAAGACCGTCAGAGCTGAACGGCGCGACGCCGGAACATGGCTTCTCTACTGGCTACTGGCTACTGTCTACTGACTACTGGCTTCTGGCTTCTTCCTACAGCCGATGAATGTGCTTCCCGGCGAAGCTCCGCAGCGCGTTGCGCGCGTCCATGATGAGCGGGGCTTTCTCGACCAGTTCCTTGTAGTCGAACACGTCGTGATCGGTGGTGATGACGACGCAGTCCGGCTTGCTCGCCAGCGCCTCGGCCGTGCCGACCGCCGAGAAGGTGTGGCCGTCCGTCTTCAGCGTCGGCACGTACGGATCGCTGTAGGAGACGACCGCGCCGCGCCGGATGAGATGCTCGATGACGTCCAGCGCCGGCGACTCGCGCATGTCGCCGACGTTCTTCTTGTAGGCGACCCCGTACACGTGGACGCGCGATCCGTTCACCGCCTTCTTGACGGTGTTGAGGGCGTCGGCGATGCGCGTCACCACCCACTCCGGCATCGAGCTGTTCACCTGGCCGGCGAGCTCGATGAAGCGCGCCTCGAACCCGCTCTGGCGCGCCTTCCAGGACAGGTAGAAGGGATCGATCGGGATGCAGTGGCCGCCGAGCCCGGGCCCGGGATAGAACGGCATGAACCCGAAGGGCTTGGTTCTCGCCGCGTCGATCACCTCCCACACGTCGATCTTCATGCGGTGGCACATCAGCGCCAGCTCGTTGACCATGCCGATGTTCACCGATCGAAACGTGTTCTCGAGCAGCTTCGCCATCTCGGCCACGACGGTCGAGCTGACCGGCACGGTCTTCGTGACGACCGCCCCGTACAGGGCGCAGGCGATGTCCGTGCTGGCCTTGTCGATCCCGCCGACGACTTTCGGGATGTCCTTCGTCAGGTACTGCGGATTGGCGGGATCCACGCGCTCAGGCGAGAACGCGAGGTAGAAGTCCTCGCCGGCCTTGAGCCCGGTCTCCTCCAGCATCGGCTTGACGAGCTCGTCGGTCGTGCCGGGGTAGGTGGTCGACTCGAGGCTGACGAGCTGGCCCTTCTTGAGGTGCTTCCGCACCGCCTCCACCGCCTGGACGACGTAGGACATGTCGGGGTCCTTCGTCTTCCGCAGCGGCGTCGGCACGGCGATGTCGATACAGTCCATCTCCGCCAGGGCGGACATGTCGGTGGTCGCCTTGAAGTGACCGGACGCCACCACCTTCGCCAGGTCCTCGGCCTTCACGTCCGGGATATAGCTGCGCCCGGCGTTCAGTTCGGCCACCTTCCAGGCGTCCACGTCGAACCCGGTGACATGGAACCGTCCGAGGGCCAGTTCCACCGCCAGCGGCAAACCGACGTAACCCAGGCCGATGATGCCGACGGTGCAGTCCCTGTTCCTGACGCGATCGAGCAGACTCATACGCAACCTCTAGCGGGGCTTCGATGGCTTCGTCCCGGACAGCCGTTCGATGTCGCTCGCGACCATCATGCCGACCAGGCCGGCGAAGTCGACCGAGGGCGCCCAGCCGAGAATCTGGCGCGCCTTGGCGGCGTTGCCAATCAGGTGGTCGACCTCAGCGGGCCTGAGGAACCGGGGGTCGACCTCGACGTGCTGCTTCCAGTCGAGGCCCGCGTGGCCGAACGCCACCTCGACGAGGTCGCGAACCGAATGGCTCTCGCCGGTCGCCACGACGTAGTCGTCGGCCGTCGGCTGCTGCAGCATGAGCCACATCGCGCGGACGTAATCGCCGGCGAACCCCCAGTCGCGGTGCGCTTCGAGGTTGCCGAGGTAGAGCTTCCGCTCGAGCCCGAGCTTGATGCGGGCCACCCCGTCCGACACCTTGCGCGTGACGAACTCGAGGCCCCGCCGCGGCGACTCGTGGTTGAACAGGATGCCCGAGCAGGCAAACAGCCCGTAGCTCTCCCGGTAGTTGACGGTGATGTAGTGCCCGAACACCTTCGACACGCCGTACGGGCTGCGCGGGTAGAACGGCGTCATCTCGGTCTGCGGCACCTCGCGCACCTTGCCGAACATCTCGCTCGAGGAGGCCTGGTAGATCCGGATCTTCGGATTGACGCGCCGCACCGCGTTCAGCACGCGCGTCACACCCTGGGCGTTGAACTCGCCGGTCAGCAGGGGCTGGTCCCACGACGCGGGGACGAACGACATCGCCGCCAGGTTGTAGAATTCGTCGGGCTCGTTCTCCTCGATGGCGCGGATGAGCGAGAGCTCGTCGAGCAGATCGGCCGGGTGGAGTTTGATACGATCCAGCAGGTGGGCGATCCGGTCGAAGTTGGGATGGCTCAGGCGGCGGACGATCCCGGTGACCTCGTACCCCTGGTCGAGCAGCAGTTCGGCCAGGTACGATCCGTCCTGCCCCGTGATGCCGGTGATGATGGCGCGCTTCGACATGCGTTCGTCCCCTTATCGGTTCGAATCCTTTATCGTAGTAGGTTCCCGCGCAGGGAGGCAAGGCGCCGGCCCGCCTCCCTGGCCCGCGGGTGAGGCCGATGATGGAAACCATCGATGTCGCCGTCGTCGGGGGCGGAGTGACCGGCCTCGCGGCGGCGGCGGCCATCGCGCGGGCGGGCCGCGAGGTGTGCGTGCTCGAGCGCCATCCCCGGCCCGGGATGGACACGAGCACCCGCAACAGCGGCGTCATCCATGCGGGCCTCTACTACCCGCCGGGCTCGCTGAAGGCGAGACTCTGCGTGGAGGGCGCCCGGGAGCTGTACGACTTCTGCGCGCGGCCGCGGCGTACCCCACGCCCGCTGCGGCAAGCTCATTGTCGCCCTCGATGACGGCGAGGTGGCCGGCCTCGAGGCCATCCGGGCGCAGGGGGAAGCCAACGGCGTCGAGGGACTCGAGATCGTCGACGCGGCCGGCATCCGCCGCCGCGAACCTCACGCGGCCGGCGTCGCGGCCCTCGTGTCGCCGAACACGGGCGTCGTCGAGCCCGAGGCCCTCGTGCACGCGCTGGAACGCGCCCTCAAGGAGGCCGGCGGATACCTGCTGCCCGGCACGAGCCTCCACGGCGCCGACCTCACACCCGGCGGTCTCCTGCTCCACACCGAGCGCGAGTCGATCCTGGCCCGGGTCGTGGTCAACGCCGGCGGGCTCTTCGCGGACCACGTCTCGGCGATGCTCGGCGGGGAGTCATTCGGGATCTACCCGTGCCGCGGCGAGTACGCCGAACTCGCGCCCTCGCGCACGCACCTGGTCAACGCGCTGGTGTACCCGCTCCCGAACGCGTCCGGGCACGGACTCGGGGTGCACCTCACGAAGACCACCCGGGGCACCGTGCTCATCGGACCGACTGTCCGCCATCAGGACAGCCGCCACGATTACGAATCCTCCAGAACGCCGTTCGGCAGCTTTCTCGAGCCGGCGCGGCGGCTGCTCCCGGAGCTCGGGCCGGGGGACCTCAGGCTCGGCGGCAGCGGCATCCGGCCCAACCTGAACACGGCCGACGAGCGGTTCGCCGACTTCCTGATCCGGCGCGACCGCGTGAACCCGCGCGTCGTTCACGCGGCGGGCATCAACTCGCCCGGGCTCACGGCGTGCCTGGCCGTCGGCAGACTCGTCACGACGCTCGTGTACGACGCGCTCTAGGCCCCAAGGTAGCGGGCAAGCGCGTCCTGCCACGTCGGCATCCTGATGCCGGCCGCCGGAAGGCGGGTGCTCTCGAGCGCGGAGTATCTGGGCCGCTTCGCCCGGAGCGAGACCGTCTCGAGCGTGATCGGCCGGAGGCGCGCGGGCCTGCCGAGCAGCCGGGCGATCTCGGCGGCGATGTCGTGCCAGCTGCACGCCCCGGCATTCACGCAGTGATAGAGGCCGGAAGCCGTGCCCGACGCGACCAGGGCGTGGGTCGCTTCGGCGACATCGACGACGTAGGACGGCGAGACCGTGCGGTCCACGAACACCGGCACCTCGCGGCCGGCCTCGATGCCGGCCACCAGCGCGCCGAGGCTTCCCCGCCGTCCGCTCCCCCCGTCGGGTGCGCCAAACAGGCTCTCGACCCGGAGCACCGCGGCCCGGCCCGCCTCGAGGGCGAACCACTCCCCGAGCAGCTTCGACGCCGCGTACACGCCCTGCGGGTTCGGCGTGTCGTCTTCGACGTACGGGCGCGCGGCGGCTGCCGTCGAAGACGAAGTCGCTGGAGTAGTGGACGAGCATGATGCCGGCGGCAGAGGCGGCCCGGGCGAGGGCCCGCACCGCGAACGCGTTCACGTCGAGGGCCGCGGCGGGATCGGACTCGGCGCCATCCACGTCGTTGTACGCGGCGCAATTGATGACGAGGTCGGGACCGCTGGCCGCCACGGCGTCGCTGACGGCGCGATCGTCGGTGATGTCCAGCGCCGCCCGCGTGAGCGCCGTCACGTCCGAGTCGCGCCCGAACACGCGGGCGATGGCGCCGGCGAGCTGGCCCGACGCGCCGGTGATCGAGCACCCGCCGTCGCATCAGGCGGCCCGGTTCGTCCCGGCGACGAAGGCCTTCATCTTCTCGTCGTCGAACACGCCCTCCCAGCGGGCGACCACCGCCGTGGAGATGCAGTTGCCCATCACGTTCACGGCCGTGCGGCCCATGTCCATCACCTGATCGATGCCGAGCAGGATCGCGGCGCCTTCGATCGGCAGGTTGAACTGGCCCAGCGTGGCGGTGAGCACCACCAGGGCGGCGCGGGGGACCCCGGCCACGCCCTTGCTGGTCAGCATCAGCGTCAGCATCATGATGAGCTGCTGCCCGAACGTCATCTCGACGCCCGCCAGCTGCGCGACGAAGACGCTGGCCAGCGACAGGTAGAGCGTCGTCCCGTCGAGGTTGAAGCTGTAGCCCGTCGGCAGCACGAAGCCGACGATGTTCTTCGGCACGCCGAAGCGCTCCATCACCTCGAGCGCCTTGGGCAGCGCGGCCTCGCTGCTCGCCGTGGTGAACGCGATCAGGAACGGCTCGCGGATCGCGCTCACGAACTTGAAGAACGGCACGCGGATGAGCCACGCCACGCCGCCGATGACGACGATGGCGAAGACGAAGAGGCCGCCGTACATCAGCAGGACGAGCTTGCCGAGCGTGTAGAGGATGCCCAGGCCCTTCCCGCCCACCGTCGCGGCGATGGCCGCCATCACGCCGATCGGCGCGAAGCGCATGACGTAGCCGGTGAACTTGAACATCACCTGGGCCGTGCTCTCGAGCACCTCGACGACGGGCCTGCCCCTCTCGCCGATGGCCGCGAGCGCGATGCCGAAGAACGTCGAGAAGACGACCAGCTGCAGGATGTCGCCCTTCGCCGCCGCGTCGACGACCGACGTGGGGAACAGGTGCAGGAAGATGTCCCAGGCGTGCTGCTGCTTCTGCGCGAGGGCGGCGAGTTCGCCGGTGTCGGCGCCGATCGGCACCGCGAGGCCGGCCCCCGGCTGGAACCAGTTGACCAGCGCCAGGCCCCAGAAGAGCGCGATCGTCGTCGCCACCTCGAAGTAGATGATCGCCTTGAGGCCGATGCGCCCCATGGCCTTCAGGTCGCCCGTGCCCGGCGATGCCGACCACCAGCGTCGAGAACAGCAGCGGGGCGATGATCATCTTGATCATCCGCAGGAACGCGTCGGCGAGCGGCTTGATGCTGACGCCGAAGGCGGGCCAGAAGTAGCCGATCGCGACCCCGATGAACAGGCCGATGAAGATCTGCGTCGTCACACCCGGGATGCGGCTGCGGCGGGCGGGCGCGGCGGGCTGGGCGTCGGGACTCGCTGCCTTCACGGGTCGGGCTCCTTCCGGGGCACCCGCGCGCGGGTGCGGGCACTCACGCGGTCCGGCCGAGCGCCTCCGCGATGACGGACACGACGTAGCGTTGCTGGTCGGCGGCGAGTTCGCCGTAGATCGGCAGGGCCAGCGTCTCGCGGGCGGCCCGCTCGGCGTGCGGGAACTGGCCCGCCCGGTAGCCGAGGTACGCGAAACAGGCCTGCTCGTGGAACGGCACGGGATAGTAGATCGCGCACCCGACCTGGCGCGATTCCAGGTGGGCCTTGACCGCGTCGCGGTCCGGCACCCGGACGACGTACTGGTTGAAGATGTGATACCGGTCGGGGCTGGCGACCGGCAGGGTCACCACCCCGGCCAGGCCGGCGTCGGCGAACAGCTGGTCGTAGCGCGCGGCGTTGCGGCGCCGCGCCTCGGTCCAGGCCGCCAGATGGGGCAGCTTGACGCGGAGCACCGCGGCCTGCAGCGCGTCGAGGCGGAAGTTGCCGCCGATCACCTGGTGGTAGTACTGGCGGTCGGCGCCGTGCACCCGCATGCGGCGGAGCCCCGCGGCCAGCTCGTCGTCGTTCGTCGTGACGAGCCCGCCGTCGCCGAACGCGCCCAGGTTCTTGCTGGGGAAGAACGAGAAGCAGCCCGCCCGCCCGAACCCGCCGACCATGCGGCCCTTGTACGTGGCCCCGATGGCCTGGGCGGCGTCCTCGATGACGGGCACGCCCGCGCGCGCCGCGATCGCCAGCAGCGGATCGAGGTCCGCGCTCTGCCCGTAGAGGTGCACGGGGAGGATGGCCCGCGTCCGCGGCGTGATGGCGGCGGCGGTGGCGTCGGGATCGATGTTGTACGTCACCGGGTCGATGTCGACGAAGACCGGCGTCGCACCCAGGCGCGCCACGCACCCCGCGGTGGCGAAGAACGAATACGTGCTGGTGACGACCTCGTCGCCGGGCCCGATGCCGAGCGCCATCATGGCGAGCAGCAGGGCGTCGGTGCCGGACGACACCCCGACCGCGTGCGCGACGCCCAGGAAGGCGGCCATCTCGCGCTCCATCCCCTCGACCTCGGGGCCCATGATGAAGCGCTGGCTGTCGCACACCCGCGTGACCGCGTCGATGACGGCGTCGCGGATGGGGCGGTACTGCGCCTGCAGGTCGAGCATCGGCACCTGCATGGTCGCCGCCGCCCGGGTGGTGCCTGATGTCGCCATGGGATCGCGTCTCCTCGATGCGGATACCGTCAGTGGCCGATGACGCGGGGCTCGCCCCACAGCGCGAAGTCGTTCCGCCGGTCCTCGTCGTCGCTCGGCGGGCCGGGATCGGTGTTGAGGTTGATCTCGACCAGCTGGCCCTCGTAGGCGGAGAGGTCGATCGTCGCCGACAGCCACCGCCGGTCGCGATCGCGGTCCTTCGGGTTGACGACCTCCTTCAGGTATTCCTCGTAGCGTGCGGCCGTCGGAGACCCCGACGCGGAACTGGACGCCGTTGCCCTCGCCGGTCCAGGCGTCTTCACGGACGCCGTAGAAGATCTCCAGCGTGCCGCGGCGCGGCACTTCCACCTTCCAGCGGATCCGCGAGAACGGCGGCGCGAAGATCGCCTGGCGGGTCTCGCCGGCGAGCGTCACGGCGTCGACCGTGAACGGCGCGTCGCCGGGTTGCGTCCCAGGTCGATCTCGACTTCTGCGCCTGCGGCAGGAGGCCGATGAGGTCGATGGCGGCGACGGCGCCGCCATCTCCTGAGCATCCAGAAGGCCACCACCGCCACCAGGACGGCCAGGCCGGCCAGCGCGGCCACGACGTTCTTGTTGTTCAGCACGGGAGACATCCTTCCTTCGACGCGTTCGGGGGCCGAAATTTTCGCATGCTAGCATCCGGCCGAAGCGGGGCGCAACCCGGGCCGGCCGCGGACTATCGGCCTCGCTCCTTGACCGCCGCGCGCGTTTCCCTGTCGATCTCGCGGCGCTTGATGGTCTCGCGCCGGTCGTAGTCTTTCTTGCCCTTCGCGAGGCTGATGGCGATCTTGACGCGGCCGTTCTTGAAGAACATCCGCACCGGCACGAGCGTCATGCCGCGCTCGGTCGTCTTGCCGATGAGCTTCCTGATCTCCTGGCGGTGCAGGAGCAGCTTGCGCGGCCTGAGCGGCTCGTGGTCGGCGTAGCCCCGGCTGCTGTACGCCCCGATGTGGACGTTGTGGACGTAGACCTCTCCGCCCTCGACTTTGGCGAAGCTGTCGCGCAGATTGACCCGCCCTTCGCGGATCGCCTTCACCTCGGTGCCGACCAGGGCCATGCCCGCCTCGAACGTCTCGAGGAGGTGATAGTCGTGGAAGGCCTTGCGGTTCTCGGCGATGATGCGCTCGGCCTTCTTCCGTTCGCTCGTGTCGCGCGCGGACTTGGCGCTCACGGCCGGCCCTCCGCGTCGCCCGCCGCCCGCCGGTCGCGCGCCTGGCCGGCGAGCCTGGCGGCCAGCCGCACGGCTTCGATCATGCTGCCGGGGTCGGCCGCGTTCCTGCCGGCGATGTCGAAGGCGGTGCCGTGGTCCACCGAGGTCCGGATAATCGGCAGCCCGAGCGTGACGTTGACGGCCCGGCCAAACGCCAGCAACTTCACCGGGATCAGCCCCTGGTCGTGGTAGCAGGCGATGACGGCGTCGAACTCGCCGCGCGACGCGCGGACAAACAGCGTGTCCGCCGGATACGGCCCCGCCACGCGAATCCCGTCGCGCGCGCACGCCGCGATGGCCGGCTCGATGACGCGCTGCTCCTCGCCGCCGAGCACGCCGCCCTCGCCCGCGTGAGGGTTGAGGCCGCACACGCCGAGGCGCGGCTCACTGAACCCGAACCGCGGCAGTTCGCGCGCCGCCAGCCGGATCACGCCTTCGATCGCCTCGCGCGTGATCAGGCGCGGCACCTCGGCCAGCGGCTCGTGCACCGTCGCCAGCACGACGCGCAGGGCGTCGGCGTAGAACATCATCGCCACCGACGGCGCGCCGGTCAGGTGCGCCAGCAGCTCCGTATGGCCCCTCCACGGCAGGCCCGCGAGCGCGAAGGCTTGCTTGTTGATCGGCGCCGTCGCGACGGCATCGACCGCGCCGGACATCGCGTCGGCGACCGCCGCGAGGATCGCGGCGTGCGCGGTGCGCCCGGCGTCGGCCGAGAGTCCGCCGGCCACGACGCCCGGCGTGTAGATCCTGCCGTAGAGCACGGGGGTGCAGACGTCGGTCACGCGCCGATCCGCCGCGGCCTTGGCGGCGATTTCGGGGCCAATTCCGGCCGGGTCGCCAATCGTGATCGCGACGCGCGGGAGGCTCATCGGCAGCCGCCGCCCCCGCAGCCGCCGCAGCCGCCCGCGCCCGCCGGGCCCTCGCCGGAACCGCCCGTGTAGGCCTCGTCGCGGGGCGCCCGCGCGGCGCCGTGGTTCAGCTCGTAGCGCAGGCAGCACTTCAGCCGTCCGCACAGGCCCGACAGCCTCGACGGGTTCAGGGCGAGATCCTGCTGTTTGGCCATCTTGATCGACACCGGCTCGAACGACTTCAGCCAGGTGCTGCAGCAGAGCGGCCGGCCGCACGTGCCGTAGCCGGAGAGCAGCCGCGCTTCGTCGCGGACGCCGATCTGGCGGAGCTCGATGCGCGTCTTGAACTCGGAGGCGAGCTCACGCACCAGTTCGCGGAAGTCGACGCGCTCCTCCGACGTGAAGAAGAACACCAGCCGCGACCCGTCGAACATCTGCTCGACGCGCGCGAGCTTCATCGCCAGGCCGCGCTCCCGGATCTTCATCACGCACAGGCGGACGGCCTCGCGCTCGCGCTGTTCGTGCCTGGCACGCAGCGCCCGGTCCTGGCCGGACGCGCGCCGCAGCACGCGCGGCGCCTGGTCCGGCTGGGGATGGTGGTTCAGGATGGCCGACGGCCTGGCCACCACCGACGCCAGCGCCGGGCCCGAGTCGGTCTGCACGATGACGAGGTCGCCGTCGGCGAGGGGCGGCTCCGCGGGGCACGCCAGCACGGTCCGGATCCAGCCGCCCGGGATGGCCTTGACCGCCACGAAGGCGCCGGGCACTCCAGCGCTCATAAGCTTCCGCATCTATCGCCGCCCGCGACGCGCCGCTAGAGCTGCAGCGCGAGCCAGTCCGCCACGATCTTGGGGCTGGCGTTGCGCTCCAGCGCAGCGAGCGAACGTCCGACGGCAGAAAACGCGCGCGCGACCCGGTCGCGGTCGTAGTGCCTCGCCAGGGATTCGAGATCCGCCCTGAGATCGAGGTTGACCAGCGCCGTCTCGGGCGCGCGGGTTGTGACAACAGCCAGGTCTCGCAGCAGCGAGCCCATCGCACGCAGGCGCCCGGCCACCGACTCGCGGTCGGCGCCGGCGCCCTTCCCTTCCTTCTCCGAGTCTCTGCCCTTCCGCGCCACGGACTTCAGCAGCGCCGACGACACCGCCAGCCTCGCGCGGACATCGCTGGTCCGCGCGGTCTCCATGAGCACCGCCGCGGCGACGGCCCTCGCCTGGGCCTCCTCGCCCGCCCGCGCGCCGATGGCGCGCGCGAAACTCCCGCCCGAGAGCGCCGCCGCCGCCCTGGCGTCGCCGGCGCTGAACCCGTGCGACGCCTCGAGCGATTCGGCAATCTCGGCGGCCGGCACCGGCGCGAATCGCAGCACGCAGCACCGCGACCGGACCGTCGTCGACAGGAGGTTGGGGCGCGAGGTCACCAGCACGAAGACGTTGCGCGCCGGCGGCTCCTCGAGCGTCTTGAGCAGCGCGTCCTGCGAATCGCCGCCGAGTTCGTCCGCGCCGTCGATGATGACCACGCGCGAGCGGCCCTCGAAGGGCCGGTAACCGACCTGTCGAACCAGCTCCCTCGCCTGGGCGACCACGATCTCGCTCTTGTCGTCGGGGCGCTTGACGACGACGCACGTCCGGATGCAGCCCCCTGGCGATCCGGCTGCAGGAGGCGCACGTCCCGCACCCGTCCTGCTCGCCCGTCGCCCCGTCGCCGACAGGCTCGAGGCAGTTCAGCGCCTGCGCGAGCGCCAGGGCCGTCCGCTTCTTCCCGACACCCTCAGGGCCTGCGAACACCAGGCTGGGCGGCAGCGTGCCGGACCGCACGGCCCGCGCCAGCAGCCGCTTCAGCCGACGATGACCGACGATTTCGCGGAAGCTCATGGGTAGCAGCGATTTACGGGGATCGTATCACACTGGGGCTAGGGCTAGGGGCTCGGGACTCGGCGCAGTCGCGGGCTCAGGCCGCTCGGGCTGACAGCGTCGAGAGGCCGCAGACTACAGGCCGGCAAGGAGCACCTTCAGCGCCAGAATGGCGAAGACGGTGCCCATGCCGAGGATGGCCCGGTACTCGCGGTTGCGCCACGCCCGCTCGAGGCTGAATGGCCGGTCCGGTGCGCGGCTGGCGCCGCGGCAGTATTCGTCGTACTCCGGCCCGAACTTCTCCCGGAGAAACGCCTCCTCGGTGCGGATCGCCGCCGTCATCGTGACACCGACGTAGAGGCCGATGGCCGCCGCCGCCATCGCGCTGCCGCCCGCGACGGCAACCCCCACACCCATCAGCGCCGATCCGACGTAGAGCGGATGCCGGGTCCACCGGTAGGGCCCGGAGCGGGTCACCTCGCGGCTCTTCTCCAGGTGCCCGGCGGCCCACACGCGGACGCCCTCGCCCGCCAGCGCGACGACGGTCCCCATCGCGAGCAGGCCCCAGGTCGGCTGGGCCAGCCAGAGCACCAGCACGCCCGCCGCGAAGCCGAGGGGCACGCGCAATCGGGCGAGCCGGCGCCACACGTCACCCACGCGGGCCTCCCCGGCCGAGGCGGCCATCCACCGCGTCGGCCACCTCGTCGACCGTAATCGTGTTGATGCAGGGCACCTCGCGCCTGCACGTCCGCTTGTGATGGCACTCGCAGTCGTCAAAGCGCGACACCCACCCGTCGGCCGCGTTCCACGGCCCGTTTCTCACGGGGTTCGTCGGCCCGAACACACCGACCACGGGCGTGCCGACGGCGGCCGCGAGCTGCATCGGGCCCGTGTCGCCGGCCACGAAGATCGTCGCCGCCCGGGCCAGCTCGACCAGGTCCGCGACGGATGTGGCAGGCGCGACCTCGGCGGCGCCCTTCGAGGCGGCCGCCACCGCGCCCGCGAGCGGCAGGTCTCGCAGGCCCCCATGTCACGATGGTCGGCACGCCATGCCGCTCGAGCAGATGGGCGGCGATCGCGCCGAAGCGGTCCGCGGGCCACTGCTTGTTCGGCCAGCCGGCCCCGGGATTGATGATCGCGAATCGTCCGCCGGCGCCGATCTTCAGAAGCCGACGAACCTCTCCGGGCACAGCCGAGGGTGTCGTCCTCAGCGGGGACGTGACCTCGCGCGCGCCGGCGCCGAGCGCCTCGACCAGCGAGAGGTTCTTGCGCACGACGTGGCCGCTCTCATCACCCCGAACCCGCCGCGTGTAGAACGCGCCGGCGACGGGCTCGCGCAACTGGCCCGGTATGAACCCCGCGGTCTGCCGCGCGCCGGCCAGACGGGCGAGCACCGCGGACTTGAGCAGTCCCTGAAAATCGATCGCCAGGTCGTAGCGCGCGCGCCGCAGCGCGCGCACCACCGTGACGATCGGCCCGCCTGCCCGGCCGCCGAGGACGATGCGCCGATTGATGACGGGCACCAGTTCGAGCAACGCGGCATACCGGCCGTCGACGAGCCAGTCGATGCTCGCGTCGGGCCACGCGGCGCGGAGCGCCGCCGCCGCGGGCAGCGCGTGCACCAGATCGCCGAGGGCGCCGAGGCGCACGATGAGGATGGACCGGGCCATTCAGGGTGAGGTCAGCCGCGACACCAGGTCGCGCGTGGAATGGTCCTTCGCGTCGCCCACGATGGCGGTGCGGCCCGCCGTAGGACTCGACAACCGGCCGCTCCGGCACGGTGTCGACGGTGTAGTCGGTGCCCTTGCAGTGGACGTCCGGCCTGAGGCGGAGCAGGATCTCGGCGACGGTGCGTCCCGGGAACACGACGACGTAGTCCACGCATCGAAGCGCGGCGATGAGTTCCGCCCGGTCCGCCTGCTGCATGACGGGCCGCCCCTCCCCCTTCAACTCCCGCACCGACTCGTCGTCGTTGACCGCGACGACGAGCCGGTCGGCCTCGGCCTTCGCGCCTTCGAGGTAGCGGATGTGGCCGACGTGCAGGAGGTCGAAGACGCCGTTGGCGAGGGCGATGGTCCGCCCGGCCGCGCGGTCGGCGGCGACCGCCTCCGCCAGTTCGTCGAGCGTCAGCATCAGGGCCATGGCGTCAGGGCACCGGGTGATCGAGCAGCCAGACGGCGGCGCCGATGAGGTCGTCGCAGACGGCGTCGGCCTCGAGGCCAGGCTGCGGCCTGGCCGCCTCGGTGGCGCCGTAGCCCGTCTTGACCAGGATGCCGCGGCAGCCGACGGCCCTGGCCACCGCGAGTCGCGCCACCGGTCGCCGATGACGACCGACCGCCGCAGATCGATGCCCAGTTCCTCGGCCGCCCGCAGCGCCATGCCGGGCTTCGGCTTGCGGCACTCGCAGTCGGTGCGGTAGCGCGGGCACCGCCGCGTCGGGTGAGTGCGGACAGTAGTAGTGGCCGTCGATCTGCCCGCCGCCGGCCCTGGCCCTGTCCGCCAGGTACTCGGCGAGCGTGGCGACGAAGTCCTCGCCGTACATGCCGTGCGCCACGCCGGCCTGGTTCGTCAGGATGACCACGAGGTAGCCTGCCTGTTTGAACAGCCGGATGGCGTCGATGGCGAACGGGTAGAGCTCGAAGCGCTCGAGGCGATCGATGTAGCCCGCGTCGAGGTTGATCGTGCCGTCCCGATCGAGGAACACGGCCGGCCGCTTTTCGGTCACACGCACTCCCCTGCCGCCCGGGCCACCGTGCCGGCATCGATGCCGTTCATGCACCGGTGATCGAGCGGGCATTCGCGCAGCAGGCACGGCCGGCACCACGCGTCGGCCGTCAGCACCCGCGCGCGACGGGCCACCGGGGCCGTCACGCGCTCGTCGGTCGGCCCGAACAGCGCCACCACGGGCGCGCCGACTGCCGCCGCCAGGTGCATCGCGCCGGAGTCGTTCGACACGAAGGCCGCGCACAGCGCCAGCACGCCGGCAAGCTGCGGAATATCCGTCTGGCCGGCGAGGTTCGATCGCCCGGGGCGCCACACCCGCGTCGCCGATTCTACCGAGTTCGGCCTCGATCGCGCACGCGGCGGGACGATCGGCCTCGGCGCCGAGCAGCACGGGCACGAGCCCGTGCGAGCGCGACAGTTCGGCGGCGACCGCGGCGAACCGCTCGGGCGGCCAGCGCTTGGCGCCGCCGTACGCGGCGCCGGGTGCGAGGCCCAGCAGGCGTGTGCCCGGCGTCCAGCCGGCGGCGGCCAGCACCGCGCGCGCCGCCGTCGACGATGGCGGGCGGCACCTCGAGCCGCGGCACGCGTTCACCGTTGGCGATGCCGAGCGCGGCCGTCAGGCGCCGGTAGAAGTCCACCTGGTGCACCTGGCCGCGCGGCCGGGGCACGGCGCGCGTGAGCAGCCATCCTCTGAGGTTCCCGCGGTAGCCCCAGCGCTCCGGAATGCCGGCACGCCGCGCCATGAGCGCCGTCTGGAGCGAGTTCGGCAGCAGGACGGCGGCGTCGGCCTCGGCCCGGCGAAGCGCCGCCGCGTTCTCGCCGAGCATGCGCCACCGGGCCATGCCGCGCGCGCGCGGGATGACCACGACCTCGTCGACACCCGCCACGATCGTCCACAGGCCCGCCACGCCCGGCCGTGCCGCCACGACCAGCCGGCGCGACCGGCGGATGGCGCCGGATGTCGGCGACGGCGGGCAGGGCCATCACCGCGTCGCCGAGCCAGTTCGGCGAGAAGACCATCACCCTCATGCGTCGTCTCTCGACTCGTCGGCCCCGTCGTCGCGGGCCGCCGGCGGGAACATGCCCGGGTCGCCGGGATCAGCCGCGTCCGAATCGCGCCAGCGGCGGTGCATCCAGAGCCACAGCTCCGGATGGCGCCGGACCTGCATCTCGAGGACGTCCGTGCAGCGCTGCGTGAAGTCGCGGATGGCCTCCGGCGAATCGTCGGCGGGCGGATCGACCGGGCGCTCGTAGACCAGCCGGTAACGCCCGACGCCGGCACGGCAGCGCGAACACCGGGATCACCGGGGCGCCGGTCCGGAGCGCGAGCACGCCGAGCGCCAGCGTGGTGGCCGCCGGCCGATCGAAGAAGTTCACGGTGACCGCGTCGGGCGCCTGGATGTGCTGATCGATCAGGATCGCCACGCCGTCGTTGCCGGCCAGGGCCTTGAGCACCCGTCGGAGCGCGCCCGCGCCGGTAGATCACGTAGTTCCCGAGGCAGCCGCGCATCCGCTCGAGCAGCTCGTGGAGCCTGCGGTTGTCGAGCGGTCGCGCGAGCACGCCGATGGGCGCGAACGCCGCGGCATGGGCGATGGCGTTGATCTCCCAGTAGCCGAAGTGCCCGGTGAACAGCAGCGCCCCTCGCCCCTTCGCCCGCGCGTCGCGGATGCGGTCGCCGCCCTCGATCTCGACTCTCGCCAGCACTTCGTCCCTGGTGAGGCCGCTGAACTTCAGCAATTCGAACAGGAGCCGGCCGAAGTGGCCGAAGACCTGGCGGAGCATCGCCCGTCGCTCGGCCTCCGGCTTGCGCGGGAACGCCGCCGCGAGGTTCTGCATCGCGGTGCGGCGGTGCCGCCGGTCGAAGCGCGTAGAACAGGAACCCCAGCCCGGAGCCCATCGCGCGGACGGCCCGCCAGGGCAGCAGCCGCGTGACCCGCATCGTGAGGACGACCAGGGCGTACTCGATCGGGTGCCGCAGCGCCTTCATGACGGCGCTCCGTGATCCTGCGACCGCTCCGCGGCCAGTCGCCCGGCGAGCCACTCGCGGAACGCCGGCGCGGGGTCGATCCGGACCGCGAGCGGCAGCCACAGCACCGGCAGCGGCATGGGCCTGAATGGCAGGAGCCTGATCGAGGTCCTTTTCGGTGGTGATGATGGCCCTGGCGCCAGCCGCGCGCGCGGCGGCGGCCAGGCTCGCGGCATCGGCGCGGCTGTAGCGATGGTGATCCGGGAACGTCACCGTCTGCTTCACGTCCCAGCCGGCCGAGCGCAGCTCCTGGAAGAACCGCTCCGGCCGCGCCACGCCGGCGACCGCCAGGACCGCCGCGTGCTTCTGCGCCGGCGCGCTCGCGCCGAACAGATCCAGGCGCCGCGGTTCTCCCGGCTCGCGCACGAGCTGGAATGACGAAGCGACGCCCAGGCTCGCGGCCACCGTGCGGGCCTGATCGCGGGTTCCGGAGGGCACCAGGACGGCGTGCGCGCTCGACGCGGCGGCCAGGGACTCGCGAAGCCGGCCGGCCGGCAGCGTCCGCGCGTCGGCGAGGTCCTCGTCGCCGACGATGAGCAGGTCGGTCCCCCTCGCGAGCGTCAGGTGCTGGAACCCGTCGTCGAGCACGTGTACCGTGGCGCCGAGCTGGACTTCGGCCAGCCGGCCCGCGAGGTAGCGGTCGGCGGCGACCAGCACGCGCGCGCCCTCGACGCTTCGAGCGAGCATCAGCGGCTCGTCGCCGCTGCGGTCGAGATCGGCCAGGAGCCGCCGGCCGTCGGAGACGACCACCACGCCGTCAGGCGCGGATCTGCGCCCGTAGCCCCGGCTGAGAATCGCCGGCCGCTCACCCATCTCCAGCAGGATGCGCGCGACGTGCGCGACGGCCGGCGTCTTTCCCGTGCCCCCGACGCGCAGGTTCCCGACGCTGATGACCGGGCGCTCGAGGCGGCGCTGCCGCCCCGGCGCCTGGTAGTAGGCCCGCCGCGCCGATGCCGCCGCCGCGTAGATGGATGCCAGCATGCTCATCGGCCTCAGCGCACCGCCGGAAACGCCACGACGTTCGCCCGTCGCCGCCGGCAGGGGCAGCAGTTCGGCGATCGCCTCGAGGCTGCGCTCCCTGGCGCCCCGGTTGGCTTCCACCAGATCGCGGGCGCGGTCGCCCAGGCCGTTCCGCGCATCGGGCTCGGACAGCAGTTCGATGAGGGCGTCCTCCAGCTCGCGGGCGGTCTCCACCTGGACCGCCGCCTGGCCCGAGAGGAAGGTCTCCGCGATCTCCGCGAAGTTCTGCATGTGCGGTCCGAACACGATGGGCTTCCCGTACACGGCGGGCTCGAGGATGTTGTGCCCGCCGGTTGGCACGAGGCTCCCGCCGACGAAGACGACGGTGGCCACCTGGTACACCTGCGCGAGTTCTCCGATGGTGTCGAGCACGACGACGTCGGCTTTGACCTCCTCGTCGATGGCCAGCTCGGAGCGGAGCGCGGTCCGGAACCCCGACTGCCGCGCGAGCGCCGCCGCCTCGGCGAAGTGCTCGGGCTTGCGCGGCGCCAGGATGAGCAGCGGGTTGCGCGCGAGGGTGCGAATGCGCTCGAACGCCCGAAGCACGATCTCGTGCTCGCCCGGCATCGTGCTGCCCGCGACGATGACCGCCCGCCCGTCGGCGACCGGAAGTAGCGCAGCACGCGCTCCGCGCCCCGCGACGTGCCGGTGGCGCCGGGCACCTGCAGGGCGTCGAACTTCAGGCTGCCGGTGACGGTGATCCGGTCGCGCGGGCGCGCCGAGTTCGACCAGCCGCCGGCGGTCTCCTCGCCCTGCACGCAGAACCTGTCGACGAGCGTGAGCACGCGCCGGAAGAGCGGCCTGACGAGCCGGTAGCGCGGGAAACGACCGCGCGGAGATGCGGCCGTTGATCACGATCGTCTTCACGCCGCGGGCCCGGCACTCCCGCAGGAGGTTCGGCCAGATCTCGGTCTCCATCATGACGAAGAGCCGCGGCCGGACGATGTCGAGGACGCGGCGGACGACGAACGCCGAGGTCGATCGGGAAGAAGAAGACGCCGTCCGCGACCGGGAAGCTGCGCCTGGCCACCTGCTGGCCGGTCATGGTGGTGGTCGACACGAACAGCCGCAGGTGGGGATAGCGCGCCTTGAGGTCGGCCGCGATCGCGCGGGCCGTCAGCGCCTCGCCCACCGACACGGCGTGAATCCAGATGGACGGCTCCCGATCGAGGTTCAGCGACACCGGCAGGAACCCCAGCCGCTCCGGCAGGCTGCCGGCGTACTTCCCGTGGCGGACCGCCTGGTACAGGAAGAACGGCGACGCCGCCAGGAACACCAGCAGCATCGCGAGGCTGTAGAGCAGGTACATAGGCCGCACCAAGATACCACGCGGGTTTGACCCCTCCGCAACCGGTTCACTACAATCAGGCGTTTACGGCGAAGGAGCAAAGAATGGCAATCAAGGTCGGCATCAACGGGTTCGGGCGCATCGGCCGCAACATCATGCGGGCGGCGATGGGCAACAAGGACATCGACTTCGTGGCCGTCAACGACATCACGGACACGAAGACGCTGGCGCACCTGCTGAAGTACGACTCGATCCTCGGCAACCTCGACGCCGCCATCGAGGCCGGCGACGGGTGGATCAGCGTGAACGGCGACAAGTTCCAGGTGCTGTCGCAGAAGGACCCCGCGCAGCTGCCGTGGAAGGACCTCGGCGTGGACGTGGTCTTCGAGGGCACGGGCAAGTTCACCAAGCGCGACGACGCGGCCAAGCACATCGCCGCCGGCGCGAAGCGGGTGATCATCACGGCGCCGGCGACCGGGCCGGACGCGACCTTCGTGATGGGCGTCAACCACGAGATGCTACGACCCGGCGAAGCACGTCATCATCTCGAACGCGTCGTGCACGACCAACTGCCTGGCGCCGTTCGCCAAGGTGCTGAACGACTCGTTCGGCATCAGGAAGGGCTGGATGACCACCATCCACTCCTACACGAACGACCAGAACCTGCTCGACCTGCCGCACAAGGACCTGCGGCGCGCCCGCGCGGCGGCGCTGTCGATGATCCCGACGACGACCGGCGCGGCCAAGGCCGTCGGCGAGGTGCTGCCGGCGCTCAAGGGCAAGCTCGACGGCTTCTCGATGCGCGTGCCGACGCCGAACGTCTCGGTGGTCGACCTCGCGGTGCATCGTCGAGAAGAAGACGACCGGCGACGAGGTGAACGCGGCGTTCCGCGCGGCGGCGGCCGGCCCGCTGAAGGGCATCCTGGCCGTCGAGGACGCGCCGCTCGTGTCGATCGACTTCCGCGGCAACTCCAATTCGTCGATCATCGACGCCGCCTACACGAAGGTGATGGACCGCGACTTCGTGAAGGTCCTGTCGTGGTACGACAACGAGTGGGGCTACTCGAAGCGCTGCGTCGACCTCGTGCTGTACATGGCGACGAAGGGGATCTAGCGCGCTCCGGGATTCGGGACTCGGGGCTCGGGGCTCGGGAACGTCACCTTGACGGCGTGATCCCCGAATCCCGAGTCCCGAATCCCGAGTCCCGGCTTTCGTCCGCCCCCGTCAGGGAGTAGTGCCGTGGCGAAGCTGTCGATCCGTGATCTCGATGTGCGCGGGAAGCGTGTCTTCATCCGCGTCGACTTCAACGTGCCGATCAAGGAAGGGCGCATCAAGGACGACACGCGCGTCCGCGCGTCGCTGCCGACCATCAAGTACGCGCTCGAGCACGGCGCGACCGTGATCCTGGCCTCGCACCTCGGGCGGCCCAAGGGCGGCCCGAGCCCGGAGTTCTCGCCTCGAGCCGGTCGCCGCGCACCTGGCGCGGCTGCTCGACCAGGCGGTGAGCTTCGCCACCGACTGCGTCGGCGAGCCGGCGCGGAAGGCCATCGAGCAGGCGCAGGCTCAGGGCCACAACCTCGTCGTGCTCGAGAACGTCCGCTTCCACAAGGAAGAGGAGAAGAACGACCCGGCGTTCGCGAAGCAGCTGGCGGAACTCGCCGACCTCTACGTGAACGACGCGTTCGGGTCGAGCCACCGCGCCCACGCCTCCACCGAGGGCATGGCGAAGCTGCTGCCGCAGGCCGCCGCCGGCTTCCTGATGGAAGACGAGCTGAAGTACCTCGGGCATGGCCCTCGCGTCGCCCGAGCGGCCGTTCGTCGCGGTCCTCGGCGGCGCGAAGGTGTCGGACAAGATCGAGGTCATCGAGAACTTCCTCGGCCGCGTCGACGCGCTGCTCATCGGCGGGGCGATGGCCTACACGTTCTTCAAGGCGAAGGGCCTGCCGGTCGGCAAGTCGCTCGTCGAGGACGACAAGCTCGACGCGGCGCGCGGCGTGATGGCCAAGGCCGCCGAGAAGGGCGTCCGCCTCGAGCTGCCGGTCGATCACGTCGTCGCCGAGAAGATCGAGGCCGGCGTGGCGACCGAGGTGCTGGCCGTCGAGCGATGCCGGCCATCGGCGAGCGGATGGGCCTGGACATCGGGCCGAAGACCGCCGCGACGTACGCCGAGATCGTCGGCGGCGCGAAGACGGTGGTGTGGAACGGCCCGATGGGCGTGTTCGAGACCAGCCCGTTCGACGCCGGCACGACGGCCGTGGCGAAGGCCGTGGCCGGCGTGAAGGGCACGACGATCATCGGCGGCGGCGACTCGGTGTCGGCCGTGGCCAAGGCCGGCGTCACCGACAGGATCACGCACATCTCGACCGGCGGCGGCGCGTCGCTGGAGTTCCTCGGCGGCGCCGTGCTGCCCGGCGTGGCGGCGCTCACCGACAAGTAGTCGGTCCGAGGCACGGGCTTCAGCGGAGCCCCGGGCGCCCGTGCCGACTGCCCCTGAGCCCCGGTCCCAGTCCCTGAGAGTCCCGCCATGCGCACTCCCTTCCTCGCCGCCAACTGGAAGATGTTCAAGACCGTCGACGAGACGGTCGCCTACCTGCGCGAGTTCTGCGCGTTGACGGCCGGCGTCACGGGCGCGGAGATCGTGGTCGCGCCGCCGTTCACGGCGCTGCGCGCGGCCGCCGAGGCGGCGCGCGGCACGCAACGTCGGCGTCGCGGCGCAGGACTGCTACTGGGAGCGCGAGGGCGCCTTCACCGGCGAGGTCAGCGCCGCGATGATCAAGGACGCCGGCGCCGGCTACGTGATCATCGGCCACTCGGAGCGGCGCCGGCTGTTCGGCGACACCGACGAGTGGGTGAACCGCAAGCTCAGCGCCGTCGCTCGCCGGCGACCTCACGCCCATCGTCTGCATCGGCGAGACGCTCGAGGAGCGCGACGCGAACCAGACGCTGGCCGTGCTCGACCGCCAGATCGACGCGGCGCTCGCCGGGCTCACGCCGGCGCAGGTCGGCTCGCTCGTCATCGCCTACGAGCCGGTGTGGGCCATCGGGACCGGGCGCAACGCCACCCCCGCCCAGGCCGGCGAGGCCCACGCGCACATCCGGGCCAGGCTCCGCGGTGGCCTTCGGCCAGGAGGCGGCCGACGCGTGCCACATCCTCTATGGCGGGAGCGTTAAACCCGACAATATCAAGGACTTGATGGCCCTCGAGGACGTGGACGGCGCGCTGGTCGGCGGGGCCAGCCTGAATGTGCCGTCGTTTTTCGCGATCGTGACAGGCGCCGTGACTGCTGTATAATGACGTGATGTTCTACTATCTGCTGGTTGCCGTGTACGTGCTGGTGTGCCTGTTCCTCCTCGTGTCCATCCTGCTGCAGCAGGGGCGCGCGGGCGACATCGCGAGCGCGTTCGGCGGCAGCAGCAGTCAGACCGTGTTCGGCGCCCGGACCGGGGCGACCATGCTGACGCGGGCCACGACCGTTCTGGCCGTGCTCTTCATGATCGGATCGATCGGGCTGGCCATCGCGTGGCAGAAGGGTCCGTCGTCGGTCGTGAGCGGGGTGAAGACGCCCGCCGCGCCGACCGCGCCCGCGACGCCGCCTGCCGCGCCGGCCAAGTAGGACGTTCGTCGTTCGACCCTCATTGCGGAAGTGGCGGAACTGGCAGACGCACCAGCTTGAGGGGCTGGCACTCGCAAGAGTGTGGGGGTTCGAATCCCCCCTTCCGCACCAGACTTCGCTCGCTTGCCACAATCCCATGGGCGCGAGCTCGCTCTGGGCAAGCCAGCGAAGTCTGTCCCGCCGAAGCTGCCCTGAGCGAGCGAAGGTTACGCACGCGAACCGTGCGAAGGCGGCACCACATACGCGCCGCTCCCTCGCTCTAGGCAGGCCACGAGTCCGTGCGAGTCGAAGGGCTACTACTTCCTTCCCGGCTCCGTCGGCAGGCCCTTCTCCTTCCAGGTACGGATCGGACAGAACACGGCGGTCCTGTAGCCGGCAGCGTCGGCGATCTTCGCAGCCTGCGAAGACGATCGTCCGGTGCCTCACGTGAAGACGAGCAGCGCGTCCTTCGGTACGCCGCGAGCCTGGCGTCCAACTCGGCCAGCGGGATGTTCACGGCTCCGGGCAGCGTCTCTTTCTCGAACGCCTCGGCCGGACGGGTGTCGATGATGAAGACGTTCCGTCCCTCGTGAAGGGCCAGCCTCAGCGATTCGGGAGCCATTTCCGTGGCGCCGACGGCTCGGCCGGTCTCGGGGTCAACGGGGTATCGAGGCTGAGCAGGCGTCGCCTGCGGCGCCCCCTGCAACGTCGCGCATACGAACAGCGTGGCGAGGATCACAACCCACCCCCTTTTCGGAAACGGCCCCGGAGCCAGTGTATCACCCGCCCGGAGCCCCCGGATGAGGCTGCGGGTCGACTCTCCGGGCCTGCGGGAGCGGCCGGGCGGCTCACTCGAGCCGCGGCAGGCTCGGGCACATGGGCCGGTGCCGGCCCTCGGCAGAATTTCCCGCCGCCCGACGTCAGCGGGTCTATGATCGCAGCCGTCCCCCGAAGGCCGCAGCCAGGAGGTTCCGCCATGCAGAAGTCCCTCCACATCGAACCCAGCAAGTGCACGGGCTGCCTCCAGTGCGAGATGGCGTGCACCTGGGAGAACTACCGGAGCTTCGCCCCCGCGAAGTCGCGCATCAAGGTGTTCACGTTCCACCACGAGGGGCGCTTCGTGCCCTACACCTGCACGCAGTGCGACGAGGCGTGGTGCATGCTCGCCTGCCCGGTGGACGCCATCCAGGTGGACCGCGCGACCGGCGCGAAGATCGTGCTCGACGCCACGTGCGTCGGCTGCAAGGTCTGCACGATCGCCTGCCCCTTCGGCACGATCAACTACGTGGCGCAGACAGGCAAAGTGCAGAAGTGCGATCTCTGCGACGGGAAGCCCGCGTGCGCGGCGGCGTGCCCCACGGGCGCCATCACCTACATCGACGCGGATTGGACCGGCCTCGGGAAGATGCGCCAGTGGGCCGGCAAGACCGACACGAACGTGGCGACGGTGTAAGGAGCGACTGCCATGGCCTGGACCAGAAACGTCCTTCGCGTGAACCTCGCGGCCGGCACCTGCACGGCCGAGCCGCTGAACATGGCGTGGGCCCGCGACTACCTCGGCCAGCGCGGCCTCGCCACCAAGTACTTCGTGTCGGAGGTCGACCCGAAGATCGACCCGTTCGCGCCGGAGAACAAGCTCCTCTTCGTCACCGGCCCGCTCACGGGCACCATGGCCGCCACCGGCGGCCGCTACTCCGTCGTCACCAAGGGCCCGCTTACCGGCGCCATCGCCTGCTCCAACTCCGGAGGCTATTTCGGCGCGGAGCTGAAGTTCGCCGGCTGGGACATGGTGATCTTCGAGGGCGCGGCTCCGAAGCCGGTCTATCTGCTCATCACCGACGGCCACGCGGAACTCGTGGACGCCGGCCACCTGTGGGGCAAGACGGTCTGGGCGACCGAGGAGCAGATCAAGAAGGCCCACCAGGATCCGCAGATCCGCGTGGCCGCGATCGGCCGCGCTGGCGAAAACCGCGTGCTCTATGCCGCCATCGTCAACGACCTGCACCGGGCGGCCGGGAGGTCGGGCGTTGGCGCGGTGATGGGATCCAAGAACCTCAAGGCGGTGGCCGTGCGCGGCACCCGCACGGACGCGTTCCAGCTCGCGAACCCGGAGGCGTTTTTCGCGGCGACCGAGGCCGGGAAGCAAGGCACTGGCGGCCAATGGCGTGACCGGCCAGGGGCTCCCCACCTACGGCACGCAGGTGCTGATGAACGTCATCAACGAACTGGGCGCGCTGCCGACGCACAACCATCGCGACGTGCAGTTCGAAGGGGCCTCGGCCATTTCCGGCGAGGCCATGCACCAGAAGCGGCCCACCGACGGCAAGGCGAACCTCGTGACCAAGGGCGCATGCTTCGGCTGCACGATCGCCTGCGGCCGCATCTCGCGCATGGATCCCGGCCACTTCAGCATCAAGGACAAACCGCAGTACCAGGGCGCCTCGGGCGGCCTGGAGTACGAGGCCGCCTGGGCGCTGGGCGCAGCGAACGGCGTCTCCGATCTGGAGGCCCTCACCTACGCCAACTTCCTCTGCAACGAGGACGGCTTCGATCCCATCTCGTTCGGCGCCACCGTCGGCGCGGCGATGGAGCTCTACGACCTGGGCATCCTGAAGAAGGAAGACGTGGGCTTCGAACTGCCGTTCGGATCCACGGAGGGCCTGGTGACACTCGCCGAAATGACCGCCAGAGGCGAGGGCTTCGGCAAGGAGATCGGGCTCGGCTCGAAGCGGTTGTGCGCCAAGTACGGCAGGCCCGAACTCTCCATGAGCGTCAAGGGCCTGGAGTTTCCGGCCTACGACGGTCGAGTCCTGCAGGGCATGGGCCTCGCCTACGCCACCAACAACCGGGGCGCGTGCCACCTGCGCGGCTACATGGTGTCGCCCGAGGTGCTCGGCATCCCGGTGAAGATGGAGCCGCAGGCCACCGAGGGCAAGCCCGCCATGCTGAAGGCCTTCCAGGACCTGACGGGCGTCGTGGACTCCGCCGGCATCTGCCTCTTCACCACGTTCGCGTGGGGGCTCTCCGACATCCAGCCGCAGATTCAGGCCGCCTGCGAGGGCGACTGGTCCGAGGAGCGGCTGCTCGTCGTCGGCGAGCGCATCTGGAACATGGAGCGCGAGTTCAACCTCGCGGCGGGCCTCACCTGCAAGGACGACAACCTCCCGCCGCGCCTGATGAAGGAAGCCGCGCAGACGGGCCCGCAGAAGGGCGCGGTGTCGAAACTCGACGTGATGCTGCCGGAATACTACCGGGTGCGCGGCTGGACCGCGGAAGGCGTGCCCACCGCCGAGACGCGCGCGCGCCTCGGCGTGTGACGGTGGGGTCCCCCATGAGACACGTCATCATCGGGAGCGGTCCCGCGGGCGTCATCGCGGCGGAGACCTTGCGAAAAACCGACCCGGCCGCCGGCGATCACGCTCGTGTGCGGCGAGGGCGAGGTGCCGTACGCCCGCATGGCGATCCCCTATCTGCTCAAAGGGGACATCGACGAAGCGGGCACCTACATCCGGAAGGACCCCGACCACTTCCGGCGCCTGCGCCTTGAACTGGTGCACGCTCGTGCGCAGGCCGTCGATACGGCCGCCCGCACAGTGAGCCTCAGCAATCGCCGCAGCCTCCCTTACGATCGCCTGCTCATCGCCACCGGCTCGCGGCCGAGCCGGGAGCGGATTCCGGGCATCGATCTCCCGGGCGTCCAGACGTGCTGGACGCTGGACGATGCCCGGGCCATTCTCGAGAAGGCCAGGCCCGGCACGCGCGTCGTGCAGATGGGCGCGGGGTTCGTGGGCTGCATCATCATGGAGGGCCTGCTCTCGCGCGGCGTCGACCTCACGATCCTCGTCCGCAGCGGCTACATGGTGCGCCGGATGATGAACCCCACGGCCAGCGGGCTGATCCAGCGCTGGTGCGAAGCCAAGGGCGCGAAGATTCTTACCCGGACGCAGCCGAAGGGTCTCGTCTCCGACGGGGACGGCCTGCGGGTGGACCTGGGCGAGGGCCGCGTCCTTCCCGCCGACATGTACCTCAGTGTCGTCGGCGTGGATCCGAACCTGGAGTTCCTCGCGGGCAGCGGCATCGAGATCGGCCACGGCGTCCTCGTCGACGCCAATCTGCAGAGCAGCGTCCCCGGCGTCTACGCAGCCGGCGATGTGGCCGAGGCCGCCAACGGTCTCACCGGGAAGCGCGAGCTGAACGCGATCCAGCCGAATGCCGTGGAGCAGGGGCGGATCGCCGCGCTGAACATGGCCGGCCGGCCCGTCCGTTTCAAGGGCGGCTTCGTGTTCAACGTCCTGACGACGCTCGGCCTCGCCTCGTCTTCATTCGGGGAGTGGCAGGGGGTGCCGGGTGGCGAGTCCACCGAAGTGCTGGACGAGCCGCGCTATCGCTACCTGAACCTGCAGTTCGACGGCGACCGCCTGGTGGGCGCCAACTGCGTGGGCTTCTCCGACCACGTCGGCGCGCTGCGGGGGCTCATCGAAGGGCGCCTTCGCCTCGGCGTCTGGAAACAGCGGCTGATGGACGACCCCGCCGAGATCATGCCGGCGTATCTCGCGGCGGCCGGCGCGGTATGAGGATCACGCTCAAGCTGTTCGCCTCGCTCACCGCGCGCCTCCCGGCCGAGGCTCGCGCCAGCCACCGCGTCGATCTCGATGTCGACCCGGGCACCACGGTGCTGGACGTGATCCGCCGCCAGGGCATCCCGGAGGCGCTGTGCGCCATCGTGCTGGTTGATGGCCACTGGGTGGCCCGGCCGGATCGCGCGACGCGAGCGATGTCTGGAGGGCCAGGTGCTTGCCATCTGGCCTCCCGTTGCCGGCGGCTGAATGAATTTCCACCGCAACCTGGAGATGAGCATCACCAGAGAGGAGTTCTTCCGCCTCCTGCCGGCGGCGGTCGGACCGTTCGAAGTGGACGGAAACACCATCCGGGGACGCGGGACGGCCTGCGGCTGGCTCATCCGGCTCACGCCCCTGGCGGATCACCGCGTGGGCAGCGTGGACGTTCCCCGCCACCGGGTCGAGATCGTCCTCGAAGCGTGCTCAGAGAGCGAAGGCGAGGCGTTCATGGCCCGCTTCCACCGCGCCTTCCTGCGCGGCGGCGGCGTAGACCCCCTACCTCGTCGAACCTCAAGGTGCGCGTGTCGATCTCGTTCCCCGTCGGAACAGTCAGCGGGCCGTAGAGCTCCGGGACGGCGCGTCTTGATCCAGCGGCTGCCGGTGGAGTGCTCCAGCAGGCTGGCATCCAGGTCCGCGACGACCATCGCGTCGTCGGCCTTCCACGTCTCCGCGAGGATGCGGCCGTAGGGATCGAGGATCATCGCGTTTCCCGTGCGCACCTCGTCGTCGTCGATGCCGACCCCGTTGCTGAAGACGACGAACATGCCGTTGTCGTGGGCGCGCGAGGGCAGCCAGCGCATCAGCCAGCCCCGGCCCTTGTCGCCCTTCAGTTCGGCTTCGATGGCTTCCGGGGTCGCTGTGCCGCGCCTCCCAGACGCGGCGCTCGATGAGGCCCATCTGGTGCGGGTTCTTCGAGGTGCAGCCGCCGGTCTGGTGAGGAGCCAGCAGGATCTCGGCTCCCATGAGCGCCGTGATCCGCACGTTCTCGTTGATGTTGCAGTCGTAGCAGATCAGGACGCCGACGCGGCAGCCGTGCGGCGTGTCGAACACCGTGAACTCGGACCCCGGCACGATGTCGTCGCTCTCGAACGCGTGGATCTTGCGGTGGAGCCGCCACGTGCCGTCCGGCATCGCGACGACATAGGTGTTGTGCAGCAGCCCGGCCTGATCGATCTCGACCAGGCCCGCACCGATGGTCATCTGATGCGCCTTGGCGAGTTCCAGGAGCGCCCGGGTGGATGGCCCTTCCGGCACCGGCTCGGCCAGCGCCAGCAATTGCTCCCGCGTCAGGTGTCCTCAGGAACCAGTAGCCGGTGATGCAGCATTCGGGGAACGCGACAATCTCCACGTGCTGCGCGGCCGCCTCGCGGACGAAGTGCCGGATCTTCGCGAAGTTGGCGTCCTTGTCGCCGGCGGCATGCTCGAACTGCACGGACGCGACGCGAATGTTCCGCATGAGGCTCGTTCCCGGCGACGGTGCCGGGCAGTGCCTCGGCACTCTCCGGCTAGAGCCAGCGACTCCATGTCGATCACGAAGCGGTACTTCACGTCGCTCTTCAGCATCCGCTCGTACGCGACGTTGATGTCCTGCATCTTGATCATCTCGATGTCCGACGTGATGCCGTGCTTCCCGCAGAAGTCGAGCATCTCCTGCGTCTCGCGGATCCCCCCGATGAGCGAGCCCGCGATCTGCCTGCGGCGGAAGACCAGGTTGAACACCGCCGGAGAGGGGTGCGGCTCGGCGGGCGCGCCCACGAGGCAGAGCGTCGCGTCGCGCTTGAGCAGCGCGGTCAGCGCGTCCAGGTTGTGCGGGGCGGCAACCGTGTCGAGGATGAAATCGAAGCTGTCCGCGTGGCGCTTCATCTCGTCCGGGTTCGCGGACACCACCACCTCGTCGGCGCCCAGCCGGCGCGCGTCGGCGGCCTTGCCGGGAGACGTCGTGAACAGGACGGTGCGGGCGCCCATCGCGTGGGCGAACTTCAGGCCCATGTGTCCCAGCCCGCCGAGCCCGACGATCGCCGACCTTCTGCCCGCGCTCCACCTTCCAGTGCCGCAGGGGCGAGTAGGTGGTGATCCCCGCGCACAGGAGCGGCGCCGCGGCGGCCAGGTCCAGGTTCGCCGGCACGCGCAGCACGAACTTCTCGTCCACGACGATGCGCTTCGAGTACCCGCCGTAGGTCATGCCCCCGGTGTGCTTGTCGGGGCTGTTGTAGGTGAGGATGGGGAAGCTCTGGCAATACTGCTCGAGGCCGTCGGCGCAGTCCGGGCAGGTGCCGCACGAGTCGACCATGCAGCCCACGCCCACGACGTCTCCGGCGGCGAAGCGGGTGACGCCGCCGCCCACGCGGCTGACCCGGCCGATGATCTCGTGGCCGGGGATCACCGGGTAGACCGTCATGTTCCATTCGTTGCGCGCGGTGTGCAGGTCCGAGTGGCAGACGCCGCAGTACTGGATGTCGATCTCCACGTCGCTCGCCCCGGGCTCGCGGCGGTCGAACGGCGAATGACTCGAGAGGAGCCGTGGAGCTGTGCGCCGCGTAGCCGATCGTCCTGTTCATCGGGGATTCCTCGCGCTGGTGATGCCGTGTGTGGATAGGTTCGTGTGAGATTTCATTATAATCAATCGCCCCGCTGTCCCCAGAGTGACCACGCTGGAGGATCGATGTCCCACGCTGCCGAACCGCAGAGTAGTCAGGGCCTGCCCATCGCGGATCCGACGCCCATCGGCCTGATCTGCCTGGCCATCGGGTGCGCCGCCCTGGTGCCGATCGCGTTCGGCGCCAGCCTCACGCCCTCCGGCCTGAAGACCGCGGCGATGTTCTGCCTCCTGTTCGGGGCGGGCGGCCAGCTGGTCGCCGGCCTGGGCAGCCTGCTGAACAAGAACGTGTACGGCGGCACGCTGTTCACGTCGTTCGCCTTCAACTGGGTGATCAACTGGTGGGCGCTCGACAGCCTCTCGCGCGGCCAGGTGCCCGACGCCACGGTGGTCTTCGCCGTGGACGTCTGCTTCCTGATCGTCTTCCTCGCATTCACCTACGGGTTCGGCTTCTTCTCGTCGCTGCTGATGGCGTTCCTGATCGACATCGACCTGCTCTACATCGCGCGCATCGCCAGGCATCTGGGCGGCGGCGAGTGGCTGGGCATCGTCGTCGGCCTCTGCACGATCGCGCTTGGCCGCGATCTCGCTCTGGATCGCGTTCGCGCTGCTCATCAACCCGGTGGCCGGCCGCGCGGTGTTCGCGTTCCCGGGCCCCGTGTTCCGGCCGCTCGAAAGTCCGCATGACACCGACTGGCCGCCCGTCGCCCACCGCCGCCCTCGAGGCGCTCGTCGCTGCCGCGGATCGACCACGTCGATCTCGTCACGGTGAGGCTGCCGTTTGTCGCGCCGTTCGGCACCAGCGTCCACGTCTGGACCGAGAAGGAAGCGATGCTGATGCGCCTCGAGTCGGGCGGCGTCACCGCCTGGAGCGAGTGCGTGTCCGATCCCGACCCGTTCTACGCCTACGAAACCAACACGACCGCCCGGCACATCATCAGGGACTTCCTGCTGCCGCTCGTCGAGCCGGGCATCACGCATCGGCGAACTGGAGGGCGCGGTTCCGCCGCGTCCGCGGCCATGGCATGGCCAAGGCCACGATCGAGAACGCCCTCCTCATCCTGATCGCCATGCAGCGCGGCGTCGCCCTCCACGAACTGCTGGGCCGGCCGGCGAGGCAGATCATGTCCGGGCTGAGCATCGGCCTGCAGGAGACGCAGGACGCCCTGCTCGCAGGCCGTCGAGCGGGCCGTCGCGAAGGGCTACCACCGCGTCAAGATGAAGGTGAAGAAGGGCCAGGACGTCGACTGGGTGCGCGCCGTGCGCGACCGCTTCCCGGACGTGCCGCTCATGGTGGACGCCAACGGCGACTACACGCTCGCGGACACGGACCACCTGCAGGCGGCTCGACGAGTTCGACCTGATGATGATCGAGCAGCCGCTCTCCTACAGCGACATCATCGAGCACGCCTCGCTGCAGCGGGCAGATGAAGACCGCCATCTGCCTCGACGAGTCCATTCACAGCCTCGCCGACGCGGCCGCGGCCATCTCGATCGGCGCCTGCCGCGTCATCAACGTGAAGCAGGGACGGGTCGGCGGGCTGCTGGAGTCGATGCGGATCGCGCACTACGCCGCGGGTGTCGGCATCGGCGTGTGGTCGGGCGGCATGGACGAGACGGGAATCGGCCGCGCGGTCAACATCCACCTGCAGACCGCCGAGGGCTTCTCGCTGCCCGGCGACACGTCGGAGACGGCCAACTACTTCGACGAGGACATCGTCGATCCCCCGGTCGTCCTCGACGCCGAGCGGGTTCATCGAGATCCCGAGCGGGCCGGGCCTCGGCGCCCGCGTCGTGCCGGAGCGCGTCCTCAAGCGGACCATCCGCGCGGAGCGGCTGCGGTAGCGCGCAGGCGACGTCGACCAGCCCGGACTTCCGCAGGAACACCTGCGCAACGCGCAGCTCGTCCATCGGATCGGTCTTCAGGCCGCGCGCGACGTAGTTCTCGATGATGAGCGCGCCCCGTGAAGCCCGGAGGCGCGGAGCATCCGGAAGCACTCGGTGAGTTCGGCGCGCCCCTCGCCCGGCCGGACCTCGCGGCCCATGGCGCCCGGCGTCTCCGGCAGCAGCGCGTCCTTCACGTGGACCGAGGTCGACCCGCCCGACGAAGTGCTTCAGGGCCCGCGAGGGCGCAGTCGACGCCGTAGATGACGAGGTTGGCGGGATCGAAGTTGACCCCGACGCGGGCCACGGTGATCCGGTCGAGGAACGCGGCGAGCTGCTCGCCGTTTCCTGCCCGGTCTCGAGCGAGATCGTGACGTTCCTCTTCGCGGCGTACCCCGCGATGTCGGTGACGGCTGCCAGCATGGCCTGGTACGCGGTCGTCCGGCTGCGTTCTCCGGCAGGAACCCCATGTGGAACGTCACGATCCTCGCGCCGATGGCGTCGGCGAAGTCCACGCACTTCCGCAGGTACTCGAGGCGCTCCTTGATGAGATGCAGCGGGCGGAACCCGACCGTGCGGACGACGGTGTCGCGGTCCGCGTAACTCTCGCCGGCGAACACGGCGACGACCGAGTCGGCGCGGATGCCGGTGCTGCGAAGCATGCCCGCGAACTCGGCCGCGCCCTCGGGCGTGTAGAAGCGGTCCGGGAGCCTGCTGACCTGGACCGTGTCGAGGCCGAGCGACTTCACGGCCTGGAGCGCCCGAAGCGGGTCATCCTGGCCCGTGCACCGGAGGAAGACGCCGACCGGGTTGCCCGCCTTGCCGGCGGGTTGCGCATCCATCGGTGACCCCATGCGCGACGAGCGCGATCGCCGCGGTGCACGACCCAACCTCTCACCGGTGTTCGATTCGCCACGTGCACGCTCCCTTCGACGCGACGATTCTACGCCAACCTCGCCGCCGTCACCGCTGCCGGGCCGCCCTGGCAAGGGCCTGGACGGCCTGCACCATCGCCATCAGGCCCATCCCCTTTCCCATCGAGATGTTCTGCCGGAAGATCTGCTCGACGATGTCGGGGGACACCTGCTCGATTTCTTCGGGCGTGAGGCCCGACAGGGTGGACGTGAGGATCGACGCCAGTGCTTTCGCCGAGATCCCCGATGGGTTCTCCACGGCGAAGTGAAGATTCGCGGTCCCATCGGCCTGGGGAACCAGCCAGACGTAGGCCTCCGACTCGCAGTAGGGAACCAGGCGATCCTTCGGAAACGGGGGCGTCGCCACCTCGGGCGGCACCGGCCTGAACTGGTCGGCGAAGTCGATCAGCAGGGTGGCGCGGTCGGCCGGGTCGTTGATCGACGCGAACACCGCCAGCACGTCGCGCAGGCGTTCTGGAAGTACGGCAGCGGTCATCGTGTCTGTCTGGCTTCTGGCTTCTGTCTTCTGCTTCTGGCTTCTACTGGCTACTGCTACTGACTACTTCTCTATCGGCGCTCCCACCAGGTTCCCCCACTCCGTCCACGACCCGTCGTAGTTGCGGACGTTCGCGAAGCCCAGCAGGTACTTCAGCACGAACCAGGTGTGGCTGCTGCGCTCGCCGATCCTGCAGTACGCGATGGTCGGATCTGCGGGCTTGAGCGCCTGCTCCTGGAGGTAGATCTCGCGCAGTTCGTCGGCGGTCTTGAACGTGCCGTCGTCCGGGATTGATCGCGCGGGCCCACGGGATGCTCTTCGCGCCGGGGATGTGGCCCCCGCGCAGCGCGCCTTCGTTGGGGTAGTCCGGCATGTGCATCCGCGCGCCCGAGTACTCCTCGGGGCTTCGCACGTCCACGAGCTGGCCCTTGGAACGGACGTGCGCCAGGACCTCGTTGCGGAACGCGCGGTGCGGTCCGTCCTGCCGCTCGCGCGCCCGGTACGTCGTCGCCGGGTACTTCGGCACGTCGCGGGTCATCGGGCGGCCTTCCTTCTCCCACTTCAGGCGTCCGCCATCCATGACCCTCGCCGGCGTATGGCCGAAGAGCTGAAAGACCCAGAAGGCGTAGCACGCCCACCAGTTGTTCTTGTCGCCGTAGAACACGACGGTCGTGTCTGGCGTGATGCCGATGCGCGACGCCAGCGCCTCGAACGCCTCTCGCGAGAGGTAGTCGCGGCGGATCTGGTCGTTGAGGTCCAGCGTCCAGTCCACCTGCACCGCGCCAGGGATGTGCCCGGACGGGTAGAGCAGCATGTCTTCGTTCGATTCGATGACGCGGACGGACGGGTCGTCGAGGTGGTCCGCCACCCAGTCGGTGGAGACCAGCACATCGCGGTGCACGTAGCCGCGGGATTCGACGGGAGCCGTCATGGAACACCCTCCGGTGGTTGGGGAACACCCCCTGTTCAGCACCTTACCACAGATACCAGACCTAAATAGTCCGATTTGATGTATATTGGAGACTGGAAAGGTCGGATTGAGGGAGCGGCTCCATGAGCACGGAAACGACAGGCCATCGAGGAACTCGCCACCCGCGAGTACAGGTACGGCTTCGTCACGGACGTCGAGGCCGAGGCGTTCCCGCGCGGGCTGAGCGAGGACATCGTCCGCGAGACTCTCGGCGCGCAAGGGCGAGCCCGACTGGATGCTCGACTGGCGGCTGAAGTCGTACCGGACCTGGCTGACGCTGAAGGACCCCGACTGGGCCAACGTCAGGCACGAGCCGATCGACTACCAGGGCATCATCTACTACTCGGCGCCGAAGCGGCCGAAGTCGCTCGCGAGCCTCGACGAGCTGGATCCGGAGATCCGCAAGACGTTCGAGAAGCTCGGCATCCCCCTCGACGAGCAGAAGGCGCTGGCCGGCGTCGCGGTCGACGCGGTGTTCGACAGCGTGTCGGTGGCCACGACGTTCAAGGACAAGCTGAAGGCGCTCGGCATCATCTTCTGCTCGTTCTCCGAGGCGGTGCGGGAGCATCCCGATCTGGTCCGGCAGTACCTCGGCTCGGTGGTCCCCTACTCGGACAACTACTACGCGGCGCTGAACTCGGCGGTCTTCAGCGACGGCTCGTTCTGCTACGTGCCGAAGGGCGTCCGCTGCCCGATGGAGCTGTCGACGTACTTCCGCATCAACGCCCAGAACACCGGGCAGTTCGAGCGCACGCTCATCGTCGCGGACGAAGGCGCGTTCGTGAGCTACCTCGAGGGCTGCACGGCCCCGATGCGCGACGAGAACCAGCTGCACGCCGCGGTGGTCGAGCTGGTGGCGCACGAGCGCGCCACGATCAAGTACTCGACGGTGCAGAACTGGTACCCCGGCGACAAGGACGGCAAGGGCGGCATCTACAACTTCGTCACCAAGCGCGGGCACTGCCGCGGCGCCAACTCCAAGATCACCTGGACACAGGTCGAGACCGGGTCGGCCATCACGTGGAAGTACCCGAGCTGCATCCTGCAGGGCGACAACTCCGTGGGCGAGTTCTACTCGGTGGCCGTGACGAACAACCACCAGCAGGCCGACACCGGGACCAAGATGATCCACCTCGGGAAGAACACCCGGAGCACGATCGTCTCCAAGGGCATCTCGGCCGGCCACGGCCAGAACACCTACCGCGGCATGGTCAAGATCGGCAGGAACGCCGCGAACGCGCGCAACTACTCGCAGTGCGATTCCCTGCTCATCGGCGACGAGTGCGGCGCGCACACGTTCCCCTACATCGAGATCAAGAACACGTCGGCGCAGATGGAGCACGAGGCGTCGACGTCGAAGATCGGCGAGGACCAGATCTTCTACTGCCGCCAGCGCGGGCTCTCGACGGAGGACGCGGTCAACATGATCGTCAGCGGCTTCTGCAAGGAGGTCTTCCGCGAGCTGCCGATGGAGTTCGCCATCGAGGCGCAGAAGCTGCTCGCGGTCAGCCTGGAAGGGTCGGTGGGGTGAGGGGCTCGGGGCTCGAGGGGCTAGGGGCTAGGGGCTAGGGGCTAGGACACGACCAGTGAACGGAGCGAACGACACGTCATGCTCGAGATCAAGAACCTCCGTGCCCGCGTGGGCGGCAAGGACATCCTCAAGGGCATCGACCTGGCCGTGGGAACCGGCGAGGTGCACGCCGTGATGGGGCCGAACGGGTCGGGCAAGAGCACGCTTGCCGGCGTCCTGGCCGGGCGCAGCGAGTACGAGGTGACCGCGGGTTCCGTGACGTACAACGGGCAGCGACCTGCTCGACCTCGATCCCGAGGAGCGCGCCCGCGAAGGCCTCTTCCTCGCCTTCCAGTATCCCGGTGGAGATCCCCGGCGTCAACAACGCCTACTTCCTCAAGGCCGCGCTGAACGCGGTCCGGAAGCACCGCGGCGAGCCCGAGATCGACGCGATGGGGTTCATGGCGCTCATCCGCGACAAGATGACGCTGCTCGACATGGACCAGGCGCTGATGAGCCGCCCGGTGAACGACGGGTTCTCCGGCGGCGAGAAGAAGCGCAACGAGATCTTCCAGATGGCCGTGCTCGAACCGAAGCTGGCCATCCTCGACGAGACCGATTCGGGCCTCGACATCGACGCGCTCAAGATCGTCGCCAACGGCGTGAACGCGCTCCGCAGCCCCGACCGGTCCGCCATCGTCGTCACGCACTACCAGCGCCTGCTCGACTACATCGTGCCCGACTTCGTCCACGTCCTCTCCGACGGCCGCATCGTCCGCTCCGGCGGCAAGGAGCTGGCCCTGGAGCTGGAAGACAAGGGTTACGGGTGGCTCGAAGCCGAGGCGCAGCCGGCCTGAGCCGGCGCTGGCGTGGAGGAGACCGACGATGGCGACACTGACCGCATCACGGGCCGGAGCCGGCCACTACCTCGCCGCGATCGAGCGGGCCGAACGCGATCGCGCGCACGAGCCGGCGTGGCTGCGCGACGTGCGCCGCTCGGCGGCTGACGCATTCGGGCGCATGGGCATCCCGACGACGAGAGACGAGGAGTGGCGCGTCACGAACGTGGCGCCGATTGCCGACACGCCGTTTGCCGCGGCGCCGCTCGCGGCGGTGTCCCCGGAGGAGGCTGCGCGCTTCCTGGTTCCCGGTCTCGCCGGGCCGCTGCTCGTGTTCGTCAACGGCCGGTACGCCGCCGAGTTGTCGGCCCCGGGCGTCCCGGCCGCGGGCCTCACGGTCTCCACGATTGGCAGACGCCATCGAGCGCGATCCGGAGTCTCTGGAGCCGTATCTGGCGCGCCACTCGGACTCCGCCGTCCACCCGTTCGCGGCGCTGAACACGGCGCTCTTCGAAGACGGCGCGCTCGTCGCCGTCGCCGACAACACCGTGGCCGACCTGCCTGTCCAGTTGGTGTTTCTGTCCACGGTCACGCCGTCGCCGGCGATCTCCGCGCCGCGCGTGCTCGTCGTGCTCGGCCGCAACAGCCAGGCGCGGGTGATCGAGACGTTCGGCAGCCTCGGGCCCGTCGCGCGGCTTCACGAATGCCGTCACCGAGGTCGTCGTGGGCGACGGCTCCGTGCTGGAGCACTGCCGGCTCCAGCGCGAGTCCGAGTCGGCGTTCCACATCGGCCACACGGCGTTTCACCTGGGCCGGTCCAGCCGTTCCTCGTCGCACGCGTTCGCCTTCGGCGGCCGAATCGCCCGACACGACGCCGTGGCGGTGCTTGGCGACGAGGGCGCGGAGTGCACGCTCAACGGCCTGTATCTCGCCGGCGGCAACCAGTTGATCGACAACCACACGGAGATCGACCACGCCAGCGCCGCACGGCACCAGCCACGAACTCTACAAGGGCATCCTCGGCGGGCGGGCCCGCGGCGTGTTCAACGGCCGGATTCGCGTCCGCCCGGACGCGCAGAAGACCGACGCGAAGCAGACGAACAAGGCGCTGCTGCTCTCGGACGAGGCGCAGGTCAACACCAAGCCCCAGCTCGAGATCTTCGCCAACGACGTCAGGTGCACGCATGGCGCGACGGTCGGGCAGTTGAGCCAGGACGCGCTGTTCTACCTGCGGACGCGCGGCATCGGCCTCGACGACGCGAGGAGCCTGCTCGTCAGGGCGTTCGCCGCGGACGTGACGAGCCGGATTGCGCCTCGAGCCCGTCCGCGCCGAACTCGATCGCCTGCTCGCTGCCAGGCTGCCAGCCTTGCTGGGAGAGGAGGCGCCCCGATGACGGCCGACCCCGTCGTCGCCCTCACGCTGCGTCCCCGCATCATCGACGCGGTCTGCTCGGTGTACGACCCCGAGATCCCCGTGAACATCTGGGAATTGGGCCTCATCTACGGCATCGACATCGACAGTGAACGCCGCGTCCAGGTCCAGATGACCCTGACGGCGCCGGGCTGCCCCGTCCGCCCAGGCACTGCCGCTCGAGGTGGAGCGCAAGGTGCGAGACGTCGAAGGCGTCGCGGACGTCTTCGTCGAGGTCGTGTGGGAACCGCGCCTGGTCCCCTGATCGCATGTCCGACGCCGCGAAGCTGCAACTGGGGATGCTCTGATCGGTCGGGTCCCCCGGGCATTCAGCACTGACGTCGGCGACCGGGCGGGCCGGGTCTCCCCCGACCTCAGCAATCGGACCCCGGCGTCGCCGGGATGCCGCTCGAGCGGGGCGACACGAAGACCGGCTGCGTCCAGGCGGTCTGGCCGTTCGAGTCGAGAATGCGCGCCCGCACGTAGCCCTCGCCGCCGGTGATGTCGTACTCGGCGGGGCTGGCGACGGCCTCTTTCAGAATGCGCCCGCCCTGGCCGATGAACTGAATGGTGTACTTGGCGAAGGACTGTTCTTTCACCGTCACGGTCAGCCGCTGCGCCGTCGCCTGCACATCAGAGAGCTCCACGCCCGTCGACGCGTAGAAGTCGCCGGCGGCCAGCGCCGAAAGGACCGACTCGGCCGAGAGGCGGGCGGCCCGCACGACGACCCACCCCTGCCCCGGTCTCGCCGAGGCGCTCGCCCACGGCTGCTTCAGCTGGTGCATGTCGTCGCTCGCCACGCCGAAAATCCGGATCCCGGCGCTCAGCATGCTGTCCCACAGCGCCTCGGCGCTCGGGTAGCCCGCCGCCGCCGGCGTTGTTCACCATGAAATGGCCGTTGTGGATCTCGAGGAGGTGGGCGCCATTTCCCCCGGCGAGGTCGGCTGCCGACATCGCCCACCCGAAATTGGGGTGGTTGATCGAGATGACCCCCCGCGCGGCGGTGATGGCCGCGACGTTCCGCTGCAGCGCCTCGGCCACGGTGTCGCCTCCCTGGGGCGGGACGACCCCCTCGCCGCCGAGCATGTTCAGGTGGACCGGCTTCTCCGCGGCCTGGTCGCGTGACCTCTTCGCCGCGAATGACGAGGAAACGGTCCGGCATGCCGAAGACGGCGTTGAGCCCTTCGACCGGCGTCACCACGTTGTGGTCCGTGAAGAAGAGGAAGTGATACCGCTGCTCCCGGTACCAGCGGACGACGTCGTCGGGGCTGCTGTCGCCGTCGCTGTTGAGCGAGTGGGTGTGCGTATTGCCCTTGAACCACCTCAGCGGCTCGGCTTCCTGGCGCGCGCGGACGCGCGGCGGCGAGGGCGACGGCGAGGATGAAGCCAAGGCAGATCGTGTCGGCCAGCTGGCGCATGCGGCCTCCTGAGCCACTCCATGCCGGACGGCACCGCCGGCCGAGGGTGGACGGAGGGGATTCTACTGCTTCGCGAGCTGGCCGCGCACGACGCCGACCGGGTTCAGCGCCGAGTGCAGGTTGAAGTAGAACCCGCCGGGGTTCGCGAGGATCGCGTTGGCGGCGTCGGCGCTCACCGCCACGCCCGAGATGGTCAGCATCACGCTGCCCGTCGGTGTCACGATCGGGGCCGCCAGCGAAATGGGCAGCGGCACGACGGGCGGGCCGGATGTGCCCGCCGCCCCGGAGTGGATGTGCCCGGCCACGATCACCGAACCCGAGTCGAGCGGGCGACGGGAGCACGCCGGACTTGATCAGGTTGCCCACCGAGAACGTGAAACTCGCAGTGTACGCGCCAGCGGCGGCAGGGACCATGCTGATCGACAGCGTGCCGGCCGCTCCCGCTTCGAGCGCCCCGCGGGGATCCCCTGGGAACCGGCCGGCGGTACTTCGGCGGCCGCCGACAGCTGAGACGCAAGCGTCACCTGGCCGGCGCGTCGGGGCCACAGGATTCAGTTTCTCGTCGCACCCGGCGGCAAACAGGCTCAGTACGGCGGCGGCGGCAGCAAAGCGCTTCATCGGGGGGCTCCTCCTGCTCGAATTGACGGGATGTCGAATACTACCACGGCTCATGCGGGCGGGGCGCCCTACAGGCTGACCGCCGCGGGCCAGGGCTGGCGTCGCGCGGCCGTCCAGAGCGTGTTCACGTAGTCGAGCGCGAAGTAGTTCTGGGCCAGGTGCAGCCAGAACGCGCCCGCGTCGGTCAGGGTCACCTCCCCGTCGCGCTGCGACGCGAGCCCCGCCCGTTCGCCCAGTTGAAGCCACCGTCGCACGCGCCGGGCATCGCGTCCCAGGGTGTCGTCGAGTCTGGTCCATCGGAATGCGGGTGTCGTAGAGGCGCCAGGTACAGCCACCACCAGCCCGCCAGCGCGGGCGAGAACGGCATCCACAGGGCGACGGTCGGGCCCGTGATTCGGGCCGCGTACGACCCACGTCGTGGAGTCGAAGGTGTTGAAGGCGAACCCCCGGGCAGGTGAGAGCCGGCGCCGGGCCCAATGCCGATGTATCCGGCGCGGGTCACCGACGAGTAGCGGGGCGCGCCCGCCTTCTTGAACCCCCACACGGAGACCCGGTCGAATCCGTGCGCGCGGCTCCAGTCGCAGATCGCGCGGTACTGGGCGCGGCGCGCGCAGGAGGTCCGGCAGCCGGACGTCCTTCAGGCGCAGCGTCTGCGCCGACCGGCGGTGTAGGGAAAGGTGAAGAGCGGGTAGGCCGTAATCTGGTCCGCGCCGAGTGCCGCGGCACGGTCGAGATCGGAGACAAGCGCGGCAATCGACTGCCCGGGCAGGGCGAACATGAGATCCACGTTGACCGAGGCGAACCCGCCTGAGGCCGAGGGCCGAAAGCGCCCGTTCCGCGGCGGCCGGCGAGTAGCGGCGGCCGATGGTCTCCAGGTCGCCGACTGGAACGACTGGATGCCGAGTGACACCAGGCGGACCCCGATGTCGCGCAGCCGTCCGACAGTTCGACGTCGACGTCGGCGGGATTGGTCTCGATCGCGATGTCGCCGGTCAGCCGGAACCGGCGGCGCGCTCGATCGAGTATGGCGGCGACGGCGTCGAGCGCCAGCGTGGGCGTGCCGCCGCCGACATAGACGCTGGTGAGCTCGCACGCCCCGGCCGCATCGGCCCACCCGTCGACCTCGGCGATGGCCGCGCTCGTGTAGCGCCCGACGAGTCGCGCGATCATAGTGGACCTTCGTATACGGGCAGTACGGACAGGTGTGCCGGCAGAACGGCACGTGCAGGTAGAGCGACGTGCTCGTCATGCGGGGAGGGCCCCAATCCGGATCCGGCGAGACGAACTCCCACCGCTGCCGCCTCCCGACCAGCAGCCGCCGCACGAGGCCGGTCGCCATCTG
>CAWICP010000005.1:0-237074 GCA_963834645.1 uncultured Acidobacteriota bacterium
GATGCAGCCGCTGGCCGCCGGAGGGGCAGGCGAGGCTGTGGTCGTGCAGCGTGGCCGCCACCGCCGCGCCCCGCGCCCGCGCGAGGCGGGGCAGCTCGAAGCTCAGGTTGAGCAGGCTGTGGATGTGCACCACGTCGGGCTGCGTCGCGCGCAGCACGGCATCGAGCTGCGTCGTCAGCCTGGCCGACTTCCATGAATCCGCGAACGTCCCTTCCCAGTTGTTGACGAGTTCGATGACCGGCAGCCCCTCGTGCACGCGCCAGGTGAGCGTGCCGTGCGGCCGGGCCGGATCGTACTCGGCCGCCAGCACGTGCACGTGGTGGCGCGCGGCCAGTTCGCGGCACAGATGAAATGCGTAGATTTCGGACCCGGCCGCGTGCCGGGGCAGGAAGTCGTGGATCGCGTGAAGGATGCGCATCGCCGGAGCTACCGGTCCTGGTAGTGCTGTGCCTGCGCCCGATACAGCCTCGCGTAGAGGCCGCCCTGCGCGAGAAGCTCGCCGTGCGTGCCGCGCTCGACGATCCGCCCGCCGTCCATCACGTAGATCCGGTCGGCCATCTGCACGGTCGACAGCCGGTGGCTGATGACGATGGCGCTGCGGCCGCCGAGCAGCGCGCGGAACTGCCGCGTGAGCTCGGCTTCGGCGAGAGGATCGAGCGAGCTGGACGGCTCGTCGAGGACCAGGATGTGCGCCTCGCGCCAGAACGCGCGCGCCATGGCGATGCGCTGCCACTCGCCGGCGCTGAGTTCCTGGCCCTCCTGGAACCAGCGGCCGAGCATCGTGTCGTAGCCGCCGGGCAGCTTCTTCGACCACCGCGTCGGCGCCCGAGCGTCCGCCGGCCCGGGCGATCCCATCCGCGTCGGCGGGCTTCTCGATGTCGCCGAGCCAGATGTTCTCGCCCGCCGTCATGGCGTAGTGCGCGTAGTCCTGGAACGCGACGCTGATCTCGCGCCGCCACGCCACCGGATCGAGATCGCGCAGGTTGACGCCGTCCACCGTGATGTCGCCGCGGGCCGGGTCGTAGAGGCGGCAGAGCAGCTTGACCAGCGTGGTCTTGCCCGAGCCGTTCTCGCCGACGAGCGCGACGATCTCGCCCGGGCCGAGCGTCGAGATCGATGTCCGCGCAGCGTGTCGGTGGCGTGGCCCGGATACCGGAACGCCACGTCGCGAAACGCGATGCCCTGCGTGATGGGCCGCGGCACGGCCCTGCGGCTGGCGCGGCGCGGTGATCCCGGGCTGAAGGTCGAGGAACTGGTAGAGGTTCGTGAGGAACAGGTTGTCTTCGTAGAGTCCGGCGAGCGCGCGCAGCACCGTCTGCAGCAGCGTGAGGCCGGTCTGGAAACCGAGGTAGTAGACGGCCAGGTCGCCCAGCGTGACGGCGCCCCGGATGGTCTGCCAGCGCGATCCAGGCCAGCGATCCGAAGAGCGCGCAGCGGTCGCCACGACCTGCGTGAGCAAGTCGGCGACGACGCGGTGCCGCGCGAGCGCCAGCGTTCCCGGTCCGGAGCGCCTGCCGCACGTCGCGGTAGCGCGCCTGGAACAGCGCGCCCAGGTTGAAGATGCGCAGTTCCTTCGCGTGGAGCGACCTCCGTCAGCACGGTGTGGTAGTACCACGACCGGCGTTCCTGCTCGGTCTGCGCCTGCTGGAGGCCGTAGAGGCGGCGCGAGTAGACCAGGCGGGCGAACGCCCCGGGCAGCACGGCGAGGAACAGCACGGCAGCCAGCACCCAGTTGAACGACACCAGCCACGCCGGCGATGCCGGCAAGCGCCAGGCCGTTCTGCGCGATCTGGACCAGGCCGCTGACGATGCGCGCGGGGCGGTAGGGCGCTTCGCCCTGCGCGCGGTGGAGCGTGTCGTAGTAGGCGGGGTCCTCGTAGTAGGCGAGATCGACCGCGATCGACTGCGCGTGCAGGATCTCGGCGACCGCGTCCGTCACCTGCAGCGACTGCGCCTCGGTGACGTACTCGCCCAGCAGGCGCGTGAGCGCGGTGACAGAGGGCCACGCCGCCGGCCACGACGATCCAGAGCCAGACGGCCTGGACGAGCTCCGGCCGGCCCGGCGCTGCGACGGCCGCCGCCACGGCGTCGAGGATGCGCTTCATCACGTAGAGCGCGGCCAGCGGCAGCGACGCCCTGGACCAGCACGAGCACGACGTTGGCGAGCGTCCACCCCGGCGCCGTCCGCCAGACGAGGCGGAGCGCGCGGCCGAGGCGAAGGGCGGCCTCGATGCGCTGGCGGGGAGTGGGAACCTGGGACACGGACTGCTTCGCCCCCATGGCGCCGGGCCCGCAGGCGGCCGGACGCCGGCGCGGCGCCTCCGGCGGAGTCCCCGCCCGCAGCGGCCGCGCCGGCGGGTGGAGAGACGTGCGGATCGCAGCCAATCTTAGTATGATTGTCGGAGTTGACCACGGTTGAGAGGAGCCGTTCTTGAGCGACCGAGAGACGACGACAGAGCGGAAAGCAGCCGGCTGCGTCCGCGGCCGACACACCGCCCCGAAAGCGCCCGTACGAGAAGCCGGCATTCCGGTTCGAAGGCGTCTTCGAAACCACGGCGCTCGCCTGCGGCAAGGCCAGCCCCACCCAGGGGCAGTGCAAGTTCGTCAACAAGCACTCCTGAGCATGGAGAACCGCCGCCGTCCAGTGCACCACGGCCGTACCAAGGTGGCTCTTCGTCGCGCGACGTCCGTGCGCCAGCTCGGCGACGTCGCGCATCCGCGTGACCGGCGCCAGCATGCTCCCGTCGCTGTGGCCGGGGGACGAGATCACCATCGAGCGCGGCGCTCCGGCGAGGCGCGCATCGGCGACATCGTCGGTCGTTCGCTCCGCGAAGATCGGCTGTTCGTCCACCGGGTCGCCGGCACGTCGACGGACACCTGCGTCACCCGGGGAGACGCGCTGCCATCGCCCGACCCGCCCGTCGCGTACGGCGAAGTGCTCGGCGTGTCGCGGCGGTGGAGCGCGGCGGGCGACGTGCCGCGTGCCGGGCGAACCGCGGCTTGCCGGCCGCATGCTGGCGTTCGCCGTTGTCAGCCGCTCGTCACTCGCGGCCCGACTGCTGCTGCGCGGGCGCGCGCTGGTGCCGCGCACTCATGCCGGCGCCGGCGCGGCGGAGCGCGGGCGACGGGTGACGGAGAGCCGCATGAACGTCGGCGCGGCGACCGCGGCCGGCTCGGTGTGCGTCGGCATCGGCGGTCTGACCGTCCGGCTCCTGTCGCGCCGATGCCCGATTCCTGCGGCTCGTCCGAAGACCGCTACGCCGGATTCACCGGCGACTGGGTCGGCCGACTACGAGTTCACCGTGGATCGTCACCGAACGCCACGCCGCCGCGAGCGCGACGGCGACGACGTTCGCGTGACGTTCGAGCGCCGGCCGCTGGATCGCTCGAGCGGGGCGACTTCCGCGCGGAGTGCGGCATTCGCACTCGCGCCGCGGCCGCATCCGCCAGTCCGTGAACCCGTACTGCCATCGACTCGGTCCTGCGCATCGTCCATACGCTCGTGCTCGCGGAGAGCGGTGAGGGGTTCCTGCTGCATTCGGCGAGCGCCGTGCGCGGCGGCCGGGCGTACTGCTTCGCCGGCGTCTCCGGCGCGGGCAAGACGACGATCACCCGGCTCGCGCCACCGGACGTCACGCTGCTGACCGACGAAATCTCTTACGTCCGGAAGGCAGGCGGCACGTACTGGGCGTACGGCACGCCGTTCGCCGGGGAGCTGGGCGTGCCCGGCGACAACGTGAAAGCCCCGCTCGCGGCGGTGTATCTTCTGTCACACGGCGCCGGGAACCGGATCGAGCCGGTCGCCGCCGGCGGAGGCCGCCGAGGCGCTGCTGCGCAACATCCTGTTCTTCGCGGTGCGATCCCGGGCTCGTGGGCCGTGTCTTCAACGCCGCGTGCGACGCCGCCGAGGCCGTGCCGGTGCGCCGCCTCGCCTTCGTGCCCGACGCGCGGGTGTGGGAGTTGATATCGTGAGCCGGAACTCGCTACGTCTCGGTGAGCCCGGATGTCGCCGCGCGCATGATCGGCGGCGAGATGATGGTCATGTCGGTGCGCGATTCCACCCTGTTCGTGCTGAACGGGACCGCCGCGGCGCTCTGGGAGTCGCTCGACGGACACGACCCCGCTCGCGCAGATCGTGTCGCGGCGGATCTCGCGCGGAGTACGACATCGGCGAGGACGAAGCGATTCGCGATGCCGAAGCGCTCGTCGCGCAGCTCGCCTCGTCGCGGGTTGCTCGTGCTCTCGGAGAGCCCCTCGACAGGCGAAGACGAGACGGATTCCCGGAGGCCGTGATGAGAGCGATGCATCCTCGGAGCGTCGCGGCGGCTGATGAGCGCGGTGATCGCGCTGACCCTCGGCGTAGTTCGCCCTGCCGGCGCAGCCAGCCGGACTCCCCGCAGGCCGGCGCCGGTCACCCGTCGGCGTGGCCGACGACTGGACGCATCGCCACCTGGTGTTTTCGCGGCCGGCCGCGGGTGCCTCCGAGGATCGGCTCGAGGCCGAGCCCCGCTATCGCGCGCCAGCGCATGGTGCTCAGCCGCCGGCTTCCCGCGAACCCGCGGGCCCCGGAACCGCCGCCCGCGCCGGCCCCGGTGTACCGATCGCCCCAGGCCGGCCCGCAGGCCGCGCGGCCGGGAATGATGATCGAGGCGACGGCCCCTCAGGCGGAGGCGCTTGCGCGGCAAGAAGCCGCCGCCCGATCCGGACCCGGAGCCCGGGATCGAGGCGCTCGGCCAGGACTGGGCATCGACGCTGCCCGCAGCGAGCGGAGGTGGGCGACGGGATGTATCCCGGCCAAGTTCACCTTCGACTTCTCGGCTCCGCCGGACTGCATCGAACGACTACGTCGCGTTCAACACCAGCGTCGCGACCGGCGCGGTGGCCGCGTCGCGCACCGGCACCTTCACCGCCAGCCCCGTGGCGGGCAGACGGTGACCATCGGCGGGACGCTCGTGCTGACCGCCTCGGCCACGTCGAACATCGGCCTGTACTTCCAGGCGGTGGGCACGATGACCAACACCACGCGGGCCAGCAGGCTCGCGGCGGCCATCACGCGCAACGGCACCGCACATCGGCGTCACGGCCACCTCGAGCAGCGGCACCGTCACGGTGCGGGCCATTGTCCCGGGCGTTGCGGGGAACTCGATTACGCTGGCCGAGGGGCTCACCGGCTTCACGTGGGCGGGCGCCACGCTGGCCGGAGGCGTCAACGGCACGCGCCCCAGCATCGTCGCCTACAACAACCTCTACTCGACGCAGTCGGCCGCGCTGCAGGGCTACTGCGGCGGCAGCGGTCCCGCCGTGCGCTGGGCCTACGCCACGGGATCGGGCTCGGTGACGACGTCGCCGGTGCTCTCGCTGGACGGGTCGAAGATCGTCTACGTGGAGACCAAGACCGCCGGCGCCGTGCTGCACATCCTGCAGTGGAAGGCCGGCGGCGAAGGGACGGTGGCCGCGCCGGTGACGCCGGCGACGATCCGCGACTGGAGCGCGTGCGCCGCCGGGCAGCGCGTGCGTCGTGAGCCTGCCGTTCGCCGGCGCCCCACAGGCCACGCGGTCGGCGCCGTTCTACGACTACGCCAGCGACACCGCGTACGTCGGCGACAATGCGGGCAGGCTGCACAAGTTCACGCCGGTGCTGACGGGGGTGCCGGCCGAGGTGACCACGGGCGGATGGCCCGTGACGGTGGCCGCCGGGTTCGTGCTCAACGGGCCGGTGTTCGACTTCGGCGCGAGCCGCGTCTTCGTCACCGCCAATTCCGGCGCCGACCAGCCGGGTGTGTTACTGTGACGGCGACGCCCGCGGTCACGTGCGCGGCCGACATCGCCGGGATCATCTCGGACCCCGTCATTCTCGACGGCTCGACCGGCAGGCTCTTCGCGTTCAGCACGCTCAACGGCGCCACCGTGCACCAGTACAACACGTCGCTGGGATCGGCGGTGACGGCGCTCGTGGCCGGCGCCGGCGCCAACTCGAACCGCGTCTTCGCGGGCACGTTCGACCAGGCCTACTACGAGAGCAGCGACGGCACGGGCAAGCTCTACGTCTGCGGCAAGAACCCCGCCAGCGCCGCGCAGGCCGCGCTCTTCCGCCTCAGCATCACCGCGGGCGCGATGAGCGCCAGCTATGACGCCACGCCGCTCGTGCTGACCGACGGCACGGGCGGGTGCTCTCCGGTGACCGGGTTCTACAACCCGTCGACGGGGACGGAGTGGATCTTCCTGAGCGTGGGCAACAACGCCGGGCCCGCGATGGGAGCGACGTGCAACACGGCCGACATCGGGTGCGTGGGCTCGCTCAACGTCACCGGCACGGCCTGGCCTCCGGCCGCGATGACCGCCGGGTACGTGACGCCCAACAACACGGCGAACCCGTCGGCCAGCGGCATCGTGATCGACAACACGGCGGCACGACGACCGTGGCCGCAACCGCCCTGACCGCGGCGGCGACCGCGCGGCGCGCCCTCGCTCCCGGTCTCGTCGGCGGATGGCTTCAGGGCCGGCGACTTCGTGCAGGTGGATGCCGAGGTCATGCAGGTGACCTCGATTGGCGACAGTACGCTGGGCGTTGCGCGGGCGCAGTTGGGCACCACGGCCGCGTCGCATCTCAACGGCACGGCCGTCGTCGCGGTCCGCACGACGCTATTGAACGGCGCGGTGAGCAGACGCGTCGGCCACGCTGACCGTGGACAGCACGACCACCTTCAACGTCGACGATTACGTCCAGGTCGACAATGAGGCGATGCTCGTCACGGCGGTGCCATCGGCCACCCAGCTGAGCGTGTCGCGCGGCCAGCTGGGGTCGCTGCCGGCCGCGCACGCCGACAACGCGCGCGTGGTGAACCTGTCGAAGTACCCGCAGGCGGCGAGCGTGTACTTCTCGTTCGCCGTGAATGCGAGCACCGCGGCGCGCTGCAACGGGACGTCCGGCGTCGGGTGCGCCGTGAAACTGACGCAGGACGGGCTGAGGTAGGCGGGCATGAGCGCGCTCCTGCGGGAAATGAGCGCGCAGAGCGCTCGAGCTGAGCGTGCCGCTCAGCGTCCAGCTGGACCTCACGTACCGCTGCAACGAACGCTGCGTGCACTGCTATCTGGATCACGACGACCACGGTGAGCTGAGCTTCGACGAGGTTGCCGGCCTGCTCGATCAACTGGCCGGCGCCGGCACGTTCTTCCTCGTGCTGAGCGGCGGCGAGATCTTCCTGCGGCGCGACCTCTTCGCCATCCTCGAGCACGCCCGGCGCAGACGATTCTCGACCACGCTCAAGACGAACGCCGTGCTGATTGACGAGGAGCGGGCGGGGCGGATCGCCCGGGCCGGGGTCGCGTCGGTCCACGTCAGCCTCTACTCGCACGGGCGGCCGCGCACGACACCATCACGCGGCTGCCAGGATCGTTCGAGCGCACGATGAGCGGCGTGCGGAGGCTGATGGACCGGGGCGTGAAGGTGGCTGTCAGCAACGTGCTGATGGCGCAGAACGCACGCGACTACCGTGAGGTGAAGGGAGCTCGCCGCGGCCGCTCGGCGCGGAGTACCGCGTGGACCCGACCATCACGCCGATGATGGACGGCGACCGGGCCTCCTCGCGCTGAACGTCGACGCCGGCGACGCTGCGAGGCATCCTGCGCGACCCGCGCTGGTCGGGAGCGTCGAGAGGCCGCCTGCCCGCCGACCGCGGAGGCGGGCGTCGTCGGCGACGCGCTCGACGCGCTCCCGTGCAGCGCCGGCCACACGTCCTGCTACGTGTCGCCGTACGGCGACGTCTATCCGTGCGTGCAGTTCCCGCTGCCGTCGGGCAACGTGCGCGACGCGCCGTTCATCGACATCTGGCGCCGTTCGCCGCAACTGGCCGAGGTGCGCTCGATCGTGATGAGCGACGTGCACGGTGTGCGCCACGTGTGCATGGCAGCCGCTGCACCCGCTGCCCGGGCCTTGCCTACATGGAGGGCGACCTGCGCGGGCCGTCGCACCCAGGACTGCGAGAAGTCGTTCGCGCGCACCGGCGTCATGCCCCTGCCGCTCTATGGCAAAGGCGCTGAGGGATCGCCGCCGGATCGGGTATCGTAGCGGGACCGGCTTCATGACCTGCGGACTGCGGCCGATCTGGCCGCAAGAACGGGTCATGAAACCGCCTCTCGGGAGTTTCCCATGCTGAACCGCCGCCAGTTCGTCCAGAGCGCCACCATCGCGGGCGTTGCCGCAGCTTTGCCGCTGACGCCGCATTCGCCGCCGCCGCGCCCGAGCCGCAGGGCCCGCCAGCGGCGCAGGCCTCCAGGGCCCGCCGCCGGCGTCGTTCGCGCAGGCTGCCGGTGCTGAAAGGGCAGGCGCGCCCGATCACCAACGACGAGCGCTGGCGCGGATCGAACGGGCCGGGCACTGATGGTCAAGGAGGGCCTCGGCGCCATCGTCCTCACCGGCGGCACGTCGCTCGTCTACTACACGAACCTGCGCTGGGGCCAGAGCGAGCGCATGTTCGCGGTCGATCCTCCCGGCGAAGGGCAACCCGGCCATCATCTGCCCGGCGTTCGAGGCGGACCGGGCGGGAGAGCAGATCAAGACGGAGCCCGCTCGCCACCGGCGCGGAACTGCTCACCTGGGAGGAAACCGAGAGCCCGTTCGACCTGACCGCGCGCGCGCTGAAGGCGCGCGGCGTGGCGACAGGGCGCGTCGGCATCGAAGAGACCGTGCGGTTCGTGTTTGCCGACAGCATCGCGCAGGCGGCGCCGGCGATCCGGTTCGTGAGCGCGACGCCGGTGACGGCCGGCTGCCGCATGTTCAAGGACGCCCACGAGCTGGAGTTGATGCGCCTGGCGTCGAAGGTGACGCTCAACGCGTATGCGGCGGCGTACCCCGGGCTGCGCGACGGCATGACGCCGGCCGAGTACGGCGCGCTGACGTCGGCGGCCCACCAGCGGCAGGGGTTCCCGGGCGGCGGCGGCGCGCAGATCGGCCCGAACAGCGCGTATCCCGCACGGATCGTCGGTGCCGCAGGTGGTCCGCGACGGCGCGATGGTGCTCGTCGACGGCGGCTGCTCGGTCGAAGGCTACAGCTCGGACATCAGCCGCTCGTTCGTCTTCGGCAAGCCGGGCGACAAGATGCGCAAGGTATTCGACCTCGTGCGGCGGATGCAGTTGGCGGCGCTCGCGGTGGCGAAGCCGGGCGTGACGCTCGACACGCTGGACCGCGCCGCGCGCAAGCTCGCCGAGGCCGAAGGGCTACGGCCCGGGCTTCACGTTCTTCACGCACCGGCTCGGGCACGGCCTCGGCATGGACGGGCACGAGTGGCCGTACCTGGTCGAGCACAACATGTACGGGTGGACGAAGACCGTCACCCTCAAGCCGGGCATGACGTTCACGAACGAGCCGGGCATCTACATCCCCGGCGAGTTCGGCCTGCGGCTCGAAGACGACATGGTGATCACGGAGAACGGCGCGGAGCTGTTCACGCCGCAGAGCCCGTCGATCGACGACCCGTTCCGGGGTTGCCCGCGCGTGCACGTGGTGGCGCGTGGCCAACTCGCGGCACAGGTGAAAGGCGTAGATTTCGGATCCGGCCGCGTGCCGGGGCAGGAAGTCGTGGATCGCGTGGAGGATGCGCATCGCTGGAGCTACCGATCCTGGTAGTGCTCAGCCTGCGCCCGATACAGCCTCGCGTAGCGTCCGCCCTGCGCGAGAAGCTCGCCGTGCGTGCCCCGCTCCACGATACGCCCGCCCTCGAGCACGTAGATCCGGTCCGCCATCTGCACGGTCGACAGCCGATGGCTGATGACGATGGCGCTGCGGCCGCCGAGCAGGGCGCGAAACTGCCGCGTGAGCTCGGCCTCGGCAAGAGGATCGAGCGAGCTGGACGGCTCGTCGAGCACCAGGATGTGCGCCTCGCGCCAGAACGCGCGCGCCATGGCGATGCGTTGCCACTCGCCGGCGCTGAGTTCCTGGCCCTGCTGGAACCAGCGCCCGAGCATCGTGTCGTATCCGCCGGGCAGCTTCTTCACCACCGCGTCGGCGCCCGAGCGCGCGCCAGCGCGGGCGATGCCCGTCAGCGTCGGCGGGCTTCTCGATGTCGCCCAGCCAGATGTTCTCGCCGGCGGTCATGGCGTAGTGCGCGTGGTCCTGGAACGCGACGCTGATCTCGCGGCGCCACGCCACCGGATCGAGATCGCGCAGGCTGACGCCGTCCACCGAGATGTCGCCGCGGGCCGGGTCGTAGAGCCGGCAGAGCAGCTTGGCCAGCGTGCTCTTGCCCGAGCCGTTCTCGCCGACAAGCGCCACGATCTCGCCGGGGCCGACGTCGAGGTCGATGTCCGCGAGCGTGTCCGTGGCGTGGCCCGGATAGCGGAACGCCACGCCGCGGAACGCGATGCCCTGCGTGATGGGGCGCGGCACGGCCCTGGGCTTGCGCGGAGCCGTGATCCCGGGCTGAAGGTCCAGGAACTGGTAGAGGTTCGTGAGGAACAGGTTGTCTTCGTAGAGCCCCGCCAGCGCGCGCAGCACGGTCTGCAGCAGCGTGAGCCCGGTCTGAAAGCCCAGGTAGTAGACGGCGAGATCGCCCAGCGTGACGGCGCCCCGGATGGTCTGCCAGGCAATCCACGCCAGCGATCCGAAGAGCGCCGAGCGTCGCCACGACCTGCGTCAGGAACTCGGTGACGATGCGGTGCCACGTCAGCGCCAGCGTTCCGGCCCTCAGCGCCTGCCGCACCTCGCGGTAGCGCGCCTGGAAGAGCGCGCCCAGGTTGAAGATGCGCAACTCTTTCGCGTGGAGGACCTCGGTCAGCACCGTGTGGTAGTACCACGACCGGCGCTCCTGCTCGGTCTGCGCCTGCTGCAGGCCGTAGAGCCGGCGGGAGTAGACCAGGCGGGCGAACGCTCCGGGCAGCACGGCGAGGAGCAGGACGGCCGCCAGCACCCAGTTGAACGACACGAGCCACGCGGCAATCCCCGCGAGCGCCAGGCCGTTCTGCGCGATCTGCACCAGGCCGCTGACGATGCGCGCGGGGCGGTAGGGGGCTTCACCCTGAGCGCGATGGAGCGTGTCGTAGTAGGCGGGATCCTCGTAGTAGGCCAGATCGACCGCGATCGACTGCGCGTGCAGGACCTCGGCGACCGAGTCGGTCACCTGGAGCGACTGCGCCTCGGTCACGTATTCGCCGAGCAGGCGCGTGAGCGCGACGACGATCGCCACGCCGCCGGCCACGAGGATCCAGAGCCAGACGGCCTCGGTGAGCTCCGGCCGGCCCGGCGCGGCGACGGCCGCCGCCACGGCGTCGAGGATGCGCTTCATCACGTAGAGGGCGGCGAGCGGCAGCGTCCCCTGGACCAGCACGAGCGCGAGGTTGGCGAGCGTCCACCCCGGCGCGGCCCGCCAGACGAGGCGGAGCGCGCGGCCGAGGCGGAGGGCGGCCTCGATGCGCTGGCGGGGAGTGGGGAGTTCAGACACGGGCTGGCGCCCATTATATGGGGCGCCCAGCCCCTGATCCGCCCGGTTTCGGGTATTGTAGGGTCCATGTTGAACCGCCGCCAGTTCGTCCAGAGCGCCACCCTCGCGGGCGTGGCCACCGCGTTGCCGAACGTCGCGTCGAGCGCCGCCGCGCTCGGAGCCGCAGGGCCCGCCAGGGGCGCAGGCGCTCCAGGGGCCGCCGCCGCCGTCGTTCGCCAGGCTGCCCATGCTGAAGGGGCAGGAGCGCCCGATCACCAACGACGAGCGTCTGGCGCGGATCGAGCGGGCGCGGGCCCTCATGGTGAAAGAGGGCCTCGGCGCCATCGTCCTCACCGGCGGCACGTCGATGCTCTACTTCACGAACCTGCGCTGGGGCCAGAGCGAGCGCATGTTCGCGGTGATCCTGCCGGCGAAGGGCAGCCCGGCCATCGTCTGCCCGGCGTTCGAGGCGGACCGGGCGGGGGAGCAGGTGAAGCGGAGCCCGCTGGCGGCTGGCGCGGAACTGCTCACGTGGCAGGAGACGGAGAGCCCGTTCGAATTGACCGCGCGCGCGCTGAAGGCGCGCGGCGTGGCGACGGGGCGCGTGGGGATTGAAGAGACCGTGCGGTTCGTCTTCGCCGACAGCGTCGCCCAGGCGGCGCCCGCGGTCCGGTTCGTGAGCGCGACGCCCGTGACGGCCGGCTGCCGCATGTTCAAGGACGCCCACGAGCTGGAGTTGATGCGCCTGGCGTCGAAGGTCACGCTGAACGCGTATGCCGCGGCATACCCCGGCGTGCGCGACGGCATGACGCCGGCCGAGTACGGCGCGCTCACGTCGGCCGCGCACCAGCGCCAGGGCTTCCCGGGCGGCGGCGGCGCGCAGTTCGGCCCCAACAGCGCGTTCCCGCACGGATCGTCGGTGCCCCAGGTCGCGCGCGACGGCACGATGATTCTCGTCGACGGCGGCTGCTCGGTGGAGGGCTACAGCTCGGACATCAGCCGATCGTTCGTGTTCGGCAAGCCGACCGACAAGATGCGGAAGGTGTTCGATCTCGTGCGGCGGATGCAGCTCGCGGCGCTCGCGGTGGCGAAGCCGGGCGCGACGCTCGATTCGCTGGACCGCGCCGCGCGCAAGCTGGCCGAGGCCGAAGGGTACGGCCCGGGCTTCACGTTCTTCACGCACCGCCTGGGCCACGGCCTCGGCATGGACGGCCACGAGTGGCCGTACCTGGTCGAGAACAACATGTTCGGGTGGACCAAGACCGTCACGCTCGCGCCGGGCATGGTGTTCACGAACGAGCCGGGCATCTACATCCCCGGCGAGTTCGGCCTCCGGCTCGAAGACGACCTGGTGATCACGGAGAACGGCGCGGAGATGTTCACGCCGCAGAGCCCGTCAATCGACGATCCGTTCCCGGGGCTGCCGGTGGCGTGACGCGCGTACCCCGTCGGGGCCTAAAGGCTCGACCTCCAGTGGTCAGCGGACGGCTGGAGGCCGGGGCTTCAGCCCCGGCGGACGCGGGTTGGCTTCGGACGGGTCAATTCCCTGAGGAACTCCCGGTACGCATCGAGGCTGCCTTCGGCTTGACTCCACCTCTCAATCGCCTGGAGGTTCACCGGGTGAGCGCGGGCGATTGAGACCGCGAGCCGCAGGCTCTGCCGATCGCGCCAGTGGTAGAAGGCTGCCAGGCGATCCCGGCAGGAGTCGGTCGGGGACAGCACGAGCGCCGGTCCCGCTCCGCCGACGACTTCAATCGGTTGAATGTCCAAGTCAGAGCCGATGGCGAGCGGACCCGGGGGAAACTCCAGGTAGAACCGCACCCGAGGATGCACGTAGCGGTCGCCCTGCCGTTCGAAGCCCAGCTCCCCGAGCGCGGAATCCAACGTTGCCTGCCGCACAGCACCACGCACCACGAAGTCGGCGTCCTTGGATAGGTAAGACCCGTCCGTGTGCAGCGACGCGCACGCCCCGCCGGTCAGCACCGCCGTGATGCCATGACGGCGCAGCATGCCGCCGACAGCCAGCGCCACCGTCGCCAGCGATGACCGCGCAGTCAGCTTCACAGCGGCTTCCCGGAACGGCGCGGCCGCCGGCGCATGGCCCTCAATCTGCGTCACCAGGTCCGTGTCGGCGTCGGCGAGCCGGGTGAGATAGGCCGCGAGCTCCCGCTTTGCGAAGTACGCCGGGTTCAGCGTGAACACCCGCGTGCGCCCGGCGAGCCGGCCCGCCACGAGGGCGTCGCGGTCGAGTCCGTTCAGGGCGCGCGAGACGGCGGAAACCGGCGCAGCCAGCAGGCGGGAAAGCTCCCGCGGGAAGCTCGAACCCAGCAGGTTCAACGCCACCAGGACCCGTGTCCTCGTCTTCCCCCCAAAGGGACTGGACATCGTCTTGACCATCATATGCGAACATATGACCACTAAATAGGGTCAAAGTCAAGCCTGGAAGAGTGCCGGCGGTCGATCGCATGCGATGCGCTCGGCGACCTGCCGGGTTCACTGGTCATGCAGTCCGGGAAGCCTCGACGTAGCGAGGCCGGGCTTCAGCGGACGTCTAGAGCTTCGCCATCACGGCCTGGAAGCGCGGCGTGTTGCGGATGTTGTCGAGGTTGCTGTCGTGCTCGAGCCAGCCGCGCAGGCGCATGCCGTCGGCGACGGCCGCCTCGATGTAGCCGAGCGCCTCGTCTACCCGGTTGGCGAGGCTGAAGATGCACGCCACGTTGTAGAGCAGCATCGGATCGTCGGGACCCATCCCGACGGACCGTGTCGCCCACTCGAGGCCCTTCTCCACCTCGCCCAGCGCGACGAGGCCGTTCGCCCCCATGTACAGCGCCCGCGCATCGTCGGGCGTCATCCTGAGATGCGCCTCGGCGATGGCGACGCCCCGCAGCCGCGAGATCCTTCGCCAGGTCGGCGTGGCCGAGGTCCTCGTAGCTCTGCGCGACGAGCAGGGGCGACTGGTAGTCCTCGGGCCGGACGCGGCTGGCCTCCTCGTACTCGCGGATCGCGAGATCGAGCCTGCCCTGGGTGAACGCGTCGCGGGCGTAGAAGTAGTGCGCCTCGAAGAGGTTCGGGTTGAGCGCGATCGCCTGCTGGAAGGCCGCTTCGGCCTCGTCGTGACGGCCCAGCATCGACAGGGCCGTGCCGAGCGACGAGTGGGCCTCGGCCATGTCGGGCGTGAGCTTCAGGGCGGCCTCGGCGGCCTGCATCGCGCGTTCGAGATCCGCGGGGTTGCGCCCGACATTCTGATAGAGGTACGCGCTGCAGTCGGAGATCCCGGCACACGCGCGGCCGTACGACGGATCGATGGCGATGGCCTGCTCGAACAGGTCGCGCGCGTAGCCGACGCTGCGCTTGTCGAACCTGAAGAAGTAGCTGCGCCCGCGCAGGTAGCAGTCGTAGGCGTCGAGGTTCCGGGTCGAGAGGCGGTGCACGGCCTCCCGTTCGGCCGAGCTGAGCGTGATCTCCAGCGCGTTGACGACGGCCCGCGCGATTTCGTCCTGCAGCGCGAAGATGTCGCGGACGTCGCGATCGTAGCGCTCGGACCACAGGCAGAAGCCATCGTCAACGGCCACGAGCGTCACGGTGATGCGGATGCGATCGCCCGCCCGGCGCACCGTGCCGTCGAGCAGCGTGGTCACCTGCAGCGCGGTCCCGATTTCGGCGGGATCGGCGCCGGCGGCCCGGTAGCGGAACGCCGACGCGCGCGACGCCACGCGAAGGCCCTTCACGCGGCTGAGCGCGAACAGGATCTCCTCGGCGATGCCCTCGCACAGGTAGCCCTGGTCGCGCGCCTCGCTCATGTCCGAGAACGGCAGCACGGCGATGGACCGGTGGCTGACGCGCACGGCCGACTGCAGATCGGCGCGCAGGCTCTCGAGGCGGTGCTGCAGCTGCGACACGCTCTGCCAGCGCCGCGCGAGGGTCCTTCTCGAGGCACTTGTCGATGATCGGCCCGAGCTGGACCGGCAGATTGGGATCGACCCGCGTCACCGGGACCTGCGTGTCGCGCAGGATCGACGCCAGCACCGACACGAGATTGCTGCCGTCGAAGGGCCGGCGGCCGGTCAGCATTTCGTACAGCAGGACGCCCATCGAGAAGATGTCGGAGCGGCGGTCCGCGGGCTGGCCCTTGGCCTGCTCGGGCGACATGTAGAACGGCGTGCCAATCAGCCGGTGGCGCAGCGGATCGAGGTGCGTGCGGATCCGGCTGGGGTCCTGGCCCGGCTCGGGGGCGACCAGGGTGGCGAGGCCGAAATCGAGGAGCTTCGCGCCGCTCTTCGTGAGCATCACGTTGGCGGGCGACAGGTCGCGATGCACCACGCCGTTGCCGTGCGCCTTGTCGAGCGCGTCGGCCATCTGGATGGCCACGTCGAGCGCCTGATCCAGCGGCAGCGGCCCCTGCACGAGCCGCTCGGCGAGCGACTTGCCGTCGAGGTGCTCCATCACCAGGAAATGCACGGATGGGGCTAGGGGCTGGGGGCTCGGGGCTGAGTCCGCTCCGGCCCCGAGGGAACGCCCTCGCCAATGTCGTAGAGGACGCAGATGTTGGGGTGGTTGAGGCCGGCGACGGTCCGGGCCTCCTCTTCGAACGACTGGCGGCGATCCGGGTCCGAGGTGGCCTCCGCCGGAAGGACTTTCAGGGCCACGGTGCGGCCGAGGCGGGTGTCGCGGGCGCGGTAGACCTCGCCCATCCCCCCGACGCCCAGGAGCGCGGAAATCTCATACGGGCCAAGACGCGACCCGACGGGCAGCGAATTGGACATGGATAAGCCTGACCCCACTATCGGCCTCCCGGGGGCGGCTGTCAATAGGTTGGACGGCCGGCGCACCCCGCCGGTTGCGTCCGCGGAGGGGTCGGGTCTATTTAGCGCGGTTACAGATCGCTTGCAGCCATGGACGGGATCGTCATGCCGCGTGGACGCTGGAGAGGAATCGCGCTGGTCGCCGTAATCACCCTGGCCGCGCTGTGTGCGCCCGGTCGCGCCGCTCACCGCCCAGAAGCCGCAGCTCGGCTACTACCGCCAGCCCGCGATCTGGAACGACACGATCGTCTTCGTGGCCGAGGGCGACCTCTGGCGCGTCGGCGTCGCCGGAGGCGTCGCGCAGCGGCTGACGACGCACCCGGAGGAGGAGAGCCGGCCGGCCATCTCGCCCGACGGGAAGACGGTCGCCTACGCCGCCACCTACGAGGGCCCGGGCGAGGTCTACACGCTGCCGCTCGAGGGCGGCGTGCCCGCGCGCCAGACCTGGGACGCCACACGCCCGGCGTGGCTCTCGTGGACGCCGAAGGGCGAGGTGCTCTACGCCACCCGCCGGCACTCGACGCTGCCGAACGCGCAGCTTGTCCGCCTCGACCCGGCCACCCACACGAAGACCATCGTGCCGCTGGCCCAGGCCTCGGACGGCGCGTTCGACGCGGCGGGCGCCACGCTGTTCTTCACGCGCCTGGCGTTCCAGGGCAGCCACACCCGGCGCTACAAAGGCGGCACCGCGCAGAACCTGTGGCGGTTCGACGGCGCCGGCACGGAGGCCGCCGCGCTCACCGGCGACTACCCGGGCACGAGCAAGACGCCGATGCCCTGGAAGGGCCGGGTCTACTTCGCGTCGGACCGCGACGGCGTGATGAACCTGTGGTCGATGAACGAGCGCGGCGGCGACCTGAAGCAGCACACGAAGCACCGCGACTACGAGGTGCAGTCGCCGTCGCTCTCGAACGGCCGGATCGCCTACCAGCAGGGGGCCGACATCCGCGTCTTCGACATCGCGTCGGGCTCGGACAAGGCCGTCCCGATCACGCTCGTGTCGGACTTCGATCACCTGCGCGAGCGGTGGGTGAAGAACGCCGTCGACTGGATTACGTCCGCCCACCTCTCGCCGACGGGCGACCGCGTGGCCATCACGGCGCGCGGCCAGGTGTTCGTCGCGCCGGCGCTGCAGGGCCGGCTCGTCGAAGCGACGCGCAACAAGCTGGTCCGCCACCGCAACGCCCGCTTCATGCCGGACGGCAAGTCGATCCTGACGCTCTCGGACGAGAGCGACGAGGTGGAGTTCTGGCAGGTGCCGGCGAACGGCATCGGCGCGGCCACCCAGTTGAGCCGCGACGGATCGGTGCTGCGCTGGGACGGCCTGCCGTCGCCCGACGGCAACCTCATCGCCCACCACGACAAGAACCAGCAACTCTGGATCTTCGACGTGGCGAAGAAGACGCAGACGAAAGTGGCCGACTCGGCCGACGGCGACTTCGACGACCTGCGCTGGTCGCCCGACTCGAAGTGGCTGGCCTACTCGGCGCCCGGCCCCAACCTGCTGACGCGAATCTACCTCTACGAGATCGCCGCGGCGCGCATCGTGCCCGTCACCTCGGACCGCTACGACAGCGGAAGCCCGGCGTGGAGCCCGGACGGCAAGTGGCTCTACTTCCTCTCGGACCGCAACTTCGAGTCGCTGGTCGGCGGCCCCTGGGGCTCGCGCCAGCCCGAGCCGTTCTGGGACCGGCAGACGAAGATCTACCACGTGGCCCTGAAGCGCGGCGAGCGCTCGCCGTTCCAGGCGGACGATGAACTGCACGCCGCGAAGCCGGCCGAGAAGACCGCCGCGAACCGGCGAGCAAGCCGGCCACGGACAAGCCTGGAGACAAACCCGCAACCGACAAGCCCGCGCAGGAGCAGCCGGCGAGAAGCCAGCGGCGCAGACAAGCCCGCCGTCCCGACCGTCGTTGTCGACGTCGAAGGTCTCGAGTCGCGGCTCCTCGAAGTCCCGGTGCCCGCCGGCAACTACGGCAGCCTGTCGATGGACGCCAAGCGCCTCTACTTCATCTCGCGGCCGACCGGGCGCGACGGGAAGGTGGCGCTGAAGACGCTGGCCCTCGAGAACAAGAAGGCCGAGCCGGAGACCTTCATCGAGGAGCCGCAGAGCTACGAGCTGTCGCAGGACGGCAAGAAGATCCTCATCCGCAAGGCACGCGACTTCTACGTGGTGGACGCCGGGGCCAAGGCGCCGTCCGACCTCTCGAAGGTGACGGTGCCGCTGCGCGACTGGACGTTCAGCCTCGACCCGCGCCTCGAGTGGCGCCAGATGTTCACCGAGGCCTGGCGCCTCGAGCGCGACTACTTCTACGACCGCGGCATGCACGGCGTGGACTGGCCGGCGATGCGCAGGAAGTACCAGCCGCTGGTCGACCGCGTCACCGATCGCGCGGAACTCAGCGACGTCTTCGCCCAGATGGTGGCCGAGCTCTCCGCGCTGCACATCTTCGTGCGCGGCGGCGACCTTCGCGACGCGGGCGACGATGCGTGGCCGGCGTCGCTGGGGGCGGAGACGGTGCGCGACGAGAAGGCGGGCGGGTTCAGGATCACGCACGTGATCGCCACCGACCCCGACCGGCCGGACCGCCGCGTGCCGCTCGCGCGGCCTGGCGTCGACGTGGTCGAGGGCGACGTCATCGAGAGCGTGAACGGCGTGGCGGCGCTCACGGCTCGCGACCTGCCGGCGCTGCTGCGCGGGCAGGCAGGCAAGCAGGTGCTGCTGACGATCAAGCCGAAGGGCGGCGGCCAGGCGCGCGACGTGATCGTCGAGCCGATCACCGCGCAGGCCGAGGACGGCCTGCGCTACGACGAGTGGGAGTACACGCGGCGGATCGCCGTCGAGAAGGTCGAGCCAGAACCAGATCGGCTACGTCCACCTGCGCGCGATGGGCGCCGGCAACATGGCCGAGTGGATGCGCGAGTTCTACCCGGTCTTCAACAGGCCGGGCCTCGTCATCGACGTGCGCCACAACAACGGCGGCAATATCGACAGCTGGATTCTCGGCCGCCTGCTGCGCAAGGCGTGGTTCTACTGGCAGCCGCGCGTGGGGCACCCGACGTGGAACATGCAGTTCGCCTTCCGCGGGCACATGGTGGTGCTGGTGGACGAGAACACGGCGTCCGACGGCGAGGCGTTCGCGGAAGGGTTCCGCCGCCTGGGCCTCGGCAAGGTGATGGGCACCCGGACGTGGGGCGGCGAGATCTGGCTGAGCTCCAGCAATACCCTGGTCGACCGCGGGATCGCGACGGCGGCCGAGACGGGCGTCTACGGGCCCGAAGGGCAGTGGCTCATCGAAGGCCACGGCGTCGATCCGGACATCTTCGTCGACAACCTGCCGCACGAGACGTTCGGCGGCAAGGACGCGCAGCTGGACGCGGCCGTCCGGCACCTGCAGGAGCTGATCAAGACGAAGCCCATCCCGGTGCCGCCCCCGCCGCCGTACCCGATAGAACAGGCGTCGACACGTCACCCGCACGCTGCGGAAGGCGGAACGTCAGGGCACGCCTCAGATCGTATTAGAATCTACAGGGCAATCAGAGACGGCCATTCCAACGCCAATCCGTCCGCGCGGAGCGCGCCTGCGCCCACGCCCGGGCCCCAGGAGGCACCATGCCGGACATCCGCGGCCGCTTCGTGTGGTACGAGAACCTGACGAACGACGTTGACGCAGCCATCGCGTTCTATCGCGCGGTGATTGGCTGGAACACGCAGTCGTGGACCGGCATGGGCGAGCCTTACCACATGTTCGCGAACGGCGACGCCGCGCTCGCGGGCCTGATGAAGATGCCGGCCGAGGCCGGGATGCCGCCGCACTGGCTGGGCTACATCGGCACGCCCGACGTGAAGGCCACCACGGCCCGCGCCGAGGAGCTTGGCGCGAAGGTGTGGGTGAAGCTGATGGAGATTCCCACCGTGGGCACCTTCTCGGTGATCCAGGACCCGCAGGGGGCGTTCTTCGCGGCGTACTCGCCCGTGAACCCGCCGACGGGGCCGGCGAAGTGGGCGGACATCGGCGAATTCGCCTGGCACGAGCTGGCGACAACCGACATCGACGCCGCGTGGGCGTTCTACTCGGACCTCTTCGGCTGGGAGAAGAAGAACAGCCTCGACATGGGGCCGGCGGGCGTGTACCAGATCTACGGCCTGACGTCGCTCGACCTGGGCGGCATCTACAAGAAGCCGGCCGAGATGCCCGGGCCGCCGAACTGGATGTTCTACATCCGCGTGGCCGACCTCGAGGACGCCGTCGGGAAGGTGAAGGCCAACGGCGGATCGATCACCCAGGAACCGATGGACGTGCCTGGCGGCGGCCGCATCGCGATGTGCCTCGACCCGCAGGGCGCGGCCTTCGCGCTGCTCGGCACGGCAAACCCGGGTCTGAGACCGGGTCACCTGATTGGAGCCCGGGTCGTAGCCCCGGGGACTACCGCGGTTGCGCGAGCAGTTCTTTGATCTTCGCGTCGAACGCGGCAAAGGGCTGCGCGCCGACAATCAGGACGCCGTCGAGGCCCTGCGGCGAGGTCCGGCCGAGCACGAACGTGGGCGTGCCTTCGACGTTGACGGCGCGCCCTTCGTTCATGTCCTGCGTGATGGCGGCGTCGAACTTCGTGCTGGCGGCGCAGGCCTTGAAGGCCGCCATGTCGAGCCCGAGGCCCTCGGCGGCCGAGGTGACGAAGGCCGGGCCGAGCCGGTTGTAGCCCCGCACGAGCGCGTCGCGCATCTCCCAGAACTTGTTCTGCTCGCCGGCGCACCGCGCGGCGCGGGCGGCCGGCAGCGCCTCCGGATGGAAATCGAGCGGGAAGTCGCGCGTGACAAACCGCACCTTGCCCGTGTCGATGTAGGCCGCCTTGATCTGGGCGAACACCTGCGTCGAGAAACGGTTGCAGAACTGGCACTGCAGGTCGGTGAACTCCACGAGCGTGAGCGGGGCGTCGGCGCGGCCGAGCGAGAAGCCGCCGACGTTGGTGAGCCGCGCGCGCTGCTCCTGGGCCTGCGCGGGCGCGGGCGGCGTCACGCGCTCGAGCGCCTGCCGCATCGCGCGCAGTTCCTTCAGCATCTCCTCGGCCTGCTGGGCGGTGATGCCCTGCGCCTTTGCGTTTCCGCAGGCGCCAAGGAGCAGGCCCGCGACGGCAATCCATACGCACGCGAAACGGCAACGTCTCATGGGAACCTCATGACCATCTTACCCCGGCGGGTCTGATATCCTTCGCCACATGACCTGTCCTGCCTGCGGATCGGCCATGGACGCGCCGTCGTTCGAGCGGCTGTACGGCCGCCGGCTGACCATCGACGTCTGCCATCACTGCCAGTGCCTGTGGTTCGACGACCAGGAGTTCCTGCAGATGACGCCGGGCGCGACGCTGCAACTGGTCGCGTCGGTGGCCGAGGACAAGGAGTCTGACGCGGCAGCCCTGGGCGGCCGCGCCCCGCTGCCCCCGCTGTTCGCGCCCGCTGGCCGAGACGCACGACCTCCAGCGCAGCACGCGGTTCACCTACTACCGCTGCCCGGCGGGGGACGGGCGCTTCATCACCTACTACCAGTTCCTGCGCGCGAAGAACTTCGTCCGGCCGCTCAGCGAGGAAGAAGTGCGCGAGCTGCGGACCCGCATCCAGCAGATCAACTGCGCCAACTGCGGCGGGCCCGTCAACATCGAGCGCGACGCGGTGTGCGGGTTCTGCCGCACACCGCTCGCCATCATCGACCCGGACCAGGTCCGGAAGACCATCGAGCACCTGAAAGAGGCGGCGGAGGAGAAGAAGGGCGTGGACCCCACGCTGCCCGTCTCGCTCGCCATGGAGCGGCTCCGGGCCGAGCGGGCCTTCGCCGAATCGTCCGCCTCGTCGCGCCGCCCGGCCGCCGTTGACCTCCTCTTCGGCGACCTCTCCGATCCCGTGATCGGCTTCCTCCGCCTCCTCGGCCGCCTCCGCGAGCTGAGTCATGCCGGGGCTGAAGCCCCGGCCTCCATCCTCTCTCGCGACCGACCCTCATCTCCGACCCTCTACTTCACCGGCTGCGGGGCCGTCAGCGTCAGCTTGTGGGGCGCCAGCGCCGTGCTGAGCGCGGCCGCACGGGCGAACAGGGCGTTGGCCTCCGCGATCGCCTTCGGCACCTGTGCCCTGGCCTCGCTGTACGCCTTCGTCGTCTGCTCGGTCACCGGCATGGTGGCCATCAGGCCGTTCTTGGCCTGGCCAATCCGGGTCAGCAGGTTCACCACGGGAGTAGCAGCCGGTGCCGCCGGTGCTGGGGTGGCCTGTCCCCCGGCCTGGGCCGCCGGTGCCGCCGTTGGTGCGGCCGCCGCTGCCGGGCCGGCGCCGCCACCCCGCCCTGCCTGGCGCAGGCGCGAACTTCGGCGCGAAGGCCGCGAGGTCCTTGTTGAAGGCCTCGAATGTGGCCTTCACGTCGGCCGGCAGGTCGTTGCGGCCGGCGATCTCCTTCGCGAGTTCAGTCATCCTCGTGTTCAGCGGCCTCAGCGCGTTCTGCACCTCGGTGGCCCGCTTCTGCAGTTCGTGCATCTCCATGGCCATGTCGTACATCCGCTTGCGCTCGACCTCGGTCAGCGCCACCTCGGCGTCGGCCATCACGCGCAAGGGCTTTGTCTCGATGGTCTTGCCATCGACGATGAGCGAGACGTTGTAGACGCCCGGCAGCACATAGGGCCCGGCCGTCGCGGCGCCGCCGCCGCCGAATCCGCCCCCGCCGAAGCCGCCGCCGCCCGTGCCGCAGCCGGCACCGAACGGGCTCGCCGCCGCCGCACCGCCGCCTGGAGCGCCCGGCTGGCCGCCCCTGCCGGCCTGCGCGGCGCCTCCCGCCTGGGCCTCGGCGCGGCCGCCTCCAGCCTGCGCGGCGCCTGTCACCGTCAGTTGCGGCCCGGCGATCGGCTGCACCCGCAGGTCCCAGCACGCGGCCTGCACGCCGGCCTTGTTGCTGTTGGCCAGCACGGGGCCGGAGATCTCCCGCACCTCGCGGCCGGTGGCATCGGTGATCCTGAGCTTCACGTTTTCCACCTGGCGCGTGAGGAACCAGGTCAGCACGGCGGCCTGCGGCGGGTTCTCGCCGAAGAACGTCTGGTCGCCCCAGAACTCGTAGTTGCGGTCTCGCGCCGGCCGCCTGTACAGCGCGAACGGCGGCGGCGAGAACAGCTTCGCGTCCGCTGCCGCCTGCGCCGCGGCCCACTCCTGGATGGGAGCGAGGTGATCGAGAATCCAGATCGCCCTCCCGTGCGTGGCCAGCAGCATCGCGTTGTCGCGCGGATGGAGCGTGATCTCGTCGATGCGGACCGTCGGCAGGTTCGCCCTGATGCGGATCCAGCTCTTTCCGCGATCGACGGTCACGAACAGCCCGGTCTCCGTTCCGAGATACAGCACGTCGGGGTTCTTCAGGTCTTCGGTGAGCGTGCGGGCGACTTCGTCCTTCAGGTTCGCCCCGATCGACTTCCACGTCTGTCCCGCGTCACTGCTCGCGTAGACATACGTCCCGAAATCGTTCTGCCGGTGACCGTCGAACGTCGCGTACACCGTCGTGTCGTCGAAGCGCGACGGCACGACCTCCGACACGAAGATGCCGGCCGGCACGCCGGTGATCTTCCCGAACACGTTGGTCCAGGTCTTCCCCGCGTCCTTCGTCACCGACAGCACGCCATCGTCTGTGCCGGCATAGATCAGCCCCGGCCGCTTCGGCGATTCCGCCAGCGCCACGATGGTGGGCCACGCGGAGATCCCGTCGTTGCGCGAAATCCTGGTCTCGCTGTTCTTCACGCCCATCAGGACGATGTCGTCGCGAGAGACGTTGGTGGTGAGATCGGGGCTGATGACCGTCCAGGAGAGGCCGCGATCCGGCGACCGGAACACCTTGTTGGCCGCCGCGAAGATCACCTTCGAGTCGTGGGGCGAGTGAATGAGCGGCGTGTCCCAGTGCCAGCGGTACGGCGGATCGCCGGGCGCCGGCTGCGGCCTGATCGACACGGTTTCGCCGGTGACGCGGTCCACGCGCACCATGTTCCCGTCCTGCGACTCGCTGAAGGCGACGCGGTACTCGTTCGGGTCCTGCAGCACCACGAAGCCGTCGCCGCCCTGCAGCGTCGCCCAGTGGTGGTTCGCGATGCCCGGCGCGCCGCGGACGGCGCTCGGCCCGCACCAGTTGTAGTTGTCCTGCATGCCGCCGCACACGTTGTACGGCGTCGCATAGTCGTAGCTCACGTGGTAGAAGAGGCCGACCGGCAGGTTCGGCAGGAACACCCACGTCTTCGCCATGTCGTACGACACGGCGAGGCCGCCGTCGTTGCCGATCAGCACGTGGTCCGAATTCGCCGGGTTGATCCAGATCGCGTGCACATCGTCGTGCGTCGACGCCGCGACGTCGGTGGCGATGGTCTTGCCGCCGTCGAGCGACTGGTGCAGGCCGACGCCGCCGAGGTAGACGACGTCCGGGTCGTTCGGGTCGATGCGGACCTTGCTGAAGTACATCGGCCGCGGGTTGGCGTTGTTCACCTTCCGCCACGTGGCGCCGGCATCATCGGAGCGATAGAGGCCCGTCGGCTGCGTGTTCAGGGCCACCTGCCCGCCGCGCCCGCCGCCGGCCTGGCCGCCCGGCCGTCCGCCGCCGCCGCGCCCGGGCCCGGCTCCGCTCCCGTCTGCGCCGCTGCGCCGCCCGCGCCCCGGCCGCCCGCAGGCGCCTGCACGGGGGCTTCGATGGTCGCGTAGAGGATGCCCGGCTTGCGCTTGTAGACGTCCACCGAGATGCGCCCGAGCGGGCCCTCCGGGATGCCGTTCTTCAAGCGGGTCCAGGTTTCGCCGCCGTCGGTCGTTTTGAAGAGCCCGCTCCCGGGACCGCCGCCGTTCATGCAGCAGGCCGTCCGCCGGCGCTGGTACATCGAGGCGTACAGGATCCGGCTATCGAGCGGGTCCATCACGATGTCGTTCGCGCCGGTGTCCTCGTCGCCCTTCAGCACCTGCTTCCACGTCTTGCCGCCGTCGACGGTCCTGTAGACGCCGCGCTCGCCGCCCGGGCCCCAGAGGCTGCCGGTGGCCGCCACGAACACGATGTTGTTGTCGCGCGGGTCGATGGCGATGCGATGGATGTGGCGGGAGGTGCGAAGCCCCATGTTCGTGTAGGTCTTGCCGCCGTCGGTCGACTTGTAGACGCCGTCGCCCCACGACGAGCTCTGGCGGTTGTTCGACTCGCCCGTGCCGACCCAGACCAGATCCGGATTGCTCTGGGAGATGGTCACGTCGCCGACGGACATCAACCCCTGATCCTGGAGCTGCGCCTCGAAGGTGGTGCCGTTGTTCCTGGTCTTCCACACGCCGCCGTGCGCGGTGGCCACGTAGTAGACGGCGGGGTTCGCCTCGTAGACGGCGACATCCGAGATGCGGCCCGACATCGACGCCGGCCCGATCGATCGGAAGTGGAGCGAGTCGAGCGGACCGCCGGCCGGCTTCGCGGCCGCCGCCGGGGCCGACTGGCCGGACCCTCCGATGACCATGGCGCCGGCCATCACGATCGCGAACGTCAGCGCGGCGCCGATGAGACGAGCGTGCTTCATGCGACAGCCTCCAGGAGCAACAGGTAAGGCGCGAATTATAGCCCAGGCGCGCAGGCGGGTCCGAGCACGGATTCCGGGTACAATCCAGCCACGATGCCGCTCCTGATTGTCGTCCTGGGGATCGTGCTCCTGCTGGTGCTCATCCTCGGGTTCAAGCTGAACTCGTTCGTGGCGTTCGTCATCGTGTCGCTGGCCGTGGCGCTCGGCGAGGGGATGGCGCTCAACGCGGCCGTCCTTTCGATCGAGAAGGGCATCGGCGACACGCTCGGCATCCTCGTGCTGATCCTGGGGCTCGGCGCGATGCTGGGCAAGCTCGTGGCCGACAGCGGCGCGGCCCAGCGCATCACGTCCAGCCTCACAGGCCTGTTCGGCATCGGGCGCGTGCAGTGGGCGCTGATGCTCACCGCCTTCATCGTCGGCGTCCCGCTCTTCTACGACGTGGGCTTCGTCATCATGATGCCCATCGTCTTTGCCGTGGTCGCATCGACCCGCGTGCCGCTCCTGTACGTCGGGCTGCCGACGCTGGCCGCGCTGTCGGTCACGCACGGATACCTGCCTCCGCACCCGGCGCCGACGGCGATTGCCACGATGTTCCAGGCCGACATCGGGAAGACGCTCGTCTACGGCACCATCATCGCCATCCCGGCCATCATCCTCGCCGGGCCGATTCTCTCGAGGGGACTGAAGAAGGTCGACGCGCGGCCGATGGCCGAGTTCATGGGCGCGCCGCCGGCTTCGCCGGAGAACATGCCCGGCTTCTGGACGAGCGTGATCTCGTCGCTGCTGCCGGTGATGCTGATTGGCGCGGCGACGATCGCCGCCTACGCCATGCCCGAGGGCAACGCGACGCGCCGGGTGCTCGGCTGGGTGGGGAACCCGCCGATCGCGATGCTCATTTCCCTGCTGCTCGCCATCTACACGCTCGGCGTCAGGCGGGGCCGGACGATGACCGACATCATGGCGTCGCTCACGCACTCGATCTCGAGCCTGACGATGGTGATGCTGATCATCGCGGGAGCGGGAGGCCTGAAGCAGGTGCTCGTCGACAGCGGCGTGAGCAGGTACATCGGCGAACTGCTGAGCCAGTCGGCGATGTCGCCGCTCTTTCTCGGCTGGCTGATTGCCACGATCCTGCGCGTGGCGGTCGGCTCGGCCACCGTGGCGGGGATCACGACGGCGGGCATCATCCTGCCGCTGGTGACAAGCTCGAACGTGAACCGGGAGCTGATGGTGCTGGCCATCGGGTCGGGCAGCCTGATGCTGGCGCACGTGAACGACGGCGGGTTCTGGCTGGTGAAGGAGTACTTCAACCTCAGCATCAAGGACACGATCAAGACGTGGACGGTGATGGAGACGGCCGTCGGTGTGGCGGGGCTGGTGGGGGTCTTCGTGCTCAGCTACTTCGTGTGAGCGGGCAAGCGTAGGCAGTGAGGCAGTAGCCGTAGGCAGTGGGGACATGCCGGCGTCCACGCTGTCAGGCCGGCAGCATCGCGGGGTTACGTCGGCAGAGCGGGCCATTCGTACCGACCAGCTGGCTCCTCGAAGCGTCTTGCAGACTGACGCGATCCAGTTCGAGGTCGCGCAGCGGCTCCGAGCGACGATGGGACAGCGACAATGACGACGGCACGACACTGACGACCGCTGGTACGAAATCGCGAACGTCGGCGAGATTCCGTCGCCGGCGCTGGCGTTCTATCCGGAGCGCATCGAGGAGAACATCCGGCGGATGATCCGGATCGCGGGCGGCGCCGCCCGACTCCGGCCGCACGTCAAGACGCACAAGACGGCGGAGATCGTGCGGCTGCAGCTGCAGCACGGCATCACCCGGTTCAAGTGCTCCACGATCGCCGAGGCCGAGATGACGGCGGCGGCAGGCGCGCCGGACGTGCTGCTGGCGATGCAGCCTGTCGGGCCGGCGATCGCGCGCTTCTTCGCGCTGAAGCGGGCGTTCGCGGGCACGGCGTTCGGCGCCATCGTCGACTCGGACGAGGTGATCGCGGAGATCGCGAAGGCGGCCGCCGGCTCGGGGATGGACGCGTGCCTGTGGCTGGACGTGAACTCGGGCATGAATCGGACGGGCATCGCGCCCGGCGCGGAAGCCGTGCGGCTGTACCGGCTCATCCACGAGACGAAGGGCCTGATTGCCGGCGGCCTGCACGTCTACGACGGCCACATCCACGAGCCCGACGCGGCGGCGCGCGCGAGCCAGTGCGACGAAGGGTATGCCCCGGTCCAGGCGATGATCGACGAGATCGTGCGTGCTGGCCTGCCCGTTCCGGCCGTGGTCGCGGGCGGGTCGCCCACGTTTCCCGTCCATGCGAAGCGGCCCGGCGTGGAACTGAGCCCGGGCACGACGCTGCTCTGGGACGCGGGCTACGCAAGCGCCTACGCCGATCTGGACTTCCTCGTCGCGGCGGTGCTCGTCGGCCGCGTCGTCAGCAAGCCCGTCGTGGCACTTTGTGTGCCTGGACCTCGGCACGAAGGCGGTGGCGTCGGAGATGCCCCAGCCGCGCATCTCGCTGCTGGGCACCACGGGCTACCGCATCGCCGGCCACAACGAAGAGCATCTCGTCATCGAGCCGCCGGACGCGGGCCGGTATCGGCCCGGAGACGTGGTGTACGGCGTGCCGACGCACATCTGTCCGACGGTGGCGCGGTACGAATCGGCGAGCGTGATCGAACATGGCCGGTGCACCGGCGAGTGGCGCATCACGGCACGGGACCGACGCATCAGCATCTGAGCACCGCATGGCACGACCATTCATCTTCGACGCGCACCTGGACCTCTCGATGAACGCGCTCGAGTGGAACCGCGACCTGCGATGGACCGTTCCCGAGATCCGGGAGTCCGAGCGGGGCATGACGGACAGGCCCGATCGCGGGCACGGGACCGTCTCGCTCGGCGAGATGCGGCGCGGGCGCGTGGGGATGTGCGTGGCGACGATGATCGCGCGCCATGTGAAGCGGGGGAGCCCGATCCCCGGCTGGCATTCCCAGGAGCAGGCCTGGGCCCAGACGCAGGGCCAGCTCGCGTGGTACCACGCCATGGAAGAAGCCGGCGAGATGGCGCAGATCTCCGATGCGGCCGCGCTGGAGCGTCACCTCGAACACTGGAGCGCGGTCGAGGCTGCCGGCGGCGACGCGCATGCGCCGATCGGATACGTGCTGAGCCTCGAGGGCGCGGATTCCATTCTCACGCCGCACCACCTGGAGCGGGCGTACGCGCAGGGGCTGCGCGCCGTCGGGCCGGCGCACTACGGGCCGGGTGTCTACGCGCAGGGGACCAACGCCAGCGGCGGGATTGGAGAGCACGGCAGGGCGCTCCTGCGCGAGATGGAGCGGCTGAACATCATCCTCGACGCGACGCACCTCTGCGACGAGAGCTTCTGGGAGAGCCTCGAGCTGTTCCGCGGGCCGGTGTGGGCGAGCCACAACAACTGCCGGGCGCTCGTCCCGCACGACCGGCAGTTCTCGGACGAGCAGTTGAAGGCGCTCATCGCGCGCGGCGGCGTCATCGGCGTCGCGTTCGACGCGTGGATGCTGGTGCCCGACTGGGTGCGGGGATCGTCGACGCCGCAGAACAGGGGCGTGACGCTGGCGCAGGTCGCCGACCACATCGATCACATCTGCCAGGTGGCCGGCAACGCGCGCCACGCCGGCATCGGGTCGGATCTCGACGGCGCGTTCGGCACGGAGCAGGGCCCGTCGGATGTCGACACGATCGCGGACCTTCAGAAGCTGCCCGCGCTGCTCGCCGCGCGCGGCTATTCGGCGCAGGATATCGAGAACGTCTGCGGCGGCAACTTCCTGCGCTGTCTCAGGAAGGCCTGGAGCTGAGCATGCGCTACATCCCGCCGGCAGTTCCTTGCCGTGACCGCCGCGGCCGCCGCGTCGGCGGTTGCGCGGCTTGGCGCATCGCCGCGTCCCTCCCGGGCGCACGGCCGACATCAGGCGCCTCACGAGCCCCGGATTCCTGGATCTGCAGGTCAACGGGTTCGCGGGCGTCGACTTCAACGATCCCGCCACGACGGTCGATGACCTGCACCGGGCGCTGGGCGTGCTGCGGGCGCATGGCGTGACGCGCCTCCTGCCGACGCTCATCACGAGTTCGGCGGAGCGCTTCGGGCAGTGCGCGAGCATGCTCCTGCAGGCGAAGGCGGACGCTATCGCCGGGATTCACATGGAAGGGCCGTACATCTCGCCGGAGGACGGCCCGCGCGGCGCCCACCCGCGCGAGCACTGCGCGCCCGCGTCGATTGACGACTTCAAGCGGCGGCAGGACGCGGCCGCCGGACGCATCCGGCTGGTGACGCTCGCGCCGGAAGTGCCAGGCGCGCTGCCGCTCATCGAGTACCTGCGCGCCAACGGGATCCGCGTGGCCATCGGGCACACCGGCGCGCCGCGCCGAAGTCATTCGCGACGCCGTCAAGGCCGGCGCCACGCTGTCGACGCACCTGGGGAACGGCTGCGCGAACATGCATTCCCCGCCACCCGAACTTCATCTGGGAGCAACTGGCCGCAGACGAGTTGATGGCCTCGCTCATCGTGGACGGCCACCACCTGCCGCCCGCGACCGTCAAGGCGATGGTGCGCGCGAAGACCCCGCGCCGGACGATTCTCGTGACCGACGCGATTGCCGCGGCAGGGCAGCCGCCGGGGGACTATCAACTCGCCGGCGTCAGGGTCCGCCTCGACGAGACCGGGCGCGTCGCCGTTCCCGGCGCACCCAATCTCGCGGGCTCGGCGCTGGCGATGGACCGCGCCGTCGCCAACACCGTCCGGTTCGCCGGCGTGTCGCTCGAGGACGCGCTGGCGATGGCGTCCACCAACCCGGCCACCTACCTCGGCATGCAGCCGAGCGGCACGCTCCACCTGGAATGGGACCCCGAGGCGTTCGCGCTTCGCGTGGGTCGACGACTCGGAGGCTTCAGCGCGGTCAGCGAGCCTCGACTCCATCAGATGGAGCCTCGGTTTCGGACCGGCGATCAGCGACACGCCGCGGCAACAGGGCGACGGCGGCGGCGCCGACGAGCGCCACGGCCACGAGGCCGGTGAATCCGGCGCGATAGCTGCCGGTCACGTCGCGGAGGTACCCGACGAGCATCGGCGACACGGCCTCGGCCACGCCGTCGGCCGTGACGATGATGCCCATGACGCGGCCGAGGACGCCCACGCCGAACAACTCGGCGGCCATCAGCGGGATGATGAGGTACTCGCCGCCGAGGCCGATGCCGAAGATCGCGGCGAACAGTCCCATGGCCGGGCCCGAGGACGCGAAGAAGAGCAGCGGAATCGCCGCCGCGACGAGCAGGTAGATGATGAGCATCACCTGTTTCTTCGGCATGCGATCCGCCAGCCATCCCATCAGCAGCCGGCCGGCGATGCTGAACGCCAGCACGAGCGAGATGATGCGGGCCGCGTCGCCCTGGCTGTAGCCGGCATCGAGACTCATGAACAGCTTGAGGTGCTGGTTCGCCCCGCCGACGGCCGCGATCGAGCACATGCTGCCGATGATCAGCAGGTAGAACGCCGGTTTGCGAAACACCCCGCGGAGCGGGACCGTGCCGCCCGGGCGCCCGCCCGCGGCGGCTTCCGGCGGCGCCTCCTTCGCGAAGTACGCCATCGGCCAGGCCAGCACGATGATGAGGACGCCAAGGCCCCGCAGCGCTCCGCGCCAGCCCCACCACTGGACCATCCAGTACGACAGCCACGGCACCAGCGCGCCGCCGACGCCGATGCCGAGGTACGCGAAGCCCATGGCCTTGCCCCGCCCATCCTTGAACCACTGCGACAGCAGCACCTGGTTGGGCAGGGGGCCTCCGCACACGTACCCGATCGCGTTGACGAGGTAGAACGCGTAGAACATCCACAGGGCCGACATGCCGCCGAGGCCGATGAGCGCGCCGCCGGCCAGCAGGATGCCGACGAGCATGATCCGCCTGGGCCCGAACCGGTCGATGATCCAGCCCGCCAGGAACCCGAAGAGCGGCCCGACGACCAGCTTGCTGAGGGCGTTGCCGGAGGTGACCTGCGTGCGCGACCACCCGAACTCCTGCACCATGAAGTCGTAGTAGAGCGGCAGCCCGTAGAGGGCCAGCCCGACGATCGAAAAGAGCGCCAGGAAGGACGTCGCGGCGGCCTGGGTCTGTTGTGCGCGTCGGGATTGGTCATTGTCGGAATCTTCACATACGTGGGTAAAATTGCGCACATTTTACCCACGAGCAATAAAAAGCCCGTTATCGCCTCACGGTCCCGCTCATCACGATGTCCCACAGCGAACACGGCGGCTCGGCCAGACCCAGCCAGTCCCATCCCGGCTCGCCGATGGGCGCACCCGGCGGGATGACAATGGCCGCGGGCCGCCTGAAGGCGTCGGGATTGTCGAAGAAGCGCGTGATGTCGCGGGCGAGCAGCGCGGCGTGCGCGCTGGTCGATGCGTCGGGGTTCGAGTTGGTGATGTTCAACAGGCTCTTCCTGGCCTCCTCGAGCCTCGCCATCACGATCGCGCGCACCTGCGGCATCTCCGCCGATGCGGCGAGGCCCATCAGCGCTTCGGCCGCGACGCGCTGCACCGCCCGCGCGATCTCGGCCTCGTAGGGACCGGCCGGCACGGCCTGGACCAGCGCGGCACCGACCTGGTCGATGACCTCGTCGAGTCCCGGCAGCGACGGATCGACGGCGTGCTGTTCGACGAGGCGCGCGGCGCGCTCAGGCTGGAAGATGCTGGCGAAGGTGTGAGTCGCCGCCACGACGGCCGGCGTGATCACGTCGAACGTCATGCCCGTGTAGCGCGGGAACAACTCGCGCGTCATGTCGTAGCCGTCCGGCCGCGGCGGCATGCGCTTGACGATGTTCTCGGGCAGCGCGAGGGCCGAGGGCGTGATCGTCTCCATCAGCGCCTTCAGGGCCGCCTGCTGCTCGGCCGCCGTGGCCCGCGTGAAGGGCACGCGGCCGTCGCCGCGCATGGCGTAGACGTAGTGCTGGCCGCCGAGCACCGACGCGGCCGCCTCGACCTGGTAGCGATGGTGCAGGTAGAGCGGCAGCAGCACCTCTTCCATCGACGCCATCGGCTCGCCGAGCTTGATGGCGTTCTCGCCGAAGCGGGAGAGCGCGACGCGGCGCACCTCCATCATCCGCGTCAGTTCGGCCGCGGCGTCGGTGCCGTTCGACCACTGGTCGACGCGCGGGTGCGCGTCGATGTCCTGGTTCGTGAGGTAGAGCAGGTCCTTCTTCCCGCCTCGTCGAGGATGCGCGCCAGCGCCTTCGGCTCGTCCGTGCCGGCGGGGAAGTCCTGGTAGCCGTAGATGATGGAGACCTTGTCCCACTCGCCCATGCCGGCGGCGTACACCTTCGAGGCGTCGAAGCGTGCCGTCGGGCTTGAGCGTGACGAGCGGGTGCGGGTAGTCCATCACCGAGATGCGGCCGGCGGTGCTGTCGTAGTAGTTGTGGCCGAGGCCGATGCGTGTGGCCCACCTCGTGCGCGGAGAGCTGCCGGATGCGGGCGAGCGCCCATTCCTTCAGCTCGGGCGGGGCCTCGGTGCCGGTCTTGTAGGGCGACAGGATGCCTTCGGCCAGCATGTAGTCCTGCCGGATGCGCAGCGAGCCCAGCGTGACGACGCCCTTGATGATCTCGCCGGTGCGCGGATCGATCACCGCGCCGCCCGTGCTCCAGCCTCGCGTCGAGCGATGCACCCAGTTGATGACGTTGTAGCGGATGTCGAGCGGGCTCACGCCCTCGGGCAGCAGCTCCACGCGGAACGCGTTGCGGTAGCCGGCGGCCTCGAACGCCTGGTTCCACCATCGCGCGCCCTCGAGCAGCGCCGACCGGATGGGCTCGGGCGCGCCGGGGTCGAGGTAGTAGACGATGGGCTTCACCGGGTCGCTGATGGCGGCCTTCGGGTCCACCTTCTGCAGCCGGTGGCGGGCGAGGTAGCGCACGTGCTGCGACGTGCCCAGCGGGGCGGAGTAGTTCTTGAACGACACTGTCCATGAAGCCCGATCGCGGGTCCCACGCGCGCGGCTCGTAGTTCCCGTCGGGGAGCTCGACCAGCGAGTGGTGCACGCGAATGGTGGCGGCTTCGCCGATCGCGGCCACCGAGCGCACGCCTTCGAAGAACGCGCCGCCCGCGCCGACGCTCGGCGGCCCGCCCGTGCCGCCCGCGGCAGGGCCGGCGACGCCAGGCTGGAGGACGAAGGTCAGCTCGGCCTCCATCTCGGTGTTCTTCGGGAAGTTCTGCGTCATCGGCAGGAAGATCGAGCTGCGCGACGTGTCGAGGCGGTAGCTGCCCGGACGCAGGCGCTGCGAGATGTTCGTCGCGTCGCGCACGAGAAACTCGGTGGCGTCGACGAGCACCCGGCCCGGCGACTCGGCGGCCGCCTGGAATCCCCACAGCACCGAGCGCGCGAAGGCGTCCTTCACGGTGCGCGTTTCGGCCGCGCCGGCGCCCACCGCGCGGAACTGCAGGTTGGGCGCCACCATCAGCACCTTCGGCCCCACGCGCTCGAAGACGACGATGCGCGAGCCGGAGAGCGCGCCGCGATCGATGCCGATGTCGTTGGAGCCGAGGCCGGATGCGAAGCCCGTGCTGTGCAGCATCTCGGTGCCGAAGCGCGACACTTCCATCCAGAGCTGCCCGGATCGCTCGTCCCAGTAGAGAGGGAAGTAGCCGTCGAGCTTCTTCAGGCCCGCGGTCTTCTCTTCGATGGAGGGCAGCGGCCCGGCGTCGGTGCGCCTGGCGGCCTGGGGTGCTGCGGCCGCGGAGGCCGCGAACGAAGCGAGCAGAACATGAAGACGATGACGGCATACTGGCGCGCGCGCATGCGGCAACCTCCGGAGGTTGATTGTGACGCGCCAGTATACCCGCGTCAGCGTCTACGCCGGGGCCTTCGCGAGGCGGACGACCGTCCACGCCTTGATGGGCTTCATCTCGCGCATGCCCTCGCGGCCGCCGCCCGGAGGACCTCCGCCCATGCCGCCGCGCTGGCCGCCCCCACCCATCCGCCGCCGCCGCCCATCCCGCCACCCATTCCGCCGCCACCGCCGCCCGGAGGGGGTCCGCCCATGCCGCTGCGCCCGCCCTCTCTTCCACGCCCGTCCGGCGCCGGCAGCTTGGCGGACTCGATGCCGAGGCCGATCGTGGCGCCCGGCGCGGACTTCACGCCGTAGGGCTGCGCCTCGGTGACAGAAAGCGGCACGCGAAGCTCGTACACGAGCACGCCCTCGGCCAGGCGCGCGGCGACATCGAGGCCGATGGTCCGGGCGTAGGCGAGTTCGAGCCGCCGCTTGTCGTCTTTGCCGGGGCCGAGCACCTCGATGCTGGTGATCGTGCCGAGAGCGGGGCCCTTCGGGCCTGCGGGCCCGCCCTCCTGGCCCGGCTCGGCCGGCGGCTGGCCGCTCTGGTCCGGCGGCGGCCCGCCCGGACCGCGCCCCCTCATCCCCGGTCCCCCGGTCATCGTCGGCGGCACGGTGATGCCGAACGACTTCTTGTCTTTGCCGGCGGGATCGAACCAGACCGTGAAACCCGCGGCGCCGAGCATCGTGCGCGTGGCCTGCTCGCTCGACGCCAGCGCGACATACAGAGACTCACCGTCGTTGCGCACACCGAGCGACACCGGCGTCGAGCCCAGGGTGACAAGCGGCGACGACCATTCCGGGAGCTTGCCGTCGATGGTGGGCGCCTCCGCGCTCCATGCGCTGTCGATGCGCAGGGCCTCGGCCGCCACCGCGATGGCGACGGCGGCGACCACCGCGGCGAGCGCCATCAGCAGCCAGGCACTTCGCAGGCGACGCGGGTTGGTCCTTGCCATACTCTCTCATGCAGGTGCTCCCGTCGCAGACCAGAAAAAGGTGACATTCACAGCACTGCCGAACGAAGTGTCACCTTTTCAGAGTGTAGCTCCGGGGGGTGGCTGGCCGGTGGCGCGATTCTGACAGAATAGTGGCGCCGCCCCCGGCTGGGATTCCTCATGCGCGTGTCGCCTCGATCACTCCTGACGATCGCCGTCGCGGTTGTGGTGCTTTCCATCTCTGTGAGTCCGGCCGCGGCGCAGTGGCAGATCGAATCGAAGGACGGGACCTCGTCGATCAAGTTCGGCGTCCTGATTCAGCCGCAGCTCGAGCTGCTGGAGACGGCCGACGGGGAGGCGACGTCGACGAACCTCTTCGTGCGGCGCCTCAGGCTGCTCGTGGGCGGGGCGCTCGGCGAGCACTGGTCGTTCTTCTTCGAGACCGACAGCCCGAACCTCGGCAAGACCAACCCCAACGCGGGCGTCGGGACGCCGGGCCTGAAGGACCAGGGCGACCTCTACGTGCAGGACGCCTACCTCACCTACAGCCAGGGCCAGGCCTTCAAGGTCGACGCGGGCATGATGATGCTGCCGCACTCGCGCCACGGCACGCAGTCGGCCGCCACGCTGCTCGCCATCGACTACGGGCCGTTACACGTTCCTCGACTCCGGGCCCGGCGGCGAGCGCGTGGGCCGCGACTACGGCGTCCAGTTGCGCGGCTATCCGGCAGGGCAGAAGCTCGAGTACCGGCTCGCCGTGGCGCAGGGCGTGCGGGGCCCCGAGGCGCGCAACCCGCTCCGGGTCACCGGGCGCGCCGTCTACTACCCGTTCGGCGCGGAGACGGGGTTCTTCTATGCCGGCACGTTCCAGGGCACGAAGCGCCAGTTGGGCATCGGCGGCGGGTTCGACGTGCAGGAGGACTCGCGCATCTACTCGGCCGACTTCGTTCTTCGAGACGCCGCTCTTCGACACGCGGCAGGGCCTGACGGTCCAGCTCAACTGGATGCGCTACGACGGGGGCTCGTTCCTGCCCGCGCTGCCAAAACAGGATGCGTTCCTCGTCGAAGCCGGGTACCATGTCTGGAATCACCGGTTGACGCCGTTCGTGCAGTACCAGGCGAGGACGTTCGCCAGCGCCGCCATGCCCGACCAGGACTCGTTCCAGGCTGGCGTGGCGTGGTGGCTGGCCGGGCACCAGCGCAACCTGAAGTTCAGCGCGGGCCGCCTGCACACCGACGGACTGCCCGACCGGACGCAGGTGCTGGTGCAGTTGCAGCTGTTCTACTTCTAACGGAGGCGTGCCCGTGCCCCAGGACATCTATCCCGTCAAGCCGCACATCGCCGAGCGCGCCTACATCCGGAGCATGGACGAGTACCAGCGGCTCTACCGGCTGTCGCTGGACAATCCCGACTGGTTCTGGGGCGAGCAGGCCAAGGCGCTCACGTGGTTCCACCCGTGGCAGTCCGTGCTCGACTCCGACTACGAGGAGGTGGACTTCTCCTGGTACTCGGGCGGCCGCCTCAACGCGTCGTTCAACTGCATCGACCGCCACCTGACCGAGATCGGCGACCGGACGGCCATCATCTGGGTCGAGGACGAGCCCGGCGTCTACAAGCACATCACCTACCGCGAGCTGAAGCACCACGTCGCGCGCGTCGCCAACGTCCTGCTCAGCCACGGCGTCCGCAAGGGCGACCGCGTGTGCCTCTACATGACGATGATCCCGGAGCTGGTCTACACGATGCTGGCGTGCGCGCGCATCGGGGCCGTGCACTCGGTGGTCTTCGGCGGGTTCTCGGCCGACTCGCTCCGCGACCGCATCATCGACGCGAAGTGCAAGGTCGTCGTCACGGCGAACGAAGGCCTGCGCGGCGGCAAGAAGGTGCCGCTCAAGAAGACCGTCGACCGCGCCGTCGAGGGCATGGCGTCGATCGACGCCGTGCTCGTCGCCAGGCGCACCGACACGGACGTGGAGATGCGGCCGGGCCGCGACTTCTGGCTCGACGAGGAGTGCCACCGCCAGCGCTCGACGTGCACCAACGCGTGGATGGGCGCCGAGGACCCGCTGTTCATCCTCTACACCTCCGGCAGCACGGGCAAGCCGAAGGGCCTGATGCACACCACCGGCGGGTACCTGGTCTACGCCGCGTTCACGCACCGGCTCATCTTCGACTACCACCCGGGCGACGTCTTCTTCTGCGCGGCCGACATCGGCTGGGTCACCGGCCACAGCTACATCGTCTACGGGCCGCTGGCGAACGGCGCGACGACGGTGATGTTCGAGTCGACGCCGATGTACCCCGACCCGGGCCGCTACTGGCGCGTCATCGACGACCTCGGCGTGAACGTGCTCTACACGGCGCCGACCGCGCTGCGGGCGCTGGCGCAGGCGGGCGACAGCTGGGTGAAGAAGTACAAGCGGACGTCGCTGCGGATCCTGGGGACGGTCGGCGAGCCCATCAACCCCGAGGTCTGGCGGTGGTATCACGACGTGTGCGGCGACGGCCGGTGCGCGGTCGTGGACACCTGGTGGCAGACCGAGACCGGCGGCGTGCTGATCACGCCGCTGCCGGGCGTGACGCCCACCAAGCCCGGGTCGGCCACGCTGCCGTTCTTCGGCGTGAAGCCGGTGATCATGGACATCAACACGGCCCAGCCCCTCGAGGGCAACGGCGTGTCGGGCGCGCTCTGCCTGGCGTCGCCGTGGCCCGGCCAGGCGCGCACGGTGTGGGGCGATCACAAGCGGTTCCGCGACACGTACTTCTCGACGTACCCGGGCTACTACTTCACCGGCGACGGCGCGAAGCGCGACGAGGACGGCTACTACTGGATCACGGGCCGGATCGACGATGTGCTGAACGTGTCGGGGCACCGGATCGGGACCGCCGAGATCGAGAGCGCGCTGGTCGCCCACGAAGCGGTGGCCGAGGCGGCCGTCGTCGGGTACCCGCACGACATCAAGGGCACGGGCATCTACTGCTACGTGCTGCTGAACACCGGGTGGGCGGACGGCGACAAGCGAGGAGCTGGTGGGCGCGCTGAAGCAGCAGGTGCGCAACGCGATCGGCGCGTTCGCCACGCCGGACATCATCCACGTCGCGTCGGGCCTGCCGAAGACGCGGAGCGGCAAGATCATGCGCCGCATCCTGCGCAAGGTGGCGTCGTCGGAGTACGAGGGCCTGGGCGACACGTCGACGCTGGCCGAGCCGGACGTCGTGCAGCGCCTCATCGACGAGCACCGGCAGCAGGGGGCGTAGGCTCGGGACTGGGACTCGGGAGTCTGACGGGATGGAGGTCGACGCTTCAGCGTCGACGGTCCGTCGAGGCTGAAGCCTCGACCTCCACCGGGAGGCAGGTCGTGCTGATCGCGATCACGCGCGGAGTGAGCGCCGGCATCGGCGCCTGTGAGCTGACGCACCTCGAGCGCGCAGGCGATCGACGTCGCGCGCGCGCGGGCGCAGCACCGCGCGTACGAGGAGGCGCTGGCGCGCGCGGGCTGCCGCGTCGAATCGCTGCCGGCGCTCGACGATCTGCCCGACTCGGTCTTCGTCGAGGACGTGGCCATCGTGCTCGACGAGATCGCGGTCGTCACGAGGCCCGGGGCCGAGTCGCGCCGGCCCGAGACCGCGCACATCGCGCCCGTGCTGGCGCGGCACCGGCGCGTGACGTTCATCCAGGCCTCCCGGCACGCTGGACGGCGGCGACGTGCTGAGGCTTGGCCGGCGGATCTTCGTCGGGCGGTCCGGCCGCAGCGACGAGAGCGGGATCGAGCAACTCCGGGCGGTCGTCTGGCCGTACGGCTACACCGTGACCGCCGTGCCGGTCAGCGGATGCCTGCACCTGAAATCCGCGGTCACCGAAGTCGCGCCCGGCGTCGTCCTCGTCAACCCGGCGTGGGTTGACGCGGGCGTGTTCGGGAAGGTGTCCGTGATCGAAATCGACCCGGAGGAGCCCTACGCGGCGAACGGGCTGCTCGTCAGGAGGCCGGCTGATCTACCCGGAGTCGTTCCCGCGCACGAGGAAGCGCCTCGAAGCCGCCGGCATCGCCATCGAGCCCGTGGACGTCTCGGAGCTTCAGAAGGCCGAAGGCGCCGTCACCTGCTGCAGCCTCGTGTTCCACGCGGCGGACTCCGACGAGGCTCGACGCAGAGTCTAGCCTCTCGCCTGGAGGAGGCGCGCGACGCTGCGCAACTGGTCGCCGTAGCGCGCAGGCGGCGCCGAGTTCATGAACCGCTCGAGGTACGGCCGCGCGTCACTCGTGCGGCCATCGCGCGCCAGGTTGACGCCCAGGCTGAAGAGCGCGTCGAAGTTGGCAGGATCGAGCTCGATGGCGCGCAGCCACGCCTGGTAGGCGGCCGCCCGGTCGCCGCGCGCGTAGGCGGTGGCGCCGAGCCCGGCGTGCGCGCGAGACGAGTCCGGCGCGATCGCGATCGCGCGGCCGAGAGTACCGCTCGGCCGAGGCGGCGTCGCCGCTGCCGAGCGCGAGCACGCCCAGGTTCTCGAACGGACCGCCGCTCCCGGGCATGGCCTCGATCAGGCGCTCGAACATCCGCCGCGCGTCTTCAGTCCGCGCAGCCCGCGCGTAGGCGACGCCCAGCGCGTTCAACACGTCGGCGCTCGCGGCGGGCTCCTGCGCGAGCGGCTCGAGGATGCGAATGCCCTCCGCCACCTGGCCCGCGTCGCTGAGGTACTCGCCGAGCTGCGCCCGGACGCGCGGGTCGGTGACGCCGCCGGCCACGGCGCGCCGCAGCACGCCGATTGCGCCCTCGATGTCGCCGCGCTGGTAGTCGATGAACGCGAGGTGCCGGTGCGCGATCTCCAGGTCGGGCCGGCGTTCGATCACCTGCCGGTAGATCTGCGCAGCCTCCTCGAGGCGGCCGGCGCCGAAGGCCTCGAGGGCCCGATGGATCGCGGCGTCGAGCTCGATCAGCCGCTTCGGGTCGTCGGCCTCCGTGTACTTCGCTTTCACGGGCGCCCCGCCGGAGACATACCCCAGCGCCCGCAGGCCGGCGGCAGTCTCCGGATCCTCCGCCGCGCGCTGACCAGGGAGGGCGGGCGCGAAGGCGGTCAGGGTGGCCGCGAGCGTGCGATCGCGTTCCGGCGACCGGCCGAACAGATTCGTTCCCTCCGCCGGGTCGTTCGCGAGGTCGTACCGCTCCGCGACGGGCAGGTCGATGAGCTTTTCGCGGTCCACGAGGACGCCGGAGAGCGGCGCCCACCCGTGGTTCAGCATTCCCGACATGGCCTCGAAGTAGCGTCGGGCGCGGCGCCGCGCCGGTCTTGCGCTCCTGGCGTGGAAGCAGGGTCCGGCCCGGCAGGCCGGAAGGCACCGGCAGGCCGACGGCGTCGAGGACGGTGGGCAGGATGTCGACGTGCCGCGCGGCGACGTGGGACACTTCGCCCGGACTGCCGGACGTCGACGCGGACGCCTGACCTCCCAGGCTCGCGATGATGAGCGGAACGCGCAGCGTCGACTCGTACGCGAAGATCCCGTGCGCCTCTTCTCCGTGATCGCCGAGCCCCTCTCCATGGTCGCTCGTCACGATCACGAGCGTCGGCCGGTTCGAGTCCCGAACGTCCGCCAGCAGCGGCGCGAGGGCCGCGTCGGTGGCCGCCACCTCTCCGTAGTACGGCTTGCCCGGGTAGTGGGCGTCGAACGGCGGCGGCGGCTGGTAGGGCGCGTGCGGATCGAACACGTGCACCCAGGCGAACCAGGGCCCGGCCGCCTGCCGGTCTCCTGCCGCCCCGGAGCTCCTTCCGGCAATCCACGCCCGCGCGAGCGGCACGACCTCGGAGGCCGGCCGCTCGGGCATCGCCAGGTCGACCGGCCCGAACCCGTCGCCGAAGCGGTCGTCATAGACGTCGAACCCGGCGTTCAGGCCGAAGCGGGCATGCACGGGAAACGCGGACACGAAGGCGGCGGTCGCATACCCGGCCTGCTTCAGCACGGTGGCGATCGTTCGCGCGCCGGCAGGCAGGCGGTAGCCGCTGTTCTCGCGCAGGCCGTGCCGGTGGGGGTACTCGCCCGTCAGGATGCTTGCGTGAGAGGGCAGCGTCAGCACGGCGTGGGCGTGGGCGAAATCGAAGCGCACGCCCTCGGCCGCGAGCCTGTCGATCGCGGGCGTCGCTGCCGGCCCCCCGTACGATCCGAGCGCGTCCGCCCGGAGCGTGTCGATGGTGACAAGAAGGACGTTCTGCCCTTCGATCCGGCGGAGATCGGCCTGCGGACTTCCCGGCCAGAAGTAGACGAGCGCGACGACGGCCAAGACCGCCGCCAAGCCCCCGGCCGCAACGGCAGGCCTCGCCCAGCCTGGCCTGGAGGTGGCAGGCGATGGACGTTTCTCCGCCGCGCGTGTGCCTCGCGAAGATGGCATACTCCAGCCAGTCTATCGCCAAGTGCGTCGATCGCTGTCAGACCCGGGATAATGTACCGACATGACGTTGTCGATTGACACCGCGCGGCGGATGGCGCTTCGGGCGCAGGGGTTCGGCACGCCGCGCCCGGGGAAGCCCGGCCCCCGCCACCTCGGCGGCGCTCATCCGCCGCCTGGGCCTCCTCCAGATCGACTTCGTCAACGTGCTCGTGCCGTCGCACTACCTGGTGCCGTTCTCGCGGCTCGGGCCCTACGACCGCGCCGCCCTCGACCTCATCGTCTACGGCGGACGCGAGTTCACGGAGCAGTGGGCGCACGAGGCCTCCATCATCCCCGTGGAGACGTGGCCGCTGCTGCGGCACCGGCGGGACACGCACATCGCGCGGCCGTGGGGCTTCGACGACATCATGGCGGAGCACAAAGAGTACGTGGAGACCGCCGTCGCCGAAATCACCCGGCGCGGGCCGCTCGGGCCGTCCGACATGCCGGACCCCTCGCACACGGGCCGGCGCCTTCCCGAGTCGTGGTACGGCAGCGTGCCGCGGGCGGTGCTCGAGGCGTGCTTCGGCCGCGGTCAGCTTGCCGTGACCGCGCGGCGCGAGAACTTCTCCCGCGTCTTCGATCTCGCGGATCGCGTGATCCCCCACGAGCACTACCATCGCCAGTTCGACCGGCACGAGGCCGAGCGCGAACTGCTGCGCATCGCCGCGCGGGCCTGCGGCATCGGAACGGCGGCCGATCTGGCGGACTACTTCCGCATGAAAGTGGGGGAGGCGAGGCCGCGCATCATGGAGTTGCTCGAGGCGGGAGACCTGCAGGAGGCGCACGTCGAAGGATGGCGGGAGACAGCCTACATCCCGCGCCGCAACGGAGCGGGCGCCGCAGCCGGAGCCGGCGCGCCCGCCGTCGACGCCTGCGCGCTGCTCTCGCCGTTCGATCCGCTCATCTGGTTCCGTCCGCGGACCAGGAGGCTCTTCGCCTTCGACTACCGCTTCGAGATCTTCGTGCCGGCGGCGAAGCGGAAGTGGGGGAGCTACGTGCTGCCGTTCCTCGTGGGCGAGCGGCTGGCCGCGCGCGTGGACCTGAAGTCGGACCGCCCGAACAGGCGCCTGCTCGTGCCCGGGGCGTACCTGGAGCCGGGGGCTGACGCGGAGGCCGTGGCGGCGGCCCTCGCTGGCGAACTTCAGACGCTGGCCGCCTGGCTCGGCCTCGACACGGTCCGCGTCGGCCGCCGCGGCGGATTCGCCGCGCCGCTCGCGAGGCGCTGCGCGAAGATCGTCGAGGCTACGGCCTCGGCCTGCTCGGGAGTCCGCGGGCTTCGCCCCCGGGGGCGGCGGCCACCCACGCCCGACGACCGGAATCGTGGCCTTCCATCCGGGCACGTGGTTCGCGCTAGAATATGCGCCGCAGACTGTCGTCTCCATCCCCAGAGAGGTGCTCGATGCCGCAGCGCCTGCGCCCAGTCGGCGTGTTCCTCACGGTGCTCGTTCTCTCTCAGCCTCCCGGCCGCGCACGCCACCAGGCAGGCGCCGCCCGGACCGGCCGCGCAGGACCTGGTGCCCGTGAACGTCTACGTGGTCGATCGGTCCGGCAAGCCGGTGACCGATCTGAAGCAGGAAGACTTCACCGTGCTCGAGGACGGCGTGCCGCAGCAGGTGCGGAGCTTCGCGCCGCTGGCGTTCGACGCCGGCACCCCGACGCCAGGCGCGGCGCCGGCTCTCCGCAAGGGCATCGCGGCCGCTCCGCAGAATGGCCGCATGTTCGCGATCCTGCTCGGCCGGGGCCGGCTCGACAATCCGTCGGGATACGTCACCGGCCTGCTGCGGTTCGTGAAGACCCAACTGCTGCCGCAGGATCAGGTGGCGATTGTCGCCTACGATCGCGCGCTCCCGTTCACGACCGACCACCAGAAAGTCGCCGACACGCTCGAGCGGTTCAAGAAGTCGCACGAGGACGTGGACTTCGCGCTGGGCCAGCAGTTGGGCGACACCGGGATGGCGCCGCTCTACGGCACGCGGGTTCTTCCGAAGAAGCTGCAGACGAAGATCGACGAGATGATGTTCGGCCCGGGCGCGGCGCCGGTGGTCCCGACGCCCGACGAGGTGATCGACCACGAGGCGTTCGGCGGGATGTCCCTCGACCAGTTCGTGGCGTCGACCGCCACCACGCTCCAGGACCAGGGCAACCTGATGGCGCTGCTCGAGTACCTGCGGCGCTTCGACGGCCACAAGCACGTGCTCTTCGTCACCGAGAACGGGCTGCGCTGGCCGAGCGACGCGGGCGACCAGGCGCTGGCCACCATCGCGAACGACGCGCGCGCGTCCATCCACGCCCTCGAGACCGGCGGCATGCTCGCGCGGGGCGCGAACGAAGACGCGAAGACGACGGTGCAGCAGTCCCTCTCGCTCCGGAGCCTCAGGGCCATCTCGGAGCTCACCGGCGGCGTGGCGGCGATTGCCGAGAAGGGACAGGACGCGCTCGACCGGATCGACGCGATGACGAAGACCGGCTACGTGCTCGGCTACCGGGCCTCGAACGCGTCGTGGGACGGCAACTACCGGACGATCGCCGTGAAGGTGAACCGCCCCGACGTCAAGGTGCTGTCCCGGCGGGGCTACTACCGTGCGACGGAGATCGGCGGGTTCGACCGGCGCGGCTTCGTCACCAACGATCGGCTCGCCCAGGCCGGCAGCTTCCGGCGCGAGGTGAGCGACATCAAGGTGAAGGCGACGGCCTCGCAGCGCGGAGCCGCCGCGCTCGTTGTCGACGGCAAGATCAACCTGTCGAAGGTCGCGCTCGCGACGCTCGACGGCTCGCGCGTCGGCCGGCTCGATGTCGCGGTCTTCGGTTTCGATACCGGCGGCAACTCGATGGGCGTGCAGGTGCAGGAGCTGCCGCTCAAACTCAGCGAAGCAGAATACGCGAGCGCCCTCAAGGACGGGCTTCCTTACGCGATTTCGTTCCCCGCCATCCGCGGCGCACAGATCATCCGGTTCGTCGTGTACGACTTCGGCTCCGACCTCGTCGGCCGCGTCGACACCACGCTGAGGTGAGCGACGCGCAAAAAAAGGCGGCGGGGCAAGGTGCCCCGCCGCCTGTCGAGAGGTACCCGGGTCGACGACCCGGGGCTCCATCACACCTCTTACCACGTGAACCGCAGCCCGAACGACGTGATGCGGCCGCCCGGATCCTGCGACGCGTTCACGTCGGTCGCCGCGGAGGTCACCTGCCAGCCGCGACCGTGCTGCCAATCCCATTCGCGGCGCCCGTCCCGAGCCGTCGGGGCGTTCGCGTTGAAGTTGATCGTGTCGAAGACGTTGAACAGATCCATGCGCGCCTCGACGACCATGCGCCGCGGCAACTGGAACCGCTTCACGAAGCTCATGTCGACTTTCCAGTACATCGGCCCGGTGACGATGCGCGTCTCGGCCGTGCCCGGGCACATCCCCGACCAGGTACTGCACGCAGTCCGGGCCGCTGTTCGGCGCGATGTAGCGGCCGGTCGGAAGCGCGCCGGCGTAGCCCGTCGCCGACGTCGGCGACGCGGTGTAGAGGGCCAGGATCGAGTTCTGGATCACGTCCTGCGGGAACATGTAGATGCGCTCGACGCCGTTCGCATCTTCTCATGGTAGAACTTGAACATGTCCTGGAACTCGTCCTCGGACATCCCCACCAGGCGGAAGCCGCCGAAGTTGAACTTGTCGCCGGTCTGGACGCGCGTGACGCCGTCCCATTCCCAGCCGCCGATGAAGGCGTTCAGCCAGCGTGCCCGCGCCGCTGCCCCACTTCTTGCCCTGGCCGAAGGGCAGCTCGTACACCCAGTTGAGCTTGAAGGCGTGGTCGGGGCCGCCGGTGCTGGGGACGTAGTGCCAGTCCTCTCGCAGCGACCGCCACGACCAGCTCTTGCGCCCGAACGCGTAGCTGTAGCTGCCCTGGACGAGCAGCCCGTTGCTCATCCGCCGGCGCAGCTCGATCTGCATCGCGTTGTACCGCGTGTTGCCCCCGTTCGTCTCCAGGTAGGCATTGCCCTGCGCGATGGCGGGGTTGGCCATGAAGAAGTTGATCGGCAGGCCCGCCTCGATGCGGTTGGCGTCGAGACTGGTTCCCGTGCCGATCCCGTTCTGCAGGCCGCTCGTGCCCGTGCCGGCGATGTTCGTCATCGGCGAGCCGTTGACGTTGGTGATGTTCTGGTACATCGCCAGGTTGTTGTACCAGGACGAGCTCCTGTAGTTCGCCGACGTGTAGTTCGCCGGGTTCTGGTTGGCGCCGTCGGCGAGCGGCGTGCCGGCGAAGTAGGCCTGGAAGATCGGCAGCGGCGCGGTCCCCGGCGCGCCCGTGTAGGCGAAGGTGTTCCCCTGGCCGGCGACGATGTTCGCGCGGAGGTTGGCCTGGGCCTTCCGGAACTCGTCGTAGAACCCGTTCTCGCAGGATGCTCCACTGCGCCGGGCTGTTCATGTTCCAGGTGGTCCAGCCGCTGACGTTCGTGTTGCCCACGTAGCGGACGTCGAGCGCCATCGACTTGCCCAGTTCACGCTGGATGCCGATGCTGTACTGGTGCGTCTTCGTGACCGGCCAGTCGGGGTAGTGGATGTCGATGCTCTCGTTGATGGCCGGCGTGATGGGATAGGTCGGCGCGTCAGGGAACGCCGACGGGTAGAGCCTGGCCGTGTCGCGCAGCAGCACGGGCCAGCCGGCGGCGCCGAGCGTCGGGGTCCCCGTCGTCTCGCCGCGGCTGGCGGCCCGGGTCCGGCCGGGGTTCGTGCCGTAGTTGCTCGTGAAGAAATTCGTGCCCAGCTGGTTGAAGCTGATCGAGTACCCGCCGCGGAGCACCGGGTCGGAACTCAGGATCTTGCTCCAGAATCCGTCGCCGATGTTCGGCCGCCACGTCGCTCCGACGCTCGGCGCGATGTTGTTCCAGTCGGTGTTGTACGCGGGCTTGTTGTCGTCGTACGCGATGACCAGCGGGTTCGTGCCCGTCATCGTGCCGGGCTTGTAGAGGTTGCCCCGCCCGAGGAGGCCCGACCCCGCCCCCGTGATCCCGTAGACCATCTGCCAGGTCTCCGGCCGGGAGTACTGGAAGGTGGTGGTCATCGGGAACTGCACCTGGTAGCGGACGCCGGCGTTAATCGTGAGGTTCGGCTTCCAGCGCCAGGAATCCTGCACGAAAAGCCCCAGCGTGTCCGCCATGGCCCCGCCGCGTCCGCTCGCCCTGGAAGGTGTACTTTCCGTCGTCTCCCAGGTAGGCCGTGCCTGCGAAGTTCGTCACGCGGCCCGTGAGGAAGCCGTAGAGGTTCCGGGCGTATCCCGCCCAGGTCGTGGTGATGCCGCCGGGATAGTTCCCGGACGTCGGCGTCCAGCATGTTGTAGGCCACGGTATCGACCGAGGCCGTCCCGAACGAGAGCGTGGCCGTAGTAGGGGGTCGAGTTCCAGCTGCCGCGCGCTGATCCGGCCGAAGCTCCCGCCCACGCTGATGCTGTGCGCGCCCTTCAGCCAGGTCATGTTGTCCTCGAGCGAGAACTGCGCCGCGACGCTCGAGCTCTGGCCGCCGTAGGCCGTCGCGCTCGTCAACGTGACGCCGCCCACCGCCGGGAACACGAAGTTCCAGCCGAGGCCGCCGGCGCTCTGGCAGCCGAGCCCCGAGCAGTTGAACTGCGACTCGTCCACGCCCTTGCCGAAGTAGGTGCCCAGGCCCGTCGCGTCCGTCCCGCCGACGCGGAACTCGTTGATGATGTTCTTGCCGAACGTCGACCGCAGCGTGCCCTGCACCATCCAGCGGCCCGACACCTGGCCGGCCAGGTTCGGGAAGCCCGGGAACCGCGCCTCGGCGCTGTTCAGGAAGTCGGGCGTCGAGTTGAAGTCGTTGTACCGGTAGGATGCCGTCAGCCGGTGCGCGTTCGAGAGGTTGTAGTCGATGCGCACCGTCGGGAAGAACCGCTTCTGCGTCGCCGACGGGACGAAGTCGTACTGGTCCACCAGCTGGTTGTAGGCGCTGACGCCGCCCGTCGTGCCGGTGGCCGACCGGATGTCGGTGAGCAGCTTGGCGATGGACGGGTCCAGCGTGCTCGTCTGGCCGTTGGCCGCCGCGAGCGCCAGGAGGTTGACCGTCTGGGTGGTCCCGTTCGAGGCGGGATAGGTGAACATGCCCTGCTGCGCCGCCGGGTTCACGATGTAGCGCGTGCGGCTGCGCGACTCGGGCAGCCGGAATTCCTCGTAGTTGAAGAAATAGAACAGCTTGTCCTTGAGAATCGGGCCGCCCACGCGGAACCCCGGGGTCTGCAGCCGCACGTCGTTGATGAAGTACTCACCCGCGGCCGTCTTCGGGATGTCGCGCTTGTTGAACCAGTAGGGCGTGTTCAACCCCCACAGCCAGCTGCCCTTGTTCTTCCGGGCGATCGCGTCGTCGTCGTTCGTGCCGGCCTGGTTGCGCCACGTGTTGTAGACCGACCCGCTGAAGCGGTTCGACCCCGCGCGCGTCTCCATGCGGATCACGGCCGACCCGCCGCCGCTGGCCTCGGCGCCCGGCGTCGAGGTCGACACGGTGATTTCCTCGACCGAGTCCATCATCGGCCGGATGTACATGAAGAAGCCTTCGCTGCCGCGCTTGTCCTGCACGTTGACGCCGTCCAGCGTGATGGCGATGGCCGTTGTCGGCAGGCCGTTGACCGTCGACCCGCGGGTGTTGCTCCCCGCCGTCTCGACGCCCGGCAGGCTGACGACGGCATCGAGCGCCGTGTGCGTGATGACCGGCAGCTGCTGGAGCTGCTTCACCTGGAGCGTGGTCGCCACGTTCGCGCTCTGCGTCTGCACGATTTCGGTGGCGCCCGTCACGACGACCGTCTCCTGGAGCTGGCCGACCTCGAGCGTCACGCTCACGGACGCCGGCGTGGCGGTCAGGACGGTGACGTCGGGCAACTGGGCGGTCTTGAAGCCCATCAGGGAGACCGTCACGGTGTAGGTGCCAGGCGGCACGGCGGCGATGGTGAAGCGGCCCGCTTCGTTCGTGACCGCCGTGAACTCCGCGGCCGTCGCGTTGTTCCTCGCGACGACGTCCGCGCCAGGAATGACGGCTTTCTGTGCGTCAACGACCAGACCGGACAGCGTGGTCGACGAGCCGGTGCCCTGGGCGAAGGCCGGTGACGCGGCCATCACCAGTGCCAGGGCTACGAGCAAGACGCTCCTTGCTGCTTGCAGGCTGCAACTCATGAAATCTCCCTCCTCCATCAGATTTCGACGACGCGACCCGACCGTAACGCCACCGCGAGAGAGGAGCGCCGGCCCGACGCCGGACACTCCCGTTCCGAAAGCACGACACTGAGTTCAAAGAACACATCGAGCGGCACGAAGACCGATTGCCTTCCCGGGAACGCCGCGGCAGGCGGCGACAGACCAGCCCTGCCAATCACCCAGAAATGCCGCCGTGCCAACCACGAACCTGCTCAGGATCAATGAGATCCGGGTGTATCAAAACGGACGCAACGGCTTGAAACCGATATTTGCGCGCACTCTACCCCAGGGGTGGACGGGGATGCAAGAAAAAGGTGACAGGCCGGCGGCAGCGATGACGGACCAATGCCGTCGCCTTTGTGGCATGATCCCGCCGTGGAGTTCCTCAATTTCATCCTCATCTTCGCGGCCGGTTACCTGGTGCTGCGGCGCCCCGAACGGGAGCGCCTGGCGTTCAGGCTCCTGGTGGCCAGTTCCGTCCTGATGGCCGCGCTCTTTCTCATCGGTGCCCGGGGCTCGATCCTCCCGGGGCTGAACTACTGAGCCAGGAGCGAGGAGGAACGATGGCCCCCCGCAGCAGGCTCTACACCCCGCTCACGCTGGCGGTGCTGGCTCTGGTCATCGGGCCCATCGGCATCGCCGTCTTCGTGCTGGGATTCGTCCACGGCGACTCGCCGTGCGTCCTGTGCTGGGCGCAGCGCACGGGCATGGTGCTCATCGCGCTGACGGGCCTGTTCGTCATCCGGTTCGGCCCCCGGCCGCGCTACATCGGCCTGGCCGTGCTGCTGGCGGCGTTCGGCATCTACATGGGCCTGCGCCACTCGTCGCTCCACCTCTGGCGGGACGTCGGCCAGGGCTTCAGCGCCGAGATCTTCGGCGCGCACACCTACACCTGGTCGATGTTCATCTACTGGGTGTCGGTCGTCATGATGGGCGCGCTCCTGCTCATGCTGAAAGACGGCGAGGCCGCCAGCGAGGCGCGCCGGCTCAGGCCGCTGGAGCGGGTCACGCTGTGGCTGTTCCTCCTGGCGGCCGCGGGCAACGCCGTGCAGGCGTTCGCGAGCACCGGCCCGCCGCCCTACATGGGCCAGGGCGACCCGGTCCGCTTCTCGTTCAACCCGGCCCACTGGGTGTGGTCGCTGGAGGAATGGCGGCCCGCCCCGATTTCGCTCCGCGGGCGCTGGGCGATCGAGAAGCCGGATGTCGCGCTGGCGAGCGCCGACCCGGCCGACAGCCCGCTCGCGAACGTGCCGGTCCTGCCCGCCCTCCGCCGCGCGACGATTGCGCTGCCGCTGGACGGCCCGATCACGGACCTGGCGTACAACGAGGCCACTGACCGATTTCTGGTGACGACGGAGAAGGGGATCTACATTACGGACGGCGCGTTCAGCCGGGTGCTGCGGCACACGGTGGTCGACACGATGTTCTCGGTCGATCTCGCCCGGCTCGCCGCCGGAACGTTTCTCGCGCCGGACACGGTGCTGGCCGTGTCCGAGAACAAGAGCTATGTCGTCCTCCGCGAGAGCGACCGGGCCGACGCCGCCGCGAACTACCGCTACTTCCTGGCGTCGTTCGACAAGTTCGAGGAGGTGAGCCGCTCGCGGTTCACGACCGTGCGGGCGAAGATGATGTACGTGATGGCGGTCGCCTTCGACCCGGAGACCGGGTCGGTCTTCACGATGACGGTCCCGAACGCGAAGGCGAGGCGGCTGGTCGTGTCGCGATTCGACCGGCGCGACATGACGCTGTCGGAGGAGTTCACGCCGGAGCTGGCTCCCGGGTCCGGTCTGGCCTTCAAGGCGAAGGACGGTTCGCTCGACGCGTTCTACGTGTCGGGTGCGGCGTTCCACGGGGGCAGGCTTTACGCTATCAGCGCCGCGTTCGGCACGCTGCTGACGATTGATCCGGCGACGCGCACGGTGACGTCGGCCCACGCCATCCCCGGCCTCGATGCGGCCAGTCGGGCTGGCCATCAAGGGCGCCGAGGCCTTCATCGTCGACGCCGCCGGCGGCTGACCGTCGTCCGCGCAGATTGGGGATAAGCGCCTCGGTCACCCACGCCCTGGCGGCAACATGCGGGCCAGACTCGCCATCTGGGCTGTAGAATCAGGGGCGGGGACCAAGCGCTTCGGACGGAGGCCTTATGAGATCGACGCTTGCCGTGGTTCTGGCGCTGGCTTGCGCGGAGGCGTTGCGCTTGCGGTTGCCGGCCAGGCGAAGGAGCCGCCGGTCGTGTGCGGGTTCCGGAACGCGTCGTCCACGCGGGCTCTGCGAGGAGCGGACGCCCTACGTGCAGGGCAGGAAGCTGGACGCGCTCTGCAAGCCGATTCTCGACTGCCTGAACGACACGCGCTGCATCAAGACGTACTGCGGGGCGACGACGATCAGGCAGGGGTGGGTGCTCGAGTCGGCCACGCGGGAGAAATAGCCGGATCGTCCACGAGGAGGCCCCCATGGTGATGAGCAAGGCGAAGACGGTGACGGAGTACCTGGCCGAACTGCCGGCAGACAGGCGAAAGACGATTTCGGCCGTGCGGGCGGTCGTCCGGAAGAGCCTGCCGAAGGGCTACAAGGAGGGCGTCGGCTACGGCATGATCTGCTACACGGTGCCGCTCGCGACCTACCCGGTCACGTACAACGGCCAGCCGCTGTGCTACGCGGCGCTGGCGTCACAGAAGCAGTATTGCGCGATCTACCTGATGAACGTCTACGGCGACACGGCCACGGCGAAGGCCTTCAAGGAAGGGTTCAAGAAGGCCGGCAAGAAGCTCGACATGGGCAAGTCGTGCGTGCGCTTCAAGACGGCCGACGACCTGCCGCTCGATGTCATCGGCGAGACGATCGCCGCGATGCCGGTGAAGGCGTTCATCGAGATGTACGAGAAGGCGAGGAAGAAGAAGTAGTCAGACAGAAGCCAGAAGCCAGAAGCCAGAAGGGCTGAACTCACGCTGTCGAAGCCGACGTCTGGCAGTTCAGCTGAGCACGCCTTCTGGCTTCTTGCTTCTGACTATCGAAGCGGGTCCTTCTGGCTTCTGAGCTACCCGAGCAGTTTCATGGCCTCGGGCACCGTATCCGCCGGCGACACCTTGTACCAGGCGCCGGCGATCCGGCCCTTCTCGTCGACGAGAAACGACGAGCGGATGATGCCGAAGTACTTCTTCCGTACATCGACTTCTCGCCCCACACGCCCCAGGCCTCGGCCATGGCGTGATCCGTGTCGGCGAGGAGCGGGAAGCCCAGCTCGTACTTGTCGTCGAACTTCTTCTGCGCCGACGGCTTGTCGGGGCTCACGCCGACAACCGCCACGCCTCTCTTGATGAAGTCGCGTCGCGCGTCGCGCACGTTGCACGACTGCACGGTGCAGCCGGGCGTGCTGGCCTTCGGGTAGAAGTAGACGAGCAGCTTCTGGCCCTTGAAATCGGACAGTTTCACGGTCTTGCCCTGCTGATCCTCGAGCGAGAATGCCGGGGCTTTGTCGCCCGCTTTGAGTTGCGCCATGGTGAACTCCTCGTTGCCCGTATTCTACCCGTTCGCCGGCGCGCTCTGGGCGCGGCCGGACCCAGTCGCGCCGGTCATGCGGAGCGACCAAGTCGCGCTCGGCCCGGACGACCCGGCAAGAGGCGAGCGAGTCGCGCCGTTCGACCCGGCGCGATGTCTAGCGCCGCTCTGCGCGTGTCGGAGTCCACAGCGCGGCCGTACGCCCGTCGGCCGCGCCGTCCGAGTGCGTGTTCGTCGGACACTTCGCCGTCGCGTTCGGAGCCAAGCGGGCCGTGCCCGCGGTGTCGCTCGGCACGCTGTTCATCGCGGGCCAACTGGCCGACCTCGTCTGGCCGGTGCTCGTCATCGCGGGCATCGAGCGGGTGGCCGTCCAGCCCGGGTTGACGAAGGTGACGCCGCTCGACTTCGTGTACTACCCGTTCTCGCACAGCCTGGCAGCCGCCGCGGCGTGGGCGCTCGTGTTCGCCGCCGCGTACATGGGCCTGCGCAAGGCCGGGGTGCGGACGGGCGCCGTGCTGGCGGTGGTCGTGGTCAGCCACTGGTTCCTCGACGCCCTGACGCACCGGCCGGACATGCCGCTGACGGCGGCGGCGGGGAGCCGCCGCGTGGGCCTCGGCCTCTGGAACTCCGTGGCCGGGACGCTCGTCGTCGAGCTGCTGCTGTTCGCGGCCGGCCTGTGGCTCTACACCCGGGCTACGCGGGCGCTCGACCGCACCGGGCGCCTGGCGCTGGGAGGCCTGGTCGCGTTCCTCCTGGCAATCTATGTCGCGAACCTGTTCGGCCCGCCCCCGCCGAGCGGAATGGCGGCGGCGTGGAGCGCGCTCGCGATGTGGCTCCTGGTGGCGTGGGGGTATTGGGTGGACCGGCATCGGGCGACTGTGCGAGCCTAGGAGCAGGATGCTCCGCAGGATCGCTTTGGTCACGCTCTTTCGCCGCCGTGCTCGCCGCAGCGCTCGCGGCGCAGGTGGCCCCGCCCTCCGCCCGGCAGGGTCAGGAGCCGGTCTTCCGCACGGGCACGCGAACGGTCCCGATCTATGTGACCGTCACCGACGCCGAGGGCCGCCTCGTTCCCGACCTTGGCCCCGACGATTTCGAGATCTACGACAACGGGAAGCTGCAGACCATCAGCATCTTCGCGAACGAGATCCAGCCCATCATGGTCGTGATGATGCTCGACCGGAGCGGCAGCATGGTCGACAACTTCCGCCGGGTCCAGGAAGCGGGCGAGCAGTTCGTCACGCGCCTGCTGCCCGCGGACAAGGCCCGCATCGGCAGCTTCTCGTACCGCATCCAGGTCGACCCTCGCACCTTCACCAGCGATCGCGACGAGCTCCTGCGCATCCTCTACAAGGAGCTCCAGGAGCCCGGCCCGACGCCGCTCTGGAACGCGGTGTCGGTGGGCATGACGGCCCTGACACGCCAGGAAGGGCGCCGCGTCGTGCTCGTGTTCACCGACGGCGCCGACAGGCCCGGCAACGACCGCTCGACCAACATCAGCCTGGGCGACCTGATGAAGCGGGCGCGCGAAGAAGACGTCATGGTGTATGGCGTCGGGCTCGCCGGTCGAGCGTTCGGTGGAGGATTCGGGCGCCGCGGCGGAGGTGGATGGGGACGCTACCCTCCGCCTCCAGGCGGCGGCTCGTCGGCCGGCCGGACGCAGAAGCCCGACGAGGGCCTGTCGAAGCTGGCAGCCGAGTCCGGCGGCGGCTACTTCGAACTGGAATCGACCGACGATCTCGGCGCCACATTCACGCGCGTGGCGGACGAACTGCACCGCCAGTATGCGATGGGCTTCTCGCCCGAGAAACTCGACGGCAAGACGCACAAGCTCGAGGTGCGGGTGAAGCGGCCGGGGATGACGGCCCGCGCGCGCAGAAGCTACGTGGCGACGCCGCCGCGGACGGGATGACAGGGATGACAGAACAGCCTGTGACGCCGGGGCCGCCGCGGCTGCGAACGGCCCGGCTCGAGATCGTGCCGGGCACCGCCGACCTCGGCCGCGCCGAGATGGGAGATCGCGCGCGGTTCGCCGCGCTGCTCGGCGCCGAGGTGCCCGCCTCGTGGCCGCCGCCCGAGAACGACGAGACGACGATGGCGTTCTTCACGGAGTACGTGGAGAAGCACCCCGACAGCGTCGGCTGGGCGGCCTGGTACATCCTGCTGGTCGGCGAGGACAATCGGAAGACCGCCATCGGGAATTGCGGGTTCACGGCCAGGCCCGATGACACGGGGACGGTCGAGACCGGCTACTCCATCCTGCCGGAGCACCAGCGGCGGGGGTATGCGCCCGAGGCCGTCGCGGCGCTCGTGGACTGGGCGTTCGGCCATCCGTCGGTGACGCGCGTCATCGCGCACACGTTCCCCGCGCTCCGGCAGTCGATCAGGGTCCTCGAGAAGTGCGGGTTCACGCTCACCGGGCCGGGCCGAAGAGGAAGGGACGATTCGCTTCGAGCGTCCCTACCCCCCCGCGATCTGGTGAATGACCTTGACGTCGGCGCCGTCGGGCACCTGCCGCGTGTCGTACTTCGCTTTCGGAACGAGTTCGCCGTCGATGAAGACGGCAATCATGCGCCAGATGTAGTTCTTCCGCTTGAGGACGTCCCTCACGGTCATCCCCGGTTCGTACGGCGAGCGGGAGATCGTTGACAGTCAGCATTCAGTAGCCAGTAGCCAGTAGCCAGTAGGGCCAGACTAGACGATTGGCAGAAGCCGAAGTCGGCATGTCGCCGCGTCGGCGACCTAACAGCGTCGACTTCTATCTTGCTTCTGGATTCTGAGCTCCTCGCGTCCTAGTCTCCCAGCCGCCTATGCCGAGGTGAGGCTGTCACCACTGCCACCACCTCCGGAAAATCGATCTCGAACTTCTTCAGCGTCTCCATCGTCGGCACGCCGTTCGGCGTCCAGCCGCGCCGCTTGTAGACGGCGTCCACGAGCTGGTTGTAGCGGCCCGTGCGCCACTCGCGGTGCAGCTTCATCTTCTCCTCGGTGGTCTTCCCGGCCGGGTCGACGCCGACGATGTCCTTGAGCTGGCCGTCGTAGCGCTCGGCGCGCGACTCGTACTCTTCCTTCGTGACGGGGCCCATCGCGCGGTACGGCGGCATGTCGAACTCCCGCACGCCCTGGCCCATGCGCAGGTTGAACACGCGCTGGAAGTTGTAGACCTTTTCCGACTGCTCGATCAGGCTCTTGCGGTCGAGCGGCCTGCCGGTGATGCCGGTGTAGAGCGCCAGGTAGTTGTCCACGTGCTCGGGCACCTTGGCGGCTTCGGGGCCGGGGTACTTCTCGTGGTTGTCGGGCGGCTCGATGTCGTTCCACGGCAGCTTGCACAGCCCCTGCAGGCCGAACCACGTGCGGAAGAGCGGGAAGTAGTGCAGCGCCTCGGCCTTGTCCTCGAACGTCGGGATCTGGTTGTTCACCATGTCCATGAAGATGAGCCAGGCCTCGTCGTGCTGCGGGCCCTTGTTGGCGAGGGCGTAGCCGCCCTGCTGCGCCAGCGACTCCTTGGACATGTACTGCGAGATCTCGAGGCCCTTGATCTGCATCCCGATGTCGCGGATGAACTGCGCATCGCCCCACCCGTTCTCGATGAACAGGCGCTGCATGTAGCGCACGCCCTTGCCGACGGTGACGCCGAAGCCCTCGCCGCGCCACATCTGGTGAAGCAGCTCGACTTCCGACTCGCCGTTGCCCCAGGTGAGGTCGATGCCGCCGGTCCGCTCGGCGTTGAGGATGCCCTTCTCCCAGCACTCCATCACGAACGCGCAGGCGGTGCCGTAGGAGATCGTGTCGATGCCGTAGGTGTCGCAGTAGAAGTTCACTTCGAGCAGCCAGTCCGGATCGAACAGGCCGCAGTTCGACGCGAGGCCGCCGACGTTCTCGTACTCGGGGCCGTCCACCGTGACGATGTCGCCCTTGTAGGGGCCCGTGCGGACGACATGGCCGTCGGCCGCCTTCGAGCAGGCCATGCCGCAGCCGTACCAGCAGCGGTCCGGAATGCCCTGCGTGAACCGCTTGTCCCACACCGTCGAGTCGATCTTCGGCGTGTCGGGGTGCTTGCCGTACTGGAAGTTGTGGACCGGCAGGAGGTCGTAGGCGTCCATCGTCTCGACCAGGTGCGCCGTGCCCTGGCGCCGCATCCGGCACTGCTCGTCGTCGTGGTCGTGGATCTCCTGGTTGATGTTCTTCCCGACCTTGATCACCGACGGCAGGTCGGCCGCGTTGTTCAGGTTCGGGCCCATCTTCTGGCTGCGGATGACGAGCGCCTTCAGCTTCTTGTCGCGGAAGACCGTGCCCGTGCCGCCGCGGCCGGCCTGCTTGAGGCGGACCGCGCCGCGCTTGGGGTCGTACCAGGAGAAGTTGAGGCAGCCCATGTAGGCCGACTCTGCCGCCTTGCCGGCCGACACCACCGACACGTTGACGAAGTCCTTCGGGCCGTCGGCGTACATGTGCGTGAACAGTTCGGCGGCGATGTGGCTGTCGGGCGTCTCTTCGGGCGCCTCTTCGATCGTGATCGTGCCCTTCGGGCCGTCGATGACGACAATCGTCTCGTTCTTCGCCTTGCCGCGGATCTCGAGGGCGTCGAAGCCGCAGAACTTCAGGAACGGCCCGAAGTAGCCGCCGACGTTGCAGTCGATCGGGATGCCGGTCATCGGCGAGAGCGTGACCACGAGCGACTTGCCCGAGCCGGCGTACTGCGGGTTGCCCGCGACGGGTCCGGGGCTGATGACGAGCGCGTTGTCGGGGTCGTTCCACTTCGTCTGCGGCGTGATCGCCTGCCACAGATAGTGGAGGCCGAACCCGCGCCCGCCCGTGAAGATGTCGATCATCTCCTCGGTGATCGGCTTCTCTTTCACCGTCATCGTGTCGAGGTCGATGAACAGCGTGCGGCGCGTGTAGCCTTTGTCGGGCAGGCTGGGCGTGAACGGCACTTCCAGCAGCACCTTGTGGGCCGCGCGCAGCCTCGGCACGTCATCCGTATACGTGGTCCGGACTTTGGGATCGTAGGCAACCGACATGAGAGTCTCCTCGGGGCAACTGGACCGGTGTCAGAACCGTGCGGGGCGGCCCGAACTGGGCCGCGAGAGCGCGCCGTGAAACCACGTCCAGTCTATCAGAAGGCCCCGGCCGGCCCGCGGCCCGGCAGACAGGGCGGGGCGGCCCTGGCCGCTTGCAGTTCCCCCGGCCGGGGCATACGATCGCCGCCGGAAGGAGGCAGCGTGCGGGTCCTGGCGGGACGTGCTGGAGTGGCGGCGCTGGTCCTGGCGGCAGCCGCGGGCGGGGCGGCTGCCCAGGAGCGCGCGGGAGCCGTCTACCTGTTCGGCGGCCTGGCGATCGCGCACCAGGACGGCGCTGCCGACGGGGAGACCCAGCTCTACATCACGGCGCCGGGTGGCACGACGGCCGGCTGGACGGTGGGCGGCGGCGTGTTCGTCTCGCGGCACGTCAGTATCGAAGGGGAATGGTCATGGTCGGGGATGATGACCGCGAGGGAGCCCGCGCGCTACGGGATGACGTACATCGAAGAACGGCGTGATCGCCTTCTTGGCGTGGCGGTCAGGATTCACACCAGGCCCGCCGGCAGCATCGATGTCGAGCCGGTGGCGGGCGTGGCGGCCGTCCGGCACGACCGCTGGTCCACGACGGAGACGAACCGGCCGTGGCTGCCGCCGGACCAGGCGGTCGAGATCGGGCCGAGGATTCGCTACGACACGGTGACGGGCGCGGCGTTTGTCGGGGGTGTCGATCTGCGGATTGGCAGTGGCCGCGTCGCCATCGTGCCGGGGTTCAGAGTCCGCGCGGTGACCCGCGGCGAAGATCTCCTGGCGTACTATCCCGGCGGGTTTCCGACGCCTGGCGATTGGCGGCGGCGTGACCGTGCGCGTCGTCTTCTGAAGCGGCGCGACTCCTGTGGAGGCTTTCATGAAGGGTTCATTGATCTGGTGGCGGGCTTGGCGCTGGTCGCCGCCGGGTGCAGCAACGTGAAGCAGGTGCCTGATGAATCGGCCGTTCGCGACACCATCGAAGCCCAGAACCAGGAACTGGTCGAGTGCTGGAACGGCGGCGAGTACGAGTGCGTGGCGGGGTTCTTCAGCGAGGAAGGCTGGCAGATGATGCCGAATGCCCAGGCTCAGGCCGGCACGGAAGCCATCGGCCGGTTCTGGCAGCAGGCGTTCGGCTGGGGGCAGTGGGAACTCTCGATGGAGACCAGCCTGCTCGAGCAGAGCGGGCCGGTGGCTATCGAGCGCGGCAAGTACACGATCCGGTTCATGGCGGACGTCGCGGCGCCGCCGGGGCGTCCTTCGTCGCAGGACCGGGGCAACTACGTGACGCACTGGCGGATGGACTCGGACGGACGGTGGCGCATCGCCGCGCAGGCGCTGGTGAGCGAAGTGCCGGCGCGCGTTATCGCCGCGCGCACCGCAGACGCCGCAAGCGCCGCAATAGCGGCGCCAAGACGCGGGTGCGCGTCGAAGCGGGCGACGAACTCGCTTTCACGCCGGCCGCCCTTCGCGCGGATGACGGCCGCCAGGTCGCGCTTCTCGGCCGCCGACCAGCCGTCCAGGCCCGGCATGAGCGCCACAAGCGGCGCCCACCGCTCCCAGAACAGCCGTTCGCCGGCGGGCCAGCGCCGCCAGCCATCGACGCCCAGGCGGGCCGCAGCCTCGGCTGCCAACTCCGCCGTCGCGCGCTCTCGATCGGATCCGAACCGGCCCGAGAGGTAGTCCGTCACCGCGAGGCCGATGGCGCCGGTCGGGATCGCGCCGAGCACGTCAGCGCGCGGCGGACCGAGCTGCAGGAAGAGGTTCGCGCTGACCAGCTTCCGCAAGGTGCCAGGACCGGTGCGGTAACCCTTCCGCGCGGCGACCTTCGCGGCCTCGCTCGCCGCGAGCCGCGCAATGGCGGGATCCCGGGGCCTGAACCCGAGCTTGTAGTAGAACCACCACGCGCCCGACTCGAGGCCTTCGTCGTTGTGATGGCCCAGCTGATAGGGGTCGATGGTGAACGTGTCGGCCCCGAACATCGCGCGGATCGCGGCGAGCAGCCGGCCATAGACCCAGGCCGACTCGCCGCCGCGGAAGCTCTCGAAGACGTTGTAGGCGACTTCCGAGGACCGCCAGAGCGCGCTGAAGAGGGCATAGCCGATGGGCACGCCGTTGCGGATCGTGAGGATGCCGTAGACGGCGTCGAGCAGCAGGCGCTGCTCGGGATCGACGCCGACGCAGAAGAACTCGAGGCCGTCGCCGCAGTCGATGAGGCAGGCGTCCTTCAGGCTGGCGGCCGTGAACGTATAGAGATCGCGGGCCCGCGTCACCATCGCCTCGCGGGCCAGATCCAGCCACACGCGCGCCTGGCGTTCGCCGATGCGGCGAATGCGCTTCGGCGGCGTCATGATCCCGGCGGCGATGTCGGGCCTGGCCAGGCGGAGAGGCGCGGCCTGCGTGACCAGGCGGTGGCCCGGCATGCGCGCGCGCGTGCGGTCCGGCGAGTCCGGGCCCGCCGCGATGCGCAGCGTCAACCCGAGCTCGTCATAGAGATGGTCGTTCACCATGCCCCGGACCGGCATCGCCGCGCTCCGCCTGATGATGAACGCCGCGTCGGTCTCGTTGCCGCGGAGCCGCTCGAGCCACGCGCGGCCATCGAGCGGCGGCTCGTCGAACACCGGCCGCTCGGCCCACAGCGAGAACGGCTGCAGCCGGCCCTCGACCACCTCGGGGCGTGCGACGTCCTTCCACTCAACGGTCAGCCGACCACCGCAACGCGCCGCCAGCCACTTCGCGGTCGAGAAGCCGAAGGGGTAGACGATGTCCGTGCCGGCGATGCCGGTGTTGAGCAGGCGGCGGCGGTTGCGCTGGACGTCCGGCCTGTCGCCGAATCCCCGCAGCATCCGCGACACCTGCTCGAAAACCGCCTCATTGTCCGGGTAGGCGTGCAGGAAGCAGAGCAGTTCGTGCAGTTGGATGATCTGCGGCGCGGTGCGAAGGTCGGCGCGTTCGAGGACGCGCAGGAGATCGAGCCGGGTGTGCGCGCCGGGCACTCCGTACGTGCTCCTGATGGCGGCGAGATCGGCCAGGGCGCGGGTTGCGGTCATGAATAGCTTGGAGCCCGCAGGCTTTAGCCTGCGTGAGCCGGAGCGAATCGCCAAACCGGCGTGAGCTCCGGGGTAGGATACACGATAGAATCCGGTTGCCATGACGACCAAGCGCGAGATCGACGAGTTCCTCGCCCAGAAGACCCTGGCAATCGTGGGTGTGTCGAGAAGCGGCAAGAAGTTCGGCAACACGATTCTCAAGGATCTGACGAAGCTGGGATACCGGCTCCTGCCGGTTCACCCCGAAGCGACCGAGGTAGACGGCATCCGGGCCTTCCCCTCCTTCGCCGCCCTTCCCGAGCCCGTCGGCGGTGTCATCGTCTGTGTGCCGCCCGTCCCAGGCCGAGAGCGTGGTGAAGGAGGCCGCCGCGCATGGAATCACGCGAGTGTGGCTCCAGCAGGGCGCCGGGTCGGCCGAGGCGATCAGGTTCTGCCAGGAGAACGGGATGAGCGTGGTGGACGGCGAGTGCGTGCTGATGTACCTGAAGCCCGCCACCTCGTGGGTCCACGGCGCCCACCGGTGGATTTGGGACCGCCTCGGCCGCACCCCGAAGTGAATTGGGCGTCGAGCCTGGGCCTGACCCCATCCCGCAATGGAGCCCGGGTGGCTTGCAGCCCCCGAGGCCGCAGAAGTGTCCTACCGCATCCGCACGCGGCTCTGCTCGCGCATGAACTGCTGGACGTAGTAGGGGCCGCCGGTGCCGCGGCCGCTCAGGCCGCTGGCCTTCCAGCCGACGAACGGATTGATGCCGGGCCAGGCGCCCGTTGTCGCACCCGCGCGGCGGTTGGCATAGGTCACGCCGGCGTGGATCTGGTCGAAGAACGTCTCCACCTCGGACGGATCCTCCGAGAAGATGCCGGCCGTGAGCCCGTACTCCGACCTGTTCGACCAGTCGATGGCCTCGTCGAGGTCGTGGATGTCGGCGACAACGAGGATCGGCACGAACAGTTCCTCGAAGAAGAGCGGGTGGTCCTTCGGCAGGCCGTCGATGATGGTCGGCTCGACGAAGTGCCCGTGGTCGTACGCGTCGCCCTTCATGCGCTTCCCGCCCACGAGGATCCGGCCGCCGTCGCGCCGGGCCTGCTCGATGGCCTGCTCGTACGTCTTCACGGCGGCCTCGTTGATCACCGGCCCCATGTAGACGTCGCGGTCGAGCGGGTTGCCGATCCGGATCTTCTTCGTCTTCTCGACGAGCATCTCGACGAACGCCTTGCGCGCGTCGCGGTGCACGTAGGTGCGCGAGCAGGCCGAGCACTTCTGGCCCTGGTTGCCGAACGCCGAGCGGTAGACGCCGTCGGTGGCCTTGTCGAGGTCGGCCGACGGCATGATGATCGCCGGGTTCTTGCCGCCGGTCTCGATGACGAGCGGGCGCGGGATGGGCCGGTCGGCGTCCGTCTTGACGAGCTGGAAGCCGACATCGCGCGATCCGGTGAAGACCACGCCGTCAACGCCCGGGTTCTCGATGAGCTCCTGGCCGACGGTGCTGCCGCCGCCGGTCACGAAGTTGAACACGCCGTGGGGGATGCCGGCCTCGTTCATGATTTCAGCGAGGCGCAAGCCCATATAGGGCGTGTCGCTGGCCGGCTTGAACACCACGGTGTTGCCGGCGACGAGCGCGCCGCCGGCGGGCCCGGCCGCGAGGGCGAGCGGGAAGTTGAAGGGCGAGATGACCGCCCACACGCCGTACGGCCGCAGCACGCTGACGTTCTCCTCGTCCGGGCCCAGCGTGTTCATCGGCTTGGTGAAGCCGTCGTTCAGCTCCATCTGATCGCAGTAGTACGCGATCAGATCCGCCGACTCCTCGACGTCGCCGACGCACTCGAGGCGCGTTTTGCCGGCCTCGAATCCCATCAGCACCGAGAGCTCCCACCGGTGCTCGCGGATGCGATCCGCCACGCGCCGCAACAGCTTCACGCGCTCCTGCCACGAGGTCCGGCTCCACGCCGGGAACGCCGCCCGCGCGGCGTTGATCGCGTCCCGCACGTGCAGCGCGCTGCCCTTGGCGAACTCGCCCAGGACGATGCGCGTGTCGAAGGGGCAGGTGTTCGTGAAATGGTCGACGGTCTTCACCGCGTGACCGTTGATCCACATCGGGTGGGTCTTGCCGAAGGCCGCCCGGACGGCCGGGATCGCGGCGTCGAGGGCTCCGTGCAGCTCCTCGAGCCGATCGCCGCTCATGGTGGCGTACGTGATCTTGACCGGCGGTGTTGCGCCTTGCGCGGACATGGTGGGCCTCGCTCTTGCTTAGTGCTCAGAATCCCGGCGCGCTGATGGACTTGCGGTCGACGACGGGCGCGTACTTCTTCGCCACCGTTTCGATGTCGGACGCTTTCCCGACCAGGACGAAGACGAGGTTGTCGAGCGGGAAGTACTGCTTGATCACCCTGTTGACGTCGGCCATCGTCGCGGCGTCGATCTTGGCGTAGTAGGTGTCGATCTCCCGCTCGTCGAGGCCGTTGAAGACCAGCTCCGACAGCACGCCGGCCAGCTGATCCGGCGTCTCGATGTCCGGCGGGAACTGGCCCTTCAGGTAGGCCTTCGCCGACGCGAGATCGTCCTCCGAGATGCCCTTCTCGTGCAGCCGCTTCAGGACGTCGAGCGTCATGTCGAGGGCCTTCCCGGTGTTCGCGTTGCTGGTGTAAGCTGTTGACGAAGAACGGCCCCTTCGCCTTCCACTCGGCGAAGCCGGAACTCGCTCCGTAGGTGAGTCCGGACTTGATGCGCAGCTCCGTGTTGATCATCGACGTGAAGCGCCCGCCGAACAGCGTGTTCACGATCTCGATCAGCACGCGGTCGGGATTCGATCGCGCGATGCCGATGTTGCCGATCCGGAAATACGTCTGCGTCGAGTCGGGCTTGTCGACCAGCAGCAGCTTCCGGCCCTTCACCCCGGGAGCGTCGGCCACGGTCGCGGCCGCGCCGGGCGCGGTCCTGGCGGGCCACGCGCCGAACACCGCCTCCAGCCGCCGCGCCATGTCGGCGGTGTCGAAGTCGCCCACGACGGCCATCACGGTGCCGCCGGGCGTGTAGTTGGTCTCGTAGAACTTCGCCACATCGTCGCGGGTGATTGCCGCGACCGACGCCTCGTCGCCGCCGGGCGGGCGGGCGTACGGGTGCTTGCCGTAGAGATACGCGTTGAAGTACTGGCCGATGACGCCGGCCGCGCGGTCCTTCGCCGACTTGATGCCGTCGACGCGCTGGGCGGCCAGCTTCTTCACCTCGTCCGCGGGAAACGAGGGGTGGAGCATGGCGTCGGCGACGAGTTCGAGGCCCTTCGAGAGGTCCTTCTTCATGAACTCCGCCGACAGGACCGTGGCGTCCGGGCCGGCGCCGGCGCCGAACGACCCGCCGATGAAGTCGAGCTCGTCCGAGAACGTGTCCGCGCTGCGCGTGGCGGTGCCCTTGCGGAGGAGCGCGGCGGTCATCGACGCCACGCCTTCCTTGCCGGCCGGATCGCTGGTCGAGCCGGCCTTCATCCGCGCGCTGAACGACACGAGCGGGACCTCGCGCTGCTCCATCAGGAGCACGGTCATGCCGTTCTTCAGCACGATCTTCTTGTAGGGCGGAAGCCGCAGGCTGCCGGGCTGGGCGATGGCGGTCGAGGCAACCGCCAGCGCGAGGAGGAGGCTGCACAGGATGTGGATGGTCCGTGTCATGTCAGCCTCCTACTTCTTGTCCGCGGCGGGCGCCGCCTCGGGAACGAGCGTGGCGACGGTCCGGTTGTCGGCCGTGAAGTACTCCTTCGCGACGCGCTGCACGTCGGCGGTGGTCACCTTCGCGAAGTCGTCGGCCGCCGTGAACAGCTTCCTGTAGTCGCCGAAGAACACCTCGTAGGTGCCGATGGCGTTGCTGCGCCCGCTGATGGTCTTGATGGTGCGGTAGAAGCCGGAGAGCAGGATGTTCTTCGCCTTCTCGAGTTCCTCGTCGGTGACGGCGTCGGCCTTCACCCTGTCGAGTTCTTCGTAGATCGCCTTCTCGACCGCCGCCGGATCGACGCCGGCCTTGGGCTGCGCGGAGACCTCGAACAGCGTCGGGTCGAACGCGAAGTCGGAACCGCCGCCCACCGACAGCGCGAGCTGGTCCCTGTCGACGAGGCGCTTGTACATGCGGGAGCTCTGGCCGGAGAACAGGATGGTCTCGAGCGCCTGCAGCGGCGTAGTAGTCGGCGTGAGACGTGGCGGGCACGTGATAGCCGATCTGGAGCATCGGCAGCTGCGCGAACTTGCGCACCGCGATCCGCCGCTCGCCCAGCTGCGCCGGCTCCGTTGTCGCCACTCCGGGCGGCGGAGGATTCGAGGGGATGGGCTCGAGGTACTTCTGCGCCAGCGCCACGACCTCGTCGAAGGTGACATCGCCGGTGACGACCAGGGTGGCGTTCGACGGGGAATACCCCATCTTGAAGTGGTTCTTCAAATCGTCGAGCGTCCAGGCCTCGATGTCCGACATCCAGCCCACGACCGGCCACTGATAGGGGTGGGCGGTGTAGGCGGCGGCCCAGAGCTGCTCGTTGAGCATGCCCGCGTTGTTCGCGTCCACGCCGTTGCGGCGCTCCGACGCGATGACGCCGCGTTCGGACTCGACGATCTCGGGATTGAACGACAGGTGCTGAATCCGATCGGCCTCGAGATCGAAGATGCGCTCGAGGGCCGAACGCGGGAACCAGTCCTGGTACACGGTGACGTTCTGGCTCGTGTAGGCGTTGTTGGAGCCGCCGCTGGCCTCCATGACGCGGTCGAACTCGCCCGGCCCGTACTTCTTCGCGCCGTTGAACATCATGTGCTCGAAGAAGTGGGAGATCCCCGTGATGCCGGGCCGCTCGTTGCGCGAGCCCGACGCGGTAGAAGAGGTAGAGCGCCACGTTCGGGATGGAGTGGTCCTCCTGGACCAGGAGCTTCATCCCGTTCTTCAGCGTGTGCGTCCTGATGTCGAACCCCTGCGCCGCGGCCGGCTGCGCGGCCGCCGCGAGGAGCAGGGCGGCCCCGAGGGCCGTCAGCCAGGTCTTGCGGTCGTGTCATAGACACCTTTCTCACGCGCGCAGGAGCGCGATGATGCGGTCCATCATGTTCGGCGTGAAGATGCCGCCCGCTTCGAGCACGGGGCGGCAGCCGACCAGCGCGTCGGCAATCTCGGGGAAGGTGAGGGGCACGCGGTTCTCGGCGGCGACGTGCCCCTGTGCGGAGACGGCGGTCCGCGCGAGCCGCTCGTCGATGTCGGCCATGCCGTGGCCGTCGACGAAGGCCTGCGCGATGCCGGCCAGCAGCAGGTGCGGGTGCGCCGATCCGTCCGGGAGCCGGAACTCGATCGTGCCCGGGCTGGTCGGCCGGCCATGCTGATCGGTCGGGATGATCGGGATCCGGACGAGGGCCTTGCGGTTGTAGCGGCCCCACGTGACCGCGCTCGGCGCCTCCTTGCCCTGGCTGAGGCGCACGAACGAATCACGGCTGCGGTTGCCGAAGGCCATCATCGCCGCTCCGTGCGACACCAGCCCGCCGATGAGCCACTTCGCTTCCGGCGTCAGGCTGCCGTCGGCGGTGGTGTGATCGACGATACGCGCCGGCCCTGCGGGGCGCGAAGTGGAAGTGCATGCCGCTGCCGGCGTGTCCCTTGCGGGCCATGGGCGCGAAGCTGCACAGCATGCCCGCGCGCTGAGCGAGGTTGCGGAGCACCCACTGCGTGAGCACGACGGCGTCGGCGGCCTCGGGCAGGGGCCGGAGCCACAGCTCGATCTCGTGCTGCTCCCAGACGCGCGAGTCGGCGGCGTCGGCCTCGACGTAGCCGACTTCCGCGTGGCCGTACTTCACGGCCACGCCCATCTGAGCCAGGTGCACGAGGGCCGTCCGGCGAAGCGCTTCGCCGAACACGAAGGGCGCGGTCGAGTGGTAGCCGCGCTCGTTGGCGCCGTACGCTTCGGCGTCGCTCAGGCGCGCGCCCAGGAAGAACTCGATCTCGCCGAGGGCGTGCAGTTCGACGCCCGTTTCCGCGACGAGCCGCTGGTACGCCGCGCGCACCAGCGTGTCGGGCGACTCGGCGAGCGGCGCGCCCTGGCGGTTGTAGTGGCTGCACAGCACGGCGAGCGTCGGCTCGGCCGCGAACGGATCGATGAACGCGGTGGACAGCCGCGGCCGCATGACGATGTCGGAGGCGCCGACCGGGATGCCGAGATCGCCGAACAGGCTCGAGCCGTCGGCGCGCTCGCCGCCCGTGAGGACGTCGGCCAGGTGCGCGGAGTCCCAGGGAACGAAATCCAGCGTCTTGAGCCAGCCGTCGCCGCCGACGTGCATCAGCGACAGCACTCTGATGTCCTGGTCGCGCACGAAGGCGACCAGGTCGTCGACCGCCCACTCGCCGGCGGGCCTGCCGATCTGACGGTGAAGCGTCTGCGCCTGGCTGCGGGCCTCGCCGGCAGACGGCGACTTCCTGGATGATTCGGACATACGAACGTGCTCTCCGGGGGCGATGGCCATTCTACGGGGTCAGGCTTCTCATTCTAAGGAGCCCGTGGCTTCAGCCGCCCGGGCTGCTACGATGGGCCCGGTCCGGGGCCATCCCATGCGAAACCTCCGCGTCTGTGCTCTGGTCATCCTCGCCCTGGTTGCCGCAGCCGGCTGCGCCATGAAGGCCCCGCCGGCATCCGCGCCGGCCGTGCCGCCAATCCCGGCCGGCTTTTCGCCGCAGCAATTGGCCGAAGCCTGGGACCGGGAGCGCGTGTCGTGGCCTGTGCCGCCGCTCATCCGCCATGCGGACGTCGAGGCGCGGCTGAAGGAGGTCCGGGCCGCCGCGCCCGACTTCTTCCAGTTGGAGGAGATCGGCACGTCGGTCGAGGGCCGCTCCATCAACCACATCTGGTTCGGCCGAGGCCCGTTCCACGTCCTGCTCTGGTCGCAGATGCACGGCGACGAGCCCACGGCCACATCGGCGCTCTTCGACGTCTTCGAGCAGTTCCGCCGCCACCGCGACGAGCCGGCGTTCGCGCTCATCCTCGATTCGCTCACCATCCATGCCGTCCCGATGCTCAACCCGGACGGCGCCGAGCGCTTCCAGCGCCGCAACGCCCAGGGCATCGACATCAACAGGGACGCGCTCCGGCTGCAGACGCCCGAGGGCCGCGCCCTCAAGGCGCTCCGCGACCGGCTGAACGCGCCGGTCGGCTTCAACCTGCACAACCAGGGCTGGCGCACCTCGGCCGGCAAGACCGGCCAGCCGGCCACGATCTCGCTCCTGTCGGTCGCGTTCGACGAGGCGCGCACGGAAAGCCCGGGCCGCATGCTGACGAAGCAGCTCTGCGCGCTCATCCGCGACGCCATCGAACCGCTCGCGCCCGGCCGCATCGCGCGGTACGACGACGAGTTCGAGGTGCGGGCGTTCGGGGACAACCTCACGAAGTGGGGCACGAGCGTCGTGCTGATCGAGACGGGGCCCTGGCCGGCCGCCGAGCCGGACCCGTACCTGGTGCGCCTCAACTTCGTGGCGCTGATGACCTCGCTCGACGGCCTCGCGACGGGCCGCGTGAAGCAGGCCGACCGGCGGCGCTACGAGACGCTGCCCATCAACGAGACGGACCTCTTCTACCTGCTGATCCGGAACGCCACGGTCGTTCCCGGAACGGGAGTCGCCCCCTTCACCGCCGACATCGGCATCGTCGCCAACCGGGGCGTGCGCGTTGTCGACGGCAGGCGCGAGACACGGCTGAGCGCGCGCATCGAGGACCTTGGCGATCTGCAGCGTCATGAGCGCGCTCGAATCGGTGGACGCGACGGGACTGCTTGTCGCGCCGCTGTGGGACCCGGCGATGAAGGCCGGCGACGTCGTCGATCTGCCCGACTTCTCGGTCCAGCGCGCGCCGCGGGTGATCGCGCCGGGCGAGCCGGCGGAACTGGTCATCCTGCGGAAGAGACGGGGAGCGCTACAGGGTTGGAGCGAGTCATCACGTACGAGCCGGATCGGGCTCGGGATTCGGGATTCGACGCGGCCGCTAGCGCAGCCAGGACCGACTCCCGGACCCCTCTCGTACACGACTTTGCCGCCGAGGATGGTCACGTCCACCACGGCGTCGAGGAACCGCGCGGGCGGCTGCGCGAACACGTCCTTCGACAGGATGACGATGTCGGCGAGCAGGCCGGGCTGCGAGGCGCCCCTTCCTGGCCTCGTCGAACGACGCGTACGCGCCCGCCGGCGGTCATGTTCTCGATGGCGCTCTCGAGGCTGATGGCCTGATCCGGCAGCCAGCCTTCCTGGAGGCTGCCCGTCGGCCGTGCGGCGCGTGACGGCCATGTTGATCTCGAGGCGCGGATCGAGCGCGACGACGGGCCAGTCGCTCCCGAACACCTGGCGGGCGCCGGCCTGCTGCATCGTGCGGACGATCCAGCCGCGCGACGACCGCTCCGGGCCGATGTTCGTGGTCCATACCGTGAGCTGCGCCGGCGTGGGGTTCGCGTGGAACGGCATGTAGGACACGATGGTGTTCTGCTGCGCGAACCGCGGGAAGTCGGCGGGATCGATCGTCTCGGCGTGCTCGATTCGGTGCCGGCGGCCGGCTGGCGGCGCGGGGTTCGCCCTGGCGGCGGCCTCGTACGCGTCCAGCGTCATCCGCACGGCGCCGTCGCCGATGGCGTGGGTCATCACCTGCCAGCCGCGGCGGTCCATCATCGACACGATCCGCTGCAGTTCCTGCGGCGTGTAGTTGGCGTGGCCCGTTGTCGGATTGTTGGCGTACGGGGCGAGCATGGCGGCGGTGTGCGCCTCGATGACGCCGTCGGCCATCACCTTGATCGCGCCGACCCTGATCTGCGGGTTCGCCGCGTACTTCAGGCGGAGCGCGTCGAAGGCGTCGGCATCGGCCGCGGTCATCGCGTCGGTCACCGACAGGGCCGCGTAGACGCGGACATTCAGCGCCCCCTCGCGTCGCACCTCCTCGAACAGCTCCAGCGACGCGTCGCTGGTGCCGGCCTCGTGGATGCTGGTGATGCCGAGCCGGCTCGCCTCCTCCGACGCGCGGCGGATGGCGCGGAGCCGGTCGGCGCGCGTGGGCTGCGGCAGGACCTTCGACATCAGCCCCATCGCGGCCTCTTTCAGGACGCCGGTGGGCTCGCCGGTCTTCGGGTCCTTCACGACGACGCCATCGGCCGGGTCGGGCGTCTTCGCGGTGATGCCGGCGAGCTTGAGCGCCGCGGTGTTCGCCCAGCCGGTGTGGCCGTCGTAGCAGGTCATGTAGGCCGGGCGGTCGGGCACGAGCGCGTCGAGTTGCTGCCGCGTCGGCAGTCCGCCGGGAAACGGCGAGTAGTACCATCCGCGGCCCAGCACCCACGGCTGGTCCGGGTTCGCCGCCGCGAACTCGCGGATCTTCCGGCTGATGGCGTCGAGGGATTCCGCGTCGAGCAGGTTCACGCGGTCCATGCCGATGCCGCCGCTCATGAAGTGCACGTGGCCGTCGATGAACCCCGGCAGCACGCTCCCGCCGTGCGCGTCGATGACGCTGGTGGCCGCGCCAGCCAGCCGCTTCATCTCGCGGTTCGAGCCGACGCGCAGAATCTCGTGGCCGCGCACGGCCAGCGCCTCGGCGGGCTCCTGCCCGGCGCCGGTGAACACGCGCCCGTTGAGCACGACCAGGTCGACAGGCCCCGACCGGTCGTCCCGCTGGGCGCCGACGACGAGGCCGGCGATGAGCGTGGCGGCGACAATCACGCCGATGATGAGCGTCGCGTAGCGGGATTCCACGGCTCCTCCGAAATCCGGGCGGCCGCGGCCCGGGAACCCGGGGACCGGCCGCGACCCGGTGAAACGGGATTCTACCTCCGCCGCGCTCCCGGGTTACAGTGGGGGCAGGAAGGCTTGAAGACAGCCCTATGGCGACCAGAACGCTCGCGCTCTTCGACCTCGACGAAACGCTCATCGCCGGCGACAGCGACTACGAGTGGGGCCTCCACCTGGTCAGCCTGGGCGTGGTCGACCGCGCCACCTATGAGGCGACGAACCAGGAGTTCTACGACCAGTACCGCGCCGGCACGCTCGTGCTGAAGGACTTCCTCGACTTCCAGCTCTATCCGCTCTCGCAGTTCTCGAGGGCGCAGCTTGACCAGTGGCACGCCGGGTTCCTGGCCTCGCGCATCCTGCCGATGATCCGGCCCGGCGCCCCGGCGCTTCTCGAGCGGCACCGGGACGCCGAGCGGGTGATTGTGACCGCCACGAACCGGTTCGTCACCGGGCCGATTGCCGCGGCGCTGGGCATCGCGAACCTGCTGGCGACGGAGCTCGAGCAGGAGAACGGCCGCTTCACCGGGCGCGCGGCAGGCACGCCGTGCTTCCGCGAAGGGAAAGTCGTCCGGCTGCACGAATGGCTGGCGGCGCGGGGCGAGCGGCTGGCCGACTACTCGGAGAGCTGGTTCTACAGCGACTCGGCCAACGACATCCCGCTCCTGTCGGAAGTCACCCACCCGGTGGCCGTGCACCCGGACGACCGCCTGCGCGCCCACGCCGAAGAGCGAGGCTGGCCGATCCTGACGCTGGACAGCGCATGATGGAGCCCTGGTCAGAGTCCCTCCATGCACTTCGCGATTCTCGGATCGGGGGCGGTCGGCGGCTACTACGGGGCGAAGCTGGCGCGATCCGGACAGCAGGTCAGCTTCGTCGCGCGCGGCGCGCACCTGCGGGCCATCCGCGAGCGTGGGCTGATGATCTGGGGCCCGCTCGGCGACTTCACCGTGCGGGCGAGGGCAGAAGAGGACCCGGCGGCGATCGGCCCGGTGGATGTCGTGATGCTCGCCGTGAAGACGTACGACAACGCCGCCGCGCTGCCGATGCTGAAGCCGCTCATCGGCGAGTCGACCGTCGTGATGACGCTGCAGAACGGCGTGGACAGCGTCGACGAAGTGGCCGCGGTGGTGGGCCGCGAGCGCGTGCTGGGCGGGCCGACCTACATCGCCACGGCGCTGACGCTGCCCGGGCTCATCGAGCAGACGGGCACCCACCGGCGAATCGTGTTCGGCGAGGCCTTCGGCGAGCGCGCGGCGGTGACCGAGCGTGTCGAGCGGATCGCCGAGCGTCCTGAAGGCGGCCGACATCCAGGCCGAGGCGGTGGCCGACGCGCGCGTGCCGCTCTGGGAGAAGTTCATCTACCTGGCGCCGTTTGCCGCCTTCACCGGCGCGGCGCGGCTGCCCATCGGGCCGCTCTGGTCCGACCCGGCGATCAAGGCGCAGTTCATGGCGGCGGTGGCCGAGGTCGAGGCGGTGGCGAGGGCCGAGGGCGTGGCGGTGCGCGAGACGGCGAGCCTGAAGGACTACGTCACGCACTACGTGGACGTGCTGCCGCCGAGCACGCGGTCGTCGCTGCTCATCGACCTGCAGCAGGGCAAGCGCATCGAGGTGGAGTCGCTGCCGGGGTCGGTCGTCCGGCGCGGGCTGGCGGCCGGCGTGCCGACGCCGGTCATGGCGGGGCTGTACTCGGTGCTGAAGCCCTGGGCGGCGGGACAGCGATAGCGCCGTTCGCGCAGCTATCGCCGACGGCGCCCGCGGCGCGTCGCGCGCTGCGGTCCCGCTTCGAGGGACACGCTCACTGCTTCGCCCGATCGCTCGCTGCGCACGACACGCCACGTGCACCAGTCGTTCTGGTGTCGCTGGCGGCGCCCACGGCGTTTCCCGTCAGGACCCAATCGGGAAGTCCAGCCACTCCGGGGCGGGCTTGCTCACCCGAACCACGCGCCCCGCTTCGAATTCGGCAGCGAGCCGGAACGGGACTGCGAGATCGTCGTTGTCGAACACCAGCACGTGCGGCAGGACCGCGATGGCGCGCCCGAGGTTCGCCATCGTGCGCGGGAAGCGAGACCGGAGCTTGGCGGCCGGGACGTCGTGACCGCCCTGCGACACGCGCATGGCCACACGCTGCTCCGACACGTCCGGTCCCGCGATGCCGATGAAACACAGCACCACGGTGCAGCCTTCGGCCGCCGCCCGCTGCAGGAAGGCGACCTTCTCGCCCGCCGGATCCGAGAGCACGGTCTCGAAGGCGAAGCTCTCGCGGGAGGCGAGGAGCGCTTCGCGCACTTCCTGCGCGATGCGCGCCGCCTCGTATGGATCGAGCGCCAAGTCGAGGGACAACACGTCCGCGTTCACGAAGCGCAGGCCCGCCGGCTCGAGGTGGACGCGATAGAAGGTCGACTTCCCGGCGCCGTTCGGCCCCGCCACCGCGACGACCACGGGACGAGCGTCGAGCCATGCGCGCGGCACGCCGGCGGTCGGGCGCCGGGGCATCAGCGCCGGCCGTTTCGAACAGGCGTGAACACGCGGTTCACGAATCGGCCGACTGTGCGGGTGTTGTCCGCGTCGGTGCGGACGAGCAGGCCACCGGCGCCGGGTGCGGGCGCGTAGTGGGGGTACGGCAGCGAGGCGAGGTGCCGCTCGAGGCGCTTCCGGCCGGCGGGCGCATCCACGCTGTCGATGAGCGCCGAGAGCGAGCGGGCGGCGCCGGAGCGGCACAGCGCGATCGCCCGATCGCCGTGCAGCAGGGGCTCGATGGCGCGCCCCAGCTTCGCCCAGAACTCGACCTGGCCCGCGATCGACCGCTCGGTGGCCTTGCCGGCGAGCCGCGCATCGAGGACGAGCTGGTCGGAGAGCTTGACGGGCTGGCTCATGCCCTGATGGTAGCAAAATGCTACCATCAGGGCAACGCCCTGACGCCGTTCGCGCCCGCCGCCGCAATCAGTCCCTGGCCCCGAGGAGGACCCCGTCCTTCACCACCAGCGCAGATGCGCCTCGTGTTCCGGATGTCCGCGAGCGGATCGCCATCGAGCAGCAGGAAGTCGGCGGCCATGCCGGCGCCGATGGTGCCCACGCGCTCCTGGATACCCAGCAGCGCGGCCGCGCCCCCGGTGGCGGTGAAGAGGGCCGCCGCGGGCGAGAGGCCGCTGGCGACGTAGAGCTCGAGTTCGCGGTGCAGGCTGGCGCCGGGCACGACAAACTGCTGAGGCGTATCGGTGCCGGCCGCGATCTTGCCGCCGAGCCGGTGGTACACGCCGACGAACCGCTGCAGCACGGGCAGGGTCTTCTTGAACTGCGCCAGCGTCCCGGGCGTCCAGTGCGCGCGGCCCATGATGTCGGCCGGGTCCCACGCGTCGCGCAGCACGGCCGGCGGCACGTCGGCGAGCGCCGGGTCGCGCATCAGATCGGCGTCGGCCATTCTCGAGAACGCCTCGTGCAGGGCCAGCGTCGGCACGATGACGGTGCCGCGGGCGACGAGCTGCTGCGCCACCGCTTCGAGGCGCGCGAACGGCACCCGCTGCCATTCCAGCTCGAACGCCGTCCAGCCGCCGAGGAAGTCGTCGTGCGCGGCGAAGAGCCGGGCGGGATCGTCCGACGCGGCGTCGGCAATGCCGCTCAGGTGTTCGATGCTCGCGACGCCAGCATCGGCGGCCTGCACGGCCGTTGTCCTGCCGAGATGCGCGGCCACCGGCACGCCGCGGGCGCGGGCCTCGGCGGCAATCACGGCGACCAGCGACGGCTGCAGGCGCGTGTAGACCTTGATGACTCTCGCGCCGGCGTCGATCTGCGCGCGGACCGCCGCGCGGGCCTCGCCGACGGTGCCCACCTGTACGGCGTTCTTCCAGAAGCTTCCCGGCCCGTCGATGAGCGGCCCTGACGTGATGATGCGCGGACGACCGGGCGAGTCTTCCTTCGCCATCGGGAAGATGACGGAGGCATCGCTGTGCAGATCGCGGACGGTCGTGACGCCGTACTTGAGGAACACGGCGGTCGTCCAGGGCTCGGCGTGGACGTGCGCGTCGATGAGCCCCGGCATCATGCGTCCTGCCGGCGGCGTCGATGACGCGGCGGGCTGGAGGCTCGGCAGCGGCGGGACGATCCTGCGCGGCCGGCTCGACGCTGGTGATGAGGGCGCCGCGCACGACCACCGTCGCGCGCGGCGTCACCCGCCCGTCGCCGTGGACGATCGCGGACGTTGCGGATGAGGAGATCGGCCGGGGCCTGTGACATGGCGATCGCGCTCGCGGCGAGGCCCAGCGCCGCGGCACAGCACAGGATCCGCATGCCCGGGCCTGCCGTCCGGCTCTACGCCTGTGTCGCGAGGTAGTTCTGGAGCCCCATCTGCTTGATCAGTTCGCGCTGGGTCTCGCCCCAGTCCGCGTGGCGCTCCTCGTCCTGCAGGATCTTCCTCAGCATGTCGGCGGAGCTGTTGTCGCCGGCAGCCTCACACGCGGCGATGGAGTCGTTATAGGCCTTCACTGCGCCGAGTTCGTCGCCTTCGTCAATGGAAACGATTTCCTCGACCGTACGTCCGATCCTGATCTTGTGAAGCTTCGACACGGTCGGCGAACCTTCGAGGAACAGGATGCGGCCGATGTGCATCTCCGCGTGCTTCATCTCGTCGATGGCCTGCTTCTCGATCGCCTCGTGCAGCTTGGTGAAGCCCCAGTTCGCGCACATCTCCGAGTGCACCATGTACTGGCTGATCGCGGTCAACTCCTCGGAGAGCCGCTCGTTCAGAATCTGGATGACCTTCGGATTACCCTTCATGACAGCCCCCAATCGAATGAATCGTCTCGTACCCCGGCAGTCTATACCGACGTGCCGGGCCGCCAGACGGCGGTGGCACTCCGCGGCGGCCGCCCTGAGGTGTGCCTCGACCAGCGGGAACGACCCGAGCACCAGGTCGAACTCGGCCGGAGACAGGCCGTAGAGCATCGCCGCGAGCCCCTGAACTTCGGCAGCGGCCGACGGGTCGCGCCCGCCGGCCCGCAGCAGGGCGCGCCCGAGCTCCCGGAGGCGGCCGGCCGCTTCGGATGCCGCCGCGGGCCTTGGCACCGGCAGGCGCTCGACCGTCGCCGATCCGAGATGCGTCGTCACCCAGAACCGCACCAGGAAGTTCGCCACGAAGCTGTTCAGCAGGCAGCAGAGCACGATCTGGTCGTCGAGGGGCATCGGGTCCTTGAGGCAGTAGAGCGTATGGACCGTGACCGCGCCCGGCGGCACGATGGCCGAGATGAGCGTGAGGCGGTTGGTCGCCGACGCCACGTCGCGATAGGCAAGCCGGTGCCGGCCGACGGCGTCCAGCAGCGCGGGCCTCGAGGGATCGCCCGCGCTTCGGATCCGGAGCGAGCACTCCTCGAGGCGCACGTCGAAAGGGTCGACGTGCTTGCCCTCGACGACAGGCATGCCGGTCTTCCGGCGCGAGAACAGCGCCTCGTCATCGCTGCGGTTCAACTCGCGCCCGAACCGCGCCCCCCAGCCGCGCTCGTCTGCCATCGCCGGGTGCGCGGCCACGAGCCGCTCGAGGAGCTGAAGCTCCTCGCGCCGCCTGATGTACGGAATCGCGAGGCCCGGTCCGGAGAGCCGCCGCAGCAGGGCCGGTGTCAGCGTGACCCCGCGCCCGCCGGCCGTGCCCGGCGCCGAATCAGCGTCCGCCTCGTCGAGCACGGCGGGGCTCCGCTCGCCAAGACGGCACCGGACTTCCCGCGTGGCGCCGCCGGGGGAGGTCGAGAGCAGCAGGAACCGGACGCCGCGGTGGATCGGGAAGATGCCGCCGCTGTTGTCGAAGCCCACGATGGCGTCGGTCGCGCATCGCTCGAAGAGCAGGCGTCTCAGCGCGGCGCTGCCATGATCGGTCGCCAGTCCCCAGGGCAGGACGAGGCCGAGCCTGCCGCCGCGCTTGAGCAGCGAGACGCTGCGCTCGACAAACAACTGGTACTGATTCGCGTGGCCCTCGACGCAGGCCTTGTAGACGCCCGACTGCCGGACGAAACGCGTGAGCAGGGCCGCCGAATCCCGGCGCGCGCCGCGCGCCTCATCGTCGCCCGTGTCGCCCCGCACCATCTCCCACGGCGGGTTGCCGAGAATCGCGTCGAAGCCTGGCGCGTCGAGCGGCGCGCCGTCGTCGATCGAAGATACACCTCCGGGAACTCGAGCGTCCAGTGCAGGAACCGGCGCCTCTCGGCAATGCGCCGCGCCTCGTCGAGGCGGGGCCGCGCGATGCGCTCGGGCAGGCTCGCGCCGCCCGATCGGAGGGCGGCGGCAAGATCGCCGAACTCCGCCGGCCCGGGTTGCGGCAGGCTGGTGCCCGCCCAGAACCAGCACGCGCACCAGAGATCGGCGACGCTGCGCAGGGCCGTCATCGCGGAGGCAGGCGCGCGTGTGGACGCCAGCAACCGCTCCTTGTCGTGGACCGTCTCGGCCGAGTCGTCAGGCGTCGCGGCCAGGCGGACGCGAACCGGCACCACCGCCCTCATCGCCGCCGCCTCGTCTTCGGCCTCGAACAATGGCAGGGGGCCGGGCGCACGCCTGCTGCGGCCCCCGCCGGGAGGCTGCCGCGCCACGTCCTCCAGCGTGGCGCCCACCAGGCTGTCGCCGGTGACGAAGCGATGGTCGAGAAACGAGAGCGGGCGGCCGCGGGCGAGGGTCGTGAGCCACATCGACAGGCGGGCCAACTGGACCGCCATGGGGTTGAGATCGACGCCGTAGAGGCAGTGCTGCGCCACGAGACGACGGAAGCCGGCGCGATCGGACTCGCCGATCTCCGACGCGAAGCATCCCCGCTCCCGCACGAGGGCCGCTTCGTATGCGGCCGCGAGATAGCGGCAGGCCGCCACGAGCAGGGCGCCGCTGCCCATGGCCGGGTCGAGCACCTTCAGGCGGAGGATGCCGTCGGCTGTCGCGTTCTCGACGAGCGGCCGCAGCGTGTGCCGCACGAGATACTCGGTGATCGCGCGCGGCGTGTAGAAGGTGCCGCTCGATTTCCTGAATCTCGCCCTTGCTGACGAGAGTGACGCTGCCGGGCACGCGGTCTCAGACCCGTTCTCGCGGTCGACCGGGCCGCTGTACGCAGGTGCTGAAACCGTCCCATTGCGGCTCGTAGTCGAGGACGCTTTCGTAGACGGCGCCCAGTTGTTCGACGCCGAGGTCGCCGAACGACACGCGTTCGCGCCGGCCCCCGGACGCGAGCGTCGTGAGGGCGACGAGCGCGTCCGCGACGAGACGGTCGTCGAGGTGCCCGGTTTCGGCAAGCGGCGCGCGCGCGGGCGCGAAGAGCCGGCCGTTGAACGGCGCGACGACGAGCGAGCCGGCGTGGCAACCGGCGTGCGCCAGGCGCGAGACCGCCTGGAGCGCCTCCCAGATGCCGCGCTCGGAGCCCGGCGTTTCCGCCTGCCTGCGCAGCCCCTCGATCGTGTAGCTGCGGCGGTACAGCGGATGCCACGTCGGGACAAGCGACCGCGACTCGGCAAACAGCAGGAACAGCACGCGATAGACGATGGTGAAGGCCTGGTCGAGGGTCCAGGCGAGACGGGCCTTGTCGAAGCTGGCGGCGGCGTTCCGCGACCCTGAGGCCAGCATGCCCCGCAGCAGCAGGAGGAGCGCCTCGCGAACGCCGTTGCGCAGCGACGCCGACACGGCCACGCCATGCCTCGCCGATTCGCCGGCGATGGCCGGCGTGATTGTGCCGAGCGCCTCGGCGCGCATCGCGCCCCAGAAGAGGGCCATGGCGGCCGGATGATCGGCAAGCGCCTCGAGGTCGAACTCGAGATACCCGCGCGCGAAGGTGTTGCGGCCGTCGCACAGGCGAAGCGCCCTGCCGTTGAAGCACAGCACCCAGGCGGACGCCAGGCGGGCGCTCTCGCGCGCGACGGCGCTCCAGATGCCGTCGAGCGGCGCGCCCCAGGCGCCGACAAGCAGCGGAAGGGTGAGCGCGTCAGACGCCGCTGTGCCGGCCAGCAGCGCCCCGTGACAGGTCTCGCGCGGCTGGCGCGCCGAGAAGCCCAGTACGCCGACGAGCGGCGCGGCCCCGAGGTCGAACATCGATCGCAGCGGGGAGGAAGGCCCGAGGGCGCACGCGTCGCGGCGCCACCACGCGCGGATGCGGCGCCGGGCCTGGTCTCTCGACCGCTCCCCGAGCCGGCCGGCGAACGCGGCGCCGAGCAATTGCTCGGCATACTGATGCGACACGAGCGGCCCGCTAACGCCCTCAATCACAATGGACCGGCTTCACAACCTGCGCGCGGCGGCCTGCTCGCCCCGCAAGAACGGGTTGTGAAACCGCCTTTCATACGGTCACAAACAGCAGCAGCACGGGTTGCGGGGGCTGCGTGGCGGCGGAACTCGAGGCGGGGGCGGCCGCCTCCGCCTCGTCCCCCTCCGCCTCGCGCTCGGCCCGGCGGTCGAACAGCCCGCGCTGCACCGCCTTGCGGGCCTGTGCCCGGGCGGCGATCCGTCGGTCGCGATCGGTGCCGGTCCGGGCGGGCTCCGCGCGATCTGTCGGAATGGCCGCGGCCATCTGCGGCACCAGCGTGGCCATTGCGCTCGATGCGCGGTCGCGCACGCTCCGGCGCCCGGACAACCGCGGGCATGGGCCTTCGGCGAAGACGGGCACCAGCGCTTCGAAGGGCGCAAGACCGCTATGCGATTCCGTACGGACGCGGAAGATCACGAGCAGCCCGGTGCGGCCCGCGGTGATGGACAACCGCGAGCGCCGCACGGCCGTCACGAGGATGCCGGCCATGCGGCCGGCGCCCATGCGCGGCGGATGGCGGCGCGTCGCGGCGCGAGACGCCTACAGTGGTTTCAAACCCGTTCTCGCGGAGTCGCCGCAGCGTTGCGCCGGCTGCGCGAGCGCGAGGTGCGCCGCGACCTCGCGCGCGGCGCCTCCGAGATCGAGGCGCTGGACCGCGGGAGGAAGGACCTCGCCGCGGGCCGGTGCGGGTCTCGCCGGCACGCCTCCAGGACCTTCTCGCAGCCCCAGCCAGGCGGCCATCAGTCCTTCGTCGCCTCCTCCCAGCACGTCCTCGATGGCGCCGACCGCCGCTCTAGCGTGATGGAGCCGCGTGGCGAGGCGGGCGAGGAGGTCCGACTCGGCCGTGCCGGATGCCAGGAGGTTGATCACGTGTGTCGTGCGCGTCTGGCCGATGCGATCGACGCGGCCGGCGCGTTGCTCGAGCCGCATCGGGTTCCAGGGAAGTTCGAGGTTGACGACGAGCCGGCAGCGGCGCTGGAGGTTCAGGCCCTCGCCGGCCGCGTCGGTCGCCAGCAGGACACGTGCGCGGCCGCCGTCGAAGCGGCTGACCGCCTCCGCGCGCTCGAACCGGTCCATCTCACCGTGGAGGACCGCGGTGTCCGCCCCGAGAGCATCCTGAAGCGCTGTCAGCGTGTCGCGATACTCGGTGAAGACAATCGCCGGCTCGCGCACGCGCTTCAGCACGCGGACCAGCGCGCGCCGCTTGGAGTCGTGCGGCTCGGCGAACGCGGCACAGTCCGCAAGGGCGCGGAGCAGGCGCCGCTCGTCGGACTCGTCATCGAGGCCCGGCGCGCACAACACCCCGCCCGGCGCGGCATCCGCGTCGTCTTGTCCCGCATCCAGGAGGAGAGGCAACTGGACCGCTTCGGCGGCCGGTGCCGTCCCAAGGCGTTCGAGACGCGCGAGCAGCGAGCGCCTGAGCGGCCCCATCCCGGAGAGCGACCGCTTGAGCAGCACGATCATGGCCAGCCGCGCGTCACGGCCCTCCGGTCCGGTCCGGCGCGCCCAGACCATGCGGATGTAGTCGTCGAGCCGGCGGCGGACGGCGAGCTCGGCCGCGGTACTTCGAACGCGGTGCAGGTGAACGCGGCGTTTCGAGGCCATGCCTGCTTCGTCGCGATTCCTCCGGAACATGACGATGGGATCGGCGGCGACGGCCTCATCGCCGGCGTGCGGCGCTCCGAGGCCGCCGATGCCGCCGATGCCGCACAGCGCTCGAAAGGCGCGCGGATCGCCGCTGTGCGGCGTGGCGGTGAGCAGCAGCACGAAGCGGGCCCGGCAGGCGAACGCGTGCGCCGCGGCCCGGCGCTCGCTGTCGCCTGCCGCGCCGTGCGCCTCGTCTATCACCACGGCGTCCCAGCGCACGCGCTCGATGGCGCGGCGGATCTCCGGGCGCTTGGCGAAGTCGATCGACGCCACGCGAATGCCGGGAATCGACCAGGGGTTGACCGTCGCCGGCAGCACAGGCCGGCAGGCCGCGGAGCCAGGCGGCGTCGGCGACAACGGGCTCCATGCCGAACCGGCCCGAGAGCTCCGCCGCACCACTGATCGCAGAGGCCCGGCGGCGCGAGCACGAGGGCGCGGTCGAGCGCCGAGCGCGCGCGGAGTTCGGCCAGCACGAGGCCCGCCTCTATCGTCTTGCCCAGGCCGACCGCGTCGGCGAGGAGCAGCCGGCGCGCGCCGTGGCGAACGATCGCCAGGGCGGGTTCGAGCTGGTGAGGAAGCAGATCGAGCGTCGCGCGGGCGGCCGCCGCCAGCGTTCCCGGCGGGCGCTGGCCGAGCAGGGCGATGCGCAGCGCGGCCATCCAGGCACGCCTCGAGGCCGGCACGACCAGGTCCGGCTGCGCGCGGCCCGACAGACGGTCGAACGGCGCGAGCAGGACAACCGCACTCCCGGCCGAGGCCGGGTGGCCGGCCGCAGGCTCGAGGTGGAGTTCCTGGCAGTCGGCGTGGGGCACCACCGAGCGCAGCAGCCACGGGCGTCCGCGCGCCTGCACGAGCGTTCCCGGTTCAACGGCCGTGTGCAAGAATTGCCACCTCCCGGGGCCTGGCGGGTGGCAGAAAACGCCACCCTCGCCGCGCGTCCGAGCGGTTATCCGCCGTGTTCCGGCCGAAGGCCGCGCGACGGAGGATTCCTACGCAAAGGGCGTGCTATTCTTCCGGCCGTCGCCGAACGGCCTGCCGGCCGGCTTCGGCGAGACAGGCTGGGACTCGGGACTCGGGCTCGAGATGCACGGCTGCGGACCACTGCTACGAGCCGGACGAGATTCGCAATGAACCGCACGAACTGTCTTCGCTGGGCCTGGCTGTCTTGTTGACGCTCGCCGTCGCGCCGCCTGTGTGGGCGCAGGGGCCGGCGGCGTTCACCGTGGAGGAGATGCTGAAGCTGAAGCGGGTGTCGGACCCGCAGTTGTCGCCCGACGGGACGACGCATCGCGTTCGTCGTGACGGACGTGAGCCTCGACGCAGAACACCCGCAACAACGACATCTGGGTCGTTCCGGCGGCGGGCGGCGCGCCGGTGAAGATGGTCGGCACGGACCGGTCCGAAGACCGGCCGCGCTGGTCGCCGGACGGAAAGCAGGCTCGCGTTCGTCTCGAACCGCGAGGGCGGCCCGCAGGTCTGGGTCATTCCGGCGGCGGGCGGCGAGCCGCGCAGGCTGACGACGATGGCGACCGAGGCGTCGGGCGTCACGTGGTCGCCGGACGGCAAGTGGATCGCGTTCGTGTCGGACGTGTTCCCGGCGTGCGCGGACGCGGCCTGCAACGAGCGTGAGCTGAAGGCGCGCGACGAGTCGAAGGTGAAGGCGCACCTGGCCGACGGCCTGATGTTCCGCCACTGGACCGCGTGGAAGGAGGGGACGCTTCAGCCACCTGTTCCTGGTGCCCGCCGACGGGTCGGCCGCGCCGCGCGACCTGACGCCGGGCGCGTCCGACGTGCCGCCGTTCTCGCTGGGCGGCCCCGAGGACTACGCGTTCTCGCCCGACTCGAAGGAGATCGCGTTCTCGAAGAAGACCGACACGGTCGAGGCCATCAGCACCAACAGCGACATCTTCACGCTCGACCTCGCCGTCCGCCGGCGCGCAGCCGAAGCGGATCACCACGGGCCCGGGCGCCGACGGCGGGCCGCAGTATTCGCCCGACGGCAGGTACCTCTCGTGGCGCTCGCAGGCGCGGGCCGGCTTCGAGGCCGATCGCTGGACGCTGAACCTGCTGCGACCGCACGTCCGGCGAACGCCGCGTCGTCACGGCCAGACTGGGACCGCGCGGTCGACGCCTGGACGTTCACGCCCGACTCGAAGGCCGTCTACGTGGGCGCCGAGGAAGACGGGCAGGGGCGCGTGTTCCGCTTCGAGATCGCCGGCGGCCCGCCGAAGCTCGTGCTGAAGGACGGGACGAACGGCGACGTCTCGGTGACGCCGGACGGGAAGGCCATCGTCTTCTCGCGCGCATCGCTCACGGCGCCGACCGAGATCTACCGGGCGATGGCGGACGGTTCGGGCGTCACGGCCGTCACGACGATCAACGCCGCGTTCCTGGCGGCGTTCGCGCTGAAGCCCGCCGAGAGCGTGACGTTCGCCGGCGCCGGCGGCACGCCGGTGCAGGCGTGGGTCGTGAAGCCGAACGGGTTCAGGGAGGGCGTGAAGTACCCGCTGCTGTACCTGGTGCACGGCGGCCCGCAGGGCGCGTGGAACGACGGCTGGACGTTCCGCTGGAACGCCCAGGTGTTCGCGTCGGCCGGCTACGTCGTCTTCATGCCGAACCCGCGCGGCTCGACCGGGTTCGGCCAGCAGTTCACCGACGAGATCAGCAACGACTGGGGCGGCAAGGTCTTCGAGGACCTGATGAAGGGCGTGGACTTCGCCGAGAAGCTGCCGTACGTCGACGCAGCGCGCAAGGTGGCGGCGGGCGCGTCGTACGGCGGCTACATGATGAACTGGTTCCTCGGCCACACCGACCGCTTCAAGGCGATCGTGTCGCACGCCGGCGTGTTCAACCTGACGAGCATGTACGGCGTGACCGAGGAGCTGTGGTTCCCCGAGTGGGATCTCGGCGGCACGCCGTGGACCAACCCCGAGGGCTACGCGAAGTGGTCGCCGCACACCTACGCGAAGAACTTCAAGACGCCGACGCTCGTGACGCACGGCGAGCTCGACTACCGCGTGCCGGTTGGCGAGGGGCTGCAGCTCTTCACGACGCTGCAGCGCCAGGGCGTCCCGTCGCGCCTGCTCGTGTTCCCCGACGAGGGGCACTGGATCAACAAGCCGCAGAACGCGGCGCTGTGGTACCGGACGTTTCTGGAGTGGGTGGGGAGGTGGAGCGAGGTAGGACCGGACTCGGGAGCCAGGCAGCTGCAGAAGCCAGAAGCCAGAAGTCAGAAGCAAGCTCGCAGGCCGCAGTGGAGTGCGGTCCACGTCCGCGACATCTGGCGAGCTCTTCCGGCTGCCTGACGTTCGTGAGCTCCCTGGCTTACTGACTACTTGTTGATGATCTCCAGCATGTAGTCCGTCGCCTCTTTCGACTTCATGCGGCTCAGGCGCTCGACGATCCGCTTGCGCATCGCCGGGTCGGTTTCCTTCCGCGCCATGTCGACGAGCGTCCTGGCATCACCCTGCGCGGAGAGCGCATCGATGACTCTCACCTTCACGTCCCGGTCCTTCGACGAGCCATAGACGTCCGACAGGAGCTTCTTCTCCTCGGCGCCGCCGAACATCTGCAGGTACACGAGCGCCTCGAGTTGGAGGTCCGGATCCGAGGAGCCCTTCGCGACCGACGCCAGGATCTCGCGGGCCTTCGGCGACTTGCTCTGGCTCACCACGAACAGCGCGCGCTTCTTGAGCCGCACCGACTGCTGGCCGTTGATCATCTTCTCGAGCATGGGCAGCGCCTGCTCGGCATCGGTGTTGAGCAGGCTGTTCAGGGCGAGCAGCTTCAGCTCCTCGTCCGGCGTCGCGGCCGGCGACACGGGCTTGCCCATCGCGCCCTTCACCTCGAGCTCGAGGGCGAGCGCCTGCTCGAGCCAGCGGCTGTCGGGGAAGTTCTTCTGGATCTCCTTCAGCGACTCCAGCGCGGCCTGCATGCGCCTGGACCTTGTACTCGGAGAACGCCTTCCAGTAGAGCGCGCTGTCCGCCTTCAACCCCTTGAGCGCGGCAGCCTCGGCGAACGCCTCGCAGGGCCTTTTCGTAGCGGGCCGTGTCGAGCGCGGCGGTGCCCTTCGCGTAGAGCTCCAGCTCGCGCTGGGCCTGCCTTGAGCGCTTCCTGGACCTTCGCGACTTCCTGCGGCACTTCCTTGCTGCGCCTCCTGTCTGGGCCTGTTTCCGCGCCTGCTCCACGTTCGCCTGCGCCCGCTCGATGTCCTTTCGGGCCTGGTCGACCGTGCCTGCTGGGCCGCGAGCGGTCTTCTTCACCGCCTCGGCTTCGAGCCGCGCCTTCTCGCGCTGCTCGGCGGTCTGCTGCGTCGTCTGCGGCGACGTGGCCGTACTGGTGGTCGTCTGCGTTGACGTGCCCTGGGCGAAGGCCGCGGAGCCGGCGAAGGCGAAAGCGGCCAGCGTGCATGCAATGCGTGCGGTGGTCTTCATGGCTTGATCCATCAGGTTGAGGTCTTCGCGGCTCCGCGCGGCTGGACGGCGTCCTGCTGACGCTCCCGGACGCGCGAGCCCATCACGCGTGACCTTGAACAACAGTCCCTTGGTCTGAATCTGCTCGCGCCAGCGCGCGAGGTCGTCGTGAGAGGCCGGGCTCGGGCTGCTGGCGATCTCCACGAGCATGCGCTCGAGGTCTTCGAGCACGGCGGCGACGGCCGCGTCGCCGTTTCGCACGGCAGCCTGCCGGTAGAGGCGATTGTCGGCGACGAGGTCGGCGGCCGTGGCCTGCTCGCTCGAGATGTCAGCCGCGCCGCCGCCGTTGCGATGCGCGATCTCGGTCAGCACCACGCGGGACCGATCGAGGTGGCTGCCGACAGCCGCGAGCAGCACCCGTTCGCGGGCATCGTCTGAGGGCGCCTCGGCGCGCAGCGTCTCGGGCTGCGCCGGCGGCTGCACCGACGACCTGCCGGCGACGAACGCCGCCACGAGCAGGACGGCAGCCGCGCCTCCCATCGCCAGCCGCGGCCAGGTCATGGCCGCGGCGAGCGGGCGCCACCACGGCCGGCGTTCCCGGTCCGCCTCGAGGCGAGGCTGCAGCCGCGCCCAGACCCGCGCACCGTACGCCTCGTCACGCTCGGGCACCTCGACCGCCGTCATGGCCTGGAGGGCCTTCGACAACTCTTCGAACCGGCGGCGGCATTCCTCGCACTCGGCCAGGTGCGCGTCCGCCCGCGCGGGGTCGTCGGCCTCCTGGTAGTAGTGCATCACCATGTCTTCTTCCGCGAGGTGGGTCACGGCTTCAACTCCCCCAGCGGCTCCAGCGAGCGCCTCAGTTTCTGCACGGCGCGGAAGATGCTGTGCTTGGCGGCGCTGGCTTTCAGGTTCAGCACGCCGCCGATCTCCTCGATCGACAGGCCCTCGTAGTGGCGCATCACGAAGGCCGATCGCTCCTGGCCGCTCAACCCGGCCATCGCCGCCCGCACCCGCTCGTCGATGCGCCGGCTGGTCAACTCGCGCATCGGATCGGCCGCCGCCGACGCGTCGGCCAGTTCGGCGGCGACCCTCAGGTCGGGGTCGTCCAGAGACGGTCTGGTGCCCGCCCTCGGGCGCTGCCTCAGCAGGTCGTGCGAGCAGTTCACCGTGATCCGGTAGAGCCAGGTCGCAAACGACGACCGCGCCTCGAAGCGCCTGATCTCACGAAAGGCCCGCAGGAACGTCTCCTGCACGACATCTTCGGCGTCCTGCTCGTGGCCGGTGAGCCGGTAGGCGAGCCGGAAGACACTCCGGCTGTGGCGCTCCACGAGGTGCCGGAAGGCATCGTGGTCGCCGGCCTTCACCCGGGCGACGACTGCCAGGTCGCTGGCCTCCATTCAACGGATTAGACGATGGGGAGGGGAATTGGTTAGGGACAGGGGCAGGGCAGGGCATGGGCAGAGGCGCAGATGTGCGCAGGTCGCACGAGCAGCTCCCGAGAGCGTTCTGGCGGACTGCAACGGCGACGCGTCGCGAGCACGGACGGCTCGGCGGGCGCTCAGCCGGGGACTACCGCTTCTGGTCGCGCCGCGGTCAGGATCGCGTTGAAGAGCAGCCTGAACGTCGCCATCGACTGGCCGCGGTGCTGGGCGCGGAAGCCGATGAGCACGGCGCGCCCGAGGCCGGCCCTGGCCTCGACCACCGCCGCGCGCCCGGCGATGGCCTGCTCGCCTTCGAGCCACCCGCTCATCAGGATGTCTTTGGCGCCGTAGCGGGCGACGACCCGCACGTCGGGGCCTGGCGTGACGTCGTACGCCGAGCTGAACGAGAAGAACGCGGCGTTCTGCGGCAGCATGCCGAACCCGATCGGCTGCGACGGGTCGATGTCGAGCCTGACAATCGATCCGGGGCAGAAGAACTGCTCCGCCGGGAGGCCCGCCACGACGTTCTTGACCGGCAGCCCGAGCGCGTCGATGGCCAACTGCGCCGAGCCGTCGATGCACACGAGCGTTCCGCCGGCCTCCACGAACGCCTTGAGCGCGGCGACGCCGGCCTCGCCGAGGCCGCCGACGTACTCGTCGGGCAGCGACCCCTTGCGGTTGCCGTCAATGAGCCGCTGGGCGGCGATGCCCGGCAGCACGATGACGTCGAAGCTCGAGCGCAGGCTTCCCGCTCGCACGTCGGCGTCGCGGAGCGTCTTGAAGGGGAACTCGTACTGCTCGAACAGCCAGCGCGTCCAGCCCTCGTCGATCGCGTCGTTCCACGGCCGGTACAGCCCGACGCGCGCCCGGGCCAGCGAGGTTGACGCCGGCACTCTTCCGCGCGCGCCGAACACGCGCAATCCCATTTCGCGAGCGAGGCGTTCGACGTGCGTGCGCGCCTCGGCCACGGGCCGCACGATGAGCGTGCCGGGCTGGTACGTGAAGCCGTCCTGCGACACGCTTCCGCTCGTCCACTCGACGCGCAGGCCGGCCCCGAGCAGCCGGTTCGCGGCGAGCGCCCCGGCGGTGCCGCGCGCGTCCACCAGGTAGTAGTCCGGCCGCGGATACCCGAGCGGCCACGCCGGCGTCGTCGTCACCCGGTCGATGCGCGAGATGAGCGGCACCTCGAACGCCTGATCGAGGCGGTCGACGCGGACGCCCATCTGGTAGGGCAGCGTCCAGCCCGCCACGTCGTACGGGCGCTCCGGCGTGGCGGAGCCGCTCAGCTTTCGCGCGGGGTACTTCTGCACTTCGAGCAGGCTCTTCGCGTAGGCCCGGAACGGCTGCGCCATCATGACGAACGCCGTGCCGACGGGGTACACGGTGTCGCCGATCTTGAACGGCTCCGACACCTGCTGCACCTCGACGCCGCCATCCGCGAGCAGGTTGACCAGCTTGTTCGCGGCTGCGGGATCGTGCTGGTCCGGCGGAATGGCGAACGCGTACGGGCCCTCCTTCGTGCCGCGCTCGATGGCGCGGCGGCCCATCGCGTGGAAGTTCAGCAGCAACTCGTCCTGGTAGCGCGACGCGGCCCGCAGCAGGCCCCGCATCGCGGCCAGGTTGTAGTCGACGATGTCGCCGAGGCGCCAGGTGCCGCCGGGCCACGGGTTGGGGAAGTTGATCTGCGGCGCGTACTGCGGCAGTCCGCGCGTCGCGCCCCGCAGGTCCTTCGCGGCCACCTCGATCGGGTTCGCGAGCCGGGCCGACGCCACCTCCGTGAGCAGGCACACGGTGTTCCGGCCGAGCGGCGCCGAGTCCTCGTAGCCGGGCCAGTAGTAGTCGTACATCGCGTTCGAGACCACGCCCGACTTTCCCTGGCTCTCGAGCTCGAGGGCCATCGCGCTGCCGAGCAGCGCCGCCTCGCGCCAGATGAGCGGATCCTGGTTCGGGTCGATGGGGTCGTAGTTCGGCGGCACGAAGAACCGCGGGCCGTTGCTGCCCATCTGGTGCATCGCGAGGAACACCTGCGGGTGCCACTCGCGCGAGAAGAACCGCGCGAGCGTGCGGTTCTCGGTCATGTTCAGCATGAAGGCGTCGCGGTTGATGTCGTGGCCGACGTACTTGTCGGTACGACCACGGCATCTGGCCGCCCGTCGAACGGCGTGCCCTGCATCTTCCTGTGCCAGTCCGTGACGAGCGACGTGGCCGTCCGGGTTGAGCGACGGGATGAGGATCGACCACGAGCCGGTCCAGCATCTGCGACCGTGCGCTCGTCGTCTGCGGTGGCCAGCTCGTAGAGCAGGTCGTTGGCCGACTGCGTGGCGCCGATCTCGCTGGCGTGGATGCTGCAGCCGATGGCGACCACCGCCTTCGCGCCGGTCATGATGGCCCGCACCTCGCGGTCGTTGGCCAGCCGCCGCGGGTCGGCGAGCAGCCGGTTGTCGATCTGCAGCGTCGACAGGTTCCTGATGTTCTCCGCCGAGCTGATGATGGCGCCGATGATGCGGCGGCCCTCGGTCGTCGGGCCGACATCGACCATCTCGACGCGCGGCGACGCGGCGGCGACCGTCTCGAAGTACTTGGTGATCGCGGCCCAGTCGGCGAGCTTGCCGTCGGCGCCCATCTTGAAGCCGAAGAACGCCTCCGGCGTCGGAACCTGCGCGGCCGCGCGCAGGCGGCAGGAGCGAGGAAGAGTCCGACAATCAGCGTGACGGTGAAGACGCGATCTGCAGCGTGCCATCGTCTTGCCCCTAGCCCCTAGCCTCCGTCAGCCGCCTGCCAGCCCGCTCCGGCGAGCCCCCAGCCCCTAGCCTCGCCCACGTCGCGCCCAGGTGCGCATCGGTGTCGTCCCGGAACGCCTCGACGAGCGGGTGCGCCTCGAGCGCGGCCTGGACGATTCCCCGCAGCACGCCTGTTCCGCGCCCGTGGATGATCCGGATCTCCGTCAGACCGCGCGGCGTGCGCTTCCGCGACGTACTCCTCCACGACGGACTTCACGTCGCGCGGCGAGAACGCGTGCAGGTCGAGCGTGCCGTCGATGGGGAGCGCGAACGGCTCGCCGCCGGTCATGATTTCGTGTAGGTGGCGGTGACGCGCGTGCTGATGCCGCCGCGCGGCGTGAAATCGCCGACGACGGTCATCCGCCGCGGCTGGCAGGCCGCCACCAGGTCGTCCAGAATCTGGTTGGTGGCCGCCTCGTAGAAGATGCCGCGCTTGCGGTAGCCGAAGATGTACAACTTCAGCGATTTCAACTCGATACACAGCTCGTCGGGGACGTACGTGATGCGGATCTCGCCGAAATCCGGCAGCCCGGTCATCGGGCAGACCGACGTGAACTCGGGCGCGGAGATGGCAATCTCGTAGTCCCGGCCGGGCCTCGGGTTCGGGAACGTCTCGATCTTCGGGCTTGACATCGTGTCGGATCTTATCATTTAGAGGCCGAAAATGGCCGGTTCCCGGCGATTCGGGCGATTGACAGTGACTGGAACCGCGAGCTAGCATTCATCGACTTCCGCTTTCATTCCGGAGTCTGCCGCCTGCGCGCGCGGCTGGCTTGCGGTTGTAGTGACTGCGCGTGGTTTCGAGGAGAGAGAAGATGGTAGAGGCCCGCAGGATGGGCAAGTCGGAACTGTTCGCGCACTTCGCGGACCGCTTCGAGTTGAAGCGCGCCCAGGCGCGCGAGTTCTTCGACGAGCTGGCGATGCTCTCGGAGAAGGAGCTGAAGCGGTCGGGCGAGTTCGTGCTGCCCGGCATGGTGAAGCTGGTGGTGCAGAAGCGCAAGGCCCGGATGGGCCGCAACCCGGCGACCGGCGAGGCGATCAAGATCCCGGCCAAGACCGTGGTCAAGGCCCGCGTCGTCAAGCAGCTGAAGGACGCCGTCCTCCCGCAGAAGTAACAGGCACGGTTTCCAAACCTGCGTAGCGCGGCCGCGCGAACGGGTTTGGCAACCGCTCTCTCGGAACCGGTCCCCGCGTGTGCGGGGGCCGGCCGTCCCGACCGCTAACCGCCTGCCTCGCCGCGGAGGTCCACCGCCGGCGCGGGTATCCGTGCAAGCGACACGACGAAGGTGGTGCCGACGCCGACCTCGCTCGTGGCCGCGATGGTCCCGCCCGACTGATCCACGATCTTCTTCGTGATCGCCAGGCCCAGGCCCAGCCCCTGGCGCTTGGTCGTGTTGAAGTCCTCGAACATCGTCTCGATGCGCTCCGCCGGGATGCCGCAGCCCGTGTCCGCGACGCGCAGCATCGCGCGGCCGTCCGCGGCCGCGGTGCCGATGGTCACGCGGCCGGTCGGCGCGGTGGCCTCGATGGCGTTCATCACGAGGTTGCGGCAGACGCGGCTGAGCGCGAACACGTCGCCTTCGACGTAGAGCGGGCCCGGCGCGAGCTCCAGCCCGATGGTCAGCCCGGCGGCCTCGGCGTTGGCCCGCATCGACTCTGCCACGTCGACCGCCAGCCGGTTGAGATCGAGGGGGAAGCGCTCCATCGGCATCGGCCGCGCGATGTTGCGCAGGTCCTCGAACACGCGCTTGATGTGGGCGAACTCGCGCTCGATGGTGCGCTTGAAGAGCTCCAGGTACTCCGGGTCGTCGTGCATCTTCACGACGAGGCGGCAGTTGTTCTGGACGTTCTTGAACGGGTGCGACAGATCGTGGACCAGCCCCGCGGCCACGCGGCCGAACACGGCGTGGCGCTCCTGCTTCCGGACGTCCTCCTGGAGGTCTCCCAGGCGGCCCGCCATCCGGTTGAACGCGTCGCCGAGGCGGCCGATCTCCGACTTCGACCTGATGCGGACGCGCTCGTCGAGGTGCCCGTCGGCGATCGCCTCCGTGCCGCGTATGAGCTCCTGGATGGGCTGAATGAACGAACGGCCCCAGACAAGGCCCGCGAGCAGCATGATGAGCAGGGCCAGGCTGATCGCGGCGATGAGGTCGCGCTCGTGGCGGCGCGCCACGGCAAACGCCTCGCGCGTCGGCTGCTCGACGAGCACCATCCAGTCGAGGTCCGGCACGCGGACGCCCACCACCAGCATCGGCTCGCCGTTCGCGCCCGGGCGCTCGCGCACTTCCGGTGAACCGGGCGCGGCCGAGCGCAGCGCGACGACCACCGGGTCGGCGGCGAGGCTCGCGCCGCGCGCCACGTTCGGCCGCTCCTCCGGGTTGCCGTGCGCCAGCAGGTCGCCGCGCGGGCCGACCACCACGGCGAACCCGGAGGCGCCCACCCGGATGCGGCCGGTCAGCCGCCAGAGTTCCTCGATGCTGAACTCGCCCACGAGCCAGCCGGATCGCCGCTCGGCGCGGCCGAGAGGCGCGGCCACGAGCGCCGTCGGCAGCAGGTCGTTGTCGACGAAGACCGGCGACATCCGGACGCCGTACAACTCGGTGGCGTCCTCGCCGGGAACCGACGCCGTCGGAGCGCCGATGCGGCTGGTCGCGACCGGCCGGCCCGCCGCGTCGAAGGCCGTGAGCTCCCGGAACTCGGGAAAGCGCAGGACGTAGTTCTTGAAGATCCGATCCTGCTGTTCGGCGCTCAGCCCGGTGGTGTCGAGGTCGGCGGCGAGCGCGTGCAGGATCTGGAGGTTGGTCGAGATGTAGCGGCGGATCTGCTCGCCGACCTGCCGCGCGACGTTCAGGTTGCCGTCGGTCACGGTGCGCCGCGTGCCCTCGCGCAGGGAATACAGCGACACCACGCCATAGGTCAGCAGCGGCACGACGGCCGCCGTGGCCAGCATCGCGGCGAAGCGGACGCGCAGCGTCCTCACTGGCGCCGCGCTCCCGGGCGGGCGGAGTCCGCCAGCGGTTCGAGGACGTACATCGCGTCGCGCCCGGCGCTCGTCCGGCCGGCACCACGAAACGGCGGCTGACGGCCTGCACCGTCTCGTTCCAGGCGAGGAAGACCGCCGGCGGGTCGTCCCGCACGGCCGCCTCGAACCGCCGGATCGCCGTCGCTGAACTGCCCGTCGTCGGTCGGCGTCGAGCGCCGCGTCGAGCGCTGCGTCGACCGCGCGCGTTCCGATAGCCCCAGAAGTTCCAGCGTCGGCGCTTCGCCCGGCGAGTGCCAGAAACGATGGAACACCGTGGCCGACGGACCGCCGAGGATCGACAGCAGCACCGCGTCGAAGTCGCCCGAGACGATGCGCCGGTTGAAGGCGTCGGGCGGCAGCGATTCGAGACGCATCGCGGACGTCGAGATCGCCGAGCTGCCGCTGCACGAGCAGCGCCATCCGTTCGAGGATCGAGAAGTTGGCCGGCACCAGGCACGTGAACTCGATCGGCCGCGGCCCGGCCGCCCGCAGGAGGGCCGCGGCCTCCGCCCGGGTCGAACGGCATCGCCGGGGCGCTCCGGTCGTGCGCCCAGTGGCGGGGCCACACCGGGCCGTCGGCCGCGACGCCGCGGCCCTTCAGGCCCTGCTGCACGAGCGCCGCGCGATCGACGGCCATGTTCAGGGCCCGCCTGACCGCCGACGGCCTGAACACCGGCCGCGCGGAGTTCAGCATCAGCGCGTAGGCGTAGTAACTCGGGAAGGACCTGACCTCGACCGCGGTCCGGTCGCTGAGGAACTCCGCCGTGTCCGGCCCGACCTCCCAGAGGAAGTCGACGCGGCCCCGCATCATCTCGGCCCAGGCCGTCCGCAGCGCGTCGAACGGCTTGACGACGACGCGATCGATAGCCGGCGCGCCCGGAGTAGTAGTGGCGGTTCGCCTCGAGGGTGATCGCCTCCGGCGACGACGAGCGTGATGGAGAAGGCGCCCGTGCCGATCCGCGTCGTTCCGTCGGCGCCCGTCCTGATGACGGCGCGGTCGAGGTCGTCGAGCAGGTACGAGCACCGCCGCGTCAGCGTGACGACGACCTCGCGGTCGCTCGGCGCCGTCGACCGACGAGACGAAGGGCAGGCACACCGAGATTCCGCGGATGGCCGGGTTGGCGATGGCGGTGTCGAAGGTGCGCTTGACGTCGGCGGCGGTCAGGGGCAAGCCGTCCTGGAACCGGACGTCGGGCCGCACCGACAGGCCGCCACGTCAGGCCGTCGCCGGCGACCGACCAGCTCTCGAGCAGGCGCGGCTGGGTCCGGCCCTCGGCGTCGTTGGCCGTGAGGCGTTCGAAGGCGAGGTCTGCGGCGAGGCCGGGAGCGCCGTGGCTGGGATCGAGCTGGCGGCTCTGCGGCACGCCGATGGTCAGCGTGACCGGATCGCGCGAGGCCTCCGGCGCGGGCCCGGCGGTGGGCCCGTACACGCGACGGCAGACAGCGACGCCCGGCGAGCCCGAAGCACGGCGTGAGCCCGCGCGGCCGCACGCCAGGCGGCGGCGCGGGCTCGCGCCCGACACGGGAAGGCGGCTGTCTGCCTGTTCCCGGGTGGTCTGGTCGTCTCCTACTTGCTGCTCTCCGGCGGCACGCAAATCATCCACGGGCACATATCCCGCGACGGAGCCTGCTGGGCGTTCTTCAGAACCTTGATCTTCATTGTACCCCTCCTGCCTGATTCGCGGGCGGCTTTCCTCCGCCAGCGACTCGAGCGCCGATTCAAGACTCCGCTTGTGACACGACGGCGCATCCATGTCGCCAAGCTCCGCATGGGCGGCGACCGCGCAGCCGCCGCCGCAGACCGGAATGAACGGACAGTCGCCGCAGTGGCGCCACGGCGCGAGGCGCTCGAAGCGGCGCGCGGCGGCGGCGTGCTCGGGCTCCCGCCTGCCGTCGATGTGCCCGACCGCGAGCGCGAACTCGCCGGTGAAGCCGGGGCACGCGTAGAGCGACCCGTCGGGGCCGATGGTGTGGGAATGGCGGCGGTAGACCTCGCACGGGCCCATGTGCATGCCGTCCGGCGTCGGGAATCCCCGCCGCTCGGTTTCCTCGCGCAGCAACGTCATCGTGTCGTCGAGGAGGTTGCAGTTGTCGCAGGGCGAGCCGGGCATCGCGGCGCTCGAGCGGCCGGTCGACGGCCCGGCCGCGGTCATGCAGCCGCCGTTGAGCGGCCGCCGGTTGAACTCGGCCGGCCTGAGCGGAATGACGGCGTTCGGGGGCGCCGGACTTCCCGGCTTGATGAGCGGCTTGAACACGACCTTGGCGATCCGCCCGGAGAAGTCCTGCTCCTTCAGGAAATCGAGCAGCGCCGGGTACCGGTCCGCCGTCTCCATGTCGAAGTTGCCGCCGATTGTGACGGGCACGAGCGGCGCCACGCGCCGGACGTTCTCGACGATGCGATCGAAGGTGCCCTGGCCTCCGCGCAGCGGCCGCATCCGGTCGTGGGTCTCGCGATCGCCGTCGAGGGTGACCTTCACGCCCGTCAGGCCGAGCGGCAGCATGCACTCGACGACGCGGGGCGTGAGGAGGAGGCCGTTGGTGATGATGTTGACAAGCTGCGTGACGCCGCGCGACGCGGTGTGCTTCGAGGACCGGCCCGCGATTTCGAGCATCGCCGGAGTGTTCAGCAGCGGCTCGCCTCCGAAGAAGGTGAGCACGAGCCGGCTCGGCCGCACCTCTTCGACCCGGGCCGCGATCCAGGCCGCGACCTGCGCCGCCGTGTCGATCGACATCCTCTCGGCCGGCCGCCCGAAATCGGCGTGCTCGCCCTGGTAGCAGTAGTCGCAGGCGAAGTTGCACTGGAGCGTGGTGAGGATCGTGACGCGCAACTGCGACGCGTCCTCGCGGAACGCCGCGAAGTACGACTCCAGCGCCGCGCGCTCGGATGCGAGATGGCGGACGAGGAACCCGTTCTTCGCCAGCGTCTCGAGCGCTTCGTGCTCGTCCTGGACCAGGACCGGATCGGCCGCCCCGCCGGCATCCAGCCTGTCGAGCAGCGCCACGACGTCGCTCGACACCACCACCTGGGCGTCGGTGAGGGTGTTCATCAGGAACACCTCGCCGCCTGCCAGCGGCACCCGGACGTTGAAGGCGGATGGTCTCATCGCTCTCCTTGCGGCTCCGGCGTCTGGAATAGCAAAGGGTGTTCCGTTGGCGGCGCACGCCGCGCGCGGCCCGATCCGGGCAGCCCGGTGCGCGCGTGTCCAGCCGCAGCTTCCGCGGCTACTCGTTGCCGGATGAGGAGATAGGGCGGTTCTGGCGAGGCGCGAGCACCGGCGCCGCGCGGCCCGATCGCGCCTGGCGACGGGAGTGTCCCGAAAAGAGACAGGTGGCGGATATTGCCACGTCGGAACGAGGCACGTGTTGCAGAATCTGCCACGTTGACCGGCCTCGACAGAGGCTCAGGCGGGGCCGGTGGTTCTCAGCCTGCGGGCGATCTCGCGGATCTCGAGCCGGTCCATCTTGAACTTGAGCGTACTCAGCGGCACGCCCAGGCTGCGCGCGGTGGCGGTGACGTTCCAGCGCGCCTGTTCGAGGGCCTTCAGGATGAATGTCCGCTCGAACATCTCGCAGGCGCGTTCGAACAGGCCCTCGCTGTCCTGCGTCCGGCCTGGCGAGCCTCGCCAGGTGGTACTCGTAGGGCAGGTCCTCGTCGCGGATCCACTCGGCGTCGCTCACGGCGACGAGGCGCTCCATCAGGTTCTCGAGCTCGCGGATGTTGCCCGGCCACGGGTAGGCGCCGAGCACGTCCATGGCGGAGGGCTCGACGCCGAGGACCTTCTTCCTGAACTTGGCGTTGTAGCGGCCGATGAAGAACGGCACCAGGGCCTCGATGTCCTCCGTCCGCTCGCGCAGCGGCGGCACCGTCATCGGGATGACGTTGATGCGGTAGTAGAGGTCCTCGCGGAAGCGCCCCTCGCGCACCGCCTTCTCGAGGTCCACGTTGGTGGCCGCGATGATGCGCAGGTCGACGCGGATGGGATGGCCGCCGCCGACCCGCTCGATCTCCGATTCCTGGATCGCCCGGAGCAGCTTGGCCTGGACGTCCGGCTTCAACTCGCCGATCTCGTCGAGGAACAGCGTGCCGCCGTCGGCCAGTTCGAACTTCCCGAGCTGCTGGCGCACGGCCCCGGTGAACGACCCCTTCTCGTGCCCGAACAGCGCCGACTCGACGAGCTCCGAGGGGATGGCCGCCAGGTTCACGGGCATGAACGGGCCGTCGGCGCGCCCGGACTCGCGGTGGATCATCCGCGCGAGCAGCTCCTTGCCGGTTCCGCTCTCGCCCAGGATGAGCACCGTGGCGTCCAGCGCCGCCACCTTGCGCACGAGGTCGAGGATGTCGCGCATGCTCCGGCTGGGCCCCGTCACGAAGGGCCGCTCGCGATCGTCGGCCACCTGGGCGCTGAGCGCCATCACCTTCCGGTGCAGGTCGGTGCGATCGGAGGCGTTGCGGACGAGCGACACGACGGCGTCGTACTCGAAGTCCTTGGTGATGTAGTGGTAGGCGCCGAGCTTCATGGCGCGGACGGCCGTTTCGACCTCGTTGATGGCCGAGATCATGATGACCTCGACCAGGCGCTGCGACTCCTTGATCTGCCTGAGCACCTCGAAGCCGCCGATGCCCGGCATCCGGACGTCGAGCAGCACCACGTCGACGTTCTCGCGGTCGAGAATGGCCAGCCCGGTCTCGCCCGTCGACGCGCGCAGCACGCGGTACTCGCGCCGCAGGATCGCCGTCAGCGTGTCGCGCATGCCCTCGTCATCGTCGATGATGAGGACTGTCTTGGAGCCAGGAGCCACCGGTCCCGTCCTTTCCGGATGCGGCCGAGAAACCCGGCTGATTGTAGGCGGCGCGCGGCACCCGCGGCAAGGTCGAGCGAAAGGTCGAGCCACGGCGCGAGACCGCGCCGTAGCTGGCCGTCAGGCCGCTCAGCGGAGGCGGGCGCGCGGTGTTGACAGTCTCGCGACGCTGCCGGTAACGTGAGGCTTGCGAATGGCCGGCGAACACTCCCCCCGAAAGGCGCTGCTCGACAGGGCCCTGCGGCTCTTCCAGCAGGGCTACGAGCACCAGATGAGCGGCGAGCTCGACGAGGCGGCGGCGCTCTACGAAGCGTCGATCGGACTGTTCCCGACGGCCGAGGCGCACACGTTCCTGGCGTGGACCCACTCGTTCGAGGGCCGCCTCGACGACGCCATCCAGGAGTGCCAGAAGGCCATCGAGGTCGACCCGGAGTTCGGGAACGCCTACAACGACCTCGGCGCGTACCTGATCGAGCAGGGCAAGCACGACGAAGCCATCCCGTGGCTGGAGCGGGCGCTGCGGCGCGGGCCGGTACGAGAGCTACCACTTCCCGTGGTTCAACCTCGGCCGCGCCTACGCCGCCATGGACTGCTACGGCCGGGCGATGGAGTGCTTCCGCGAGTCGCTCGCGATCGCGCCCGAGTACGCGCCGGCGGGCGAGGCGATGCGGGCCGCGCGCCTCAAGATCCACTGACGGCCTCTACCAGGAGAACCACCCGTGGCGAACGCGTTCGACGTCATCATCATCGGGGCCGGCACCGGCGGCTACCCGGCCGCGATCCGGGCGGCGCAGCTCGGCCTCAACGTCGCCGTCGTCGAGCGGCAGAAGGCCCTGGGCGGCACGTGCCTGAACTGGGGATGCATCCCGACCAAGGCCCTGCTCGAGCACGCGCACGCGCTGAAGATCGCGCAGGCGTCGAAGGAATGGGGCCTCATCCTCGGCGACCAGCCGGCGCGCATCGACATGAACCAGGTGCAGAGCCGCAAGGACAAGATCGTCACCGTCCTCACGCGCGGGATCGAGTTCCTCTTCAAGAAGAACAACGTCACCTGGATCAAGGGCAGCGCGAGGATCGCCGGCCCGGGCACCGTCGAGGTCACCGGCGACGAGACGCAGACGCTGACGGCGAAGGAGATTGTCGTCGCCACCGGTTCGTACGCCCGCAGCGTGCCCGGCATCGAGCTCGACCGCGCGCGCATCATCACGAGCGACGAGGCGATCGCGATGCGCACCGTGCCGAAGTCGATCGTCATCCTCGGCAGCGGCCCGATCGGCGTCGAGTTCGCCACGGTGTTCAAGCGGTTCGGCAGCGAGGTGACGGTCGTCGAACTGCTGCCGCACCTGGTGCCGCTCGAGGACGAGACCATCTCGATCGAGCTCGAGAAGTCGTTCAGGAAGCAGGGCATCGCGTTCCACACGTCCACGACGGTGACCGCGGCGCGGGCGCTGGCGGACGGCGTCGAGATCGACGCGAAGATGGCGGACGGCAAGGTACCAGACGTTCAAGGCCGAGTACCTGCTGGTGGCGACCGGCCGCGGCCCCGTGACGACGGGCCTCGGCGCCGAGGAAGCCGGCATCAGGATGGACAGGGGCTACATCGTCGTCGACGAGCAGTTCAGGACGAACGTGCCGAACGTGTCGGCCATCGGCGACGTGATCACCTTCGGCAAGCCGGGCCATCTGCAACTGGCCCACCTGTCGACCGCCGAGGGTGTCGCCCTGGCCGAACGGCTGGCCGGCAAGGACTTCCACCCGATCAACTACGATCACGTGCCGAAGTGCACCTACTGCGATCCCGAGATCGGCAGCGTCGGCCTGACCGAGAAACAGGCCAGGGAGCGCGGGTACGACGTGCGGGTGGGGACGTTCAGCTTCGGCGTGCTCGGGCGGGCCCGCATCGCGAACGAGACCGAGGGCCTGGTGAAGATCGTGGCCGAGAAGAAGTACGACGAGATCCTCGGCATCCACATGATCGGCCCGCGCTCGACGGAGCTGGTGGCCGAGGCCACGCTCGCGCTGCGGATGGAGATCACCGTCGAGGAGCTCATGCGCACGATTCACGCGCACCCGACCATGTCGGAAGCCGTGGGCGAGGCCGCCCATGCGACGCACGGGGCGGCGATTCATGCGTAGGGAAGAAGCAGAAGCCAGAAGCCAGACATGTCAGAAGTCAGAAGAGAGGCATGCGTCAGCGCGGAGTCGCGCCTCTGGCTTCTGACTTCTGGCTTCTGGCTTCTGGCTTCTGCGTCTGATGCGCCGAGCGAGTAATCAAGCGAGGCGACCCATGTCCGATGTCGTGATGCCCCAGATGGGCGAGTCGATTGCCGAGGGGACCATCGTCCGCTGGATCAAGAAAGTCGGCGACCGCGTCGACCGGGACGAGCCGCTCTTCGAGATTTCGACAGACAAGGTGGACGCGGAGATCCCGTCGCCCTCGGCCGGCGTGCTCGTGGAGATCCGGGCGAAGGAAGGGGAGACGGTGCCCGTGAACTCGGTCGTCGCGGTCATCGGCGAGGCCGGGGCGGCCGTCGCGGCCCCTGCGGCGAAGGCCGAAGCTCCCGCGCCGGCCCCGCTCGCGCCCGCGCCGCCGGTCCCGCCCGTCGCACCCGTGGCGCCAGCCCCGGCGGCCGCTGCGCCGGCCGCTGCGACGCCTGCGCCAGTACCGTTGCCCCGCCAGCTCCGGCCGCGCCGGAGGGCGAGGCGGAGGGGCAGAGGCAGAAGTCGTCGCCGCTGGTGCGGAGAATCGCGAAGGAACACCGCGTCGACCTGTCGCTCGTGCCGGGCACCGGGCTCGGCGGCCGCGTCACGAAGGACGACATTCTCGGCTATCTGAACGAGGGGCCGCGGCCCGCCGCGCCGAAGGCAGCCGCGCAGGCGCCCGCCCCGCAGCAGCCGGCCGCGCACGTGCCCGCATTCAAGCCGGGCGACAACGTCGAAGTCGTGCCGATGTCGGTGATGCGGCGGAAGATCGCCGAGCACATGGTGCTCAGCCGGCGCACGTCCGCTCACGTGCACTCGGTGTTCGAGGTCGACTACACCCGCGTGGCGAAGATCCGCGCGGCCCGCAAGGCCGACTACGAGCGCCAGGGCGTCAAGCTCACCTACATGTCGTTCCTGATGAAGGCCACCGTCGACGCGCTGAAGGCCGTGCCCGTCGTCAACACCTCGATTGACGGCGACAACATCGTCTACAAGAAGGACATCAACCTCGGGATTGCCGTCGCCCTCGACTGGGGGCTGATCGTGCCCGTCATCAAGCATGCCGAGGAGAAGAACATGCTCGGCCTGAGCCGGGCCATCGTCGACCTGGCCGCGCGCGCCCGGTCGAAGCAGCTCAAGCCGGACGAGGTGCAGGGCGGCACGTTCACGATCACCAACCCGGGCGTGTTCGGGGCGCTGTTCGGCATGCCGATCATCAGCCAGCCGCAGGTCGCGATCCTGGGCGTGGGCACGATCGAGAAGCGCGTGGCCGTGCTCGACGACGATGCGATCGGCGATCAGGACGAAGGGCTACCTGTCGATCGGCTACGACCACCGGCTGATTGACGGCGCGGTGGCCGACCAGTTCATGTCGCATCTGAAGAAGACCATCGAGAACTTCGATCCGGATGCGGTGTAGGTCCGGCGCGAAGGGCCGCTGACGTTCGTTTCATGCCACCGACGCTCGTCGTCCGCCGCCTCGGCTTCGTCGGCTATGCCGAGGGCCTCGAGCTCCAGAAGACGCTGGTGGCCCAGCGTGCGGCGGACGAGATCGACGACACCCTGCTCCTGCTCCAGCATCCCGCACGTGCTGACGCTCGGCGTGAAGGCGGGCGAGAGCAGAAACCACGTGCTGGCCACGCCGGAGCGGCTGGCCGAACTGGGCGTCGAGATTCACGAGACCGGCCGGGGCGGCGATGTCACCTACCACGGCCCGGGCCAGATCGTCGGCTACCCGATCATCAGCCTGAAACCGGACCGCTGCGACGTCCACCAGTACGTGCGCGATCTCGAAGAGGTGATGATCCGGGTGACGGGCGAGTACGGATTCAAGGCCGGCCGGATCGCGGGGCTGACCGGGGCGTGGGTGGACGCGGAGAAGATCGGCGCCATCGGCGTCCGGATCCAACGCTGGGTCACGAGCCACGGGTTCGCGTTCAACGTCTCGACCGACCTGGACTTCTTCCGGCTGATCGTGCCCTGCGGCATTTCCGACCGCGGCGTGACCTCCCTCAGGAAGCTGACCGGGCGCGAAATCCCCATCCCGGACGTGGAAGACCACCTCGTCCGCCACTTCTGCGCCGTCTTCGACCGCGTCCTCTGAACGGGGCCAGTCCCACCTAAGACGTTGAGAGGATTGGCCTTGGCGCATCTGTCAATCTACGCCTGATTAGGTCGGAATAAACCTTTCTGCGCCGGGGTTCTTAGCAATGAACCGGAAAGCAGCAAGGAATCAAGAGCCATGAAAGCGCCTTCGACCTATTCGCGGACGGATGAGGACCTGGTGGCCCGGATGCGAGCCCGGGACGAATCGGCCATCGTGGACCTGGACGCCATCTATCGCTCGCGTATCCAGCAGCTGGCTCTTCGCTACGTCAAGACCCCGGAAGACGCGGAAGAAGTCGCCCAGGACGTCCTGTTGAAGGTCTACCTGAAGATCGACGCGTTCCGCGGCGACGCGGCGCTGTCGTCCTGGATCTACCGGATCACGTTCAACACGGTGATGTCCCGGCTTCGCGGCCAGCGGATGACGAATCTTCACGAGGTCAGGGAGCTGGACCTGCTCTCCGACGTCGAGGAGAGTGGCGGCCGGGTCCGCCGGGAGCCGGCCGACTGGTCGTCGCTCGGCGACGAGGCCATCCTCCGCGCGCAGCTCCGCACGCGCCTGGCGTCGGCGCTGAAAGACCTGCCGGAAATCTACCGGACGCCGGTGATTCTGCGGGACCTCCACGGCCTGACGACCGAAGAGGCGAGCACGAAGCTCGGCATCAAGGAGCAGACGCTGAAGTCGAGGCTCCATCGCGGCCGCCTCTTCCTCCGCGAACGGCTGTCGGAGTTCGCCACGGGCCTTTCGCTGCACCGGCAGGTCACCGAGCACAGCTTCGCCGCGTAAGAACGGTGACAGGTTCAATTTCCGCGCGACAACTCCGGAAATTGAAGCTGTCACCGGCTGCCCGAAGTGCCGGCGCTCGATGAGCAGCCAGCCGAGCGTCGGCAGGACGAACAGCGCGCCCAGCACCCGTGTCAGCAGGAACGGTGAGGCTCCCCAGTTGTCGAGCGCGTACCCGCACGCGAAGCTCGACGCGGCGGAGATGATCATCAGCAGCGCGAGTCTCGGCCGAGAAGACGCGGCCACGAAACCTGTCGGGCACGGACATCTGCAGCAGCACCGTGCTGAACACCCACAGCACCGACCCGGCGGCGTGCGCTCCGATCACGGCCGCTCCGGCGACGTAGATGCTGGGGGCCCAGCTCAGCATCAGGTAGAACAGCGCCACCAGGACGTAGGAGGGCGCGATGGCCCTCCGCATCTCGTCGGGCTGTTGCCCCAGCCATGCCCGGGCCATGATCGGACCGATTCCAGCGCCGATCCCTCTCGCCGCGTAGAGCACGCCGATGCCTGCCGCCGCGCTGCCGCCCATCCGGAACTCGCGCTCGCCCATCACGGTCATGATGAGCAGCACGCCGCCGGCGATGCCCCACCCGGCCTTCACCAGCATCAGGGCCGCCACGTGCCGGTCCGACTTCACGTACCGGATGCCCTCGACAAGATCCCCGAACCCGGTGAGCGACGCCCATCCCGCCGGCCGCTTCACTGCCGGCGGGTCGGCATCGAACGAGGTTCGCGCGATGATGACCGCCGACGCCAGGAAGGACACGGCGTTCACCAGGAACGCCACGTTCCGCCCGAACAGGGCGGTGACCACGCCGCCGACACCGGCTCCAATCGCCAGCATCGCCGACCATGTCGCGCTCGACAGGGCGTTGGCGGTCAGCAACTGCGACCGTGTGGTCAGGTTCGGAATCACCGCCGTGCGCGCCGGCTCGAAGAAGGCGGTCATCGACACGACCGACCCCATCACCAGGTAGACGATCCAGACCTGGTCGGGGCGGCGGACAAGCAGCAGCGCGAGGACGGCCAGGCCGCGCATGACGTCGGTGGCGATCATCAGCCGCCGCCGGTTCACCCTGTCCACCACCACACCGGCCACCGGGCCGATGACGGCCATCGGCAGGAACTGCACGATGATCATCAGCGCGACCGACGTCGCGGTGCCCGTCAGTTCGAGCAGCAGGGCGTAGAGGGCCACCGAGTTGAACCAGTCGCCCAGCTGACTGACGATCTGGCCAAACCACAGCAGGCGATAGTTGCGGTTTTCGGTGATGAGGGCGCGGTATGGATTCACGTCGGCAACTCGAGCCCGAAGCCGTTCAATGCTGGCGGCGGGGCATGCATACGACGATACTTACGATTAGCGGGCAGTTCGGAGCACGGCCGCGCCCGCCTGCGCGGCCGGGTCCCAGTATAGTCGCGGGTGTTCCATGAGTGACCGGATCGCTCACTACAACATCCTGAGCACCGTCGGCACGGGGCCGCTGGGGCCTGTGTTCCGCGCCCGCGACACGAAGCTCGGGCGGACGGTGGCGATCCGGGTCCTCACGCAGGGCATGGACGATCCCGCCCAGCGCGCCCGCGCCCTCGACCTCGTGCAGCCCTACACGGCGCTCACGCATCAGCACGTCGCCAGCCTCTTCGAGGCGGGAGAGCAGCGCGGATCCATCTACCTCGTCTACGAGTTCATCTCCGGCGAGAGGCTCAACGCGGCCCTGGCGGGGCATCCGATGAACCTGCGGCGGGCGCTCGATCTGGCGTCCCAGCTGGCCGACGCGCTGGCCGATGCCCACGCCCTGGGTCTCGTGCACGGCGCCCTCACCGCCTCGGGCGTCATCGTCACGCCGAAGGGCCACGCGAAGATCCTCGACTTCGGCCTGTCCGCCTGCCTGCCGGAACGCCGCAGCGATGACGCCGATGCGCTCCAGGCCGCCGATCGTCAGGCCGCGCTCATCGAGGTGATCGGGCGCTCGCGGGTGGCGTACGCCGCGCCGGAACAGCTGCTCGGACAACGGGCCGACCACCGGGCGGATCTGTTCGCCCTGGGCGCGCTGCTGCACGAGATGGTGACGGGCAGGCACGCGTTCTCGGGGCGCACGCCTCTTGACATCGGCGTCCAGGTGCTCCAGTCGCGCCCGCCGGCCCCCAGCTCGTTGAACCCGGAGGTGCCTCGCACCGTCGACCGCATCATCGCCAGGGCGCTGGCGAAGAAGCCAGGCGATCGCTATCAGGACGCGGCGCTTGTGGCGGCCGACCTTCGCAACGCGGAAGCCGAGGTGCACAGCCAGGCGGCCGACTTCGAGCCCGTGCTGCCCCGGCCTCGATCCCGGGTGCGCCTGGCCGCGCTCGGCCTGGTGCTGCTCGCCATCGCGGCGCTCGGCCTCTGGCAATGGCAGGAGACGGTGCGCCAGGCCTGGGAAGGGACGTTACGGCAAGCCGCCCGATCCGGTGCTCGTCGTCGTGCCGTTCTATGTTCCTCCCGTCGACACGCCAAGGCCCTACTACGGCGCGGGGTTCGCCGAGGACCTGGCGCGCCGGATCGCGGAGGTGCGGGGGGTCACCGTCCTCGGGCGATCGTCGGTCCGCGCATCCGCGGGCAAGCCGCCCCAGGCCGTGGCCGCGTCGGTGGGCGCAGGACTGGCGCTCACCGGTTCGCTCAAACCGAAAGACGACGAGTGGACGTCGATCGACATCGAAGCGCGGCTGATTGACGCCCGCGACGGGCGCGTGCTCTGGAGCCGTCAGCGGACGGGAGCCGCGCAGGACCTGCTCTCGGTGCAGGCCGATATCGCGCGGGAAGTGTCCGCACGGCTGGGGCTGGAGTACTCTCCGGCCGCGGAGTACAACCGCGCGGCGCTGCGCCTGGTCAGTCCAGGGGCGTACGACAAGTACCTCCAGGCGCGCGAGGCGATGGCCGTGTTCGACGCCAGCCGGGCGGTGCAGCTGTTCGAAGCCGCGGCGGCGGAAGACCCCAGCCTGATCGAGGCCCAGGCCGGCCTCGCCGAAGCGCTCTACACGATGTCGGCGTTCGAGGGCCGCGCGCAGTTCGGCAGCGTGCAGGCACGCGCCCGGCAGGCCGCGGAAGCCGCCTTCGCCACGGACCCCGACCTGGCCGCGACCCGGCTGGCGATGGGCCTGACCGCGTCCACGATACCCGAGGCGCTCGAGCACCTGAAGCGGGCCGTGGAGCTCGATGCGTCATCGCCAGGGGCGTACCTGGGGCTGGCGGCCGTCCTTCGAACGGTCGATCCGGCGAAGGCGGCGGCATTCGCCCGGCGTGCAATCGAACGCGACCCCGTGCAGCCGCTTGCCTACTACCATCTCGCCGCCTCCGCTCTGGCGGCCGGCGACCTCGACGCCACGCTCGCCGCGATGGACCGCGGCCAGGCGCTCGCCCCGGACCAGCCCTGGTGGGACGGCTTCAAGGACCGGGTCCGTCTCGCCCGCGCGACGGTGCGCGACCCTGGACCAACGGTTGAGATCCGAGGCGCGGGCGACTTCCCGCCGGGCATCATCCTCCGCGCAGCGGTGCTGATCGTGTCCGGGCGGCCCGCCGACGCGGCGGCCCTCGCGAACACGCTCGTCCGGCGCCACCCGGACTCGTGCGAAGGGCGCGCGATGCTGGCGGCGGCGGTGGCCGGCACCGGGCGCACCTCCGAAGCCGCCAGGTCGGCCGCGGAGATCATCGCGAAGGCCGCCGAGGCGCCCGATGGAAGCGGGTGGGCGGGATGCGGAGCGATGGCGGCAGCCGCGCTCAGGGACCCCACGCGCACCGCCCTCGCGCTTGGCCGCATCGCGGCGTCCGATGCCGAACTGCGCGCCTGGGGCGCGGTCAACCCGCTGGTCGACGGCCAGATCGCCCTCAGGCAGTCGGTGTTCCCCTGGAGCAACGTGGCCGCCGCTCCGGCGGTGGTCGCGGCGCTGGCGCGCATCGATGCGGCGCAGGCCAGGGCGCGCGCCGACGCCGCCAGAATCCTCCCGGGCATCTGACGCGCGTCACCCGCCCCGAAGCACCCTCGCCAGAAGGCCCGCATCGATATTCGATCCCGACACGACGACCGCGACGTTGCGGCCGGCGACCGGAAGCCCCGACAGGAGCCCCGCCACGGCGGTGGCGCCGGCGCCTTCCGCGACGATTCGCTCCCGCTCGAACAGCCCCCGGATCGCGTCCGCGATGGCGGACTCCGGCGCGAGGACGGCGCGGCCCACGTGCCGCCTGACCAGGTCGAACGTGATCGACTCGGGGTCCATGTTGCCCGCCAGGCCGTCGGCGAGCGTCGGGTGAACCTCGACTTCGACGATGCGGCCGACTTTCAGCGCTTCATGGAAGGCTGGTGACGCCTCGCACTCGACGCCCACGACCTCGACGCGCCCGGCGAGCGCCCTGTTCGCGAGCGCGATGCCGCTCACGAGGCCCCCGCCGCCGACCGACGCGAGAATCGTGTCCACCTCGGGCCAGTCCTCGAAGATCTCGACGGCCACCGTGGCCGCGCCGGCAATCACGTCGGGATGGCTGTAGGGCGAGATGTAGGTGGCGCCGGTCTCGATCGCGAACGCCTTGGCCATCCGCTCGGCGTCCTCGTACGTGTCGGCTGCGCGCAGGTCCGCGCCGTGGCGCGCGATGAAATCGAGCTTGGCCCTCGGAGCCGAGCGCGGAGCGAAGACCACCAGCCTCAGGCCGAGCCGCCCGGCGGCGAAGGCCATGGCGCGGCCGTGGTTCCCGGCGGATGCGGTGACGATCTGTCCGGCCGGGCCCCGTCCTCCGCCATGGCGCTCGACGAAGGCCGCCGACGCGTTCACGGCGCCACGGAGCTTGAACGAGTTGGTGATCTGCAGCGACTCGAGCTTGAGCCGCACGTCGGCGCCTGCGATCGCCGACAGCCACGAGGAGGCCAGAAGCGGCGTGCGCCTGACGTGCGGCGCGATACGGTCGCGGGCGGCAACGATGTCGGCAGCGGTCATCACGAATAGACTACTCTCTAGGGGCGGTTTCATAACCTGCGTACGGCGGCCCATGGACGCCGCAAGAACGGGTTCTGAAACCACTTGTAGGCAGGGAGGATCGACTGTGGCCCTGATAATCGAGACCCGTGCGGTCGCCCCGTTCTACAAGAACGGCTTCGTCGTGGCGTGCGATGACAGCCGCGAAGCGATTCTCATCGACCCCGGCGACGAGGTGGACGACCTGCTCCGCGTCATCGAGGCACGGCGCCTTCTTGTCGGCCTCATCCTGCTGACGCATGCGCACATGGATCACGTGAGCGGCGTCGGGCGGGCGAAGCGCGCGACCGGCGCCCGCATCGGCGTCCATCGCGACGACGTGTTCCTGTATGACGCCGCCGTGCAGCAGGGGCTCGCCTTCGGCTATCGGCTGGAGCAGCCCCCGCCGCCGGACTTCGACCTCGCAGACGGCGGACGGCTGGTGTTCGGCGCCTGCGAGGTGCGTGTGCACCACACGCCCGGCCACAGTCCCGGCGGGGTGTGCCTGCAGGTGGGCGGGCCCGGCGTGGCGGAAACCCACCTGTTCGTGGGCGACACGCTGTTTGACGGTTCGATCGGGCGCACCGACCTGCCCGGCGGCGACTACGCCACGCTCATGCGATCCATCAGGGACGTGCTGCTCGGATTCGGCGACGCGGCCATCGTGCACGCCGGCCACGGCCCGGACACGACGATAGGCCGCGAACGCGCCACGAATCCGTTCCTGAATCCCTGAATCCCGGGGGCTGCCCGACTCGCTCTCGAGCTCCGTCGAGGTCGACGCCGCAGCGCTCGACGGGCGGCGAGCCTCCGGGCGATCAAGGGCTCGATTCCAGCGCGAACGCGACCCGGCCGACGCGCAGGACGCTGCCTGGCCGAAGCTCGGCGCGAGCGATCCGCTCGCCGTCGATCCATGTGCCGTTCGTGCTGTCGAGATCGACGATCTCGACCGCGCCGTCCGCCCCTACCTCGACCCTGCAGTGCACGCGCGACACGAGGGGCACGTCGAGGCAGAAATCCGCCGCCCCGACGCGGCCGATGGTCTTGACGGCGCCCGCCATCAGGCGGAACGACAGGGGATGATTGACGTCAGCGTCCAGCGCCCGCAGCACCCACATGCAGTTTGTCCTTCAGCCACGGCACGAGTGTATCGATCATCTTCGGGCTGATCCGCTTGTCCTGGAGCGACCGCGTACTCGTCCACGTCGCCGGTTCCGGCCGGCACGAACAGGTGGTTCACGCCGTCGATGGTCGCGAGCGCGGCGTCAGGCTTCTTCTTCCGGCCCTTCGCGGCGTCAAGGAGCAACTGGCCGTGCCGCGGAGCCGTCACCTGCCTGTCGCGCTCGGCCTGAATCACGAGGACAGGCTGCTCGACGCGGGCCATCACCTTGATCGGATCGAATGCCAGAAAACTGCGGAACCACGGCGTGTCCGCCTGCCGCCGGTACGCCTCGGGGATTCCCTCCCAGCCCCTTCCGCTCGAGACGGCCGCCTGGATCTTCTTCTGCAGATCGATGCGGCTCTGCTTCTCCTCGTCCGGCAGCGTCATCTTGTCCAGGAGGTACCGCTGCTGCTCCAGGACCAGCTCGCCTCCCGTCGTGCCCGGCGTCGCGAGCAGGGCCACCGCCGCGACCCTCTTCGACTTCGCGTTGGCGGCCGCCTGCAGGGCCACCAGCCCGCCCTCGCTGTGCCCGACGATGGCGATGCGATCCCGGTCGACGTCTTTCCGCTTCCGCAGGAACTCGACAATCGAGCGCACATCCTCCGCGTAGTCCTGCAGCGTCGCCGACTCGCCCCGCCCGCCGCTCTGGCCCACGCCGCGCTTGTCGTAGCGCACGACGATGAAGCCGGCGTCGGCGAGGCCGTTGGCCAACTGCGCGAACACCGGGATGCCGGCGACGGTCTCGTCGCGATCGACGGGGCCCGATCCCGCCACCAGGATGACGGCCGGCAGCCTGTAGGCGGGCGCCTTGCCGGGCGCGGGCGGCACCGGGGCCGACGCGGGCTTCGACACAGTCGCCGCCAGCGTGAATCCGGCCGACGGGATGCGCACCTGCTCGTCGTTGGCGCGGCCCATCGTCTCGACGCGGGACGACACGGCGGCGATGTCCTCGCGCGCGACGTCGAGGCCCTGCGCCGGCACGCTGAATCGCAGGAGCCGGCCGTCCGAGTCGATCCAGGCTTCGGCCTGGATCGGCGTTGCCGGGGTTCTCGAGCGTCAGCGCAAAACGCGTGGCCGGCACCGCGCGGCCCGCGGTCTGGATCCGCTCGCTCCCGCTCGCGGTGACGCGCATCACGATCTCGACCTGCGGGACGATGTACGCCTTCAGCTCGCCCGGCACCGTGAGGCCTCGCAGGCGCATCGCCAGCGCTTCGTACGCGCAGAAGAACATGTTCGGCAGCACCACGGGGTCGGCCGACACGACGTCGACTTTCTGCGTCTGCTGGCCCGCCTGCGTGAGGTCGGTGACCGCCTTGCCGCCCGCGAACGCCGTTCGCATGATCAGGGGGCGGCTTCGCAGCGTGCCATCCACTTCGAGGCTGACCGGCCGCCACTCGCGGTCGTACCGCATCTCGAAGCGCGTGGTCGACAGGTCGACCGGGGCGGCCAGGCGGCCCGTGCCGCGAACGATCCAGCCGTCGGCGGTCGAGGCGATCACCGCTTCTTCGGACCCGAGCAGCCTGCCCTGCATGAACACGAGCAGCTTGCTGACCGGCGCCGGATCCTGCGCCCGGGCCGGCCCCGCGACGGCCGCCGAGGCCGTTAGGACAAGGAGAACCGCAACGATAGAATGAACTCGAACCATGACGGTTCTGAGCATATCAGCAATCTGCGGGCGGGAGGACACGGCCGCCGAGGCCTGTCCGCCCCTGTCGAGGACCGGCCGATGAACCCTCTGAACCCCTACGCCGCCGCCCGTGACCGGGCGGGGATGGTCGACCTCGGCGCGCGCGGCCGGATCGTCGTCCGCGGCGCGGACCGGAAGACGTTTCTCCACGCCCTGCTCACGAACGACATCGCGCTGCTCGGGCCCGGGACGGGGTGCTACGCCGCCCTGCTCACGCCCCAGGGTCGGATCATCGCCGACATGAACGTGTTCGAGCTCGGCGACGCCATGCTCGTCGACGCGCGCCGCGAGGTGAAGGACGTGCTGCTGCAGCGATTCGACCAGCTGATCTTCAGCGAGGACGTCCAGCTCGGCGACGTGTCCGACGCGTGGGGCTGCATCGGGTTGTACGGGCCGAGGGCGGCGGAGATTGCCGGCGGCGTGGTCGGGGCCGACCTTGCCGGGTTCGGCAATTTCCAGAACGCGAGGTTCGACAGCGGCGGCGCGCTCGTCATCGCGGCGAGGCGGGATGCCCTGGGGCTGACCGGGTTCCTCCTGTTCGCCCCAGCTGACGCGATGTCCAGTCTGGGACTGGCGATGCAGGCTGCGGGAGCAGCCGTCCTGCCGGCCGGGACCGCGGAGGCGCTTCGCATCGAGGCCGGCGAGCCGGCGTTCCTCGTGGACATGGACGACGGCACGATACCGACCGAGGCCGGGATCGATGATACGGCTGTCAGCTACCTGAAAGGCTGCTTCCCCGGGCAGGAAGTGCTGGTGCGGATCAGGGATCGGGGCCACGGCAAGGTGGCCCGGAAGCTGGTCGGGCTCACCATTGACGGAGAGGCCGCGCCGGCCGCGGGGAGCGTGATTGTCGGCGGCGAGAAGGAGATTGGCCACGTGACGAGCTCGGTGATCTCGCCGGCGCTCGGCAAGCCCATCGCGCTCGGCTACGTGCACCGCGACTTCGTCGAGCCCGGAACGGCGGTCGCCATCGTCATCGGCGGCGGCAGGCTGCGCGCGACGGTCACCGAATTGCCGTTCGTCCGTGACCCGACCGCTCCGAAGGCCGTCGAGTCCGCCGAGGCTTCGCGCCAGGCGAGCGCCATCTCCGGGAGGTCGAGTCAGCCTCGACGTAGCTGCCGTCAGCAGCCGCACCAGTTCGTCATCGGCCGGCGGCAGCTGGATCGACGGCAGGTCGCGAAGCGCCACCCACCGCATCTCCTGGCCCAGCGTCGGCCTCGGTGCCGACTCGAGCGCGCACCTGAAGAAGCGCAGCTCGATCGAGCGGTCGTCGTAGTCGTGGACCGTCGCGAGGATCTCGGGGCCGACGCTGATCGCCGCGTCGAGCTCCTCGCGGATCTCGCGCACGAGACACTCCTCGAGCGTTTCGCCGGCGTGCAGCTTTCCGCCCGGGAACTCCCAGTGGCCGGCCAGGTGCGTGCCGTCGAGCCGGCGCGTGAGGAGGAACGCCCCGTCCCGCTCGACGACGGCCGCCGTCACGACGATCCGTCTCCCGCTGTGCCATCAGCGCTCAGTCCCGGTCTCGCGGTTCGGGTCGAACGGGTACGTGCGGCACATCCCCGACATGGGGCAGGCGTCGCACTTCGGCCGGCGCGCCGTGCAGACGAGCGCCCCGAAATCCATGATGCCCTGGTTGAAATCGAATGCGCGCTTGTGCGGCACCATCAACGCCGAGACCTTCCAGAGGTGCTTCCGCATCTCGTGCGACTTCGGACTGCCGCGGCCGACGACCACGCGGAACAGCACGCGAGCCACGTTGGTGTCGAGAATCGGCGCGCGCTTGCGGAACGCGAAGCTCATCAGGGCGCCGGCCGTATAGGGGCCGATGCCCTTGAACGACCGCAGCGTCTCCTCGTCGGACGGCAGTTCGCCGCCGAAGCGCGAAACCGACTCGCGCGCGATCGCGTGAAGCCTTCTCGGCCTGATGTTGTAGCCGAGGGGATACCACGTTTCGACCGCGGCCTCCTCGGGCGCGCCCGCCAGCGCGTGAAACGACGGGTACTTGCCGAGCCACTCGGCGTACTTGGGGAGCACCCGGTCGACCTGGGTCTGCTGCAGCATGATCTCCGACACGAGGATGTGGTACGGGTCGTCGGTCCGCCTCCAGGGCAGGTCGCGGCCGTTCCGGTCGTACCACCGGAGCAGGATCCGGCGGAACCTCCGGCGCTCGACGGGCGTCGGCTCGGGGAGCGGCCGGCGGTTGGCGTGTCGAAAGCCCATCCTGACACTTATAATTCATCCTGCATGAAGATCTACACACGAACCGGGGACGGCGGAGCGACGACGCTGTTCGATGGCACGCGCATCGCCAAGTCGGACGCCCGCGTGGACGCCTATGGCGAGGTCGACGAGGCGAACGCCGCCGTCGGCGTGGCGCGCGCCAGCGGCGTGGACAAGGACATCGAGGACATGCTGGCGCAGATCCAGCGCGATCTCTTCGCGCTCGGCTCGCGCCTTGCCGACCCGGCCGAGCGCATCGCCGGCCGGGTGACGAAGATCGCCCTCGGCCCCGACGACGTGACGCGCCTCGAAGGCTGGATCGACAGGTGCGAGGAAGAACTGACGCCGCTCCGCCGCTTCATCCTCCCGGGCGGCACGCCGGCGGCAGCCGCCCTGCACCTGGCGCGCACGGTGTGCCGGCGCGCCGAGCGGCGCATGGTGGCCCTGGCGGTGCTCGAGGTGGAGTTTCTCGCCTACATGAACCGGCTCTCCGATCTGCTCTTCGTGCTCGCCCGCGTGGTGAACCGCCGCGCGGGGGTGGCCGAGGCCGAGTGGTGATGCCGCCGGACGCCGGGCGCGAGGCCGTCACCAGCGCGTACGCCGCCTGCGAACGCATCGCCCGCCGTCACTACGAGAATTTTCCCGTCGCCTCGATCCTGCTTCCGGCCTCGATGCGGCCGCACATCGCGGCCATCTACGCCTTCGCGCGCTCGGCCGACGACTTCGCCGACGAGGGCGATCTTCCGCCGGCCCGCCGCCTCGCCCTGCTCGACGACTGGGGAGCGCAGCTTGGCGTCCGTCGGCTCGGGTCGGGACAGCCGGTAGTTCCGAGCCCGAATCCCGATCCCGAGCCCCGAGTCCCGCCCATGCCCCTAGTCCCTCACGCGAGCCGACGCCATCTTCCTCGCCCTCTGCTCACACCATTCGCGCCTGTTCGCTGCCCGTCGCGCTCTTCGAGGACCTGCTCTCCGCCTTCCGCCAGGACGTCGTCACGACGCGCTACGCGACGTGGGCGGACGTGATGGACTACTGCCGGCGATCTGCGAACCCGGTCGGGCGGCTCGTGCTGCGCGTGGCCGGGCATGCGGATGCGGGCCTCGACCGCGCGTCCGACGCCGTGTGCACGGCGCTCCAGCTCACCAACTTCTGGCAGGACCTCGAACGCGACTGGCGGAAGGGGCGCCTCTACGTGCCGCGCGACGAGCGCGAACGCTTCGGCGCGCGCGAAGCGGACCTCGATGCCCGCGTCATGTCGGCGGCCTGGCGGGAGGCGCTCTCGGAGATGGCGGCCCGCACGCGCCGGCTGTTCGCCGAAGGCCGCGCCGTCTGCGACGGCCTCGGCGGACGCCTTCGATACGAGTTGAGACTCACCTGGCTCGGCGGGATGCGCGTGCTCGACCGCCTCGAACGGGCCGGGTTCGACGTGTTCAGGGCGAGGCCCTCTCTCGGCTCCTCCGACATCCCCGCCCTGCTCTGGGGAGCGGTCGCCTGGGGACGGCCGCGGCCGGCTTGAGCATCGCCATGGCCCGCCGCAACACGAATTTCTATTACTCGTTCTCGGTGCTCCCCGAGCACAAGCGCCGCGCCATCATCGCCGTGTGGGACTTCTGCCGGGCGGTTGACGACGACGTGGACGAGCGGGCGGGGCAGTTGGGCACCGAGGAATCGAGGCGCGAGGCGGCCGCCTCGATGGCCGCCTGGCGCGACGAACTGGCGGCGTGCTACGAGGGCCGGCAGCCGCGCACGCCGCAGGGCATCGCCCTGGCGCCCCACATCGCGGCCTTCAAGCTCCCGCGGCAGCCGCTCGAGGACGTGATTGACGGCGTCGAGATCGACCTCGACCGGCCGCGCTTCCGCACCTTCGACGAACTGCGCGGGTACTGCCTGCGCGTCGCGTCGGCGGTGGGCCTGGTGTGCATCGAGATCTTCGAGTACACGAATCCCCGGTGCCGGCAGTACGCGATCGATCTCGGCATCGCGCTCCAGTTGACCAACATCCTGCGCGATCTCGGGCGCGACCTGGACGCCGGGCGTCTGTATCTGCCGACAGAGGATCTCGAGCGGTTCGGCGTGACCGAGGCCGACCTGCGGGCCGGACGAGGCGACCGGCCCGATCCGCGCGCTGCTGGAGTTCGAGGCGGGGCGCGCCCGGGACCACTATGCCAGGGCGGCGCAGGAGCTGCCGCGGGAAGACGCGAAACGCCTCGCGGCGGCCCGCATCATGGGCGCGATCTATCTCGATCTCCTCAGGCGGATCGAAACGGGCGGCTACGACGTCTTCGGCGCGCCCACCCGCGTGCCGCGATGGCGGCAGGCGACAATCGCGTTCTCCACGTGGCTCTCGCATGGCGGTCATGGCCGGGCTCATTCGTGAGGTCGAGGTGCCGACAGCGACACGCCCGACGTCATCGTCATCGGCGGCGGCGTCGCGGGGCTCGCCGCGGCGACGCGGCTTGCCGAGCGCGGCGCCCGCGTCACGGTGGTCGAAGCCCGGCCGCACCTGGGCGGGCGCGCAAGCTCCTTCGTCGATCCATCGACAGGCGAGACCGTCGACAACGGCCAGCACATCCTGATGGGCTGCTACCGCGAGACGTTCGCGTTCCTGCGGCGGATCGGCGCGATGTCGAACGTGCGCGTGCAGCCGTCGCTGCGCGTACCGTCGATTGACGCGGCGGGCAGGGCCTCGGTGCTCTCGTGCCCGCCGCTGCCGGCGCCGTGGCACCTCCTGGGCGGCGTCATCGAGTGGGACGCTCTCGGATGGAAGGATCGCCTGTCGGTGCTGCGGCTGGGCACGCCCGTGAAGACCGAACAGCGGCGCCTCCGCGGCGAGACAGGCCTGATGGCGTGCTCGGCCGAGGAGACCGTCGAGAGCTGGCTCATCCGCAACGGGCAGACCGCCAGGCTGCGCGAGATGCTGTGGGATCCGCTGGCGCTGGCGGCGCTGAACCAGCCGTCCCGGGAGGCGGCGGCGCCCACCTTCGTGCGCGTGCTCGCCGAGATGTTCGGACGCGATCCGCAGGCCGCCTCGATCGCCTTTCCGGCCGTACCGCTCGACGCACTGTATGTGGCGCCCGGACAGGATTACGTCGAGGCGCGCGGCGGCGGAATCGTCGCCAACGCCCTTGCCCGCGTCATCGTCGAGGGAGGGCGGGCCGTGGGCGTGAGGACGAGGGGCGGCCGCGAAATCCGGGCGCAGGCCGTGGTGTCGGCTGTTCCCTGGTACGCCATCCGGGCGCTGTTCGACGAAGTGCCGGCGCCGATGAGGCAGGTCGAGTCGAACGCGTCGCGCACGGGATCGTGTCCGATCGTCACGGTGAACCTGTGGTTCGATCGCCGGGTGCTCGGGACGCCGTTCGTGGGATTGCCCGGCCGCGCCATGCAGTGGGCGTTCGATCGCGGCGCCATCACGGATTCGACCGTGTCGCACGTCTCTCTCGTCTCGAGCGGCGCCGCCTCCGTCGTCGGGATGACAAACGACGCCATCGTGGACCTCGCGATGCGCGAACTCCGCGATGCGCTGCCGGCGGCGCGAGCCGCCGGCGTGAGGAAGGCGTCTGTTGTCCGCGAGCGCCGGGCGACGTTCTCGCTGGCTCCCGGCCAGCCTGCGCGGCCGGGTGCCGAGACGCCGCTTGCGGGCTTCTACCTGGCCGGCGATTGGACCGATACGGGATTGCCGGGTACGATTGAGAGCGCCGCGATGAGCGGCCACCTCGCCGCCGAAGCGGTCGTTGAGCGAGGTCGCGCTAGCGGATCAGCGGCGTTCGGGTGCATGGGATCTCGGGTCCCGAATCCCGAGTCCCGAGTCCCGAGTCCCGATCCTAATGACATCCATCGTCGTCCACTACCAGGAAATCGCGCTCAAGGGGCGCAACCGCCCGTACTTCATCAGCAAGCTGGTCCACAACCTGCGCAAGCAGACCGCGGACCTGGGCGTCAAGGACGTCCGGGCGCTGATGGGGCGGATTGAGGTGGTGCTCGGACCGGCCGCCAGCTACGACCTCGTCAGCGAACGCATCCGGCGCGTGTTCGGCATCGCGAACTTCTCGAAGGCCGGCCGCGCGCCGAGGACATTCGAGGCGATCGCGGACGCGGTTCTGGCGGACCTCGAGGGGCTCGCGCCGGCGAGCTTCCGGGTGAGCGCGAAGCGCGGCGACAAGTCGTTCCCGATGACCTCTCCCGAACTCGAGCGCGAGCTCGGCGCGCGCATCGTCGAGCGGTTCGGCTGGCGGGTGAATCTCGATCATCCCGAGATGACCGTCATGGTGGAGGTGCTGCCCAACCAGGCGTTCTACTCGTTCGGGAAGGAGAAGGGCGCCGGCGGCATGCCGACCGGCGTCAGCGGGCGCGTGGCGTGCCTCATGTCGGGCGGCATCGACTCGCCCGTCGCCGCGTGGAGGCTGATGAAGCGCGGCTGTTCGGTCGTGCCGGTGCACTTCCACAGCCACCCGTTCCTGTCGCGCGCGTCGCAGGAGAAGGTGCGGGAGATCACCGAGGTGCTGACGCGCCACCAGATGCGCACCACTCTGAAGCTCGTGCCGTTCGGCGAGCTGCAGCGGCAGGTGGTGCTCACCGTGCCGCCGCCGCTGCGCGTGGTGATCTACCGGCGGCTCATGCTGCGCATCGCGGAGCGCATCGCCCGCGACTGCCGCGCGAAGGCCCTGGTCACCGGCGAGGTGATCGGGCAGGTGGCGTCTCAGACGCTGGAGAACCTGACCGTGATTGCGGGCGCGGTGCAGATGCCGATCCTGCGGCCGCTCGTGGGGATGGACAAGGAGGAGATCGTCGCCGAGGCGATCCGGATCGGGACCTACGAGATCTCGATCATCCCCGACCAGGACTGCTGCCAGCTGTTCACGCCTCGGAGCCCCGAGACGCACGCGCGCCACTGGCAGGTGGCGGAGGCGGAGTCGAAGCTGCCGATCGAGGAGATGGTGAAGGCCGCCCTGGACGGCACCGTGACCGAGGAGTTCCGCTTTCCCGCCGGGTCTAAAGACCCGGCCTCCATCTAACGCTTCGTGAGCACTTCCGAGCCCGACACCGGGCCGAGGCAGGTCGATCCGTTGTAGTTGATGCGGACCTTGTCGAGGCCTTCGGGAACGGCCTGGCCCGTGAGAGAGAACGGGCAGTTGACCCCGGCGCCGCCCACGGTCCCGCTCGCCTTGAGATCGGCGGTCAGCCCGTTGAGCTTGCCCTCCGCCGAGCCTTCCAGCGTGAGACCGCCGCCGCAGGTCGCCTTGAACGTGCCCGACGCCGACGTGTCGGTCAGCGTGGCGATCTTCCACTCGAGGTTGCCGCACGAGCCGACATTGAGCGCCGAAGAGGCGGCCGTGGCCGCCGACGTCCAGTTGCCTGTCGCCAGCACCTTGGCGACCTCGGATGGCGAGGTCGGCCCTTCGTGCCTCGTTTCGACGCAGGCAGCGGCGAGACTCGCGACGAACACGATCCCGATCGCGGCGGCCAGTTTCAGCTGTCTCATGTGCCGTCCTCGCTCGTCGCCGCCGTTCGTCGCGTAGCGTCTGCTCCTAGCCCGCCTCGAGCCCCGAGTCCCGCAGCCCCGAGTCCCGGTCCCGAAGTACGCCCTCAGCGCCTCTCCCGTGCTCTCGAAAGCGAGATCATCCCATGGGACGTTCTCGGCCGTAAAGGTGCGTACCTCCAGACTTTCCTCGTCGGCCACCTTGAGCTCGCCGCTCACCGCCCGGGCCGCCCAGACGATGACAATGGGCGTCTTTCCGCGATACGAGTGCAGGCTGACCAGCCCGTCGAGTTCCACTTCGAGGCCGCATTCCTCACGGGCCTCGCGGATGGCGGCGTCCTCCAGTTTCTCGCCCCGGTCCACGTAGCCGCCCGGGAACACCCAGCGGCCGTACCCGGGCTCGATCGCGCGGCGGCAGAGCACGATTTCGTGATCCGCGGTGCGAATAATCGTGCCCACCGCCACCTTGGGGTCGAGGTAGAAAACGAAGTCGCAACGTTCGCAGACGAGCCTCGCCGGGTCTCCTTCCTTGAGAATCCGGACGCCAAACGCTCCGCCGCAATGCGGACAAAAACGAAATTCCCGCGTCGCCGTGCTCTTCTGCCATCTTCCCTAGCAAGAAGCATACTCGATTGGGCCAGGGCCCGCATCTCTTCGGGCCGCAGGGCCTGCCGTCAGAAGCCAGAAGGGCCAACTGTACGCGCCGTCAGAAGCCAGACAGGTCAGAAGCCTGCCCGACAGGATCCCGGCGACGGCACTTCTGCACGCTCGACTGCGCTGACGCCAGCCCAGTCCCGAGCCCCGATCGCCTCGTGCCCCGTCGCCTCCGTCGGCTCCCGAGCCCCTCGTCCAGCAGGTTATAATGAGAGTTTATGTCCATCCTGAAAGTCTCCCGCATGGGTCATCCCGTCCTGCGGAAGAAGGTGCGGCCGGTTCCGCCGGCCGAGATCACCGCGGCGCCGATCCAGCGGCTGATCGACGACATGGCGCAGACCATGATCGAGTACAACGGCGTGGGACTCGCGGGCCCGCAGGTGCACGAGGAGCTCCGCCTGTTTGTGGCCCAGGTCATCCGGGACGACGACGACGAGGAGGAAGGCGACGCCCGTCGGCCCGAGATCCTGGCGCTCATCAACCCCGAGATCAAGCCCGCCGGCCGGCAGGTCGAGGAAGACTGGGAAGGCTGCCTGAGCATTCCCGACCTGCGCGGCCTGGTGCCGCGCTATCGGGACATCTCGGTGAAGGCCTACGACCGCACGGGGCGCCAGATCGAGATGCAGGCCAGCGGATTCATGGCCCGCGTCATCCAGCACGAGACCGATCACCTCGACGGCGTGCTGTTCCTCGATCGCATGAAGTCGCTCGACAGCCTCAGTTTCATCGAGGAGTTCGCGCGGTATCACGCGAAGAGGGAACACGAAGAGTAGACAGAAGCCAGAAGTCAGTAGCCAGAGGGCTGAACGCCGTTCAGCTCACAGGCCTTTCTACTGAATACTGGCTACTGGCTACTTGCTTCTGACACTGCACTGGCTGAGCGCACCCGTGAACCTTCCCCGCTCATCATCGTCTTCGTCACGGTCTTCATCGACCTGCTGGGGTTCGGGATCATCATCCCGCTCCTGCCGTTCTATGCGGAGTCGTTCGGCGCGACGGCGTTCACGGTGGGGCTGCTCGCCACGTCGTTCTCGCTGATGCAGTTCATCTTCGCGCCCATCTGGGGCCGCCTGTCGGACCGCGTCGGGCGCCGGCCGATCATCCTGGCCGGGTTGTTCGGGTCGTGCCTTTCGTACCTCGGGTTCGGGATGGCGAGCACGCTGACCGCGCTCTTCGCCGCGCAGGATCTTCGCCGGCATCGCCGGCGCGAACATCCCGACGGCCCAGGCCGTCGTGGCCGACCTGACCACTCCCGAGAACCGCGCGAAGGGCATGGGCATCATCGGCGCGGCCTTCGGCCTGGGCTTCATCTTCGGCCCGGCCATCGGCGGGTTCCTGAGCCGGTACGGGTATTCGACGCCCGCGTATCTTCGCCTCGGGCCTGTCGCTTGCTGAACTTCGCGGCCGCGTGGTTCCTGCTGCCCGAGACGCTGAAGCCCGAGCATCGCGCCATCGAGCGGGTCGGCCGCATCGACGCGCTGCGGGCCGCGCTCGCGCGGCCGCACCTGCCCCTCCTGCTGGTCATCAGCTTTCTGATCGTCGCGGCGTTCTCGGCCTACGAGTCCACCTTCGCGCTCTTCGCCGAGCGCACGCACGGGTTCCACGCATCGTCGATCGGCTACATCTTCGCGTTCGTCGGCATCATCCTGGTGATCGTCCAGGGCGTTCTGGTCGGCAAGGTCGTGAAGAAGGTGGGCGAGCGCCATATCGTGCCCGCGTCGCTCGCCCTGGTGGCGGTCGGACTGCTGATGCTCCCCGCCACGCGTTCCCTGGCGGCGCTGCTCGTGGCGAACGGCATCATGGCGGTGGGCATGGGCTTCAACAACCCGGCGCTGATGTCGCTCGTCTCCCGGTACTCCGCCGCCGAGGACCAGGGCGGCGTGATGGGGCTCATGCAGTCGCTGAGCAGCCTGGCGCGCATCGTCGGGCCGCTGTGGGGCGGGTTCGCGTTCGATCACCTCGGCATCGGCATGCCGTACATCAGCGGCGCGGCGGTGATGGCCATCGCCTCGGCGCTTTCAATCCACGCCCTCTGGCGCACGCGATTGAGCGCGGGCGCGTAGCGAGCGGCGGCATCGTCGAGCGTTGCAGCGTGACAGCGTGACTGGCGAATCCCGAATCCCGAGTCCCGAATCCCGGAGGTCCCTGTGAACGTGCTCATCTTCGGCAAAGACAGCTGACCCTACACGTCGGAGGCCCGTGAGGTCTTCGCACAAAGAGGCTACGCGGTCGAGTACGTCAACGTGAAGAAGGACGCCGCCGACCTGCAGCGGATGCTCGGCTACAGCAAGGGCCGCCGCGACGTCCCGGTCATCGTCGAAGACGACAAGGTGACCATCGGCTACGGCGGCAGTTGAGGCGTTTAAAGGGGACGACTTCCCAACCTGCGTGAAGCGGCGTCGCCGCGAGAACGGGTTGTGAAGTCGGTCTGACGGGCCGCCGTGCGCGGCCCGCGACGCGGTTATTCCCAGGGCGGCTTGAAGCCCGAGGCGCTCCAGTTTCTCCTCGAGTTCGCGCCCCTCGAGGTTCGGCTTGAGCCGGCCGTCCTCGCCGCGGCTCAGGAAGCCGCCCTCTTCGGCGATGGCGACCGCGCGATCGCGGTCGCCCGAGGCCAGCGCCGCCAGGAACGCGCTCTCGATGCGCGACAGCCTCGTGCCGCCCCGCCGGTAGTCGAGAAACGCCTCCCAGGTGAGCGGCACCCACTTCGCCACGATCTCGCTCGCCGATGACGTTGGCGTACGCGCGGATCTCCTGCTGCGCGTGCTCGTCCATCCGCAGTTCCAGGAAGTGCAGCAGGTTCTGGAGGTCGATCTTCCAGTAGGCCTCGGTGTAGGTGGAGAGGGGCAGGTCCTTCCGCGCCTGCTCGCGGGCGACGCCGGCCGCGAGCCGCGCCTCGTAGATGTCCCGCGCCTGCCGCTGCAGATCGGACTCCTCGTCGGACAGCCGTCGTGCCCTGCTCCAGGGGCAGCAGCCCGCTGCTGCCCTGGCGGTTGCCGGTCGCCTGCAGGCGCCACGCCTCGGGTGCCGTCTTCTGGGCCGCGTCGATCGCCTCGGAATAGCGGGTGGAGTACTCGTTCACGCTCGCCGTGCGATGCCGGATCCACTGGCGCCACACGTCCATCGGCACGCGCACGTGCAGCTTGATCTCGCACATCTCGAACGGGGTCGTGTGGGCGTGCCGCATGAGGTAGCGGAGCAGGCCGCGGTCTTCGTGCCGGCGCTTGGTGCCCCTGCCGTACGACGTTCGCGCCGCCTGCACGATGGCCGAGTCGTCGCCCATGTAGTCGACCACGCGCACGAACCCGTCGTCGAGGACGGGGATGGCGTCGCCGAGCATGGCGTCGAGGGCGGGAACAACGGGGCGCGCGATCTTCTCGGCGCGGGGAGCGGCTTCGGGGAGCGGCATCGACGCATTATACGCCGTGCCGCAGTCGTGCCGCCGCCGGCCTCGACGGGCTGCGGCCCGGCGTGGCACGATAGATCGCTCATGATCACCCTCTCCGGCGTCACCAAGACCTTCGACGGCAAGCGGACCGTGACCGCCCTCGACAACGTCAGCCTGGCGATCGATCGCGGCGAGATGGTGTCGATTGTCGGCGCGTCCGGGTCCGGCAAGTCCACGCTGCTCAACCTGATCGGCGCGCTCGATCACCCGACATCGGGCTGGATCGAGGTGGACGGCCAGCGTCTGGACGGCCTCGGCGACGACGCCCTGACGAAGGTGCGGCGGGACAAGGTCGGATTCATCTTCCAGTTCTTCAACCTGCTGCCCACGCTGAACTGCCTCGAGAACGTCGCGCTCCCGCTGCACCTGCGCGGGTGGGCCCGCAAGAAGGCGGCCGGCCGGGCGCTCGAGCTCCTGGACCTTGTCCAGCTCGGCAAACGCATCGAGCACCTGCCCGACGAGCTGTCCGGCGGCGAGCGGCAGCGCGTGGCCATCGCGCGCGCGCTCGCCATCTACCCGCCGATCCTGCTGGCCGACGAGCCGACCGGGAACCTCGATTCGTCGACGGGCGAAGAGATCCTCGCGCTCATCCGGGACCTCCACCAGCGCCTGAAGGCGACCGTGCTCATCGTCACGCACGACCGCCATGTCGCGGAGAGCTGCGCGCGCACCATCACCCTGCGCGACGGGCACATCGTCGGGGACGAACGCCGATGATGCTGCTGCGGCTCATCACGTGGCCCTACGTGCGCAAGCACCGCCTGCGCACGATCCTGACCACCGTCGGGATCGTGCTCGGCGTGGCCGTGTTCGTGGGCATGCACACGGCCAACCAGTCGGTGCTGTTCGCGTTCTACAAGACCATCGATCGCATCGCCGGCAAGGCGGAACTGCAGATCACGGCCGGAGAGGGCGGGTTTCCGGAGGACGTGCTCGAGCAGGTGCAGGCCATGCCGGAGGTGCGAGTCGCGGTGCCGGTCATCGAGGCGCCGGTCGACACGAACCTGAAGGGCGAGGGCAACCTCCTCATCCTCGCGGTGGACATGACCGGCGACCGCTCGCTGCGCGACTACGATCTCGAGTCCGGCGACGAGGCGGTCGTCGACGACCCGCTCGTCTTCCTGGCGCAGCCGGATTCGCTGATCGTGACGCGCGAGTTCGCCGATCGGAACGGCATCGGGATCGGCACGAAGGTGCCGATGCGCACCATGGACGGCGAGAAGCGGTTCACCGTGCGCGGCATCATGAAGTCGGGCGGGCTGACGCAGGCCTTCGGCGGCAACCTCGCGGTGATGGACATCTACGCGGCCCAGATGGTGTTCGGCCGCGGCCGGACGTTCGACCGCGTGGACCTGGCGCTTGAAGAAGGCGTGGCGCTCGCCGACGGCCGGGCGGCCATCGAGAAGCGTCTCGGCCCGGGATTCCAGGTCGAGCCGCCATCGTCGCGGGGCCAGCAAATCGACTCGGTGCTTCGCGTCTACTCCTTCACGGCGAACATCAACAGCGCGTTCGCGCTGTTCATCGGGATGTTCATCATCTACAACTCGTTCTCGATCGCCGTGGCGCAGCGGCGGCGCGAGATCGGGATCCTGCGCGCGCTGGGCGCGTCGCGCGGGCAGGTCCGCACGCTCTTTCTGGTGGAGAGCGGCCTCGCGGGGCTGGTGGGGTCCGTGCTGGGACTCGGGTTCGGCGTCCTGCTCGCGCGCGGCCTGGCGCTGTACATCTCGGGCCTGATTGCCGGCGTCTACGGCATCGCCGAGCGGACCACCGAGATCGCGACAGAGCCCCGTCTGATGCTGATCGGCCTCCTGATGGGCGTCGTGACGAGCGTCGTGGCGGGGTGGATTCCCGCACGGAACGCATCACGCGTCGACCCGATCCAGGCGCTGCAGAAGGGCCGCGACCAGGTGCTCTCGGCGGGCGAGAACCGGATCAGGCGGGTGGCGGCGATCACGCTGGGGAGCGCGTCGGCGGCGCTGCTCATGTTCGCCGGCCGATCGATGGGGCTGTTCTACTCGGGTTTCGCGATGGCCGTGCTGGCCCTCCTCCTGCTGAGCCCCAGCGGCGCCCTCTGGCTGACGCGGGCGCTGCGCCCGGTGCTGAGGCGGCTGAGGCCGGTGGAGGGCGCGCTCGCGGCCGACAGCCTGATCCAGTCGCCGCGCCGCACGTCGGCCACCGTGACGGCGCTCATGCTGTCGCTCGCGCTCGTGATCACGCTCGGCGGCATCGCCAAGGCGAGCTACGACTCGATCATGGAGTGGACGACGACGGCGCTCAACCCCGACCTGTTCGTGACGGCGTCGCAGAGCCTGACGGAACGCAATTTCAGGTTCGCGCCGTCGCTTGGCGACGAACTCGAGAAGATCGAGGGCATAGACGAGGTCCAGCGCGTCCGCAGCCATCGGATTGTCTACAAGGGCATTCCCGTGATGATCGTGGCGGTGGAGGCGAAGTCGATGGGCGATCGCGCCAGGCGCCCCCCGGTCGAAGGCCCGCCCGAGATGTACGAGATGGCGGCCCAGGGGAAGGGCGTCATCCTGTCGGACAACTTCGCCGCGCTGCAGGACCTCCACTACGGCGACATCATCGAACTGGCGACGCCGACCGGCGTCCACCAGGTGCCCATCGTCGGCCTGGTCGTGGACTGGTCGGATCAGCAGGGCGCCATCCTGATGGACCGGGCGAGCTACATCCGGTGGTGGGGCGACGACACGGTGAACGTGTTCCGCATCTACGTGAAGCCGGGCGTGCCCCCGATGGACGTGCGCGCACGGATCATCGAGCGGTTTGCCGGGACGCAGCGGCTGTTCGTGCTCACGAACAGGGAAGTGCGGTCGTGGATATCCGCGCTGACCGAACAGTGGCTCGGCCTGGCGTACGCGCAGATCGCGATTGCCGTGCTGGTGGCCATCCTCGGCATCGTGAATACGCTGACCGTATCCATCATCGACCGGCGGCGCGAACTGGGCGTGCTGCAGGCGGTGGGCGGCCTGCGCAACCAGATCCGCCGCACGATCTGGATGGAGGCCCTCACGATAGGCGTGGTCGGCCTGGTGATGGGATTCGCGGTCGGTTCGGTGACGCTGCACTACGTGCTCGAGATGAGCCAGCGCGACATCACGGGGATGTCGCTGCCCTACACGTTCCCCTGGGCGATTGCCGGGCTGCTCGTGCCGCTCATACTCGGATCGGCGTTCGTCGCCTCGCTCTGGCCCGCGGAGTCCGCGGTGCGGGGATCGCTGGTGGAGGCGCTCGAGTACGAATAGGGGCTCGGGACTCGGGACTCCGCCTTCGCCGAACGGCCTGCCGGCCGGCTTCGGTGGGACAGGTCGGGATTCGGGAAGGAAACATGTCACGCTGCGTACCGGTGCTACATATCGCGCTCGCGCTGAGTCTCGCCGTCACGCTGCCCGCCGCCGCCCAGGACGCCCGGCAGGTCATGGAGGAGGCGCAGAGGCGCGCGCAGGCGGACTCGCAGCACTACGAGGGCCTGCTGCAGGTGGTCGACTCGAAGGGCAAGGTCTCGGACAAACGCTGGGTCTACGATCGCCTGGGCTCGCACGGCCGCAGCAGGTCGCTGCTCACGTTCGTCCAGCCCGCCGAGGTGAAAGGCGTCGCGCTGCTCGTCGTCAACTTCCCGGACCGGGCGTCGGACCAGTGGATGTGGACGCCCGCCATCCAGCGCGAGCGCCGCATCGCGCTGCAGGACCGCTCCACGCGCTTCTTCGGCACGGACTTCAGCTTCGAGGACCTCGAGGAGCGGGACACGGAGCAGTACGACTACGCGATGCTCGGTGAGGAGAGCATCGACGGTGTGCCGTGCTGGAAGATCGAGTCGCGTCCGAGGAAAGGGAAGTCCTCCCAGTACACCTCGTCCATCGTCTGGGTCCGCAAGGACAACTACGCGTTCCAGCGAATCGAGAACTACGTCAAAGACGCTCTCGTCCGCCGGCTCAAGTACTCGAAGATCGAGAACGTGCAGGGGATCTGGACCGCGCGGGTGCTCGAGATGGCCGACCTCAAGCGCAACAGCCGCACGATTCTCACCCTCGAGAAGCTCGCGTACAACGTCCCGATGAAGGAAGAGAACTTCACGCTGCAGGCGTTACGGCGCGGGCAGTGATGTAGCCAGCAGGACAGCAGACAGTCGGCAGGGTCGCGCAGCAAACCATGCGAGCGCCGATCACGGCGACAAACGCATCGCAGGGCCGATGTCGCGCGGGGGCGTGCGGGGCCCCGCGCTTCCGCCGACTGGCCCCTGGCGATGCGTTTGTCCGGCGCGCCGATCGGCTTGCGGCGCGACTGGCTGCTGGCGACTCGCCGCCCGGCTGAGCCGTCGCTGCTACTGGCTGCCGTTCCCGGAGTCGCGCAGGCCCAGGTCGTTCTCCCAGAAGGGCTTCGCCGAGGTCGAAGGGGCACCGGATATCCGCAGACAACGGCGAATGACGACACGCAGGTTGTCGGCGAGGCGCTGCTGCGGTACGAGGCGGCGGCGAGGCCGGCCTCGTGGCTCCGGTTGAACGGGTCCATCGACGCCCGTGCGGATACCCACGAGCAGACGGAATGGGACGGGATCAGCTGGTCGGACAGGTCGCTCAAGCGGCCCGGCCTGGCCGTCAGGCGCCTCGACGCCACGCTCACGAGAGGCCCGCTGAATCTCCAGGTCGGCAAGCAGTTCGTGCGGTGGGGCAAGACCGACATCCTCAACCCCACGGATCGTTTCGCGCCGCGCGACTACATGACCGTCGTCGACAGCGAGTTTCTGGCAGTCACCGCGGCGCGCTTCACGGCCGGGCTCCAGTCCGACACGCTCGACGTTGTCGCGGCCAGGTTCACGCCAAGCAGGACGCCGCTTGTCGACCAGCGGTGGGCCGGCCTGACGGCCGACCTCGAGAACGTGACGCTGACAGACAACGGGGCGGAGTATCCCGGGCCGCACGCAGTTCGGCGCGCGCTGGAACCATGTCGGGCCGGGCTACGAGTTCGCGATATCCGGATTCAGCGGCAACAACAACCTGCCCCTGATCGAGTCGGGTGCGCCGCAGTTGCCTGGAGGCATCCCGCTCCCGCCCGCGGCCTCACTGCCGGGCAACGTCGTGCCTGCCGCCTTGCAGGTGCCGATTACCCGAGCGTATCCCGCCATGTGGATGGTGGGCGGTGACGCGGCCGTGCCGCTGCCCATCGTCACGCTGAAGGGAGAGGCGGCGTTTTTCGGGACAGACGACTCGCGCGCCGACCAGTACTGGCTCTACGTCATCCAGGTCGAGCGCCAGAGCGGCGAGTGGGTGTTCATCGGAGGCTACTCCGGCGAAGTCGTGACAACGGCCCGAGCGCGGGTGGCGTTCGCGCCGGACCGGGGCCTGACGAAGGCCTTCCTGGGGCGGGCCTCGTACACCATCGACACGAACCGCAGCGTCTCTCTCGAGGGCGCCGTACGCCAGAACGGCGACGGCACCTGGCTGCGGTTCGAGTACTCGCAGGCGTCGGGCCAGCACCTCCGGTTCACCGCCCGCGCCACGCTGATTGCCGGCGCGCCCGACGACTTCTTCGGCCGCTACGACCGCAACTCGCACGTCACGATCGGGGTGCGGTACAGCTACTGACGCCAGGGGCATGGGGCATGGGCCTAGGGGCATGGCGCAGGCGATAGCCGGGCGAGGCTCTGGCGAGCTGGACCACGGCGAAGCGTGGGGCACTAGGACTACCGCCCGTCCGCGAACAGCGCCTGCAGCTCCCTCTTGACCACCTTCCCGTAGGCGGTTCGCGGCAGCGCGTCGAGGAAGAGCCAGCGCCTCGGGAATCTTGAACTTCGCGAGTCTCGTGGAGAGGTACTCGGCCAGTTCCTCGCCGGTCACGCTGCCCGCCTCGCGCAGCACGACGCAGCCGGCGCCAATCTCGCCCCACGTCGGATCCGGCAGGCCGACGACGGCAGCGTCCTGCACGGCCGGATGGAGCAGCAGCTCGGCTTCGATCTCGGCCGGGTACACGTTCACGCCGCCCGAGATGAGCATGTCCTTCTGCCGCCCGGCAATGTAGTAGAACCCCTCTTCATCGCGCCGGGCGAGGTCGCCGGTGTGAAACCAGCCGCCGGAATCCAGCGCCGCCGCGGTCGCCTCGGGGTTGTTCCAGTAGCCCTTGCACACGTGCGGCCCGCGCAGCCAGAGCTCGCCCACCTCACCGGCCGCCACTTCGGCGCCATCAGGCCCCGCCGCGCGCGCCTCGGTGAACATCATCGGCTTTCCGATCGAGCCCTTCTTCCGGGCCGACTCTTCGACGGTCATCGAGAAGCAGTTCACGCCGACCTCGGTCAGGCCGTAGCCCTGCTTGAAGACCACGCCGCGCCGCTGGTAGGCCTCGATGATGTAGAGCGGCAGCGGTGCGCCTCCGCTGATGAGCCAGCGGACGTGAGAGAGGTCAACCGTCTCGAAAGCCGGCGCTTCCATCAGGAGCTTGTAGATCGTGGGCACACCGAGCACGACCGTGCACCGCTCGCGCTCGATCGTGCGCCAGATCTCCTCGGGATCGAACCCCGCATGAAGGACGATGGTGCCGCCGATGCTGAAGATGGGCAGCAGGAACGCTCCCAGGCCGCCCGCGTGGTACAGCGGCGTGAAGATCGGGCTCACATCGTCTTCCCGAAGCTGCCAGCACATCGCGGTGTTGAAGCCGTTCCACCCGATCATGCGATGCGGCACCATCACGCCCTTCGGCTTGCCGGTGGTGCCGCTCGTGTAGAGGAGGCAGCAGATGTCCTCCGGGCCTGGGCGTGGAGCCGCTGCGCGGCGGGAGGATGACGCCCTGGCAACGAGATCCGCCAGCCGCGCATGGCCAGGCGACGCCGGCTCGTCGAGCGCGATCCACCGCTCGACACCCGTCGCGCCGGTGAGCGCGCGGACGGTCTCTGCGAACTCGCCGTCGTAGACGAAGCCGCGCAGGCCGGCGTCCCTGGCGATGAACTCGATCTCGTGCGGCGTGAGGCGGGTGCCGAGCGGCACCAGAATGACGCCCGACCGCGCGGCGGCGAAGAAGGCATCGATGAACTCGACCCGGTTGTGCGCGAGCAGGCCCACGCGGTCTCCCGGAGCGAACCCGCAGGCGTCGAGCCACGCCGCTGCCGTCCGCCCGGCGCGTTCGTCGAGGTCGCGGTAGGTGAAGCGCGCTCCGTCGGCCACCGAGACCAGCGCCGTCTTGTCCGGCGTGAGCCTCGCGCGCTCGCCAAGGACGTCCGCGTGGATCACGGCCGGCTCCCCGGTGCGCCGCCCGGCCCCTGCGCCTCCCCCTGCACGTTCTTCAACGCCGGCAGCGGCGGCGGCATGGTCAGCACGTCGGAGAGCGCCGAGGCGAAGCGTGCCGGGCATTCCTGCTGCGGCACGTGGCCGCATCCGGGAATCGTGGTCAGGCGGGATGCCGGAAGCTGCACCATCATGCGCCGCGCGTAGGCCAGCGAGAACAGCCTGTCGGACTCGCCCCAGATGAGATCGACCGGGGCGTTGATGTCGGCCAGCTTTCCGTCGAGCACGTACCGGCCCATCTCGCCCGCGGTCTGCGCAAGCCTGGCGAGCGGCCCCGTCCGCGCCAGCCTGACGACATCGTCGAGCACGTATCCGGGAATGGGCTGGGCCTTCGGATCCCGCAACTGGGTCATCAGCGCGGCCGCCTCTTCGCGCGTTGTCGGAGTCAGGCTGAGGTCCGTCCGGTCTCCGGTGAGCGCCCCGCCATTGACGAGCACCAGCCGGGCCACGCGGTCCGGGTGCTCCTTCGCATACAGCATCGCGGCCCAGGCGCCCAGAGAGTTGCCGACGATGATGGCCGGGTCCTGCGGGCCCTGCCGCATCACCGCTTCCAGACCCTCGAGCACCTGGCCGACAGAAATGGGGCCCTCGGCGGGCGCGCTGCCGCCGTGGCCCGCGAGGTCGGGGATGACGACGCGGTATCGAGGGGTGAGCGGCTTCACGATGCTCGACCAGGTGCCGGCCGAATCGCCGGCGCCGTGCAGCAGCACGAGTGTGGGGCCGGCGCCGCTGGTCCAGACGTTCTGATCTCCGATCGAAGAGGGCACGGCGGCGCGGGTAAACCCGGCGCTGGCGAGGGCGCGAGTGTTCATGAGCGCGAAAAGGGTGAGCGGGCGTTTCCAGATGAAGGCCAGACCGCTGGCCAGAGCGAGCAGAAGAAGTGAGGCGGCGCCGATGCCGATGCGTGTTCCGAGCGTCACGGGCTTCCTCCTGCGTGCCGCTTGACGAACCGGGGCGGCGGGGCTATTCTACACCAGCTGAGAAACATATCAAACGTTCGGAATGTTGTTGCTCACACGCCGACGAAACAGCGTTAATTATTGACAATAAAGTAGTTACAGCGGAGGGTGGAAATGACGATCCTCGACGTCAGCGCGTTCACAAGGCGGCTCACCACGGCACTGCTGCTGGTGACGGCGCTGCTCGGCCTCGCATCTGTACCCGCCGCCGCTCAGGTGGCCGACGGCGTCATCGAGGTGGTGGCGCAGGACGAATCGAAGGCCGTCCTGCCTGGGGTCACCGTCACGGTGCTGCGCCCGGACACGGGCTTCACCCAGACCAACGTCACCGACGCCGCCGGCACGGCCCGCTTCGTCGGCATGCAGCCCGGCACCTACACCGTCAAGGTCGAGCTTTCCGGCTTCGCGACGATCAACCAGGAGGGCATCCTGCTTCGCGTCGGCCAGACCGCCCGCCTGACGATGACGATGAAGGTCGGCCAGGTGGCGGAGACGGTGAACGTCGTGGCCGAAGCGCCGCTGGTGGACGTCTTCAGGACCGACTCCTCCACCAACATCATCCCGGAGCAGATCGAGTCGCTGCCGGTCGCCAACCGCGACTTCCAGTCTCTGGCCTTCCTCGCGCCCGGCGTGCAGCGCGAGCGCGGCGGCAACCGCTTCATCGGCAACCAGCCCGTCATCGGCGCCGCCGGCAACGCGAGCCAGTCGACGATCATGGTCGACGGCGTCGACTTCACCGACCCGACGCTCGGCCTGGCCCGCGCCAGGTTCAGCCAGGACGCCATCAGCGAGTTCCGGGTGATCGCGAACCGCTTCGACACCGAGATCGGCGGGTCGTCGGGCGGCGCGCTCTCGATCGTGACGAAGTCCGGCACGAACGACCTGCACGGCTCCGCGTTCGGCTTCTTCCGCGACAACTCGCTGCGCGCGAAGGGCGAGTTCGACCTCAAGAAGAACGACTACTCGCGCCAGCAGTTCGGCGGCACCATCGGCGGGCCGATCGCGAAGGACCGCGATGCACTTCTTCGGGTCGTTCGAGCAGGTCAGCGAGAACAGCTTCGCGCTCTTCCGGCCCGGCGGCGCCTACGCCTCCAAGGCGGCGGACCTGAAGGTGCCCTTCGACCAGTCGCTGTTCTACGCCGGGCTCGACACGCGGATGCGCGACGAGCAGAACCTGCGGTTCAAGTTCGTGTACGAGCGGTACCGCCAGGAGAACTTCCGCGTCGGCGCGCGTCGTCGACGAGACCGCCGGCATGAAGCTGGACCGGGACAACTACAACCTGTCCGGCGACGCACGCGTGGACGCTCAGCAACAGCTCGCTCAACCAGCTGTCGATCCAGTTCGGCCGGCGGAAGTTCGACGAGCCCAACAACAGCCAGTCGATGGCCGAGTACTTCTCGAGCGGCACCACGCTCCAGACCGGCGCGAACATCGTCGGCGACCAGAACGACACCGGCGACGTGTTCGAGATCCGCGACACCTTCTACATGCGCGTCGGCAGCGGCACGTGGGCCCAGGACCTGAAGTTCGGCGGCGCGTGGCAGTATGTCCGCGACGACTGGGACTTTCCCGGTGTACCCGAAGGGCCTGCTCATCTACGTGACCGACAGCAGAGCGCTTCCGCTGCTCTACGTCGGCACGACGGGATCGGGCCAGTCGAAGGTGACGACGCACCTGATCTCGGGGTTCATCCAGGACGACCTGCGGCCGTCGCCGCGCGTGACGATCAACCTCGGCCTGCGTTACGACCTCGACACCAACGGCAACAACCGCGACTACACGAGCCCGGCGATGCCCACGGCGCGCGGCCAGGGACACGAACAACTTCCAGCCGCGGGCGGGCTTCTCGTGGGACCTCAAGGGCGACGGCCGCCACGTCGTGCGCGGCGGCGCTCGGCATGTTCACGGGCCGGTTCCTGCTCGTGCCCGCGCACATCGAGCTCCAGCAGAACGGCTACACGGGCCGCATCATCCAGCAGCGGATCAACGGCGCGCTCCTCGGGCTGCCGGCCTTCGCGCTCGACCCGAACAACCCGACCACGACCGGCCTGCCGCTCACCCGCGACTCGAGCCGCATCGACGACACGTTCGTCAATCCGTACTCCACGCAGGCGACGGTCGGCTACTCCGTACCGCCTCGGCAACACCGGCCTCTGCGCGGACTTCGAGGGCATCTACGTCAAGGGCGACGACGAGATCATCATCCGCGACAAGAACTGGCTCGGGAACACCGCGACAGGGTGCAACGTCGCCGCCGCGGCATGCCGGCCGAACAAGGCGTTCAACCAGATCAACGTCTACACGAACGAGGGCCGGTCGGAGTACAAGGCGTTCGTCAGCAGCCTGAACGGCACGCTCAAGGGCGGGCACCTCGTCACGGCGTCCTTCACGGTCGCCGACAAGAAGAACATCAACGACGACTTCAGCCCGGCGCTGACCGACTACCCGAGCGACCCGGCCAACATCGAGGCCGAGTGGGGACGCGGGCGCGCGCGACGAGCGGTACCGGTTCACCGCGTCGGCCGTGATCCGGCTGCCGGCGCGCTTCACGCTCGTCGCCGATCTTCGAGTACGGATCGGGCCAGCCGTGGAACCGCCGCTACGGCTACGACTACAACGGCGACGGCAAGTCGTCGGATCGCATGGCCGGCGTGGCCAAGTTCTCCGAGGACGGCCCGAACTTCGCGTCGTCAACCTGCGCGTCGACCTACGGCCTGCCGCTCGGCCAGTCGGCCCAGCGCGGACCTGATCGCCGAGTTCTTCAACCTGATCAACCGGGTGAACTACGACGTCAACTCGCTGACGGTGAACGGCGCGGAGTTCCTGAGCGGCCCGACGCTGCAGAACCCGGCGGCGGCAGCGGTCGCGAACCCGAACTACAGGAAGTACACGTCGACGCTGCCGCCGTTCGAGGCGCAACTCGGCGTTCGCGTCACCTTCTAGCCATGACACGCTACGCTTCAATCGCTGCGACGGGGCGCTACCTGCCGGAGATCGAGGTCAGCAACGACCTGCTGCGGAAGCGCTTCGCGCACCTCCCGGAGTTCGTCGACAAGATGGAGGCGTCCAGCGGCATCCGCTGCCGCTGGCACGCCCCCGAGGACTGGGCGACGTCGGATGTCGCCCTGCCCGCAGCCCGCCAGGCGCTCGAGCGCGCCGGCGTGGCGCCCGAGGAGGTCGACCTCATCATCCTCGGCACGGACTCGCCGGACTACATCACGCCCGCGACGTCGGTCGTGCTGCAGCACAAGCTGGGCGCGAAGCGCGCGGGCACCTTCGACGTCGGCTGCGCGTGCGCGTCGTTCCCGACCGGACTGGCGGCGGGCGCCGGGATGATCGCCACAAACGGCGCCATGAACACCGTGCTCGTGGTCGGCGTCTATCTCATGCACAAGCTCGCCGACTCGGCCGACCCGATGTCGTTCTTCTACGGCGACGGCGCTGGCGCGGCGGTGCTGAAGAGCTCGGACCGGCCCGGGTTCCTGAACGCCGCGTTCCTCGCCGACGGCTTCTACCACAAGCACTGGGGCATCTACTCGGGCGGCACCTACGAGCCGGCGTCGGTGGAGTCGGTGAAGGCCGGCCGGACGCGCGTGAAGATGACGGACCGGTATCCGCCGGAAATCAATCACGAAGGCTGGCCGCGGCTGGTCCGGAATCTCGCGAACGAGGGGGGCTTCGCCGTCGGCGACATCGACTTCATCATCTTCACGCAGGTGCGGAAGCCGTCGATCGAACTGGTGATGGGCGACCTCGGCCTGCCGATGGAGCGCACGCACACGGTGATGGAGGAGTGGGGCTACACGGGCTCCGCCTGCATCCCCATGGCGCTCGACGATGCCCTGGCGAAGGGGAAGATCGGCAAGGGCGCGCTGACCGTGTTCGTCGGGTCGGGCGTCGGGTACAACCAGGCGGCGGCGGCGTTCCGGATGTAGACGAGCTCGGGATTCGGGACTCGGGACTCCGGGACTCCGATCGGGGTCGGAACGCCGGGATCTGAGACCGTGCGGGTTCGGGAGATGCAACTATGAGTCTGGAAACAGGACTGGCTGGGAAAGTCGTCATCGTGACGGGCGCGGGCGCGGGCATCGGCCGCGCGACGGCCGTCGCGTTCGCGAAGGAGAAGTGCCGCGTGGCGGCCTGGGACATCTCGGACGCCAGCGCCGCGGCGGTGGTCGAGGAGTTGAAGGCGGCCGGCGGCGACGCGATGTTCCAGAAGGTGGACGTGGCGAACGCCGCAGAGCGTGGACGGCGGCGGTCGAAGCGCTGGCCGCCGCGTGGGGCGGCATCCACGTGCTGGTCAACAACGCCGGCATCGTCCGCGACGCGCAGCTGGTCAAGTGGAAGGACGGCGCGCAGACGGGGATGATGACCGACGAGGGGTTCGACCAGGTCATCGGCGTCAACCTGCGCGGCCCGTTCCTGTGCACGCGGGCCGTCGTGCCGCACCTCATCAAGGCCGGCGGCGGCGCCGTGCTGAACGCATCGTCAGTGGTCGGGCTCTACGGCAACTTCGGACAGACCAACTACGTGGCGACGAAGGCCGGCGTGATCGGGATGACGAAGACCTGGGCGCGCGAACTGGCGAAGTACAAGATCCGAGTGAACGCGGTGGCGCCGGGGTTCATCGCCACGGAAATCCTCAAGGCGATGCCCGACAAGGTGCTGGAGGGTATGATCGCCCGTACGCCGCTCGGTCGGATGGGCCGGCCCGAAGACATCGCGAACGCGTACGTCTGGCTCGCGTCGGACGCGGCCGCGTTCGTGACGGGGACCGTCATTTCCGTCGACGGCGGGTTGGTGGTGGGGACCTAGTGATCGGGATTAGGGGCTCGGGACTCGGGACGCGGACGGGGCTCGGGTGCGCGAGCAAGCGCGACGTCCGTCAGGCTGCCTCGTCCCCTGCCCCGTTGATCCCTAGCCCCTGCGGAGAACGAGCCATGCACAAGCCTGTCTACATCGCCGCGTATCACCAGTCCGAGTTCGGCAAGCTCATGGGCATGACCGTGCCCGAGATCATCAAGGCGTCGGTTGGCGGGGTGTGCCAGGAGATCAAGGCGGACCCGTCGGTCATGGACGTCGGGTCCGTCGGCGCCACGTGCACCTACACGCTGAACCAGCAGGGCCTGCTCGCGGGCCTGATGGCCACGATCCCGGGGCTGGCCGGCAAGCCGATCGAGTCGGTCGAGAACGCCTGCGCCTCGGGCGGGCAGGCCATCCTGTCGGTCATCTACAAGCTGCTGCTGGGCCAGGGCGAGGTCGGCCTCGCGGTCGGCTTCGAGAAGATGCGCGACAACGAAGGCAAGATGGACGGCAAGCTCATCGGCCAGGCGCTGGGCGTCTTCTCGCACCCGGACGAGCGCCCGGGCAAGATCTACATCTTCCCGCACATCTTCGCGGAGGTGATGGCCGACTACATGAAGACGCACGGCGTCACCGAGCGCGACCTGGCGCACGTCTCGAGCATCGAGTACGGCAACGCCAACAGCAATCCGTACGCCCAGATGCGCAAGATCAAGGTCACGCTGGACGACTGCGCCAACCTCGGCGAGCGCAACAAGTACATCATCGAAGGCCTGCCCCTGAAGACGTACGACTGCTCGCAGATCACGGACGGCTACGCGGCGGTGATCGTGGCGACCGAGGAAGGCCTGAAGCGGCTGGGCGTGGCGAAGGCCGACACGGTGCGGATCGCCGGGTACGCGCAGGCCACCGACAGCCTGCTGCGCGCGGACCGCGACGTGCTGAGGGCCGAGGGCGCGCGGACGGCCATGTCGAAGGCGTACGCGATGGCGGGCCTCACGCCGCAGGACGTGAACGTCGCCGAGCTGCACGACTGCTTCACGGTGATGGGCGCGATCGGGACGGAGGTCATCGGCAAGGCCCCGTACGGCCAGGGCGCGAAGTACTGGGTGGACGGCAAGGCGAGCGTCGGCGGCGAGTGCGGCATCAACACCTCGGGCGGCCTCATCGCGAAGGGCCACCCTGTCGGCGCGACGGGCGTCGCGATGCTCGGCTGGTCGGCGTGGCAGCTGCTCGGCAAGGTGCCGCCCGCCCTGCAGGTGAAGAACGCGAAGGCGGCCGCCACGTTCAACATCGGCGGCCCGATCTGCGCGTCGGTCTGCACCGTCCTCACGCCGGGGGCGTAGCCGCCATGGCCGATCTCGTTCCGGACCGGAGCGGCTTCGTCGAGGCCGACGGGCAGCGAGTCCACTGGGAGCGCTTCGGCACGGGCGCCCGCGAGACGATCTGCCTGCTCAACGGCCTCGCCATGCACACGAAGGCCTGGTACGGCTTCGTGCCGATGCTCGCCGACGAGTTCGACGTGCTGCTCTGGGACTACCTCGGCCAGGGCGAGTCGTCGTCGGAAGACGTCCCGTGCGAGATTCCGCGCCTCTGCGACTATCTGACGATGATCGTCGACGAGCTCGGCATCGAGCGCGTCCACCTGATGGGGATCTCGTACGGCGGCTTCGTCGGGCTCGACTACGCCCGGCGGTACCAGCACCGGCTCCATACGCTGACGGTGTCGGGCATCCTGCTCACGCACGAGGAGCTGTTCGAGATGTACGAGGACATCTCGCTGCGCTTCTACCGCGGTTCGCTGGAGATCTTCGAGCTGTACACGCACTACATGTACGAGAAGATCTTCGGCGAGGCGTTCGTGCTGAAGTACAAGGACAGCCTCGACGGGATGCGCCAGCGGTTCTTCGAGCGGTTCAAGGACAAGCGGCACAGCCTGATCCAGCTCACCGAGGCGCAGGACCGGCTGTTCGCGGCCCTCGACGACCGCATGCCCGAGTACCGGGCCATCGAGACGCCGACGCTCATCATGGCCGGCGCGGAGGACCGCGCCATTCCGCCCTGGGTGCAGCGGAAGCTGTGCGGTATCCTCCCGAACCACCGGTTCGAACTGGTGGCCGAGAGCGGCCATTGCGTCTACATCGAGCAGCCGGGCGTCTTTTTCGGGAACCTCAAGCGGTTCGCCAGGGCGAAGTCGCTGCGAATTCGGCGGAGTGGCGGCGGCGTGATGACACAAGAGGAGCGATCGCAGCGGAGCCGGGCGCAGATTCTCGATGCGGCGCTGGCGCTCTTCTCGCACCAGGGCTACCGCGCCACCAGCATGCGCGAGATCGCGGACCGGGCCGGCGTGTCGACGGGCAACGTCTACCACCACTTCAAGGACAAGGAAGCGATCTTCCTGTCGCTGCTCGACGTCTACTGGCAGGCGATCGAAGATCCCAGCTTCCCGGTGAACAGGGCGCTGACGACCGGGAGCTTCCCCGAGAACCTCGAAGACATCGGGCGCGCCGCGCGCGAGAGCGTGGCGCAGTACCGGCCGTACGTCACGCTGATTTACGTGGACGTCGTGGAGTTCGAGGGGAGCCACATCCGGAAGTTCTATTCGGAGATGGCGGGCCGCTTCGAGCGCTTCGTCGCGGCGCACCGGGAGGAAATCAAGATCGAAGGAAAGCTCCGGCCGGAAATCCAGCCCGCGTCGGCCGTCATGTTCGCGTTCCGCACCTTCCTGCAGCACTTCGCGGTGGAGCTGATCTTCGGCGTGCCGGACCACTACGGCAAGAGCACCGACGAGGCCGTCAGCGAAATCGCCGGCATCATGCGGCACGGCATGCTCAGGCCGACGGCCTGAGGCCGTCCTCATGGCCGCCGTGCCGGGCCTGGCGGGGAAGCCGATCGAGTCGGTCGAGAACGCCTGCGCGTCCGGGCGGCCAGGCCATCCTGTCGGTCATCTACAAGCTCCTGCTCGGCCTCGGCGAGGTCGGCATCGCGGTCGGCTTCGAGAAGATGCGCGACAGCGAGGGCAAGATGGACGGCAAGCTCATCGGCCAGGCGCTGGGCGTCTTCTCGCACCCCGACGAGCGCGCGGGCAAGGTCTACATCTTCCCGCACATCTTCGCCGAGGTATGGCGGACTACATGAGGACGCACGGCGTCACCGAGCGCGACCTCGCGCACGTGTCGAGCACCGAGTACGGCAACGCGAACAGCAACCCGTACGCGCAGATGAAGAAGATCAAGGTCACCCTCGACGACTGCGCGAACATCGGCGAGCGCAACAAGTACATCATCGAAGGCCTGCCGCTGAAGACCTACGACTGCTCGCAGATCACCGACGGGTACACCGCGATGATCATCGCGACCGAGGAAGGCCTGAAGCGCCTCGGCGTGGCGAAGGCCGACGCGGTCGAGATCGCCGGCTACGCGCAGGCGACCGACAGCCTGCTGCGCGTCGGATCGCGACGTGCTGAGGGCCGAGGGCGCCTACACGGCGATGAACAAGGCGTACGCGATGGCCGGCCTCACGCCGGCGGACATCAACGTGGCGGAGCTGCACGACTGCTTCACGGTGATGGGCGCCATCGGCACCGAGGTCATCGGGAAGGCCGCCGTACGGCCAGGGCGCGAAGTACTGGGTCGACGGCAGAGGCCAGGGTCGACGGCGAGTGCGGCATCAACACGTCGGGCGGGCTCATCGCGAAGGGCCACCCGGTGGGCGCGACGGGCGTGGCGATGCTCGGCTGGGCGGCGTGGCAGCTGCTCGGCAAGGTGCCGCCGGCCCTCCAGGTCAAGAACGCGAAGGCGGCGGCCACGTTCAACATCGGCGGGCCGATCTGCGCGTCGGTGTGCACGGTGCTGAAGCCGGGAGCCTAGCAGCCATGGCCGACCTGGTTCCGGATCGGACAGGCAGCGTCGAAGCTCGACGGGCAGACGGATCTACTGCGAGCGCTTCGGCACGGCGGCCGGGAGACGATCTGCCTCCTCAACGGCCTCGCGATGCACGCGAAGTCGTGGTACGGCTTCGTCCCGCTGCTGGCCGGCGAGTTCGACGTCCTGCTCTGGGACTACTTCGGCCAGGGCGAGCTCGTCGCTCGACGACGTGCCGTTCGAGATCCCGCGGCTGTGCGACGGCCTGACGATGATCGCGGACGATCTCGGCATCGAGCGGTTCCACCTCATGGGGATCTCGTACGGCGGCTTCGTCGGCCTCGACTACGCCCGGCGGTACCAGCACCGCCTCCACACGCTGACGATCTCGGGCATCCTGCTCACGCACGAAGAGCTGTTCGAGATGTACGAGGACCTCTCGCTGCGCTTCTACCGCGGCAGCACCGGAGGTCTTCGAGGTCTACACGCACTACATGTACGAGAAGATCTTCGGCGAGTCGTTCGTCGTGAAGCTGAAGGACAAGCTCCGCGGCGATGCGGGAGAACTTCTTCAACGCGGTTCAAGGACAAGCGCCACTGCCTGATCCAGCTCACGGAGGCGCAGGACCGGCTCTTCGCCGCGCTCGACGACCGGATGCCCGAGTACCGGGCCATCCAGCACGCCGACGCTCATCATGGCGGGCGCCGAGGACCGGGCGATTCCGCCGTGGGTGCAGCGCAAGCTGTGCGGCATCCTGCCGAACCACCGGTTCGAGCTGGTCGCCGACAGCGGGCACTGCGTGTACATCGAGCAGCCGGGAGTGTTCTTCGGCAATCTCAAGCGGTTCGCGAGGGCCAAGGACCTCGGCTTCGAGGCCGAGCCAGGCGCGCTACCTGATCGAGCCGCGACCATGTCGATGACCCAGGAAGAGCGATCGCAGAAGAGCCGGGCGCAGATCCTCGACGCGGCCCTCGGAGCTGTTCTCGCACCGGGGCTACGGCGCGACGAGCATGCGCGACATCGCCGAGCGGGCAGGCGTGTCGACCGGGCAACGTCTACCACCACTTCAAGGACAAGGAGACGATCTTCCGGACCTGCTCGACGTCTACTGGCGGGCGATCGAAGATCCCGGACTTCCCGGTGAACCGGGCGCTGACGACGGGCAGCTTCCCCGAGAACCTGGAGGAGATCGGCCGCGCGTCGCGCGAGAGCGTGGCGCGGTACCGGCCGTACGTCGCCCTGATCTACGTGGACGTCGTCGAGTTCGAGGGGAGCCACATCCGGAAGTTCTACTCGGAGATGGCGGGGCGCTTCGAGCGGTTCGTCGCGCTCGCACAAGGACGAGATCAAGCTCGAGGGAAAGCTGCGCCCGGAGATCCAGCCCGCGTCGGCCGTCATGCTGGCGTTCCGCACGTTCCTGAAGCACTTCGCCGTCGAGCTGGTGTTCGGCGTGCCGGACCACTACGGCAAGGACACCGACGCGGCGGTGAAGGAGATCGCCGGCATCCTGCGGCACGGCATGCTCAAGCCGCAGGCCTGAGGCCGCACGCCCCTGGGCCGGAACGCTCCTCAGGGGACGTCCCGCGCGGTCCCGCTTCGAGGGACTCGCTCGGGACGTCCCCCGAGGAGCGAAGGCGCAGCGGCGTCCATTGTATGATCGCCACAAGCCCATCCCAGAGGTGCCACCCATGAACGACGTCATCGACTTCATCCACACGAGCCGCGACCGCTACGTCGAGGAGCTGAAGCAGTTCCTGGCCATTCCCAGCATCAGCGCGATGCCCGAGCACCGGGACGATGTCCGGACGGTGCGCCGAGTGGGCGGCCGCCGAAATGGCCCGGATCGGCCTCGAGAACGTCCGGGTCATCGACACGGCCGGGCCATCCGCTCGTCTACGCCGACTGGCTCCACGCCGAGGGCGCGCCGACCGTGCTCTTCTACGGCCACTACGACGTGCAGCCGGTCGACCCGCTCGACCTCTGGCAGACTCCGCCCTTCGAGGCGACGGTCCGCGACGGCGACATCTTCGCGCGCGGCGCGTGCGACGACAAGGGCCAGGTGTTCGTGCACCTCAAGGCCGATCGAAGCGCACCTGAGGAAGGCCGGCCGGCTGCCGATCAACATGAAGGTGATCCTGGAAGGCGAGGAGGAGGTCGGCAGCGAGCACCTCGGCCCCTACGTGCGGGAGCACGCCGCCGAGCTGGCCGCCGACATGGTGCTCATCTCCGACACGGAGATGTTCGACCGCGGCGTGCCTTCGCTCTGCTACGGCCTCCGCGGCCTGGCCTACATGCAGATCGACCTGCGGGGCACGAAGGGCGACCTGCACTCGGGGCAGTACGGCGGCGCGGTCGCCAATCCGGCCAACGTGCTGGCGCACATCATCGCGCAGCTCAAGGACAAGAGCGGCAACGTCCGGATCCCCGGGTTCTACGACGACGTGCGGGAGCTGCGGGAGGAGGAGCGCGCGGAGTTCAAGCGGCTGCCGTTCGACGAGAAGGCCGTGAAGAAGCACCTCGGCGCGCCGCGGTTCGCCGGCGAGCGCGGCTATTCGCTGCTCGAGCGGATGTGGGCGCGCCCGACGCTCGACGTCAACGGCCTGCTGTCGGGCTGGACGGGCGAGGGCGCAAGACCGTCATCCCGGCCATGGCGATGGCCAAGGTCAGCATGCGGCTCGTGCCGAACCAGCACCCCGAGAAGATCGCGGAGCTGTTCGAGGCCTACGTGAAGAAGATCGCGCCGAAGACGGTGGAACTCAAGGTCACGCGGCTGCACGGCGCGATGCCGTGGATGACGGACTTCGACAACGTCTACGTGCAGGCGGCCGGCCGGGCGATCGAGAAGGGCTTCGGCAAGCGGCCGGTCTTCACGCGCGAGGGCGGGTCGATCCCGGTCGTGGCGGACTTCCAGGCGGCGCTCAACGTGCCGGTGGTGCTGTTCGGCTTCGGCCTGCCGGACGACAACCTGCACGCGCCGAACGAGAAGTTCAATCTCGACAACTTCTTCAACGGCATGCTCGCGTCGGCGTTCCTGTACGAGGAGATCGCGGCCACGCGCACGTAGCGGAGCGCCGCTGGATTCGGGACTCGGGACTCGGGACTCGGGATTCGGGCTATGAGCGCTCGCCGCACGACTCCGATCGACATTGACGGGGTCTGGCCGATCTGGTGTACACACGAAGGGCGGGACCAGATGCCCCGCCCTTCGTGTACTCGACTTGCCGAGCTTGGAGAGGGACTCGGAACGCGAATCCCGAGTCCCGAGTCCCGGCGCCTACTTCTTCTTGTAATACCCGCTCACGTCCCGCTTCCCGCGCTCGAGGTACGGCACGCCCTTGTCCATCCACTCGGGCCTGCGGCTTGCCGAGCAGGTAGTGATCGAAGAACTCGTCCTGGTGGATGGTCCAGTACTTCTGGTTCTCGCGCTCGCGCAGGCCGTGCTTCTCGGTGTTGAAGTTGAACATCTAGGCTTCCTTGCCCAGCCTCCGCAGCGCCGAGAAGAACTCGATCCCCTGGTACCACGGCACGGCATCGTCTTCGTCGTTGTGAATCGTCAGGTACGGCGTGTTCACCTTCTCGACCCAGAAGATGGGCGAGTTCTCGATGAACTGCAGCGACCTGGTCCAGGGCGGCCCGCCGATGCGGCTCTGCGTGCGCTCGTACTGGAAGGCCCGCGACATGCCGGTGCCCCAGCGGATGCCGCCGTACGCGCTCACCATGTTCGACACCGACGCGCCCGCCTGGACCGCGCGGAACATGTCGGTGCGCGTGATGAGGTAGGTGATCTGGTAGCCGCCCCAGCTGTGGCCCTGGATGCCCACGCGCGCCGGGTCGACGAAGCCCATCCCGAGGACGTGCTGCACGGCCGGGAGGACGCACTTGAACGCGTCCTCACCGGGGTAGCCCGTGGTGTAGACGATGTCCGGCTGGAGGAGGATGTAGCCGTTGCTGACGTAGCGGGCGAGGTTGATGCTCGTGCCCGGCGACGGCGTGGCGTAGGAGTGCAGCCCGTTGGTCAGCTCTTCGTAGATGTAGACCATCAGCGGGTACTTCTTCGCCGGGTCGAAGTTCTCGGGCTTCGTCAGAATCGCCCGCAGCTTCCTGCCGTCCGCGTTGATGTACTCGATGAGCTCCGAGCGGCCCCAGACATACTGCGACTGCTGCGGATTGGCGTCGCTCACCTTCGTGAGATTCTCGAAGTTGGGTCCCGCGGTCCACAGGTCCGGGAACTCCTCGAAGCGCGAGGCGGTGAGGATGAAGGGGCCGTCGGCGTTCTGCGGCTTGAGCAGCACCGGCCCGCCTCCGCCGCCTCCCGGCCCTCCGCCGCCCGGCCCGCCGCCTGCGGTCGGGCTGGCGAGGCGCTTGTCCACCATGACCAGCCTGGCCGGCTCGCCGTAGGCCGCCGCCAGCGGGGCCGGAGCGGGCGCCGCGGTCCTTGCCCCTGGCCGGCCTCGCGGCCGGCGCGGGCGCGGCGGCGGTGGGCGTCACGCGGTAGTAGCCCGTCGCCTTCGTCACATCGTTCACGGCCGAGAGGAAGAACGGCTTGTCGGACGGAAAGGTCCGTTCCTCCGGATCCGTCCTGACATAGCGGAACACGATCTGGGCCTTGCGCCCGGCGCCGCCCGTGACGAGGCGCGCGTCGGTGCCGTCGGGCCTCACCTCCCAGATGTCGTACTTGTCGTAGAGCAGGACGGAGCGATCGCCCGACGTCCATCCCGCCGAACCGTAGGCGCGCGCCGGCTCGGGCGTGTCGCTCGACTCGTCTTCGAAACGCACGCCGAGCTTCGCCGTGAGGTTGGTCCTGACGCCGTCGCTGACGCGGACGGAATACCAATGGCTGTCGTCGGCGTCGAACGTCAGGAGATAACTGCCGCCCGGAGAGAGCGTCGCGGCGAAGCGCGACTTCTCGATGAGCTTCCTGCGCGATCCGTCCTGCAGATTCACGGCGTAGTAGTCGTTGTGGCTGCTGTCCCACGAGATCATCTGCCGATACGGCAGGCCGGACGATCCGAGCGCCACGGCGTCGGTGTCGTTGACAGTCAGATCCGGCATGTCTTCCGACGCCAGGGGCACGAGGCGCTTGTCCTTGAGGTGGACAACCGCACGATAGTTGCGCCGCTTGTCGGCATCCGCCTGGACTTTCTGCATGGGCTGGAGCAGCGGGTCGGTCCAGCTCCAGAGGTCGATTTTCACCGGCTCGGCGGCGTCCTCGGCCGGCTCGGGCGCGGGCGGCTTCGCGTAGCCGAAGAAGAGGCGGGTGCCGTCTTTCGAGAACTCGGGACGGCCGTTCTCGCTGACGACCATGCCGGCGGGCATGCCCCTGGTCGCGCCCGACGCGATCTCGGCCCCGACTTCCGCCGCCGGCGTCCAGTGGTAGAGCTTGAAGATGGCCGGGTCGTCCTTGTAGGTGTCGCGGTCGCTCAGGAACGCCAACTGCGCGGACTTCTCGTCGAACACGAACGTCTTGTAGTGGCCGAGGCCCGAGAGCAGGGTCTTCGTCACGCCATCCGACATCCGCCTCGCGAAGGCGCCGTCTTTCTCGGGCGTCTTCGCGTCCGACGCGGTGCCGTACGCGAGCCAGGAGCCGTCATTCGCCCACACGTACTCGACGACTTCCGCGATCCGGCTGTCGGTGCCCGCCGCCAGGTCGCGGACCACCAGTTCCGTGCCCGGGTCCTTCTTCTTCTCCTTCGGCTTCTTCTCGGCGCCCGGCTCCGGCTTGGCCGCGGGCTTGGCTTCAGGCTTGGCCTCCGGCTTCGCCTCGGGCTTCTTCACCGGCGCCTCGAGGAGGTACGCCACGAACCGGCCCGATTCCTCGGCCACCTTGAAGCTCTTCACGCGATCGGCGGTGAACACCTGGCCGGTCGCGAGGTTGAGCACGCCGAGGCCGTTCTTCGGCTGCTCTTCGGGCTTCTTCTTTTCCTTCTTCGCCTTGTCCACGTCGGCCTTGACCGGCGCGATGGCGAAGACGACGAACTTGTCGTCCGGCGTGATCACGGCGTCGCGGCCGCGGGCCTGCCGGGTTTCGGCGCCGGTCTTCAGGTTCCTGACGACCAGTTCGCCGTCGCCGTCCTGGGGTGAGAGGGCGTACACGAGCCACGCGCCGTCGCGCGAGATCTTCGTGCCCTGGATGGTCCGCCAGCCATCGTAGGCGTCGTAGGAAATCGGCCGCTTCGCCGGGGTCTGGGCGGAGAGCCCCACCGAAACGATCAGCAGGCACACCAGCAGGGCAAGGCTGTGAGACGAACGGATGCGCATGGACACTCCTCCACCAGGCCGACTCACCGGGGCCGGGTGCGCGGATTATACGACGAGCGCGAGGGTCAGGGGCTAGGGACTGGGCGCTAGGCGCAGTCAGCCGGGATTCGGGGCTCGGGACTCGGGACTCGCGAGATCAGAAGCCAGAAGCCAGAAGCCAGAAGCCAGAAGCCAGAAGCCAGAAGAAGACCCACCGGTGCGGCGCGACTCCTTCTTGCTTCTGACGAACGTCAGTCCGCCCTTCTGGCTTCTTGCTTCTGACGCGCCTTCTGGCTCTATCGCGCTATCGCCCGCGGACGGGATGTTCGATTGCGCGAGTTTCTCGCCGGCGCGAACCGGCGTCGGCAGGCGGTTGGACGGCGGGGGATAGGGGCAGTCGTAGGTTTCGTTGTAGTAGCAGTAGGGGTGAAACGCGCGGTTGAAGTCGATTGTGTAGATGCCGGTGGGCGTTCGCTCGAGCTCGAGGTAGCGGCCCGCGGCGTACGTCTCCGTGCCGCTCGTGAGGTCGGTGAACGGCACGAACAGCCTGTCCGGAGGCGTACCGAGTCTCGAGATACGCGCCGAGCGTCAACAACTGACCCTTGAGTGTGAACGCCAGCGTGCCGACCTGCTCCATGTCTCTCATCAGGCCTGTCGATGTGGGCATCTTGAGGGGCGTGCGCCCGGCAGCCGGCGTGAACGACGCGGTGACGGCGTAGGCCGGATCGATGGGAAAGTACTTCAGCGGCAGAAAATACGACTGCTTCGCGAGCGGGATCGGCTGGTCGACCTGCCGGCGGAATGCGTCGTCCTTTCTCGCGCGCTCGGCCTGCACGACCGACGCGTAGTCCGTGGCCGGCGTCGGCTGGCGTGCTCGTGCCGCACGCGGCGGCAAACAGAACGATCGTGAACATGGATGCGGCGCGAGATCGGGCGGACCGTCGGCGTCCCAGTGTGCGCGTCCCAGCCCCAGTCCCGAGCCCCGAGCCCCTGGCCCCTGAGCCCCGCAAGCTCCCGAATCCCGAATCCCGGACGCTCAGTCAATGCGCCTGCCCCGAGAAGTCCTTCAACAGCTCCTCCACCGCCTCCGCCACCTCGGACGTCTTGCCGTCGAAGAGGTGGTCGGCGCCGTCGATGGTCACGAGTTCCTTCGGCCCCGGCACCTTCGCGTAGAAGGCCCGCATGGACGGGTAGGGGCACAGGTCGTCGCGGTCGCCCTGGATGAAGAACTTCGGCTTCATGCTCTCGAGCACGGCGGAGAAATCGTAGCGATCCACCGGCGGCGCGACGCCGATGAGCGTCGAGACGCGATCGTCCATCGCGCCGGCGGTCAGCGCCACCCAGGCGCCGAAGGAGAACCCGGCGGCCCACAACTCGGCGCCCGGGTAGCGCGCCGCCATGAAATCCAGCGCGGCCCTGTAGTCCGCCATTTCACCAGGGCCGTCCTCGAACGCCCCATCGCTCGTGCCCACGCCGCGGAAGTTGAAGCGGAGCACCGGCGCACCGATCCGGCAGAAGCCCTTGGCGATCTGGTAGACGACCTTGTTGTGCATCGTGCCGCCGCCGGTCGGCAGCGGATGCGCCAGCACGACGGCCACGCGGGGCTGCTCGTCGCGATCGGCGTCGAGACGGACCTCGCCCGCGGCCTCGGTACGAACCGGCCCGATGTGGCAGTCGAACGCCGGGTCGTCAATCAGGGCCTCGAGCCGCCCGGCCGGGCCCTGGATGTCGAAGGCCATGCACACAGTGTAACGGGGACTGCGGACAGGGGACAGGGGCAAGACGGGCATGGGGCAAGGGGCGAGAGACGAAACCGCGCGAAGCCGCCTGAGGAGGGCTGCTCAGGAGCGGCGCCGCAGGATCACGGCGGCGCCATACACAGCTGCCGCGCTCAGCAGGCCGAAGGTCGCCGGCGTCCAGATGCTGCCCGGCGCGTTCCCCAGAGCGACCTGCGCGGTCAGCACCGCCGCGGCGCCGGCGAGGATGGACGCCGTAATCTCGATGCGCCTGTTCACGCGCGCGTGCAGCGCGACGAGGACGGGCACGAACAGCGTCGCGCCAATCATGGCGTAGAAGAAGCTGAGGGCGCCGACAATCGTGGGCGTCACAAGCGCCAGGAGAATGCCGAATCCCCCGCCCGCCACGGCGGCCCAGCGCGCCACGCGAAGCACGTCGCGATCGGGCGCGGCGGGCCTGAGGAAGCGCCGGTAGAGATCCTGCGACAGCGAGGTCGCGAGCATGAACAGCACCGCGTCGGCGGTGCTCACCTCGGCCGAGAAGATCGCCGCGAGCAGGATGGCGCCAAGCCCGGCCGGCAGGTCGCTGGCGAGCAGCGTGGGCAGCGCCAGCTCCTGCGGCAGGCCCGCGTGCCGCGCCCGCGCCGCGAGGCCGAGCACGGCGGGCACGCTGGCGAACACGAACAGCGCCGCCGCGTTCCAGCCGATGCCCCGCCGGACCGCCTGCTCGCTCTTCGCGCCGAACGCTTTCTGGAGCAGGCCGGGCGACGAGACAAACGCCGGGACGAGCAGGACGAGGAACGACGCCGACGTGGCGCCGTTCCAGATGTCGCTGAAGCCCTGGTGCGGAGCGGACCCGACAATCGAGGAGAGGCCGCCGCTCTGGATCACCACCACGGGCAGCACGATCGCGAAGCCGCACAACAGGACGACAAGCTGCACGAGGTTGACCCAGGCCGATCCCAGCAGGCCGCCCGCGGCGAAGTACGCGGTCATCAGCCCGCCGCCGATCAGGCAGCCGGCCCATTTCGGAAGTCCGGCGACGACGTTCAGGATCCAGGCGATGCCTACGAGCTGGCCGGCCAGGATCGAGAGCGTGGCCAGCCAGAGCATCGCGGTGACAAGGGCGCGCACGGTGGCCCCGAAGTGGTGCTCGAGCAGGTCTCCCGTCGTCAGAAACCCGTGCGCCGACGCCTGGCGCCAGACGCGCGGGCCGATCCAGAACGCGAGCAGCAGCGAACCGATGGCGGCCGACCCGTTCCACCACCAGGCGCTCAGCCCGTCGCGGTAGCCGAGGCCGGTGGCGCCCACGGTCGAGCCCGCTCCGATGTTGGCGGCGAGCACGGTCGAGAAGACGAGGGCGGCGCTCAGCTGACGGTTGGCGACGAAGAATCCGGCGGTGCTCCGCACGCGCCGGCTGAGTGCCAGCCCCAGCAGGAGCAGGCCTGCCGAGTAGACAATGAGGAGCAGGAGGTGCGGGTTCACGTCAGCGCGGCGGCGCCTGGAGGTCGCGGGCCGCCGGCAGTCCGGGAAGGCCCCGCGCGGCGCGGACCGCGCGCAGCACGGCATCGGCCACGGCCTCGGCGGCGATGGCGCCAATCCGGCTGACATCGGCTTCGCCGGCCAGCTTCCCCGTGGCGAGCGCGAACAGCGTGTCGCCGTCCGAGAGGCTGTGCACGGGGGTGATCGACCGCGCGAGGCCGTCGTGGGCCATCTGCGCCACCTTTGCGGCCTGCGTCTTGGTCAGCGTCGCGTTGGTCGCCACGACGCCGATCGTGGAGCTCTGGCCGACGGCCTTCTTGCAGCGCGGCGCCGCTGCGCAGCAGCACGCGGGCGTCGGCAAGCCCGTTGCCGTCGGCCGTGCGCACACCAGCGATCACGCGCCCGGTCGCCGGTTCGATCACGTCGCCGTACGCGTTCACCGCGACGAGCGCCGTCACGACGACGCCGTCGGGCAGCGTGATGGACGCGGCGCCGATGCCGCCCTTCATCGCGCGATCCATGCCCAGCATCTTGCCCACCGTGGCGCCGGCGCCGGCGCCCACATTGCCCTCCGGGATCGGGCCCGCTGAAGCCGCCGCGGCCGCCGCGTAGCCGCAGCCGGCGTCCGGGCGGATCTTCGGATTGCCGACGCCGAGGTCGAACAGAATGGCCGCGGGCACGATGGGCACGACGCCGTAGGCGGTGGGGAACCCGATCCTCCGCTCCTCGAGGTACCGCATCACGCCCGATGCCGCGTCGAGGCCGAAGGCGCTGCCCCCCGACAGGACGATGGCATGCACCTGATCAACGAGATTGAGGGGATTCAGCAGGTCGGTTTCGCGCGTGCCCGGCGCGGACCCGCGCACGTCGACGCCGGCAACCGCGCCGCCTTCGGCGAGGATGACGGTGCAGCCGGTAGGCCGCGTGTCGAGCGTATGGTGGCCGACCTTGAGGCCGGCGACGGGGCTCGGGCCGACTTCACCTGCAGTACCCATGATGTGCGCACCCGATGCGGCCACCAGCGCCAGCGCGAGCATCGGGTAGATCCCGCGGCACGGGCTGCAGGTGACACGGCTCATCAACGGATCTCGGCGAGCAGCGCGCGCGCTTCCCGGGCGTCGCTCGTCGCTTCGTCTATCGAGACGGCCTGCTCGAGTGTGGCGATGGCGGCGGCGCGATTCCCCTGCGCGTGCTGCGTGCGGCCCAGGCCGACCAGCGCGCGCTGGCTGCGGGCGTCTCTCTTCAGCACCTCACCGTACGCGGCCGCCGCCCCGTCGAAGTCCTTCTTCGACAGGAGGGCCCGGCCGAGGGCGAGGTTCACCGTGTCGAGCGCGGGCGCGACGCGCAGGATGTTCCGGTACTCCGCGGCGGCTGCGTCCCACTGCTCCTGCGCCATCAGCGATTCGGCGGCGCTCAGCATGGCCTGCAGCCGTCTTCGTGTCCACGCCGTCCATCGTGCCTTTGACCGGCGTGCCGACGAGCACGAACTCGACCTTGGCGTTGTGCATGCTGACTGCGACGCGGACGCCCACGGTCGAGGATTCGAATCCCGGCGCGCTCGCCGTGACCTCCCAGAGGCCGCCGCGCATTCCGAGAATGGCCCATTCGCCCTTGTCGTCGCTTGTGGCCGTGAACTCGTTCGGAATGGTGGACGGGTTCACGGCGCGGATGGTCGCGGCCTTGATTGGCTGGCCCGCGAGGTTCTTCACCGTGCCCGTGAGCCGGCCGACAAGCGGCTGCGCGGCAGAGGCGGGCGCCAGCGCGAGAACGGCGAAGCAGGCCGCCGCAAGAACCGTGACGAGGCGGAGAGATCGCGCCACTCGAACTCCTTTCAGGGTCTGTGCTAGCTTACCATCCTGAGCCAATGCCCGGGAGGGACACGTGCAACGCCATGCTCTCGCTCTGATCTTCGCCGTCACGTCCACGGCCGCCCTGCTGGCGCAGGCCCCCGCGGGCCCTGCCGCGGCCCCGGCGGCCGATGCGGCCCGCCTGAAGATGGCGGACGCCGTCATCGAGCAGGCCATCGCCGCCAGGCAGATCCCGGGCGCCGTCCTGCTCGTCGGGCGGGGAGACCGGGTCCTGTATCAGCAGGCCTACGGCATGCGCTCGCTTGTGCCGCAGGCCGAGCCGATGACGGTCGACACGGTGTTCGACCTGGCGTCGCTGACGAAGGTCGTGGCCACGACCACCAGCGTCATGATGCTGGTCGAGGACGGGAAGATCCGCCTGAACGATCGCGTGGCGACGTACATCCCCGACTTCGGCCGCTACGGCAAGGGCGACATCACCATCCGCCACCTGCTGACGCACGTGTCGGGCCTGAGGCCCGACCTGGACCTTGGCGACGACTCGTGGCGGAGCTACGAGGAAGCCATCCGGCGCGCGTGCGAAGAGGTGCCGATGGCCGCGCCCGGCGAGCGGCTCGTCTACAGCGACATCAACTTCTTCCTGCTCGCCGACATCGTCTCGCGCGTGGCGGGGATGAGTTTCGAGCGGTTCGTGCAGGAGCGGCTCACGGCGCCGCTCGGCATGCGGGACACGATGTTCAATCCGCCCGCGTCGCTCCGGCCGAGGATCGCGCCCACCGAGATGTGCACGCCCTACGGCTGGCCCTGCGCGGGACCGGACCAGGTGATGCTGCGCGGCATCGTCCACGACCCGACGGCCCGCCGCATGGGAGGCGTGGCCGGGCACGCGGGGCTCTTCAGCACGGCCGCCGATCTCGCGCGCTTCTGCCGCATGGTGCTGGGCGGCGGCGCGCTCGGCGCGACGCGCGTGCTGTCGCCGCTCAGCGTGCTCAAGATGACCTCGCCGGCAACGCCATCCGGCGTGGCGGGCGTGCGCGGCCTCGGGTGGGACCTGGACTCGAGCTACTCGTCGAACCGCGGCGATCTGTTCCCGGTGGGTTCGTTCGGCCACACGGGCTGGACCGGCACGTCGGTGTGGATGGACCCCCTCACGAAGACCTACGTCATCCTGCTCACCAACCGGGTCCATCCCGACGGCAAGGGCGATGCCGGGCCGATCAGGGCGCGCGTGGCGACGATTGTGGCCTCGGCCCTCCGGCAGCTGCCCGCCGAGAGCGTGCTGCGCGGCCAGCGCTGGACGGGCGCCGATCTCGCGGCCGCCGGCAGCGCGCCGCGCCGCGCGGACGAGGCCGACGGCCGCACGCTGACCGGCATCGACGTGCTCAAGGCCGACGGCTTCAAGCTCCTCAGGGGCAGGAAAGTCGGCCTCGTCACCAATCACACCGGCCGCGCCAGGACCGGCGAAGCCACGATCGACCTTCTCGCGGGGCTCAAAGACGTCACCCTGGTGGCGCTGTTCAGCCCCGAGCACGGCATCCGGGGCATCCTCGACGAGAAGGTCGACTCGTCGAAGGACGAAAAGACCGGTCTGCCCATCCACTCGCTCTACGGCGCCACGAACCGGCCGACGGCCGAGATGCTGCAGGGCATCGACACGCTGGTCTTCGACCTCCAGGACATCGGCGCGCGCTTCTACACCTACATGACGACGATGGGGTACGTCATGGAGGAGGCGGCGAAGCGCAATATCGCCGTCGTCGTGCTCGACCGCCCGAACCCCGTCAACGGCGTGTCCATCGAAGGCCCGCTCGTGGACCAGAGCGAGCTGAGCTTCGTGGCCTACCACCCGATGCCCATCCGGCACGGCATGACGCTGGGCGAACTGGCGCGCCTCCTGAACGCCGAGAAGAAGATCGGCGCCAATCTCACCGTCGTCGATGCGAAGTACTGGGACCGCGACAGCTGGTTCGACCAGACCGGGCTGACGTGGATCAACCCGTCGCCGAACATGCGGAACATGGTGGCGGCGAACCTCTACACGGGCATCGGCGCCATCGAGGCGTCGAACGTCTCGGTCGGTCGAGGCACGGACGCGCCATTCGAGCAGTTCGGCGCGCCCTGGATCGACGGCCCGCGGCTCGCGGCCGAACTGAACGGGCGGAACCTCCCGGGCGTGCGGTTCTATCCAGTCAGCTTCACTCCCTCCTCGAGCCGTTTCGCGAACGAGCTCTCCCACGGTGTCTTCATCATCGTCACCGACCGTGACGCGCTGCGGCCCGTCAGGGTCGGGCTGGAAGTGGCATCCGCGCTGTACAGGCTGTTCCCGCAGGCGTTCGAGCTGGACAAAGTCGGCAGGCTGTTCGGCGCCGACACGGTCCGGCGCATCCGCGCCGGGGAGGACCCCGGTGCGATTGCCGCGTCGTGGGCGCGCGGCGAATCGGCCTGGCGGCTGCTGCGGTCGAAGTACCTGAGCTACCGCTGACCTGCGCCAGGCACGTACTTGAGGATGAAGCTCCTGATGCTGCTGTTGTAGACGTTCGCCCAGACGCTCGCGCCGCTCAGGCATCCGGCCGTGACCTTCGAGGTCACGCCCGCCACGGCCCACACGCCGCCCGAGGACGCGAGCAGCGGCCCGCCGGAATCGCCGTAGCAGACGCCGCTGGTTGTCTCGCTGAAGGCCGCCTCGATCTGCGTCAGGGTGACGCGCGTGACGGTCAGGTTTCCTGAGCGAAGGGTCCGGGCGCTCACGGACACGCCATCGGTGCCCCAGCCGGCCACAACGGCCGCTTCTCCGCCGGTCAGGGCGCGGCTGGTGAACAGGGGAATCGGCGTCCGCTCCAGCGGCGCCGCGAAGATGGCCACGCCCACATCCAGCGACGACGGCCCGATGCCGGTGTAGTCGGGGCTGACGTAGAACTCCCTGGTCGTGATGGGCTGCCGGCCCGCACCCATGAAGGCGGCCACCGCTTTCGTCGTGCCGTCGAGGCAGTGCGCAGCCGTCAGCACCGCCTTCGTGTCGATGATGGTGCCCGAGCAGTACCCCAGGGAGCGACCATCGCCGTCCTGCATTTGCAGCCACACGACGCTCGACCTGTCAGCCTGCTCGTCGGTGCACGCGACGCCGTTGACAATGCCCTGCGGCGCGCCGAAGAAGCCTGACAGCACGCTGCAGGGATTCACGACCGGGGGCGCGGGCGGAGTTGGAGTGGTTGGCGGCGTCGGCGTGGGCGACGGGCTCGGCGCCGGCGACGACCCGCCGCCGCCGCAATCCGCGGACACGAGCACCGCCGCCAGGATGACGGCGGCGGCGAGGAATCGAGAAGCGGTCACTCCGAACATGCCGTACCTCATACGCGCCCGCTGACACCCGATCCCCAATAGCCGCGATTCTGAGTCGCTGGCGGGTCGGGCCCGCCGGCTCCCGAGCCGGACTCCGCAGGCCGGGAACCCTCCTCGGCTTGGCGTCGGCTTCCGGCCCTCTCCACGGGCTCGCGCTATCCGCGCTGGCTCGACCGCTACGCGCCGCGCCCGGGAACCCTCCGCCCGCTCGTCGGGTTCCGGCCATCGCGCGCGGCCTGCTCCGGTACGGCTCGTCCGCCGCCAGGCCCGACCCGCCCCGCGGCGATCCCTAATCGCGGCCTGTCATCCTTAGCCCCGAGCCCCGAATCCCGAATCCCGAATCCCCAATCCCCAATCCCTACATCCTATACAGCATCAAATAGATGACCACCCCCGTCACCGACACATAGAGCCAGATCGGCAGCGTCCAGCGGGCGATCGCCGCGTGGCGGTCGAACCGTTCCCGCAGGGCCCGCGAGAGGGTGATCAGGACCATCGGCACGATGGCGGCCGCCAGCACGATGTGCGTGAGGAGGATGAAGAAGTAGATCGCGCGGATGGGCCCCGTGCCGGTAAACGGCCTCGAGCCGGCATTCGCGTGGTAGATGACGTAAGAAATCAGGAAGAGCGCGGACGCGGCGACTGCGGCCATCATGGACGCGCGGTGCGCCGCGATCCGGCGCCGCCGGATGCAGCACGTAGCCGGCGACCAGGAAGACCGTGGCCACGCCGTTCAGCGAGGCGTTCAACGCCGGCAGCTCGGACACGTTCATGAGCTCACACCCGGTTGGCGACCATCAGGATCCACAGCAGGGGCAGGTAGAGGATCGAGCCGAAGAAGAGCCGCCGCGCGTCGGCCGCGGTCCGGGACTGCGCGAAGCGGCCGGCCAGCGCCAGGAAACCGAGTCCCATGACCGCCGCTCCGGCCAGGTACACGTTTCCGGTCATGCCGGCAGCCGTCGGGGCCAGGCTCACGGGCAGCAGGGCCGCCGCGTAGATCACCGCCTGCCGGCCCGTCGATCCGCCGTCGGGTTCGACGATGGGCAGCAGGGGAAATCCCGCCCGCTTGTAGTCTTCGCGGTACATCCACGCGATGGCCAGGAAGTGCGGCATCTGCCAGAGAAACACGACGCAGAAGAGGATCCAGGCCTCGATCGACAGGTTCTCACGGACCGCCGCCCAGCCGATCATGGGCGGCAGCGCGCCCGGCACGCCGCCCACGACGGTGGAGAGCGACGTTCGCTTCTTGAGCGGCGTGTAGAACACCGTGTAGGTGAGCAGCGTGACGAACGCGATGGCGGCCGCGAGCAGGTTCACCGCGACGGCCAGCTGAACGAGGCCGGCGACAGACAGGACAATGGCGAAGGCCCTGGCGCGCCCCGGCGCGATGCGCCCGCTCGGCAGGGGCCGCGCGCGCGTCCGCCGCATCAGGCCGTCGGCTTCGACCTCGAGCAGCTGGTTGAAGGCCGACGCGCCGCTGGCGACCAGCGCGGTGCCGATCAGGGTGTGCAGCAGCAGCGCCCAGCCCAATCCCCTGGGCGCGGCCATGTAGTAGCCCGCGAGCGTGGTCGCCACGACGAGCACGTTGAGGCGCGGCTTGGCCAGCGTGACGTAGTCGCCCGCCTGTCCGCCCTTTGCAGCCGCCGGCTCCGTGGTGACAGGTTCCATCTTGAATTCCAGGAGTCCCGGAACGGGACCTGTCACCTTCTCCTTCGGGGCGGCGCCTTCTTCCTTGCCGGGGCCTTGGCGACGGGCGCCTTGGTGGCCGCGGAAGCCGCCATGATGCCCGCTTCCACGAGCTTGCGATCGATCCGATCGGCAATCCAGTGGGGATCCCACCACTCGACAGGGTTGACGGGCCGCCCGGCCACCAGGACGGTGAAATGCAGGTGGTCGCCTCCCGCGAGCCCCGTGCTGCCGCTGCGCCCGATGATTTCGCCCCGGTTGATCCGGTCGCCCGCCTCGACGGTCGATGCTCGAGAGGTGCGCGTAGAGCGACTGCACGCCCATCCCGTGGTCGATGATCACGCAGTTGCCGAAGATGCCCAGAAAGGCGGCGAACATCACGTGTCCGGTGTTCGCCGCGGTAATCGCGGCTCCGCGCGTGGACGCGAGGTCGGCGCCGAGGTGAACCTGCTGGTCGATGTCGCGGCCGCTGAACACGTAGGTCCGGTGGTCGGCGAAGACCGCCTCCGACTTCGCCCGCCCCATCCGGCTGAACGCCCCGCTCCAGAGCCGTTCAGACGATGTCGCGCGCGCCAGTTCTTCGATCTGCGCCTCGTTGGCGCGGCGCAGGTCGCCGTTGATCCGGAGAAACGCCTCGAGGCGCTCGTCCGGCGTCCCGACGGGCAGCTGCAGCGAGGGTGTCGCCGCGAGGATGGCCGGGACCACCTGCTTGAAGAAGGCGTCGGTCACGTTCAGGCGGCGCCGGGCGAACTGCGCGGTGAAGGCCTGGTAGGCGAACTCGGCGGTGGCGGTGTTCCCGGCCGGATCGCTGGCGACAAGCCGGATGGGCGTGGTGATGTCCTGGTCGTGCAGCAGGCCGAAGAAGGCGACGCGGAGGTCGGGATCGACCGGCGGCGCGCCGGCGGGCCTGGCGGCGGCCCCGGCGGCGGGAAAGCCCGGGAAGAAGTGATTGCCCGCCTGCACGCCCGAAGTCGCGTCGGCGGGCGTGACGCGGTACACGACCATCTCGGCGCCGCCGTGGTTCACGAAGTGATGCCTGGACACCACGGCGAGCTTCGGCGGCGTGAGGCGCACGGCCAGCTCGCGCGTCTCCACCGTGTCGGCGCGCCGGATGCCGAAGAGCACGCCCCGCGACGCGGTGACCACGAGACGGGCGGGGCCGTCGCGAAGGCCGGCGAGGGCGCTCGACGGGCTCTCCTGCGTGACACGGATGCGGTCAGGGGTCTCCTGGCTGAAGCGGGCCGGACCGGGCGCGTCGAGCGAGAAGAGCGGGAACACGCGTCCCAGTTGCTCGACCGAGACATCGAGCCGGCGCAGCCTCGTGCCCACCGAATCGACGGTCACGTCGAGGGCGACGGGCCCGCCGCCGATCGCGGCGGGCTTTTCAATCTGCACCAGCGGGCCGGGTTCCTGGCCGGCGTAGTAGAAGACGAGCGCGCCGCCGGCAATCAGCAGGACGAGCGCGGCGACGGCGACAGCCTTGAATGACATAGGGCGCGGAACTTGACCGGATACGATGCGGACGGGTAATATTAGAGATTCCTAACCGGTGTGTGCCGGTATCGTCTAGGGGTTAGGACACGTGGTTCTCAGCCACGGGACCGGGGTTCGAATCCCCGTACCGGTACCAATCATCATACATTCCCTTTGCCAACCGGCCCCGTGCTTCGACGGGGCCGTTCACATTTCCGAGCCTCTCACCCCGCCGTTCCGGCCCAGGCCAGTGCCGCGATGGCCGTGTCCTGGAACCCGACGCCGGTCAGATCGCAGATCGTGATCTCATCGTCGCGCGTCCGTCCCGGCTTCCTGCCGGCCACCAGCTCGCCCAGTTGCCCCCTGACGTCCGCCTCGCGCAGCAGCCCGGCGGCGAGCGCGTGCGACAGTTCGCCGAACCGCGCGCACTGGCTGAGGCGATCGACGACGACGATGTCGGCGCGGGCCAGGCAGGCCGCCTCGAGTTCCTGCTTTCCCGGCGAGTCGGCGCCGACCGCCGTGACGTGCACGCCGGGCTTCAGCCAGTCGGCGCGGACCAGGGGCTTCTGCGAAGGCGTCGCCGTGATGAGGATGTCCGCCTGCCGGCACACCTCCTCGGGCGACGCGCAGGCCGCGGCCTCGATGCCCCAGGCGGCGCGCATCTCCTCGCAATACAGGTCCAGGCCCGGCGAATCGATGCTCCAGGCGGCGAGCCGCGTGAAGCGGCGGACCTCGCGGAGGCAGGCAATCTGGTAGCGCGCCTGGACGCCCGACCCGATCACGCCGACGGTGTCCACGTGACGGCGCGCCAGGCAGTCGGCCGCGACCGCGCCGGCGGCGCCCGTGCGGATGTCGGTCAGGAAGCCGTTGTCGAAGAGCAGGCCCGTCGGCATCCCCGTGGCGGCGTCGAACAGCGCCATCATGCCGGAACCTGTCGGCAGCCCGAGGGCCGGGTTGTCGTAGAATCCGGAAGCCACCTTCACGGCGATGAACGGCACGCCGTCGACCCACGCGGTCTTGACGTGGAACTCGCCGCGGGTGCCGGGAATCGGCAGGTTGATGACGGCGGGCACACTGGTGCGGCCCTCGCCGTCCGCGCGGAACGCCTCGCGGATGGCGGAGACGGCGGCGGCGGGCGTCACGGCGGCGCGCAATGTCTGTTCGTCGAGGCTGGGCAGGCTCACCCGGCCATTCTCCGGCCGGACAAGGGGCGGGCGCAAGGGGAGCGGGAGTCCTGATGGAACGTGTGCTGCGGCGGCTCCTGATTGGATGCGCGCTTGGCGCGGCCTCGGCGGCGCTGGCCTGGGCCCTCGGCTTCACCGCCTTCTTCAGGACGATCGAGCTCAAGACGTACGACCATCGCGTGCGCATGTCGGCCGACCCGGCAGACGGCGCGGCGCGACATCGTGCTCGTCGGCATCGACGATAGCAGCATCAGGCGCCTCGAGCCGGAGGTCGGCCGCTGGCCCTGGCCGCGCGTGGTCCACTCGCACGTGGTCGACTTCCTGGCGCGCGGCCCGGCGAAGGTCATCGTCTACGACGTCCTGTTCACGGAGCGGCAGCAGGGGTCGTTCGAGATCGACGGGACGACGTGGACCGGCGAGGAGTCGGACCGCGCGCTGGCCGCCTCGGCGTCGCGCGCGGGCAATGTCGTGTTCACGGCCGACGTGACGGCGGACGAGACGGCCCTCCTGGACACGCGCGGCGTCGGCAGGCTGCGGGCGGGCCAGCCGTTTGCCGCCGACCCGGCGTTCGAGGCGCGGCCGGGCGTCATCCTGCCCTACGACGAACTGACCGACGCGGCGGCGGCGGTGGGCCACAACTTCACGATCTACGACGCTGACGGCCCCGTGCGGCGTTCGGCCCCGTTCGTGCGCGTGGGCGACGTCGGCGTGCCGTCACTGGCCGTCGCCGCGGCGATGCTGGCGGGGCCCGTGCCGATGGAGGCGATCCGGCGCGAGAACGGAACGCTGAGAGTGGGGCCCGCGTCCGCCCCGCTCGTGCCCGCGCGGATTCCGAGTTTCTACGGCCCCGCCACCACCGCCGATCGCATGCTGATCCGGTTCACGGGCCCGGTACTGGCCGACGGCAAGCCGACCTATCAGGACTTCAGTTTCTACGACCTGTTCTACTCGGAGCTCCAGATCGTCGCGGGCGGGAAGCCGGAGGTGGACCCGGCCGTGTTCCGCGACAAGATCGTCGTCATCGGCACGACCGCCGCGGGCCTGCGCGACCTGTTCACGGTCCCGTTCTCCGAAGGCAGCATGCCGGGCATGCAGGTGCACGCGAACATCATCGACAACCTGCTCTCTCAGCGCTTCATGCGGCCGATCGGCGCCGGCTGGAACCTCCTGGTGCTGGTCGCCTGCGCGCTGGCGGTCGGCATCGCCGGCGCTTCGCTGGCCGTGTGGCCGGCGGCGGCCATCGCGGCCGGGGTCGTCCTGGCGATCGGCTGGGTGTCGCTCGTGCTGTTCGGCCAGGGCGTGTGGATGGAGGTGGCGGCCCCGGTCGTGGCCGTGGCGTTCGCCACCTTCGGGGGCACGGCCTACCAGTACTTCGTCGAAGGGCGCGAGAAGCGGCAGGTCAAGCGGATGTTCTCGCGCTTCGTGTCCAGGGACGTGTACGCGCAGCTGATGGCCGATCCGTCGAGCGCGCGGATCGGCGGCGCGCGGCGGGAGATGTCGGTGCTCTTCGCGGACATCCGCGGCTTCACGACCTTCACCGAGCGGGGCCGCCCCGAGGAGGTGGTCGCGCAGCTGAACGAGTACTTCTCGCGCATGGTGGACGTGGTGTTCGCGCACCGCGGCACGGTGGACAAGTTCGTCGGCGACATGGTGATGGCGCTGTTCGGCGCGCCGCTCGCCGACCCGGACCACGCGGACCACGCCGTGCGGGCGGCGCTCGGCATGCTCGACGCGCTCGGCGGCCTGAACGCGCGCTGGGCCGCGGAGGGGCGCCCGCGCTCGAGATCGGCATCGGCGTGAACAGCGGCGACATGGTGGCGGGCAACATCGGGTCCGACCAGATCATGAGCTACACGGTGATCGGCGACGCGGTGAACCTGGGATCGCGCATCGAGTCGCTCAACAAGGAGTACGGCACCCGCCTCATCATCAGCGACGGCACGCGGGCGCGGCTGAAGGGGCGGTATGATATGAAACCGTTGGGAACCGTCACAGTCAAAGGCAAGTCCGAGCCGGTGAGCGATCTTCGAGGTGATCGCGCGGCTGGACCGCCAGGAGTAGCCCCGTGCGTGAGCCGACCAACAGCGATGCTGATTGCCGCCGCCGTGCTGGCCGCAGGCCTGGCCGCGCCGGCCGCCGGCGGGCCCCAGATTCCGGGCCTCCCGAAATCCAAGGAGCTCACCGAGGTGATGAAGCGGGCGAACCAGCTCCGCGACCTCCAGATCACCGAGGCCGAGGAGATCAAGCTGGGCGCGGACGTCAGCGCGCGCGTGCGCGACCGCTACGGCGTGGTGCAGGACGCCGCGGTCCATCGCTACGTGACGCTGGTCGGCACGCTCCTCGCGAAGAAAAGCACGCGGCCGAACCTGCCGTTCAAGTTCATCGTGCTCGACACGGACGGCGTGAACGCCTTCGCCGCCCCCGGCGGATTCATCCACATCACGCGCGGCGCGCTCGGGCTGATGGCGACCGAGGCGGAGCTTGCCGGCGTGCTGGCCCACGAGATCTCACACGTCGCCGAGAAGCACACGATCCAGTCCATCCAGAAGAACAAGCTCGTCCAGATCACCGCCGAGGAGAGCATCACGAAGAACCCGGAGTTGTGGGGCAAACTCGTCGACGCGACCTCCGACCTCGTGATGGCCGGCTTCGGACGGGCCGAGGAGATGGAGTCGGACCGCGACGGCCTCGCGATGGCCGAGGCCGCGGGATACGCGCCTGGCGGGCTGGGCGATTTCCTCACGCGGCTCTCGGATCGCAACAAGAGCACGACCGGGAAGCAGGGCCTGTTCGCCTCGCACCCCGAGATGAAGGAGCGCCTCGCGACGCTCGACCGGGAGATCAAGGCGAAGAAGTACGCGTCCACCGCGGTCCTCGGCGACCGGTACAAGGCCAACATCTCGTATACCGCCACGCCGGTGACCGAGATTGCCACGGTCGAAGCCGGCTCGGCCGGGCTGGCCGGCGGCACGGCGAAGCCGGCCGAGGCGCCCAAGAAGAAGGGCTTCGGCCTGGGTTCGCTCATCAAGCCGGGCGGCACCGAGAAGAAGTCGGCGGAGGTGACCGGCTCGGCCGCGTCCCGAGGCGTGGACACCGAGCGCAACGCGAAGGGCGGGCCGGTGAAGACGATGGTGTCGGTGAAGGTGAGCCCGGCGGAACTGGACGCCTTCAGGAAGGAAGGGCAGCTCAAGCTGTGACCGACGTCGCCTTGCGCATCGTCATCGGTTCCGCCGTCCTCCTGCTGGCGCTGGCCATCCGCGCCGCCAGCGTCAACCGCCTGGTCCGCCGCAAGCTCCGGCTCTCGTTCTTCCTGGCGCTCGCGTACATCCTCGTCTCGGTCTTCCTCGGCCGGTTCGCGCTCTCGCCCGACATGGCGGCTCGCGTGCTGTCGGTCGATCCAGCTGTCGATGGCGCTGGCGATCATCAACCTGGTCGTCGTCGTCGCCATCAACCCGCTGCGCGCCGACCGCGTGCCGGAGCGGTTCCCGATCATCGTCCAGGACACGATCATCATCGGGCTGTTCCTGGTGGTGGCGACCGTGGTGATGCAGGAGAAGTTCCTGACCACGTCGGCCGTCGGCGCCGTCGTCATCGGCTTCGCGCTGCAGGACACGCTCGGGAACATGTTCGCGGGCCTGGCGATCCAGGTCGAGAAGCCGTTCCGCGTCGGCCACTGGGTCGGCGTCGGGCCGCTACGAGGGCCTCGTGAGCGAGGTGACGTGGCGCGCGACGAAGCTGCGCACGAAGGCCGGCAACCTGGTCGTCCTGCCCAACGCCTTCATCTCGAAGGAGGCCATCATCAACTACTCGGAGCCGGCCGCGCCGACGCGGCTCGAGGTGGAGGTGGGCGTGAGCTACGGCGTGCCGCCGAACCAGGTGAAGGCGGCGCTTGCCGAGGCCTGGCGCAACGCGCCGCTGGCGCTCGCCGAGCCCCGGCGCCGGACGTCGCTCGTCGCCGATTTCGGCGTCGTCGGCGGTGATCTACCGCGTCCGGTTCTGGATCGAACGACTACGCGAAGGACGCCGCGGCGCGCGACCAGGTGCGGTCGGCCATCTACTACTCGCTGAGGCGCCACGGGTACGAGATCCCGTTCCCGATGCAGATCGAGATCCCCAGGCCGGAAGAGCCCGAGCGCGCGTCGGAACGCATCGACCGGGTGAGCGGCATCCTCGCCCCGGTCGCGCTGTTTGCGCCGCTCGCCCCCGAGCAGCGCGACGAACTCGCGGCGCGGGCCGTCGAGCGGATGTACGGGCAGGGCGAGAAGATCGTCTGCCAGGGCGAACCCGGCGGTTCGATGTTCGTCGTCCACCGCGGGCGCGTCCGGGTGGTCGAAGCGTCGGGGCGGGAACTGGCGGCATTCGAAGCCGGCGGCTACTTCGGCGAGATGTCGATGCTGACCGGCCAGCCGCGATCCGCGACCGTCGAGGCCGCGGAGGAGTGCCAGGTCGTGGAGTTGACCGCGGCATCGCTCCGCGAGGTGGCGCTGGCCAACCCCGAGGTGGTGACGCGCATCAGCGCCGTGGTGGCCGAACGCCAGGCCGACCTCGACCGGCAGAAGGCCGAGGCCGCCGCCGGCAGGCCGGCCGTCGCCGAGGTGCAGCGCTCGCTGCTCACGCGCATCCAGGCGTTCCTGCGCCTCCCGAACCTCCTCGGCGACTGAACCCGGCTGCTCGGACGGCTGGAGGAGAGCCATGCATGGTCTGCGTCGGTCGGCTCTCGTGCTCCTGTGCGCCGGCCTCATCGGCGTCGCCGGACTCGAGTCCCAGGAGCTCCCTCGGGCCGGGGACCGCGTTCCGGCGCCGGTGTTCACCGATCCGCAGCGGGTCGCGAAGCTTCGGTCGGCCTTCCCGGAGATCGATCGTCTGTTCAAGGCGTTCGCCGAGCGGTCACGCGTCCCCGGCATCGCGTACGGCATCCTCATCGACGGCCGCCTGGCGCACTCGGGCGCCGCGGGCTACCGCGACGCCAGGACGAAAGCGCCGGTGGATGCCGACACGGTGTTCCGCATCGCGTCGATGACGAAGAGCTTCACCGCGCTCTGCATCATGCGGCTGCGAGACGACGGGAAGCTCTCGCTCGACGACCCGGCCGAGCGGTACGTCCCCGAACTGGCCGGCCTCGTCTACCCGACGGCCGATTCGCCCCGCATCACCATCCGGCACCTGCTGTCTCACGCGGAGGGATTCCCGGAAGACAACCCCTGGGGCGATCGCCAGCTCGCGGCCACCGACGCCGGCATGGCCGCCATGATGACGCGGGGGATTCCGTTCTCGACGGCGCCCGGCACGGCCTACGAGTACTCGAACTACGGCTTCGCGATCCTCGGGCGCATCGTCGCCAACGTCTCCGGGCAGCCGTACCGCCGGTACCTGCGGGCCAACATCCTCGAGCCGCTCGGGATGACATCGACCACGCTCGAGGCCGCCGAGGTGCCGACCGAAAGGCTGGCGCACGGCTACCGGCTCGAAGGATCCGAGCTGGTGGACGAACCGGCGCTGCCTGACGGCGCCTTCGGGCCCATGGGCGGCATGCTGACGTCCACGCGCGACCTTGCCGCCTACGTCGGCTTCCTCGCGTCGGCGTGGCCGCCGCGCGACGACCCCGACACCGGGCCGGTCCGGCGCTCCTCGCTGCGCGAGATGCAGCAGGTGTGGCGACCGTCGCCGGCACGGGTGTTCCGCGACGGCGTCGACGCGCCGCTGCAGCTCACGGCCGGGGGCTACGGCTTCGGCCTCCGCGTGTGGCAGACGTGCGGCCTGTCGCACACGGTCGCGCACAGCGGGGGGCTGCCGGGCTTCGGATCGCACATGCGCTGGCTGCCGGAGCACGGCGTGGCGATCATCGCGATGGGCAATCTCACCTACACGAGCTGGGGCCGGGTCACCGAGGACGCCATCGACGCGCTGGCGCGGACCGGCGGCCTGAAGCCGCGGACGCCGCAGCCATCGGCGGCGCTCGTCGATGCCCGGGCGGCCATCATCCGGCTCATCGACCGATGGGACGACGGCGAAGCGAGCGCCATCGCGGCGGACAACCTGTTCCTGGACGCACCCGCGGACGCGCGGCGCCGGCAGGTCGAGGCGATCAGGGCCCGGCTCGGCGCCTGCCGCGCCGATGGCGCCTTCGATGTCGAGAATGCGCTCCGCGGAACGTGGAAGATGACCTGCGACCGCGGGTCCCTCCGCGTCGCCATCACGCTCGCGCCGACGATGCCGCCGCGGGTGCAGTCCTGGCAGATGGCGGCGGTGGGACAACTGCCGGCGTCGATCGACGCGGCGGTGACGCGCATCGCCGGGCTGATCGGCCGGCCGGACCCCGCCGCGCTGGAGGGGATGATCGCTTCAGGCACCGACGCCGGGGCGGCGTCCCGGCAGCTGCACGCGGCCTCGGCATGGGGCGCCTGCAAGCCGGACGAGGTGCTGTCAGGCGGCAGCGACCGGAGCGCCAGGGTTCGGCTCGCGTGTTCGCGAGGAAGCCTGGACCTGACCGTTGACGTCGAGCCCGCCACCGGCAAGGTGCGGGCCCTCGCGCTCGCGCCCTCGGGCAACACGACCTGCTCCCAATAGGACCGGTTTCCTCACCTGCGTGCGGCGGCCCGCTGCCGGTTTCCTGACCTGCGTGCGGCGGCCCGGGCCATTGGCGGCCGGGGCGCCATCGGAGCTATCATCAGAGAGACCCTCGGATGCGGTTTCACAGCCCGTTCACGCGGCGCGCTCGTACCGCCGCGCGCAGGCTATGAAACCGTCTCGATTCATCCCAGGGCGTTCCGGGACGGGGCACTTCTATGAAGCTCGACACAGGCAACTGGCGCGCCGTCGTGGCGCGCTACCAGCAACCGGACGTCCGCCGGGCGGTCACCCAGATGGTCACGACACTGGTGCCGCTTGCCGCGATGATGTACCTGATGTACCTCTCGCTCGCCTGGTCCTACTGGCTGACGCTCGCCCTCGCGGTGCCGACGGCCGGCTTCCTGGTGCGGACCTTCATCATCATGCACGACTGCGGGCACGGCTCGTTCCTGCCCTCGCAGAAGTGGAACAACGTGGTGGGCTGGGTGACGGGCGTGCTGACGGCCACGCCCTACAGCGAGTGGCGGCACGAGCACGCGATTCACCATGCCACCGCCGGCGACCTCGACCGCCGCGGCCACGGGGATATCGCCACGCTGACGGTGGACGAGTACCTCGCGCGCGGCCCGTGGGGCAGACTGCGGTACCGGCTCTACAGGAACCCGCTCACGATGCTGGCGGTCGGGCCCCTGTACCTCATGCTCGGCCAGCGTATCCCGGGACGGGTCACGTCGAGCGGGTCTCCGAAGACCAGGAGCGTCTGGTCCACCAATCTCGGCATCGCGGTGATTGTCACCGTGCTCGCGATGGTCATCGGCCTGCAGTCGGTGCTCCTCGTCTACCTCCCCGTGGGCTATCTCGCCGCCGGCGCCGGCGTGTACCTGTTCTTCGTGCAGCACCAGTTCGACGACGCGTACTGGCAGCACCACTCGAACTGGGACTACGCGACGGCGGCCATCATGGGCTGCTCCTATTTCAAGCTGCCTCTCGTGCTGCGGTGGATCACGGGCAACATCGGGCTGCACCACGTCCACCACCTCGCGCCGCGCATACCCAACTACAACCTGCAGCGCGCGCACGACGAGAACCCGATTTTCCACCAGGCGCCGACCATCAGTCTGGCGCAGAGCGTGAAGATGCTTCGCCTCGCTCTCTGGGATGAACAGCGGCAGCGGATGGTGGGATTCGCCGATCTGCGGTCGCCGCAGCGCGCCTGAGACCGGGACACGGAGCGGCTGGGGTCAGACCCGGGTCTGACCCCAGCCGGCTGTTCTATCGCCGCCAGTCGCGCCGGTCGCCGTAGTCGCCGTAGTTGCCGCGCCCGCCCCCCCGCTGCGCGTCGCGGTAGCCCGTCTCATAGCCATTCATGAACCCGCGCCGGTAGACGTCGCGGTACTCGTTGCGCGACATCCGGAAGTCGCGGTCGTATCCGCGCTGCGCGTCGCGATACCACCGTTCGCGCCTCGGATCGAAGCGGTCCCGGTCGCGCGCCGTCTCGAAGCCCTGCTCGTAGCCGTCGTTGAAGCCGCGGTTCAGCGCGTAGTCCCTCGCGCCGAAGCCCCGGTAGCTGCCGTAATCGCCGGGCCCGAGCCTTCCCCCATATGTTGCCGGCGGCGGCGGCGGGTACTGCGGCCCCGTGCCGAAAACTGCGCCGATGGTGAACCGGGCCGGCTGCGCATCCGCCGGCGCGGCCAGCGCGGCGCACGTCATCAGCAGTCCCGTTGTCACGATCAAGGTTCTCGGTTTCATGGTGCCCTCCCTCGAGCGCGCGCCCCGTGCGGCTCGCCTCGCCGGCCCCGCCACTTCGGCGCCGGCGTTCACCAGGACACACTGCAAGCTCGAGGCCAATCCTGATCGCGCGAAATTCAAGCAGAAAACCGCCTGAAGATGCCAAACGCCGGGGGAGTTCCGAGGACAGCGGGCGCGGCCTACTGCGCCCAGACGAGGACACGTTCGCCGGACGCTTCCTTGTGATCCAGAATCAGACCGGGGCCCCGCCGTTCGAGATCATCGGCGGTGATCTGGAGCTTCACGTGTTGTCCGTCAGGATCGTCGTTCGACGAGATCTTGATCGGCTGGCCCTTCGTCATGCGAAGCAGCCAGAAGGGCATGTTCAGCTTGATGACCTTCCGTTCGTCGGGGTCCCACACGATGATGTGGAGCGCTTCGACGGGCTTCCCGGGCGCCGCCGCGGGCGCGTCGCTCACGACGGGTTCGCCGTCCTTGATGACGAGGTACGGCTTCTGGCCTTCGAACTTCGCGACAATCTCGCGCGAACTCCTCGTCGGCGCTCATCTCGGTGGCGCTCTTCGCCTGGAACGCGAACTGCTGGTAGATGACGTAGCCGACGACGCCGACAAGGCCCACCCCGACAATCAGCACGAAGGCGCTTGCCGCGACGATGATGACGGCCCACGACGTCTTCTTCGACATTGGATGCTCGCTACCCTCACTGACGGCCCGGGGCGGCGTTTGTTCCCGTGTACGGCGTCTTCAGAAGGCGTTCGGCCTCCTCCCGGCCGACCGGGTCGCGGTCCTTTCCGCAGAGCGCGGCGGCCCGGCGGTATTCGGCCACGGCGGCTGTCCTCGTCTCCCGACACGTCGGCGAGCTTGCCGAGCTCGAGGTGGCAACGCCCGTGGACCCAGTCGCGGCCCTCGGCGGCCAGCGCCTTCCGCAAGTCGGATTCGGCCCCGGCCCGGTTCCCGAGCGCGGCACGCACGGCCCCGCGCTTGGCGTACCACAGGGCGGTCTCACCGAACGCCTTCGGCCTCGGGTCGCGCCTCGAACATGGCGATCCCGGTGTCGAGGTACTCCAGCGCGCGAGCCGGCCGCCCGGCCCTCATATCGGTCCCTCCCGTCTCGAGCCACAGCAGGCGGTTGCGAGGGAACCGCTGACGCAATCCCTCCAGCACCCGCAGCGCATCGTCGTACCGTCCTTCCCTGTTGTAGACCAGCGTGAGGATGATCGCGGCGTCGGCCTGCACGTCGCTGGGATACGCCGCGCTCTCTTCGAGCATCCTGATGGCGCGATTGCGGTCGCCGCCGAAGCCGGCGATGTACGCCATCCAGCGCTTGACAGAGCCCAGGTTGGCGACGGCGTAGCGGTAGGCTCCCGTGAAGAACGCCGCGTCCTTTCTCGACGGGTCGAGTTCGAGGACCCGCTCGTGCTCCTTGAATGCCCGCCGGGCCAGGCGCACCGCCCCGAACAGGGAGCCTTCGACCGTCACCGTGTAGGCCGCGAGCATGCCCCTCGCCGCGCCGACGTTGAAGTGCGCGTCGGCATCATTGGGATGGCTCCGCAGCCTGGCCTCGGCCAGCTCGATGGCCTTGTCGATGTTCGTGCGGAACATCGCCGCCTTGTCGGCGGGCGGGGCCTTCACGGCGGCGTTGGATTCGGGAAGCGAGCTGAGGAATTCGTCGGCCGTGAGGGCCCCCCGCGTGAAGAGGAGATCGAGCCACGCGGCCGCCGCCATGGCGCGCCAGGCCGCGGAGTCGCCGGGATCGGCTTCCACCGCGCGGCGGAACATCGCGAGCGCCTCGTCATGGTCGAGGTTGTACGCGAGTTCGAAGCCGGCGCGCCGCAACTCGGCGGACCGGGGGTTGGAGGCGGCGACGCCGGGAATGAGCGCCGCGAGCAGCGCGAACGCCGCGAGCGCCGCGAAACCGGTCAGCCGTCGGCGCGCCGCGCCGGTCCTCATGAGGGCTCCCATACCGTCAGCTTATAATTGCCTTCCACCCGACTCAAGCGAGGTGCCGTGCCGAAGCCGCGCGCAATCCGCCGATACCGGACCCTGGACGCCCATGCCGCCGGCGAGCCGCTCAGGCTCATCATCGAAGGGTACCCTGCCCCGAAGGGCCGGACCATGCTCGAGAAGCGCGCCTGGGTGAAGCGGCATGCCGACTCCATACGCCGGGCGCTGATGCTCGAGCCGCGGGGGCATGCCGACATGTACGGCGCGGTCCTGACCGAGCCGGTCACCGCCGAAGCCGATGCGGGCGTGCTCTTCATGCACAACGAGGGCTACAGCACCATGTGCGGCCACGGCATCGTCGCCGTGACGACGATCGCGGTTGAACGAGGGCTGATCCATCCGAGGGAGCCGAACCGGATCGTCTACGACTCGCCAGCCGGCCCCGTGCACGCCCGCGCGCGACGTCAGCGAAGCGGCGGGAGAGGGCGGGCCGGGCGTTCGCGTCGATCGGGTCGCGTTCGACAACGTGCCGTCGTTCGTCTTCGCGCCGGGGCTGCCCGTCCGCGTCGGCGCCCGCGAGGTCCGCGTGGATGTCGCGTTCGGCGGGGCGTTCTACGCGATTGTCGACGCCGAGGCGGCCGGGCTGCCGATTGCGCCCGCGCGATTGCCCGAACTGCGGCGCGTGGGCATGGAGATCAAGCACGCCGTCGAGGCCGCCATCACGGTCGTCCATCCGCTGGATGGCGGCCTGAACGGCATCTACGGCACGATCTTCACCGGGCCGCCCGAGCGGAGCGACGCGGACCTCAGGAACGTGACGATCTTCGCGGACGCCGAGGTGGACCGCTCGCCGTGCGGCACCGGGACCTGCGCCGTGATGGCTGTTGTCGACGCGATGGGACTGCTGCCGCCGGACCGCGCTTTCGGCCACGAGAGCCTGATCGGGACGCTGTTCAGCGGCAGGATCACGGGCAGGACGCGCGTCGCCGGCTTCGACGCCATCCTGCCCGAGCTCGAGGGATCGGCCTGGATCACCGGCGAGCACGTGTTCCTCGTCGACGACGAGGACCCGCTCAAGGGAGGCTTCCGCCTGTGATGCTGCATCTGCTCCATCGCCTTGGCAAATTCCTGCATGCCTTTCGTCGCGTCGCCTTCCGCGGCCTCGCCCGCGGCCGCCGTCGCCTCCTTCGCCGCCTCCGCTGTCTGCCTGGCTTCCTCGGTCTTGCCTCCACCGCACGCCGCGCCTCCGGCCACGAGCAGGCCGACCAGGCCGTAGATGCCTACCCTTCGCATGCTTCGCCTCCCTTGTTGCTGGAAACCCGACCCGCATTCTAACACCGGGCGCCGATGGCGCGGGCCGGGCCCCTTCGCTGCGGGACCGGAAGCGTCTACCGCCCGAGGTGGATGTGGACGAGGCGCTCGATGAGGGCGGGCAGGGATTCGCCGTCCAGCTCGAACGCGCCGCGCCCGGCCGACCAGGAGAGCTTGTAGCTGCGCACGAGGGCCGAGACCCAGATCTGCCTGACCGGGGCGTTCGGGCTCACGACGAACCGCGTTTCGGTCGGCTCCTCGAAGAAGATGTTCAGGACGCCGCCCTGGAGCTCGACCTCGAACCCCTCGCGGTCGGCCAGGTCCATCAGCCCGCGCTGCAGCGATTCGAGGGCCTCGTCGGCTCTTGCGGCGAACTCCTGGTCCGTGAGCGGCTGTGACATGCGGGGATGATACCAAAGGGCGTCCGATCCGGACACACGAGCGCCGGTGTAGGATAGGGCCGAAGGAGCTGCCGGCCATGACTACCTTGCTGTACCTCGTCGTCACCGCCGTGGTGGCGGGAGCGCTGTACGCCCTGCTGCGCCGGCCCGTCAGCGAGTACATCAGGATGCGCGGCGCGCGCGTCATCACGTGCCCGGACAACCAGCAGCCTGCGGCGGTGACCGTCGATGCCCGGCATGCGGCGTTCACGGCCGCCGGCGGGCACGAGCACCTCCGCCTCGACTCCTGCTCCCGGTGGCCCGAGAAGGCCGGCTGCGGCCAGGGATGCCTCGAACAGATCGCCACCCAGCCGATGGACTGCCTGGTCAAGGAACAGGTGAGCCGCTGGTACGCCGACAAGTCGTGCGCCATCTGCGGCACGGCGCTGGGCGCGGTGGAGTGGGCCTCGCACAAGCCGGCCCTGCGGGCCCCGGACGGCGGCACGCTCGAGTGGAGCGACGTCAGGCCGGAGACGATGTTCGACGTGATGCGCACGCACGCCGCGATCTGCTGGGACTGCCACGTCGCCGAGACGTTCCGGCGCCAGCGGCCCGACCTCGTGCTCGACAACCCCTTCGCCGGGCAGCAGGGCCGGTAGGGCCTGCTGCCTCGCCGGCGCGCGGCGGCCCGCTCACACTCTTGTCACGCCCTCGACTAAACCGATCGGCCCGCCGCTGCGTCTAAGTACTCAGGTGGGCTCGAACGCCCCCTGTCTTCAGGAGGCTCCGATGTTTGAACTGAACTTCTCGAGCAACGCGGACTGGATCGTCGCCGTGCTGCTGGCCGTCACCGTCGTCGCCGCCCTCGTGTAGCGCCGGCCGGGCCTACTTCACGCGGCCCGGTGCCGCGTCCGACGACGCCACGTACGACTTGCGCGCCCGGGCTTTCATGCCCGGGCGTTTCACGTTGACCGTCAGCTTGTGCACCTTGCCGTCGAGCACGGTGGGGCTGAAGCCGAGCACGTACTGGCTGTGCAGTTCCTGCGCGATGCGCGTGAAGGTGGTGTTCAGGTCGGCGGTCGCCTTCAGCAGGTAGTAGCCGCCCCCGGTTTCGTCCGCCAGTTTCCGCACCACCCTGTCGGGATTCGTTCTGACGCGGCGCATGCCGTCGAAGTAGTCCGATTCCAGGCCGATGCCGTAGATCATGACCTCGTCGGCCAGGGCCCGGCCGAGCACGTCCCCCTGACCGACCTTGCTGGAGTTGTCGTCGCCGTCGGTGAGCACGACGATGACGCGGCGGCCCTCGACGGCCGCCAGCCGGTCGAGCGACTGGTCGATGGCGTCGTAGAGCCGGGTCGGGTTGCCGAAATCCAGCTCCCTGAGCGCGGCGACGAGCTCGTCCCGGTCGGATGTGAACGACCCGCTGAACTCCACCTTGTCGTTGAACGCGCCGACCTGGGCCTTGTCCTGGGGCAGCAGGCGGATGAGGAACTGCTCGGCGCCGGCGTACACCAGCTTCAGCGAGTTGGTCATGCTGCCGCTGCTGTCGAGCATGACGATGGCCGTGATGGGCTGCGTCTGGTTCTCGAAGACCACGAGCTCCTGGCGCACGTTGTTGTCGAGAATCTCGAAGTCCTCGCGGGTGAGGTTCGGCACGAGCGCGCCCTGCGTATCGGTCACCGTGGCGTAGATCGGGACCATCTTGGCGCCGCTGCGGAAGACCCCGGCCTGCTGACCGCCCGGGGCGGCGCCGGGAGCGGACTGGATGGGGGTCTCCGCGAGCAGGAAGCCCGCCATGCACGCCACACTCGCGATTCTCAGAACGTCACGCATGTATCCAGCCTAACAAGGCGCCGCGCGGGTGGCAACCGCTGGATGCCATCCGGCAGGCGCTACAATGGTTTGACGCCGAGTTCATATGTGGAGATTCTTCAGTCGATTCGCTGTTGCCACCGCCCTGTCGCTGGCATGCACCTCCGCGGGCCCCGCGTGGGCGGCGCCGCAGGCGGGCGTCCTCGTCAGAGGCCAGGTCCTGCACTCGCTGACGGGCGAGCCCGTCGTTGGAGCGAAGGTCATCTTCCAGGAGGACCGGCGGCAGACGCTGTCGGGACCTGACGGCCGTTTCCAGTTCGAGAAGGTGAAGCCAGGCACCTACCACCTCTCGGTCGAGGCCCAGGGTTTCTCGGCGCGGCACCAGGAGTTCACGGCGGCGGCGCCCGACACGATCATCAACCTGCTGGTCGATCCGGAACTGCACTTCGAGGAGGTCGTATCGGTCAGCGCCGAGCCGCGCGACCAGTTCAACGCGTACCAGCCGACATCGGTGCTCACCGGGCAGGACCTGACCCGCGAGCTTGGCGGCACGCTGGCGTCGACGCTCGGTCAGCAGCCGGGCGTCGCCGAGCGATCGTTCGGCGCGGCGCCGGCCCGCCCCGTCATCCGCGGCCTTGACGGCGACCGCGTGCTGATTCTCGAGGACGGGCAGCGGATGGGCGACCTGTCGAGTCAATCCGGCGATCACGGCATCACCGTGAATCCCGCAGTCGGCGATCGAAGATCGAGGTTGTCCGCGGCCCGGCCACGCTGATCTACGGCGCCAACGCCGTCGGCGGGCTCGTGAACGTGATCTCGGACGCGGTGCCTTCAGAGCCCGTGAACGGCATGAAGGGCGGCTTCACGGGCGACCTGGGCACCAATGGCGGCCAGACACAGGGCGCGGCGGATCTGTGGTGGGGCAACAAGGTCTGGGCCCTGCACGCCTCGGGAGGCGGCCAGCGGAACGGCGACTACTCGACGCCCGAGGGCACGGTCGACAATACGCAGGCCCGGAGCGGCTTCGGGTCGGCCGGTCTGTCCTGGACCGGGGAACGCGGCCACCTCGGCGCGAACTACGCCTACGAGGACACGAGGTACGGCCTGCCGTTCGTCGAGGAGGGGCAGGTCGAGCTCACGCCGCGGCGCTCCATCGTGAACGTGCGCGGCGAAATGAAGGACCTCGGCGGCTTCCTCAGCTCGATTCGCGGTTCGTACGCCGGCCGCTGGTACAAGCACGAAGAAATTGTTGCGGGGGAGGTCGGGACGGCATTCCGGAACGACACGCACGAATTCGAGTTCCTGGGCACCCACCGGGCGTACGGCCGTTTCAGCGGCAGCATCGGCGCGCGGGCGCTCGATCGGAGCTTCTCGGCTGTCGGCGACGAGGCGCTCTCGCCTCCTGTCGACCAGCAGGGGGCGGCAGCGTTCGTGTACGAGGAAGTCACCTTCCATCATGCGACGCTGCAGCTCGGCGGCCGCTTCGACCATGCGAGCTACACGCCGAAAAGCGACGACCTGCCCGCGCGGGACTTCTCCGAGTTCTCGGGGTCGGTGGGCGTGCTCATTCAGCCGCCGGCGTTCGATCACCGGTCGAGCATCGCCGTGAGCGTGGCACGGACGTCGCGGTACCCGGCGCTCGAAGAGCTGTATTTCTACGGTCCGCATCCCGGCAACTTCGCGTTCGAGATCGGCAACCCCAATCTCAATCCCGAACACGCCCTGGGACTGGACCTGTCGTTCAGATGGAGATCGGCGCGCTTCTCGGCCGAAGCCACCTATTTCCGCAACCGCATCAGCGACTACATCTTCCGCAGCCCTGTGGAGGGCGCGGTCGAGGACGGGTTCCCCGTGGTGGAGTTCGTGGCCGCCGACAGCATCCTCCAGGGCGCCGAACTGCACGGCGATGTGCAGGTCACCTCGAGGATCTTCGCGGATTTCGGCATCGACTACGTCCGCGGGGACCTCCTCGATCCAGACGCGCCGCTCCCTCGCATCCCGCCGTTCCGCGCACGGGGCAGCGTGCGCTATCAGATTGGCGCGTTCAATGCCGGGGCCGAGGTGACGGGGGTGTCGGCGCAGGAGCGCGTGTTCGGCGCGGAGACGCCGACGGACGGCTATGGCCTGCTCAAGCTGTTCTCGTCGTACTCGTGGCCGACCGGCCGGAGCGTCAGCACCATCACGGCGCGGCTCGACAACGCCGCGAACACGCTCTACCGGAACCACCTGTCGTACGTGAAAGACTACGTGCCGGAGAAGGGCCGGACCTTCAAGCTCGTCTACAGCGTCCGCTTCTAACGGGCGTCACTGCCCGGGGGCGCCGCCGCCATGCGTGCGGCGGCGGCCTCGGCGGCGCGCATGACGCGCAGCAGGTTCAGGCCGAGCACTTTCTTCACCTCGAGCTCGGTGTAGCCGCGCCGAAGGAGCTCGGCGGTCAGCGCGGGAAACATCGACACGTCCTCGAGGCCGGACGGCGCGGAGGTGATGCCGTCAAAGTCGCTCCCGTACGCGACATGATCGATCCCGGCCACCTTCCGGACGTGGTCGATGTGGTCGGCCACCTGCGCGACGGTGACCGTCGGCCTCGGATGCGCGGCCATCCACGCGCCGATGCCGGCTTTCACGGCGGCCTCGTCCTTCGGCGAGAGCTTCTGGAGCCTGGCCTGCTCGGCCTCCAGCGCCGAGTCCCACGCCGAGGCCTCCGGCGTGGTGAACTGCGGCACGAACGACACCATGACGACGCCGCCGTTCTTGGGGAGCAGCCTGAGGATCGCGTCCGGCACGTTGCGGGGATGGCCGCAGAGCGCGCGGGTTGACGAGTGGGAGAAGATGACCGGCGCCCGCGTCACGCGCAGGACGTCCTCCATGGTCTCCTCGGAAACATGGCTCAGGTCGGCGAGCATGCCGAGGCGGTTCATCTCGCGTATCACGTCCTCGCCGAACGCCGTCAGGCCGCCGTGCTCGGGCGTGTCCGTGGCCGAGTCGGCCCACGGCACGTTCTTCGAGTGCGTCAGCGTCATGTAGCGCACGCCGAGCCGCGCGAACATCCGCAGCGCGCCGAGCGAGGAATCGATGGAGTGGCCGCCCTCCATGCCGATGAGCGACGCGATCTTCCCCGCCGCGAAGATCCGCTGCACGTCGTCCGCGGTCAGCGCGAGTTCGAAATCCTCCGGGTAACGCGCCATCATGCGGTGGACGATGTCGATCTGTTCGAGCGTGGCGGTCACCGCCTGCTGGCCCGCCAGCGACGGACGGCACGTACACCGACCAGAACTGCGCACCCACCCCGCCCCGGCGCATCCGCGGGAATGTCGGTCATCGTGTCGGTGCGGGCGCTCCGGATGTCGAGCGCGGCGGGGTCCTTGCCGGCCCGCTGCCGGACCTCCCAGGGATAGTCGTTGTGGCCGTCGAACATCGGGACCGACAGGTGAAGCGCCCGGGCACGGGCGAGGAACGGGTCATCTCCCTGGCCGGCCGCCAGGGTGCCGACCCCTGCCATTGCCGCGCCCGCCGCAAGACACGCCGCCGCCGCGAACAGTCTCCACATCGCCACGCAACATCCTTTCCGGACACGGTTACACCTCCTGCGCGCAGCAGCCCGCGGCGGCCGCGAGTACGGGTGGCGACACCATTGGTCCGACGTCCCACGGCAGTATAACCGCGCGTTCGCGGCGCCGCCATCGTGTAGAATCACGCCTTCGTACCGCGGGAACGGCTCTACGACGCGCGAACGGCGGGCCGCGCCTCAGCAGGGACGATCCGCCGGGTCAGGTGTGAGGAGGAACGATGGCGCAGACAGGCTGACGCGAAACCCCCGATGGTGGTGGACCTCGCGTGGGACGGGCGGTTGATGTTCACGGCCCGGGAGGGCGGCCACGAGTGGCTGCTCGACGGGCGAAACGAGGCCGGGCCCTCGCCGGTGGCGGCCCTGGCGGGGTCGCTGGCCGGCTGCATGGCCATCGACATCGTCCTCATCCTGACGAAGGGCCGGTTCGACGTGCGGTCGTTCAGCGCGCGGCTGACCGGGCGACGGGCCGACACGGAGCCGCGGCGCTTCGTGTCGATTGACCTGAGCATCTCGCTCGACACCAGCGCGCCGGCGGAGCAGGTGGACCGTGCGATTGCGCTCTCGAGGGAGAAGTACTGCTCGGTGTGGCACTCGCTGCGCCAGGACATCGAGTTGACCACCAGCGTGTCTCTCGCGGGGCCGGGCGCGGAGCGGGGGCAGGAACCCGATCCGACACCCGAGTAGGCCGGGGCAGCACCGGGTCTCTCTCCATCCGGAGGGGCTGGATGGGAACGTCCGCGAACCGCCGCGCGTACATCGACTGGATGCGCGGCCTCAGCGTGCTCTTCATGATCGCCGCGCACACGTTCGACGCGTGGACGGTGCTGGAGGACCGCGCCACGCCGCTCTACAAGGCCGTGAACTTCATCGGGGGCCTCGCGGCGCCCATGTTCCTCTTCCTCGCCGGCGTGTCGGTGGCGATGGCGGCCTCGTCGCGCACGCGCCGGTCCGGGGACCGCGCGGCCGCCGCCTGGTCGGTCCAGAAGCGCGGCTGGGAGATCTTCGGGCTGGCCTTCCTCTTCCGCCTCCAGTCGTGGGTCCTGAGCCCCGGGGCCACGGTGAAGGGCATCTTCAAGGCGGACATCCTGAACATCATGGGGCCGTCAATCGCGGCCGCCGCCTGGATCTGGGGGCGGCTGTCCGACCGGCGCGCGCGCGTCTGGACCTTCGCGGCGCTCGCGTGCGGGTTCGCCTTCGCCACGCCGATTGTCAGGAACGCCGCCTGGCTGGCCTGGCTGCCCGACCCGATCGAGTGGTACATCAGGCCGTTTCCGAAGCTGAGTGTCTTCACGTTCTTTCCCTGGGCGGGCTACGTCTTCGCCGGCGCGCTCGTGGGCGAATGGCTCGACACGGTGAAGACCCCGGCCGGGGAGTGGCGCGCCAACCGGTGGCTCGCGGTCTCTGGCGTGTTGCTCGCCGCCATCGGATACGGCACGAGCTACCTGCCGTCCATCTACCCGCACGGCTACTCCAACTTCTGGACGTCGTCGCCCACGTACTACTTCGTCAAGATCGGCATCATGCTGGTGCTGATGGGGGTCATCTACGTCTACGTGCAGCGGCCCTTCTCGGCCGAGCCGCGCAACCCCGCCTGGAGCCCGATGCTCGAGTTCGGGCGATCGTCGCTGTTTGTCTACTGGATCCACGTGGAACTCGCCTACGGCATCTTCTCGCATCCGCTCCACCGCAGGCTGCCAGTCTGGTGGTCTCTCGCCGCGTTCACGGCGTTCACGGCCCTCATCTACGCCGCGACGCTCGCCAAGTCGCGCCTCGTCGCCGGCTGGAAGGCCAGGCGGGCGGCGGCGCCCCCGTCGGCCTGAGACCGGCTCCTGGGCGGCGATGCCGAATGGCGCTTCCCGGATAGCGCTCCGGGGGGCTGGACGGGTGTAGGCTGGATCCCGACACCGGAGGACAGCCCGCATGGCGAACAGCTTGAAGACGAAACTCGCGCCGTTCACGGTCACCGGGGGCAAGGACTTCAAGCTGAAGGACCACCCGACCACCCGCAAGCACTGGAAGCTCTCGAAGAAGGAGATCCGGAAGCGCCTCGACGAGGGCGTCGATCTCCTGAGGGACCACCAGGAGAAGCTGTACGCGCAGGACACGAAGGGCCTGCTGCTGATTTTTCAGGCCATGGACGCCGCGGGCAAGGACGGCGCGATCAAGCACGTGATGTCCGGCATCAACCCGCAAGGCTGCCAGGTCTACTCCTTCAAGTCGCCCTCGCCCGAGGAGCTCGATCACGACTTCCTGTGGCGGACGTCCAAGTCGCTGCCGGAGCGCGGGCGCATCGGCATCTTCAACCGTTCGTACTACGAGGAAGTCCTCGTCGTGCGCGTGCATCCGGAGTACCTCCAGAAGGAGAAGCTCCCGCCTTCGGCCGTGTCGAAGAACATCTGGAAGGAGCGGTTCGAGGACATCAACGCGTTCGAGCGGTACCTGACGCGCAACGGCTACACGATCCGCAAGTTCTTCCTCAACGTGTCGAAGAAGGAGCAGAAGCGGCGGTTCCTCGAGCGCCTCGAGACTGGAGGAGAAGAACTGGAAGTTCTCGCTGGCGGACGCCAGGGAGCGGGGCTTCTGGGACAAGTACATGGAGGCGTACGAGGACATGATCCAGCACACGGCCACGCCGTACGCGCCGTGGATCGTCGTGCCGGCCGACGACAAGCCGCTGGCGCGCCTCATCGTCGCCGCCTCGGTGGTGGACGCGCTGGACGACATGAATCTCGCGTTCCCGAAGATCTCCGCGGCCCAGAAGAAGGAACTCGAGGCCGCCAGGAAGGCGCTCGAGTCGGAGAAGAGCGAGGGTAGCCGTCTACCTCTTCACGTCGTTGTAGTGCAGCACGGCGTTGAAGAGCATGTTGAACTCGCCGAGCGTCTGGTACCGGAAACAGGGGTTCGTCGCGAACATCAACACGCGGCCCTTGCCTGACTGAATCTCCGCGATTGCCGGGCGGTTGCGCGTCTCGGCCGCCCCCTTCATCAACCCGCTGAGGACGGCCGCATCGGTGCCCCGGAAGCGCATGAGCGTCTGCCTGTCCCGTTCGGCCTCGAGTCCCTGGATCGACAGCAGCGGCCCGCCGGCGTAGCGGACAGGCAGCGTCTTCGCCGTGTAGCCGTAGAAGACGGGATGGGACGGCTGCGTGATCTCGGCCTCCACGATCGGGCCGGGCGCGTAGAACTGGGCCGACGGCCGGCTGGCGTCCACGCGCCTGGCGAGCCCGAACTCGGCGGGGAAGAAACTCGCGGCGCCGAGCGTGACGAGCACGCCGCCCTCCTCGACGAACTTCTCGATCTCGACAACGCCCGCGAGCCCCATTCCGCCCGTCACATCGTCCGACTCGCCGTACATGCCGAAGCTCTTGAACTGGTCTGACTTTCTGTACGGAAGCGGCTTGCCGACGGGCGGGAGGTCGAAGACGAGCCCCTTTCCGGTGCGGCCCTGGCTGGGCATGACGATGACGTCGTACCTGTCGCGAAGGCGGCCGGCCCGGACCTGCTCTTTGAAGATCAGGTCGTAGCCAATCTCGAAGGCGTCGAAGGCATGGCGCACCCAGCCCACGTCCTGCGTGCTGCCCCACGTGCTGAAGACGGCAAGGCGGGGCAGATCGACCCGATGAGAGGGGACGTCGGGCGCCGAGGGCAGGATGGCGGCGGTGAGCCCGAGCTCGGCCACGGCGGCTTTCACCCGCGCCAGCGCGCCGGTATCTGCGCCGGAGCCCACGAGGAACGAACCGGCCGGGAACTCGGCGTCGCCGGCCTTGAACGGCTGCTCGGCGGCGCCGACGTCGAGGTCTTTGAGCCGGTAGCGAAGCGTGATCATGTTCGCGGAGCCGTGGTGCGCGATGGCGACGATCGAACCGGCCGCGCCCGAGACCGTCCCTTCGAGCGCCACCTTCGTCACCGGCTGAACCGGCACGTCGAGAATCGCTCTGTCCGCGATCTCCTTCACGTCGGTGTGCGTCATCAGGCCGATGGTCCAGCCGGTGTCGTCGTACGTGCGCAGGTTCGGGTCGGGAAAGGTCTGCTTCTCGAGCAGGATCTTCGCGAGCCGGCCGTACGGCTGGTCTCGCTTGACGATGAAGGTGCCGGCGGGGAACGTGCCTTCCTTCAGCGTGACCTCTGAAGTCGCGCGGCCGACCTCGATGCCCTGCATGCGCAGGATGTTGACGACCCACGCCACGCGCGTCTGGTCGCGCCCGTCCGGCCGGAATGACGTAGCCGAACGGCGCCTCCTTCCGGCCCGCCTCGATGGAGTTCCGGCTCTTGCGGTAGAAGTTCTCGAGGACGACCCGCGGGAAGGCCGACGTGAGTTCGAGCGCCGAGAGGACGCCCGTCTGCATGTAGTTGGTGTTGTTGCGGATCGACCACTCGACCTCGGCGTACGGCGGCATCGGCCGGTACCACTCGCGCGAGGTCTGGCCGCCGCCGGCGCCCATGCCGCCCTCGCCGCCGCCGCCGATTCGGCGCTTCATCGTGTTGGCGCCGCCGTTGCCGTACGTCTCGTACATGCGCAGCATGCCGTTGTGGTTCGACGCCATGAAGCCCATGTAGCCCGGGTACCACATGTCCACGAAGGCGTGGGTCCACACGCCGGGCATGCCGTACTTGATCATCTGGGCCATCTCGAAGTTGGCGAACCACGGCAGCTCGCCGTACAGGATCGGGTCGAGCGTCGGGTTCTGCGGCGCCTGTCCGCTGAAGGTGTACAGGAACGGCACCGACTCGTGCAGTTCGTGCATGATCGGCGGGTGCCACTGGAGATACCAGTCCAGGATGGCGCGCGTCGTGAGCTGCGAGAAGTTGAAGTCGCGGTTGTTGTCGTGGAGGATGTACTTGCCCCAGTACGGCGGCCCGCCGTACGCAGACACCCTCGCCTGTTTCGCCGGTCTTGTACGCGTAGTACCAGTCGACGTAGCGATCGCGCCCGTCGGGCTCGGCCGACGGGCGTGATCGACACGATGACGTTGTCGCGGATCCTGGTGATGAGGGGCGAGTCCTCGACGGCGAGCCGGTACGCCAGCTCCATGAGCATCTCCGGCGGGCCCGTCTCGCCGCTGTGCAGCCCGCCGATCAGGTGGTAGAGCGGCTTGGCCCGGCCGACGATGTCCATCGCCTGGGCCTCGGTGAGCGGACGCGGATCGGCGAGTTGCCCGAGATAGCCGCGATACCGGTCGAGATTGGCGATGGACTCCTCCGATCCCACGAACACGACGACGCACTCGCGGCCCTCGTCGCTCCTGCCGATCGTCGTCACGCGCACGCGGGGCGAGGCGGCCGCCAGCGCCCGGTAGTACTTCAGCATGTCGGCGTAGTAGGTCAGCGTCTTCGGCTGGCCGATGTGGTAGCCGAGCACGTCCTTCGGGGACGGCACGCCGCGCGCCGTCGGCAGGTGGTCCACGAGAGGGCTGAGGAACTCGGGGCGGGTGGTCCATTCGCGAACGAGGCGGGCGAACTCCTCGTCAGTGCCGGCCTGTCGCGGCGACGGCCGTCGCGGACTTCGGCGCCTGGGCCGAGAGGCCGGTCGCGCCCGGCAGCATCAGGAGCGCGGCTGCCGCGAGCGAGCAGACCGCCGACATTCGCCATTTCTTCGTTCTCGATCGGTTCATCGGAGCTAAACCTCATCAGCACAATCAGATATGGGGATTCAGCCGGCCCTGCCGGCCGCGCCCCCGGCCGTCGGTGGCAGAAAGACCCATCATCGCAGAAAACCGGCTGAATTCCGGAGGAAAACGGTTAAGAATGTGCCAGGACTCAACCATGATCAATGTCTCCGCGATCCAGATGCAGCAGTTCGGCGTCCGGTTCTACCAGGCGTCGCTCTCGGCCAAGGACATCGACAAGCTCGTCCGCTTCGAGGTGTTGAGCTACGGCGAGCAGCATCACCCGCCCGTGCGCGGCAAGAAGAGCGGGGGCGCGGTGTCCAAGGTGAACTGGAACCTCCTCGAGCGCCGGATCGCCGCCAACGACAAGGCCTATCAGCGCCAGATCATCCGCCGGAAGATCGACGAACTGGTCGGCTACTACGAGCAGTGCCGGCAGGCGCGCGACCTGCCGTCGATCCCGGGGGCGGTGATCATCTCCTGCGACGAGCCGTTGTCGTTCTCGCCGGTGGAAGAAGGGTCGAGCCTCGGGACGCTGAGGGTGCCCGAGCGCGAAGGCGTCTTGCGCGCCATCGACGGACAGCACCGGCTGCTGGCGATGCACGCCGACATCGAGCGATTCGGGCAGGACGCGTTCACGGTCCCGGCCGTCATCTTCGACCAGCTGCCCGAGGAGCACATCGTCCAGATGTTCGTGACGATCAACGCGAAGCACACGCGGCTGAACTCGTCGCACCTTGTGAGCCTGTCCGGGCGCCAGCTCTACCGCGACCAGAGCCTCGCCTCGGCCCACGACATCGTCCGCGTGCTGAACGATCGCGACGACTCGCCGCTCTACACGGACATCAAGCTGCTCGGGGTGGGGAGAGGCAGCGTCGCGCAGGCGCCGCTCGCCCAGGAGCTGAAGAAGCTGTTCCAGTCGGACGCGTTCGGCGGGCCCCGCAAGACCCAGGACTTCCACGACGAAGCGAAGCGGTTCTTCGTGAACTACTTCAAGCAGATCGCCCTGGTGTTCGGGGCGGCGTGGAACGGGCGGAAGTACAGCATCAAGTCGTCGACGGCGCTCAGGGCCTTCATCCGCGTGGCGCCCGACGTGGTGCGCCGCCTCGACGAAGAGCACGTCGAGCGCACCGACTTCCGGGCCATCGGCCGCGTCATCGCGCCGTGGGGCCACCGCATCGGCGACCTGCGGTTCGAGACCCTTGGCGCGTGGGGCAAGGGCACGACGGTCGACGGCCTGACCAAGGAACTGCGCCTCGCGCTGCACTACCCCGAAGGGGCGATGGGGTAGGGAAGAAGCACAGAAGCAAGAAGTGCACAGATAGCCAGTAGAAGAACGACGGACGTCAGAGCGTCTCGCTGGCCTGCAGCTTGATCTGGTCTTCTGGCTTCTGACTACTGACTACTGACTTCTGACTCCCTACTCTCTAGTCCTTGCTCCCACGATGACGTCCCGGTACCGCTGATAGAGCCACGCACCGAGGAGCAGGAACACGCCGAGGCCGACAAAGCCGATGATCCGGTAGATGCCGCCGAGCATCGACAGGTCGAAGGCGAACGCCTTGACGATGGTCATCGCCAGCAGCGCGATGGCCAGGTAGCGGATGGGCGCGTATCTGCGGACGATGCCCGCGACAATGAGCAGGGTGCCGTAGACGGCCCAGGCGACCGAGACGGACGCCGAGCGGGCCAGGCGCGCCGTTGCGTCGGTCGCTTCCCGCATCTGCCAGTAGAAACTGATCTCGGTCGTGAGCAGCACGATGGTGAGCACGTTGCCGAGGAGGTACAGCGCGGCGATCTCCGGCGCCGGCCCGGTCCGGCACGTGGCCGGCGTACCGCTGGTGGAGCAGCGCCAGGACGTAGCAGACCGCCACCACGGCCAGCGTGGCGCCGACCCTCGCGTTGAAGACCGGGCTGAACCCGGCCGGCGCCTCGAAGAACCCGAGCCTCACCAGGAGCAGGACCGCCCAGGCCAGGAGCAGCGCGCCGCCGAGGCGCATCCAGTCGCGCCGCGACTTCAGCCCGACCCACACGATGGCCGCGGCTTCAATGGCCCAGCCCACGACCGACCACCACAGATCGAACTGGAGGCCAATCGCGAATCCCAGCATGGCGAAGGCGACGGCCAGGCTGTTCAGCCCCGCTTCCTCGGATGTGCCGCGCCAGAACCACGTCAGGCCGCCGTGCCAGGCGGCCAGGGCGAGCGCCAGCAGGGGCATCGACGAGGTGGCGACGGGATCGAAGATCGCATACAGCCCCGCGAACAGACCCAGCGCGCTGCCGTGGAAGAGCACCAGGTCGGCCTTCAGCCAGCGCCCGGCCTGGCGCGCCAGGCGCTCGCCGATGGCCACGAGGTTCATGGCGTAGATGGCCAGCGCGACAGCGGCGGGCGCCAGGAGCCATCCCGGGCCGGCGTGCTCGCCAATCCACTGCCAGAGCACGGGAGCGACGAACGCGAAGACGGCCAGGCGCAGCCAGGCGCTGTCCAGCTTCATGCTCGCGGCCACGCCCGTGACCGAGGCAAGGGTGAGGTAGAGGAGCAGCGCCAACCAGTGCGGCTGCAGGTTGGCGACCGACGCCGCGTGAAAGATGATCGGCGCCGTCACCAGGAGAACGCCGACCATGCCGGCCGACCCGGTCCCGGCCCGCTGCGCGCGGAGGCCGGCGCCGGTGAACAGCGCGCCGAAGATCGTGAGGAACACCTGCGTCGGCACCCACTGCGCGGGCGTGTAATAGCTGTCGGCCCAACTGGCGAACGTGCCGAGCACGAAGGCGTAGCTGACCACGTTGAGGATCGGCCAGTTGCGGCGCGACGCCATGACCATCGTGCCGATCGCGAGGATGGCGTCGTACGACAGGAGGACGACCTGGGCGTTCTCGCCGCCGCCCACCAGGAACGGCGTGAGGAAGCCGCCGGCGGCCGCGAAGAGCGCGAGGCCCAGCGAGCGGTGCGCGTCTGCGGCCAGGGCGGCGCCCGCGGTGACGAGCACCATCAGGCCGAACGCGGCGGGGCGGCCGATCAGGCCGTAGAAGGTGAGCGCCGCGAACACCGAAATGTAGAGCGCGGCGAACCCGCCTCCGGCCACGATTTGCCCGTAGAGCGGGTAGCCACGGCGGGCGATGCGATGGCCGCCCAGGATCATCGCCAGGCCGATCGCGGCACCGATGAGCACGCGCCCCGTCTCGTTAATCCAGTCGTTGTCGAACGCGTACTTGACGAAGAACCCGATGCCGATGACGAGCGCGGCCGTGCCGATGTAGAGGAGCCAGCGGCCGCCGATGCGGCTCTCGAGGGATTCGTCGAGCCCGGTGGCGGGGGCCTTCGGGGGAGCTGGCGCCGGCACCGGCGGCTTCGACCGGTCGTCGTGAACTCGGCGGGCTTCACGGGTGCGGCGGCGACAGCTGGACGCGAGGGTCTCGGCCGGCGGCGCGGCGCGCCGGCGGGCGCGGCGGGCGACACGGCCGGCGCGGCGTCCTCCGCGGCCGCCGCGCGTCGTGCCGCCAGCTGGAGCCGTCTCAACTCGGTTTCGAGTTCGTCCAGCCGGCCGTCGATGCGCCTGATGTCCCCGACGGTCTTCCGTACCCGCAGGAACGTGGCGATCGGCACGACGACCGTCAGGACGAACACGCCGACCGCGACGGCGAGGGCGAGGAGGACGCGAAGTCCATGGAGTCCGTTCCTTGTTGAGCGGCGGTCGCCCGCGCCTTCTGCCATAAGGATACGGCCGCAGCCGGCGCCGAGTCGTGTGGCGCGGCTGAGAAACCGTGAAAACCATGGCGGCTTCAGCTGAGCGTCGGTGGCGCATTCTAATGGACGGAGGGCAGAAGCAGTAGGAAGCCGGAAGCCAGAAGCCAGAAGCCAGAAGCCAGAAGCAAGAAGACAGGACCACCGGTGCAGCGTGTCTCCTTCTGGCTTCTGACAATCGTCAGTTGGCTGCTTCTGGCTTCTTGCTTCTGTCTAGGTCCGATAGTCCGCATTGATCGCCACGTACTCCGCGCTCAGATCGCACGTCCACACGGTGGCGGAGTGGGGGCCGCCGGCGCCGAGGTCGACGTCGATCTCGAGGTCGGAGCCTGCAAGATAGACCGCCGCCTCGGAAGCGCGTTCGTCGAAGGGCACGCCGTCCTTGAAGAGCACGACAGGGCCGATCCGCACCGTCGCATGCTCGACGTCGAAGGCCACACCGGCCCGGCCGGCGGCCGCGAGCAGCCGGCCCCAGTTGGGATCGCCGCCATGAATGGCGGTCTTCACCAGCAGGGAGTTCGCGATGGTGTGAGCCGCGCGCTTCGCGTCGGCGTCCGACGCCGCGCCGCTCGCCGAGACGGCCACGAGCTTCGTCGCCCCCTCGCCTCCGCGGACAATCGCCCTGGCGAGGGTCCCGCACACCTCGCGCAGGGCGGCAGCGAACCCGGCATACGCCGCCTCGTCTATCATGGACGCCCGACGCGCCGCTGGCGAGCAGGAACACGGTGTCGTTGGTGGAGGTGTCGCCGTCGATGGTGATGGCGTTGAAGGTGACATCGGCGGCTTCGCGAAGCGCGCGCTGCAGCAGCGGCGCGGCGACGTCGGCGTCGGTGGTGATGAAGCCGAGCATGGTGGCCATGTGCGGCTCGATCATGCCGGCGCCCTTGGCCATGCCGCCGACGCGGAAGGTCCCGGCTGGCGTGGTCACGGACACGGCCGCGGATTTTGGCGCCTTGTCGGTCGTCATGATCGCGCGCGCGGCATCGGCGTGCGCGGCCCTCGAGAGCGCCTTCGCGGCTTCGCCCGCGCCTCTGCGCAGCCTGTCGAGATCCAGCTGGACGCCGATGACGCCGGTCGACGCGACGAGCACCTGCTCCGGCGCGCACCCGACGATGGACGCGACGAAGTCGGCGGAGCTTCGCGCGACGGCCAGGCCCTCGGGGCCCGTGCACGCGTTGGCGCAGCCGCTGTTGACGACAACGGCGCGCGCGAGGCCGCCGCTTCGCGCGAGGTGTTCGCGCGACACCAGCACCGGGGCCGCCAGCGCCCTGTTGGTGGTGAACACGCCCGCCGCCGCCGCCGGCGCGTCGGCCACGACGAGCGCCAGATCGAGGGCGCCGGTCTTCTTGATGCCGCACGCCACGCCGGCCGCCCGGAAGCCGGCCGGCGCCGTGACGCCTCCCTCGATCTGTTCGATTGTCACCCCTTCCGGCCGCGGCATCCTCACGACAGGTGCTCCTGCACGGGGGAAGGCACGACCTGCTTGCCGAGCCTCGTGTCGACAACGGCGTACTGGCCGCACCGCTGGAACCGATCGCAGCTCCAGCAGTCGGCGGCGACTTTCTCCGGCAGCCAGGTGTGCGGCACGATCGAGAACCCGAACCGCACGAAGAACCGCGGGTCGTGCGTGAAGGCGCACAACGTGCGGTAACGCCCCGCCCTTGCGCGGCGGCGCAGTTCGTCGACGATGACGTGTCCCAGGCCCCCGCCGCGGGCGTCCTCGCGGACGACGAGCGACCGGACCTCGGCGACGCTCGCGCCCAGCGGCGCAAGTTCGCCGCACGCCAGCACGGCGCCTTCACCGCTCACGACCACGGCGAACCGCGACGCCCGCACCGTGACGTCGGCGAGCGAGCGCGGCAGCAGGTACCCGACCTGCAGGTTGTCCATGATCAGCTGGTGGATGGCCGGCGCGTCGGCCGCGGTGGCCTCGCGCACGGCCGGGCCGGCACCCGGCTCGTGGGCCACGACGCGGGTGACGCCGGGAACGATGATGGGAATCAGGGTGGGTTCGGTCGTCACGCGGCACGCTCCTGGACGCCTTCAGCGAGAATCGCGTCCAACTGCGACAGAGACTCGGCAACTTCCGCTTCCGTGATGACAAACGGCGGAAGCAGGCGGAGAACGGTGTTGGCTGTCCTGTTGATGAGGACGCCCCGGCGCAGCGCAACCTGGACAAACGGCGCGGCGTCCACCCGGAGGTCGATGCCCCACATGAGCCCGGCGCCGCGGACCTCGCGGATGACGGCATGCTTTCCCGGCGAGCTCGCACAGGCCGGCGCCGAACTGCGCGCCGACTTTCCGCACGTGATCCTGGAGGCCGCCCGTTGTCAGCGCGTCGAGAAAGACGAGCGCGGCCCGGCACGCCAGCAGGTTGCCTCCGTATGTCGAGCCGTGATCACCCGGGGAGAGCGCGGCGGCGGCCCGCTCGCTCATCAGGACCGCGCCGACCGGCATGCCGGCGCCGAGGGCCTTGCCGACGGCGACCAGGTCGGGCTCGAGGCCGAGGCGCTGATACCCGAACGCGTGGCCGGTCCGGCCCAGCCCGCACTGGACCTCGTCGGCGATGAGCAGGGCGCCGGTCCGCCGCTGTGCGTCGCGGATGGCTTCGGCGAACGCCGGGCTGAGCGGACGGACTCCGCCCTCGCCCTGGACGGCTTCGATCACGATCGCCGCGGTCCGCTGGGAGACCGCCTCCGCCAGCGCCGCCGGGTCGTCTGCCGGGACCCACACCACATCCTGCAGCAGCGGCGCGAACGGCGCACGATAGTGCTCGTCCCACGTCACCGACAGCGACCCCATCGTCCGCCCGTGAAACGCGTGTTCGAGGGCCACGAACCCGGCGCGGTTCGCATCAGTGGCTGTGTGCCAGTAACGGCGCGCGAACTTGAGGCAGCCTTCCATCGCCTCGGTGCCGCTGTTGCAGAAGAACGTGCGCGGCAGGCCCGAGAGCGACGCCAGGCGCGACGCGACCTGACCCTGAAGGCGGTGATAGTAGAGGTTCGAGGTGTGGACGAGCGTCTGCGCCTGGTCGGCGAGGGCGGCGGCGAGCGCCGCATTGGCGTGGCCGAGCGACGCCACGCCGACGCCGGAGATCAGGTCCAGATAGGCGCGGCCTGTGTCGTCGAAGAGACGCACTCCCGCGCCGCGCTCGAAGACAACCGGCGCGCGCTTGTAGATCTGCACGACGTGCCGGCGTCGAGTTCGCGCACGGCGTCGAAATTGTCCCGGGACGTGTCCATCAAATCACCCTCGTCATCGAATCGGCGGCCCCGTCGCGGCCGGCGAGCGCGGCCCGAAGCCGGGCCGTGTCGCGGCCGTCCACGATCGCCACCTCGGGCACGCCGCCGGCGATCGCGGCGCGGCAGGCCTGGAGCTTGGCCAGCATCCCGCGGTTGATCGTGCCGGCGGAGGCCAGTGCCCGCTCGGCGTCGAACCCGAGTTCCGCGATCGTGTTCCCGTCGCCATCGAGCACGCCGGGGGTCGTCCCCGCGATGAGCAGCCGGGACGCCTTCAGGCGCACGGCGAGCGCGGCGGCCATCGTGTCGGCGTTCACGTTGTAGAGCGTCCCGTCGGCGCCGGCGCCGATGGTCGCCACGACCGGCACGTAGCCCCCGTCCACCACGTGCGAGACCAGGTGCGGCGTGCCGTCATGGGTGGGCTGGCCGACAAGGCCCAGCGACACGGTGTCGCCGGCGACGCTGCGGAACGGCGGCATCGGCTCGACCGGCGCCACGCCGCAATCGGCGCCGGTGAGGCCGACGGCCCGCCCGCCGGCGGCGTTGATGGCCGCGACAAGCCGTGTATTGATCGCGCCGGCCAGCACGGACACGACGATGTCGAGCGTCGGCTGATCGGTGACGCGCAGCCCGTCGACCTGCTGCTTCGGGATCCCGGCCCGGGCGAGCGCGGCGTCGATCTCGCGCCCGCCGCCGTGGACCACCGCCACGGGCATCGCGGCCGCCGCCCGGGCGATTTCGTCGGCCACCGTCCGCGTCTGCGGACCGTCCTCGAGCAGTTCGCCGCCGAGCTTGAGCACGATGGGCGGCCGCGTCACAGGAGCCCCATCCGTTCGTCGAGGCCGTGCATCAGGTTGAGGTTCTGGACCGCCTGGCTCGCGGCGCCCTTCAGGAGATTGTCGAGGCAGGCGACGATGACGAGGCGGTTGGTGGCTTCGTCCACGCGCCACCCGATGTCGCAGAAAGGCGTGCCGGCCGCGTGCTTGATCTCGGGCAGGACCTCGTCCCACAGGCGCACAAACGGCGCCTCCGCGTAGGCGTCGCGCATGATCGTGCCGACGGCCGCGGCTGTCGTGCCGGGCTTGACGCGCGCGTAGATCGTCTCGAGGATGCCGCGGTTGAGCGGGACGAGGTGCGGGACGAACGTGACGGCCCGCTCGAGCGCCTGCTCCATCTCGGCCGCATGGCGGTGGCTGAACACGCCGTACGCCGCCGCGCTGCCGTGGTTCTCGGAGAAGTGCGTGCGGTCGGTCGCGGCTTTGCCCGCGCCGGACACGCCCGACTTCGCGTCGATGATCACGTCGCCCTCGATGAGCGCGGCGTCCGCGAGCGGCTGCAGCGAGAGCAGGGCGGCGGTCGGGTAGCACCCGGGGCACGACACCAGCCGGGCGCCGGGCAGCTCCGCGCGGCTCCGCTCAGGCAGGGCGTAGAGCGTGCCCTCGGGCAGCGCAGCCGTGTCGGGGTACCACCGCTTGCGGAGCCCGTCGTCGCGCAGGCGGAATGCGCCGGAGAGATCGATCACCCTGATGCCGCTGCCAACCAGCTCCGCGCCCACGCGGGCCGCCGCGGCCTCGGGAAGGCCCAGAAACGACGACATCGCTCTCGCGGCTGAGCGCCTCGACGTCGAGCGGCCGCACCTCGCCGTCCCAGATACGGGCAAGGGCGGGCAGGCGCCGCGTCTCTCCGCCGGACGACATGGCGGCCGTGAGCCGGACGCCCGGATGCCTGGCGAGCAGGCGCAGCAGCTCCTGGCCGGCATAGCCGGTGGCCCCGGCGATGGCGACACGAATGGGCGATGGTGCGGACGGGGTCGTTGACATGGCTCAGAGTGAATAAGTATGCACACATTCTTATAACTAGTCAATCTGCGAAAGGCGCGCATCTCCGCTGAGCGCATTGCTTGACTATGCATAACTATGTATAATGAGCCACCCAAGTGGAAGCCATGAAGAGACGCAGACAAGCCGTCATCCTCGACCTCGTGGACCAGGTTGCGCTTTCCAGCCAGGAAGACCTGCGCCGGCGGCTGAAGGACATGGGATTCTCGGTGACCCAGGCCACCCTGTCGCGCGACCTCAAAGACCTGGGCCTGGTGAAGGCCAGCGCCGATGGCGCCTACCATCGGCCGGGCGTCGAGAGCACGCCGCCGGGAGTGGCGGTGGCGCGCCTGCAGCACGCCGTTGCGGAATACCTGACCGGTGTCGACCGGGCGCTGCAGCTGGTGGTGCTCAAGACCGGACTGGCCCAGGCCCAGCCGCTGGCGAGCGCCGTCGACGCCGCGAGGCTCGATGGCGTGGTGGGCACGATTGGCGGCGAGGACACGGTGCTGGTCATCTGCCGCGACGCGGCGGCCGCGGCGGCGACGGCCGATCGCTTCGAGCGGCTGGCGAAGAGTAGGGACACGGGGCATGGGGCACGGGAGCAAGGCCAGCACGATGAACAGAATCGTCCTTGCGTACGCCGGCGGCCTGGACACGTCCGTCGCGGTGCCCTGGCTGGCCGAGACGTACGGCGCCGAGGTGGTGTGCGTCACGCTGGATCTCGGGCAGGGGAAGGACCTCGCCTCGGTGCGCGAGCGGGCGCTCTCGGCCGGCGCCCTCCGCGCGCACGTCCTGGACGTCCGTGAGGAATTCGCCCAGCAGTACATCCTGCCGGCCCTCCAGGCCGATGCCGTCTACGAAGGCCGGTACCCGCTCGCGACCGCGCTGGGCCGGCCGCTGATCGCGAAGAAGCTCGTCGAGATCGCCCGCATCGAGGGCGCGAACGCCATCGCCCATGGCTGCACCGGCAAGGGCAACGACCAGGTGCGCATCGAAGTGTCGGCGCGCGCGCTCATGCCCGGCCTGCGCGTGGTGGCGCCGGCCAGGGAGTCGGCCATGTCGCGCGACGCGAAGATGGAGTTCGCCAGGCGGCACGGCATCGCGGTGCCGTCTGCCGCGCCGAGCCCGTACTCGATCGACGCCAACCTGTGGGGCCGGTCGATTCAGCGGGGCATCCTCGAGGACCCCTGGATCGAACCGCCGGCCGAGGTGTTCTCTCTCACGAAGGACGTCTCGCAGTGCCCGGACGATCCGGCGTACATCGAGCTGGAGTTCGAGCGAGGCGTGCCGGTGGCGGTCAACGGCATCGCCATGCCGTTCATGGACATCATCGCGAGCGTCGGCACGATTGCCGGCGATCACGGCGTCGGCCGGATCGACATGATCGAGAACCGGCTCGTCGGCATCAAGACCCGCGAGGTCTACGAGGCGCCGGCGGCCGTCGTGCTCCACCTCGCGCACGCCGACCTCGAGGGGTTCGTCAGCCCGCGCGATCTCCAGCGCGTCAAGCAGGAGATGGCGGCCCGCTACGCCGACATGGTCTACGACGGCGCGTGGTATTCGCCGGTGCGCGAGGCGATGGACGCGTTCGTGGCCAAGGTGCAGGAACGGGTGACCGGCACGCTGCGCGTGAAGCTGTTCAAGGGCTCGGCGCAGGTCGTGGGCCGCCGGTCGCCGTTCGCGCTCTACGACCTCGGCCTGGCCACCTACGGCGAGGGCGACACGTTCGATCACGGCGCGGCGGCGGGCTTCATCAGGCTCCACGGGCTCCCCATCGAGACCGCCGCGCGCATGCGCGGGCCCGCCGGCACGACGGCGGGGCCCGGGAAAGCTGACTGATGGCGCATCTCTGGTCCGGCCGGTTCGACGAAGAGCCCGACGCGTCGGTCTTCTCGTACGGCGTGTCGCTCGCGTTCGACCGGCGGCTCTTCGAAGACGATGTGACGGGCAGCCTGGCGTGGGCGGAGGCCCTCGCTCTCGCGGGCGTGCTCTCCGAAGCCGACGCGTCGGCCATCGCGGCCGGCCTGGGCGAGATCCTCGACGCGGGCCGCCGCGATCCGGCGTTCGTCGACGGCCCCGACGAGGACATCCACGCCTTCGTCGAGCGGCAGCTGGTCGAGCGGATTGGCGAGGCGGGCAAGCGCCTGCACACCGGCCGGTCACGCAACGAGCAGGTATCGCTCGACCTGCGCCTCTACCTCAAGCGGCGCGTCCCGCTCATCGTCGACGGCCTGAAGCGGCTCGTGGCGGCGCTCGCGGCCCGGGCGGAGGCCTGCGGCACCTCGACCATGCCCTCCTACACGCACATGAGGCGGGCGCAGCCGATCCTCGCGGCGCACTTCTTCCTGGCGCACGCGGCGGCCTTCAGGCGCGACGTCGGCCGTTTCGCGCGCGTGATGGACGAGGCCGACGAGATGCCGCTCGGCTCGGGCGCCGTCGCCGGGACGACCTATGCCATCGACACGCTGTTCCTCGCGCGGCGCCTCGGCTTCTCCCGCACGGTCCTGAACAGCCTGGATGCCTCCTCGGACCGGGATTTCGTCGCGAGCTTCCTCTACGCCTGCTCGCTCGCGATGGTGCACCTCAGCCGCCTCGCCGAGGACCTCATCATCTTCACCTCCGAGGAGTTCGGCTTCTTCGACCTGCCCGACCGCTTCGCGACCGGCAGCAGCCTGATGCCGCAGAAGAAGAACCCCGATCCGCTGGAGCTCGCGCGCGGGAAGTCCGGCCGCGTGCTCGGGCGCCTCGCCGGCTGGCTCGTGACGATGAAGGGCCTGCCCGGCGGGTACAACCGGGACCTGCAGGAGGACAAGGAGGCGGTGTTCGACGCCGAGGCCACGCTGGCTTCGTCGCTCGACGCCTGCGCGGCCGTCGTGGCGGGACTCACGCTGAACGGCGCGCGGGCCGAGGTCGCGGCGTCGGGCCTGCTGCTTGCCACCGACGTGGCCGATTACCTCGTGGCGAAGGGCGTGGCCTTCCGCGACGCCCACGCCATTGTCGGCGCCATCGTCCGGAAGCTCGTGGCCGAAGGGCGCGACTTCCCGTCGCTCAGTCAGGATGAGTGGCGCGCGTTCAGCGACCGCATCGGGCCCGACGTGGCGGAGGCGGTGTCGGCGCAGGCGTCGGTGGCGGCGAAGCGGACGCCGCAGTCGACGAACCCCGATGCCGTGCGCGCGGCGCTGGACGAACTGGCCGCCTGGCTCAGCGGGCGGGAGTCGCCGGCGCCGGGCTGGCAGCACTCTGTGCTTTGGCCTTGCGCGGAAGGGCGCTATGATGGTGCCGGCATCATCGACGCGCGCTGAGGTCAGCCGCGGCCCGGGCCACGGGTCAGGATGCCGAAAGTCTTTATCCCACCTACCCCGGCGCTCAGTTGAGTTGACCCAGCGCCGGATGGAGCCCGCAGGCTTGGCAGCCTGCGTGAGCCCGGGGCGAACGGGGTCAACCGAAGTAAGCCCCGGGATTAGCGTTTTCGAGGGACTGTGCATGCATCCGCGCCAGCTTCGGGTTGGTGATCTCGTCGATGACTACTGTCCGCGCGAGCGGCGGTTGAGCAACCACGCCGTCGTGGCGCTCGTCGGCGACGACATCCGTCAGGTCAGGTGCACGACCTGCGACGCCGAACACGAGTACAAGGGCGCCAAGGTGCCCGCGAGCCGCAGGAAGAAGCCTGTGGCCGGACCGGCGGCGCTCGCCCCCTCGCACGAGGCGCCCTCGCCGCCCGCGAGCGGCGATGAAGCGGCCGCGCCGGCGCAGGCGGCCGCGCCAGCCGGCCCCGAGGAGATGGTCGCGCCCGGGCAGGCCGCGCCCGCGGAAGCCGCCGAGCCCGAGGCGCCGTCCCCCCACGCCGAGATCAGCCTGCACCGGCGCCTGATTCGCGCCACGCTGCCCCGCATCGAGAGCGACGCGCCCGCGAGGCCAATCCCGGAATTCACCATGCACCGCGCCGCCCAGCCGGGCCACCGGCACGGCAAGCCCTTCCGCCAGGGGGCTGGCGGGAGCCCGCACCGGCATGTCGCCAGGGGCGGCTTCGGCCAGGGCCGACCGGGACAGGGCGAGGCCAACGGCAACACCTTCGGGCCTCCTCGCGGCCAGCACGGCCAGCGGGGCGCGCAGGGCGGAGCCCAGGCCCGCGCGGCGCGCATGGGGTTCATCGCGGCGGCCCGGGCGGCCCGGCGCGGGCCGGGCGGCCCCGGGAACCCGCAGGGCCCGCGCCACCCGCGGCACGGATTCGGCGGCAAGCCCCCGCGAGGCCCCAAGAAGCACTGACACCCCACGCAATGGCCACCCTGAACGGCACGTGCGGCCTCATCACGGGCGTCGCGAACAAGCGATCGATCGCGTGGGCCATCGCCAGGGCCATGGCCCGCGACGGAGCCAGGCTCGCGCTCACGTACCAGGGCGAGCGGCTGCTCGAGAACGTCCAGGAACTGGCGGGCGAGCTGGACCGGCCCCTGCTGCTGCCGTGTGATGTGACCTCCGACGCGCAGATGGCCGAGGTGTTCGAGGCCATCGAGCGCGAGTTCGGCGGCCTCGACTTCCTGCTGCACGGGACGGCGTTCGCCCCGCGCGAGGAACTGTCGCGGCCGTTCGTGGACACGAGCCGCGAAGGTTTCCGCGTGGCGCTCGACGTGAGCGCGTACTCGCTCGTCGCGCTGGCCAGGGGCGCCGCCCCGCTGATGGCGGCGCGCGGCGGCGGCTCGATCGTCACGCTGACCTACCTCGGCAGCGAGCGCGTGTTCACGAACTACAACGTCATGGGCGTGGCGAAGGCCGCGCTCGAGGCAAGCGTGCGCTATCTCGCCGACGGCCTCGGGCCCCAGAACATCCGCGTGAACGCCATTTCCGCCGGCCCGATCAAGACGCTGGCCGCGTCCGGCATCTCCGGATTCGGCGGCATCCTTCAGGTCTATCGCGAGCGATCACCCCTGCGGCGCAACACCGAGCTCGAGGAAGTCGGCGAAACCGGCCGCTTCCTGCTCGGCCCCGAAAGCTCCGGCATCACGGGCGAAGTCCTGATGGTGGATTCGGGGTATCACGTCATGGGGTTCTGACGCTGGGACAGAAGCCAGAAGCAGAAGGCCCACTGACGTTCGTCAGAAGCAAGAATCACAGAAGCAAGAAGAAAGGCCTGCTCAGCTGGACGTGCCGTCTTCTGGCTTCTGACAATCGTAAGTTGGCCCTTCTGGCTTCTGTGCTTCTGACTCGACGCTGCGCGGCTCAGTACCGCTCCCGCCGGATCTTCCGGAGCGGGAACGCCCGCCTCGCGCAGCATCTCCATCAGCCCCGCCACGAAGGCATCCGGGCCGCAGACGAAACACAGCGGGTCGCGCCCCTTCACGAAGGCGTCGATCCATGCCGGCTGGATCCTGCCGCGCCTCCCCCTCCACGACCTGTCCGCTTCGCGTGTGACGGTCATGGAGAGCCGGATCCGTCCGAGGCGCGAGAGCCGGCGCCACTCGCCGGCGAACGCGAACTCCTCGGGCGTCCTGGCGCTGTAGATCAACGTGATGGACGGAGGGTTTCGCCGGGCCAGCGACGACGCGATCATGGCGCGCAGCGGAGCGATCCCGGTGCCGCCGGCCACAAACAGCAGTTCCCGGGGCAGCCGGCGCGGAAGCACGAAGCCGCCGGCCGGGCCCTCGACGGCCACCCGGCTTCCGGGGCCGGCGCCCTCCAGGTTGGGGCGTGACTGCCCGTCCGGTCCCACCTCGACCAGGAACTCGAGCGCGCCGCTCTGCCGCAGTTGCTCCGGGGAGTTCGCGATGGAGTAGGGCTTCCGCCAGGCCCGGTCGGCCAGGCCGACCATCGCGGCCTGTCCGGCCGAGAACGAGAGCCCGGCGCCGGCCGCGTCCAGCCTGAGGACAACGGCCCGCGGCGTTTCACGGACGATGTCACGAACCGTGAACAGGTGAGTTGTCACTGTGCTCGTGCGTCGATCGATGGACGGCGCGTTCGGCCCGCTGCTGCTTGCGCGCGGCCTTCTCCTCGTACATGCGCTTGTCGGCCACCTGGAGCAGCGCCTCGTACGAATCGCCGTCGGCCGGGAACACCGCCGCCCCGATGCTGATGGACAGCCGCACGCGCAGCAGGTCGCCCACGTTGAACGGCATGCTCTCGACGGCGTTGTGCAGTTCGACGCGCTTGGCGTCGGCCTGGTCGGTGCCGAAGTCCGACAGCAGGACGATGAACTCGTCGCCCCCGTACCGCACGCAGATGTCGTAGGGCCGGATCGCGCCGCGCAGCACGGCCGCCACGGCGCAGAGGGCCCGGTTGCCGGCCTGGTGCCCGAAGGTGTCGTTGAGCGGCTTCAGGTTGTCGAGGTCGAGGAGCATGAGCGTGACCGACGACTTCAGGCGCGCCGCACGGGCGATTTCGCGTCCCGCGTGCGAATAGAGGAACCGCGTGTTCGGCAGGCCCGTCAGCGGGTCGGTCACCGATTCTTCGCGGGTCTGTTCGAAGAGCACGGCGTTGCTGACCACCGCCGCGATCTGGCCGGCGACGCGGCTGACCAGGCGGCGATGCTCGTCGGTGAAGGCGCGCGGCGCCGTATGGTAGAGCGCCAGCGCGCCCCTGACCGTGCTGCCCATCATGAGCGGGCAGACCATCGCCGATTCCAGCTTCGCCTCGACGAGGTCGGCGCGCTGCATGTCGAGATCGACAGCCGGGTCGCCGTCCGTGATGCACTCGCGTGCGGCGATGGCGGCGCCGACAAGCCCCTCGCCGTCGCGGACGAGCAGGCCGGGAAAGGCCTTGTGTCCGGGGCCGGTCGCGAAGCGGCAGCGCGAGACGCCGTTGGCCGGGTCGTGCAGGAACAGCGCCGCGGTGGTGAACGGCACCAGGCGGTCCAGCTTCGAGGCGATCGCCGCCATGGTGTCGGAGACGCCGAGGCTGGAGCCCATCGCCTCGGCCATCGCGTACAGGGCTCCGAGCTCGTGGCTGGCTACGCCGATGTCGTCAAGGAGCGCCGTCGGCGTTGTCCGCGGGCCCCGCCCCGCGAGCAGACCCTGTCCCTCCTCGCGCCGCATCGCGCCGGATTCGCGCGCGCCGACGAGCAGGGCCTCCTCGTCGGCCTCCTGCAGGGAGGGCAGCAGATTGACGTAACGCGAGACGACGGCCGGATCGAGCGCGTTGCCCGCCTCCTGCCAGAGGACGTTGACAGCCTCGTCGACCGGCATGGCCCGGTTGAACGGCCGGTCGGACGTGATGGCGGCGAAGTAGTCGACCACCGTGAGGATGCGGGCCCCGAGGGGAATCGCGGCGCCGCGGAGGCCCGACGGGTAGCCGTTGCCGTCCCAGCGCTCGTGGTGGCTGCGCACCAGTGCGGCCACCGGGTGCGGGAACGGCACCTGCTCGATGATGGCCGCGCCCACGCCCGCGTGCGTCTGCATCTTGCTGCGCTCGTCGTCGGTGAGCGGGCCGGGCTTCGAGAGGATGTGGTCCGGCACGGCGAGCTTGCCGATGTCGTGCAGCAGGGCCGCCGTGCGGATGCACTCCACGTCGTCGGCCGGCAGGCCGAACGCCTGGGCGAGCGCGGCGGCATGCCGCTGCTCGCGCAGCAGCGGCGATCGCGAGGAACGGTCGCGGGCGTCGATGGCGAGCGCCAGGGCCTCGACCGTGGCCATCTGGAGCGCACCCGACCGCTCGAGCTCCTGCTGATGGGCCTGCTGGGCCTCGCGATCGCGCCGGTAGACCCGGTAGGCGAACAGCAGGGCGAGGGCCGAGACGACGAGCGGGGTGAGCAGGAACGGCGCCGACGGCCGCAGCCAGAGCTCCGCCAGCACGGCCACGACGGTGGCCCCGGCGATGGCAATCGCCGACAGGGCAGGGCTCGGGTGCAGCATCGCGAAACGGCGGACAGCCGATTCTATCAGCGCCGGGGATTCGTTGTAAGCTAGCCGTCGGCGCACGCGTCGTGCGTCTCCCGACGGAGGACCGCCGTGCCACATCGTGCCCCGGGCTCGCCCCGCCAGACCGCGACCTCGTACCTGAGCGGCAAGCAGATCCGCTACTACCGGCCCGCCGGCAGCGCCGACGTGCGCAGGCTCATCGACGACGGGTTCCAGGCGTTCAACGCCGCACGTCTTTCCGAGGCCTGCCACATCTTCTCGGACAGGATGCTGCTGCCGGAGCACGACACGACCATCGGCCTGACGGTGGCCGGGGCGCTCACGCCGGCCGGCCTCGGCGGGTGCATGATCGAGCTGATGGAGCGCGGCCTGGTCGACTTCGTGATCAGCACGGGCGCGAACCTCTATCACGACCTGCACTACGCGCTGAACTTCACGCTGCACAGGGGCACGCCGTTCCTCGACGACCGGGACCTGTACGACAAGGGCATCATCCGGATCTACGACGTGCTGTTCCAGGCCGACGTGCTGCTCGAGACGGACACGTACATCCGCGACTTCCTCGTGCGCGAGGACCTCGGCGGGCCCCTCTCGTCGGCCGACCTGCACTACCGCCTCGGCCTCGACCTGATGGCGCGTTTTCCCGGCTGCGAGGAGCACTCCGTGGTGGCCGTCGCCGCGAAGTGCGGCGTGCCGGTCTACACCTCGTCGCCCGGCGACAGCTCCATCGGCATGAACGTGGCGTACCACGAGCTGATGAACGGCGGCCGGACCGTCGTCGACCCGAACCGGGACGTGAACGAGGTGTGCGCCATCATCCTGGCCGGCAAGAAGAACGGGTGCGTCATTCTCGGCGGCGGGTCGCCGAAGAACTTCTACCTGCAGGGCCAGCCCACGCTGTGGGAGGTGTACGGCATCCCGAAGGGCGGCAACGACTACTTCATCCAGTTCACCACCGACCAGGTGGTCTGGGGCGGCTTGTCCGGCGCCACGCCGTCGGAGGCGGTCAGCTGGGGCAAGGTGAACCCGGGCGTGCTGCCGGACACGGTCGTGACCTACTGCGACTCGACCATCGCGTTCCCGCTGTTCTGCGAGTACGCCGTCGGATCGCCCAATGGGCGGCGGCCGCGCAAAGAGCTCCTGCACAAGCGGGAGGCGCTGGTGGCGGACCTGGTGCGGCAGGCGCGCGAGCGCCGCGAACACGGGTCGTAGCACCGCCAGGCCGGACCTCCACCGAAACTTCGAGCCGGCGCGCCCCGTCGTACAGAGGCGGAGGGAGACGCATGCGCAAGCCGGACCCGGTCGTCGTGCAGTTCGCGGGCCTCGCGGCCGCCGCCCTGGCGCTGGCCGCCTGTGACATCACGACCGGCGCCTCCGAATACAGCGTCCGCGAGGAGAAGGCGTTCACCGTCAGCGGCGCGCCGACGGTTGCGCTCTCGACGTTCGACGGCTCAATCGAGGTCCGCGGCTGGGACCGCGACGAGGTCGTCGTCGAGGTCGAGAAAGTCGGACCGGACCAGGCGACGGCGGAACGGATCCAGGTCACGGCCACCCGGAACGGCAGCGCGATCACCATCGACGTGCGGAAGCCCTCACCGCTCGAGACGACGGGCATGAGGCGGACGCCGAGCGCGAACCTGGTCGTCTCGGTTCCGCTCAAGTCGGCAATCGTGGCGCGGAGCGGCGACGGATCGATCTCGATCCGCCGCGTCACCGGCACACTCGACCTGGATACCGGGGACGGCAGCGTCCGCATCGCGGAGGCGTCCGGCTCGATCGTCGCCCGGACCGGCGACGGGGACGTGATCGGGCAGAAGCTGGACGGGCAGGCCGAGATTCGCACCGGCGACGGCGTCGTCGGCCTCGACGGCGTGTTCACGGCCCTCACGATCGAGACCCGGGACGGCGCGGTTGAAGTGACCGCGCGCCGAGGCAGCCGGACCGACGGTGAATGGGACGTGACAACCGGCGACGGCGACATCAGGGTCGAGGTGCCCGAGGGGTTCGGCGCCGAGGTCGACGCGCGCACCGGCGACGGCCGGGTCCGGATCGACTCGATCACGAAGGCACGCGGCGAGAACGGGACGATCACGACGATGCCGAGTCGGTGACTGGCAGGCTGGGCGGCGGCGGCAAGCCGCTGAGGCTCAGGACCAGCTCCGGCTCGATCACCGTGAAGCTGCGGTAAGCGGCCGGGTCTATCTCGGCGACGGCCCCGCGTAGCGCGTGGGGTCCGGGACGCCGGCTTCATCGAACGCGTCGCGCCGCTCGCGGCACTTGCTGCACTGGCCGCAGTGCAGGCCGCCGCGCGGGTCCATGCAGGACAGCGAGATTTCCAGCGGCACGCCGAGCGTCACCCCCAGTTTCACGACGTCGGCCTTGTGCAGCGCCGCGAAGGGCGCGACGACGCCAATCTCGTGGTCCAGGCCCAGCGACAGCGCGCCGGACATCGCCTTGAAGAACGCCGGCGTCGCATCGGGGAACGGGTTGCCCGCCAGCGGGCCGATCGCGATGCGGTGGATGCCCGCGCCTGCGCAGTAGACGGCGGCTTTCGACAGCAGCACGACGTTGCGCCCCGCGAGATAGACGTCTTCGTCGGGCGTGTCGTACGACGGCGGCGTGCCTCGCATGGCCCAGTGCGACGCCGGGTAGACATCCCTCATCGTCATGTCGAGCAGGACGAGCGGCCGGACGCGGATGCCGAACACCGGCGTCCTGGCGAGGGTGGACAGCACGGCCCGCTCGGCCGGCTCCCACGCGAGGCCGACCGAGACGTAGATGGGCTGGACGTCGCCGGCCTGCGCCTCGTGGGCGACGAGGACGACGCTGTCGAGCCCGCCCGAACAGAGCACCGCGACGGCTTCGGAAGTTCCGCTCATCGGCAGTAGAATAAACCCATGTACTCAGTCACGAAGCGGATTGATTTCTGCTACGGGCACCGCCTGCTCGACTACGACGGGATCTGCAAGCATCCCCACGGGCACAACGCCGTCGCCGAGATCAGCGTCCGGAGCGGCGAACTCGACAGCCGCTGCATGGTCTGCGACTTCAGCGACATCAAGCGCCTCGTCAAGACGTGGGTCGACGAGACCATCGACCACAAGATGATCCTCCGCCGCGACGACCCGCTCGTGAAGCCGCTCCAGGAGATGGGCGAGCCGGTGTTCCTCGTCGACAGCAACCCGACGGTCGAGCACATCGCGAAGATCATCTTCGACTTCGCCCGGGCCCAGGGCCTGCCGGTGGAGTCCGTGAAAGTCTGGGAAACGCCGACCTCGTCGGCGACCTACGACGGCGAGTAACTGGCTCGAGGGGTTGGCCTTGCTCCTTGTCTTCGATCTGGACGGCACCCTCGTGGACTCGATCCACGACCTGGCCCAGGCCGCGTCGGATCTTTCCGAGCGCCACGGCGGGGCGCGCCTCGACGACGAGACCGTGTGCCGGATGGTCGGCGAGGGCGCACAGATCCTGGTCGAGCGCGTGCTGGCCAGGGCTGGTCACGCGGTGCCGCCCGAAGGCGCGCTCCGGGAGTTCCTCGACCTCTACGACCGGCGCATGTTCGAGACGACGCGGGCGTACCCCGGCACGGCGGACACGCTGAGCGCGCTCGCCGACGAGCACGCGATGGCGCTTCTGACGAACAAGCCCGAGGATTCGGCGCGCAAGGTGCTGGCGCACTGCGGCCTCGACGGCTTCTTCACGCACATGGTCTTCGGCGACGGCGAGTTCGGCCGGAAACCCGATCCGGCCGGCCTGCGCTGGCTGATGGCGCGGCACGGCGCGTCGGCGGCGAGGACCGTTCTGGTGGGCGATTCGGAAGTGGATCTGGCCACCGCCCGGGCCGGCGGCGTCCGCATCTGCCTGGCCCGCTACGGCTTCGGCTTCGTCCGTGTCGATCCCGCCTCGCTCGCCGGCGACGAGTGTTACCTCGATCAGCCCCAGGACCTCCTCCGGTGGGCGCGTGAGGATTGAGTCGGATGGCTGGGGCGGCGAGGGCACGTTCACGGCGGTCCTCATCGAGGCCCTCAAGGCCGATCGACACCATCGAGTTCCTCCGCGTGGAGGACGCGCCAGCCAGCCGGGCGGAACCCGGCTACGCATTCATCAGCAACGAGATTTACGTCGGGTTCAAGACCGAATCCAGGACGGAAACCCGGACCAGGCTGGGCCTGCCGTGGCGGACCAGGGTCGCCGTCAAGCAGATGACCCTCGAGGGGTTGGCCACCCGCCTCGGCCAGGCCGACGGGGTGGGGGAGCCTGACTACGGCGACGACGGGATGCTGCAGTACCTGCGCACGGAGCGCATCGTCGCCCCCTACCAGACCAAGGGCGTCAAGGTCGTCGAACTGGTGCGGATCTACGAAGTCGGGACGCCCCGCCGCGAGTGAATCCTAATGGTCGCAGCCCCTGTGGCCGACACTCCAAGGGGAGCAGGCCGGCTGGGCCAGATGAGACACGTGTCGCCCGTTGATTCGCTCGTCGCGGCAGTCCTCAAGGAGAACGGGGACGGACTCGTCATGCACGTCGGCGAGCGGCCGTACGTCCTCTCGCCGAACGGCTCGTCGAACCTCTCCGAGCGCACGCTGACGGTGGACGCCATGAAGGGCGTGCTGAACGATCTGCTGTCGCCTGGCGACCAGGAGACGCTCGACGACATCGGCGCGGTCGAGCGCGAGGTCACGTCGAAGGACGCCCCGGGGGACAAGTTCCTCCTGGTGGCCGCCCGCGGCGGCGACGACATCTGGATCGAACTGCGCCGCCAGCGCGCGGTTGTCCGCCTTCCCCAGGCGCCCCAGGCGGAGGCGCGCGAATCGGCGCCCCCTGCGGCGGATCTGGCCCCGCCCGCAGTCCCGGACAAGGCGCCGGCGGAGGAGGCTCCGTCGATCGCCGTGCCCGCGCCGCGCCCGCGAATGGCGCCCAACCACCCGCAAGCCCAGTTCCCGCCGCCAGCCGCGTCGACGCGAACACCCGGGCCGGCCTCGCTGCCTCCGTCCCATCCGGACGATCACGCGCCCATCCCGCCTCCGACGCGACGGACGGGGCCGGTGCGCGAGACGTCGCCGGGCGTCGTGCTCCCGCTGTCGCGCAGCCCGATCCGCACCGACGGACCGCGCGGGGGCGCCACGCCGACGCCGCGCTATCTCGGCATCGGCCGCCTGCTTCGCATCGCCTCGGCCCGCGGCGCCTCGTCGCTCTACCTGACGGCCAACGCCCGCCCGTCCATCCGGGTGGATGACGAGATCCTGCCGCTGGAGACCGAGCCGCCGCTCGGGAAGGCCGAAGTCGAGTCGCTCGTCCTGGAGATGGCGCCCGGCGCGAGCCGGGACGCGCTGGCCGGAGGCTCCAGCGCCGAGTGGGTCTACGAGCTGCCGGATGTCGGCCGCGTGCGCTGCGTGACGTTCCGCGACCAGCGCGGCCCGGGCGCCGTGTTCCGGCTGATTCCGACGCGGCTGATTTCGGCCGACCAGCTCGGGCTCTCGCGCGACATCCAGTCGCTTTGCGGCGAGCGCGAGGGCCTGGTCCTGGTGGCGGGCCCCAGGCTGAGCGGCAAGTCGACGCTCATCTCGGCCTTCGTCGATCTCATCAACCGCACGCGATCCGACTACATCATCAGCATCGAGACCGAGATCAAGTTCGTCCACGACAACCGGCGGGCGATGGTCAGCCAGCGCGAGGCCCGCGGCGAGCCCGACGCGATGCTGCAGGGCGCCCGCGCGGCGCTTCGGGAGAACCCGGACGTCCTGGTGATCGACGACCTGAAGACGCCCGAACTGGTGGCGGTGGCGCTGGACGCCGCCGAGTCGGGCCATCTCGTGATTGGATCGGTGACGGCCCACACCACCAGCGCGGCCGTCGGCCGGCTGATCGAAACCGCCCCCTACGACCGCCAGACGCAGCTGGCGCTGTCGCTGTCGGAATGCCTGCGCGGCGCGGTGGCCCAGGTCCTGCTGCGCAAGACCGGCGGCGGGCGGGTGGCCGCGCGGGAGCTGCTGTTCAACATGCCGTCGGTGGCGGCCCTCATCGCGGAGGGCAAGATCGGCCAGCTTCCGCTCGCCATCGACTCGGGCCGCAAGTACGGGATGGTGCCGATGAACGACGCGCTGCTGGGGTTCGTCCAGGGCGGCGCCGTCGACGCGCGCGAGGCCTACCGGAAGGCGTACGACCGGGTGGCGTTTCTCGAGCTCATGAAGCGCGAGGGCATCGACACGTCGTTCGTCGGAACGGCTGCGCCTGAGTGCGTCGAGGCTGAAGCCTCGTCCTCCGTTCACGATGGAGCCCCTGCGGGCAAATGGAGCCCCCGGCCTCAGGCCCGGCGGGTCAGCGTTCGATCAGTTCCGCCATGGCGTCGAGAATCGCCGCGAGCAGGTCCTCGTCGGTGATCGCGTCAATCGTCATCCCCTGACAGATCGGGCGCTCGTCGGCGAAGACGCGGCTGCCTCGCTCGCGGCCCACCTCGGCGACCAGTTGCGGCACGGCGCCGGTCGTGTCGAGGCGGATCTCGAGGTAGGTGCGGCCGGACCTGTCGGACACCATCCTGACGGCGCTCCCCGGCGTGGTGACCTTGTACGGGTAGCCTTCCGCGGACAGGCTCTGGGCCACGGCGTTGACGGTCGGCGTGGCGACGCCCGCGAGAAAGACCCCGTACGCGCGCTCGGCGGCGGCCGCCTTCTCTCTGCGCTCGGCGGCGGCGCGCTTGATGTCGGCGAGACGGACCTGGACGCGGCGCCGGATCTGAACGATTTCCATGGGCATAGACTGTACTCCGACAGGACCGGTTCCGTGACCTGCGTTCGGCGGCCCCGTTCCGCCGCGAGAACGGCTCATGACGCCGCAGCCGGCGGCGCGACGCCGATGACGCCGTCTCCGCTCAATCGGGCAATCTCGTCCGGCTCGAGGCCCAGCAGATGCTGCAGCACGGGCGCCGTGTGCTCGCCGAGGCGCGGCGGAGGATGGTCCACCGAGCCGGGCGTCGCGGACAGCTTGATGGGCACGCCGAGCACCTTCACCGGCCCGGCCGTCGGATGCGGCACCGAGCGGATCATCTCGCGCGCGGCAAGCTGCGGATCGGCGAGCACCTCGTCGAGTCCCCGCACGGCGGCGCACGGCACGCCCGCGGGCACGAGCCTGTCGATCCATTCCTGCCGGCTTCGCGTGCGCATCACCCGGGCGATGAGGGGCCGCAGTTCGTCGTAGTGCCCGACGCGCGCCGCGTTGGTCGCGAAGCGCTCGTCGTCGGCGAGTGACGCGAGCCCGGCGACCCGGCAGAAGGTGCGCCACTGGCCGTCGTTGCCCACCGCGAGGACGAGCGTGCCGTCCTCGGCGGCCACGGTGTCGTACGGCGCGATGCTCGGGTGCTGGTTGCCCATGCGCGTGGGCGTCCGGCCGGTGGTGAAGTAGATGCCCGCCTGGTAGGTGAGCAGCGACGCCACCGAGTCGAGCATGCCGATGTCGACGAACTGGCCCTTGCCGGACCGCTCGCGCGCCAGCAGGGCGAGCGCGATGCCCTGCGACGCGAACATGCCGGCGGCGATGTCGGCGATGGCGACGCCGAGCCGGTAGGGATCTCCGCCGCCGGGTCCGGTGAGGCTCATCAGCCCGCCCTCGGCCTGCACCACGGCGTCGTATCCCGGGCGGTGGCGCAGCGGGCCCGTCGCTCCGAAGCCCGTGATGGAGCAGTAGATCAGGCGCGGGTGCCGGTCGGCGAGGTGCGCGTAGCCGAGGCCGATGGCATCGAGCGTGCCCGGGTGGAAGTTCTCGACCACGACGTCCGCGCGCGCGACGAGTCGGTCGAGAATCGCGCGGCCGCGGGGCTCCTTGAAGTCGAGCGCGACGCTCTCCTTGTTCCGGTTGATGCTGAGGAAGTACGAGCTCTCCCCGTTCACGAACGGCGGGCCCCAGGCGCGCGTGTCGTCGCCGGTGCCCGGCCGCTCGATCTTGATGACGCGGGCGCCCATGTCCGCGAGCAGCATCGTGCAGTAGGGCCCCGAGAGCACCCGCGTCAGGTCGATGACCGTGATGCCGTCAAGCGGACGCATCGGTGCGGCCCAGGCCCCTTGCGAGCGTCACGAGATCCGAGAGCAGGGCGTAGGCGGTCTGGACCAGGCCGCCGTCCAGTTGCTGGATGCCGATGGGGCCGAGGATGTCGGTGTCGAAGACCAGCTGGTTCTGGCGGCCGCCGAGGCTGGCGAGCGGGTCGGACGCGTCGAGCTCGACCGGCGCGACGCGGGCGACAATCTGCCCGTCGCGGCGCTCGGCGCTGGCGACGAGCCGGATGCGCTTGCCGCGGCGCACCGCGTTCCGCAGGTCTTCCGGGGTGATGTCGCGAATGCCGGTGCGCTCGATCGTGCGCGGCGTGACCGCCCCGCGCATCAGCACGTTCACGAGCGCCGCCGTTTTCGCGGCGGCGTCCCATCCGTCGACGTCGAAGGACGGGTCGGCCTCGGCGATGCCTTCCGCCTGCATCTCGGCGAGCGCCTCGCGGTAGGTCCGCCCCGATTCCATCGCCGTCAGGATGTAGTGCGCCGTGGTGTTGATGATGCCGCGGAAGCCGAGGATGTCGACCGCCGGCAGCGTCTCGCGCACCAGGTTGAAGATCGGGACGCCGTCCATGACGGCGCCTTCGAAGAGGAACCGACGGCGCTCGGTCCCGGTGGCGGACATGATCTCCCGGTACGCGAACGCGACCGGCCCCTTGTTGGCCGTCACGACGTGGGCGCCGCCGCGCAGCGCCGCCATCACGTGATCGGTGGCCGGCTGGCCCCGCTCGATGTCGAGCACCGTGGTCTCGACCACCACGAGGTGCTGCATCCGCCGGGCCCTGGCCTCGGCGGTGGCGTGCCTGATCAGGTCGAGGCCTGACGCTTCCGGGGACAGTGTGCGCCCGCTCTCGGCGCCGATGAGGGCGCCGAGCGACGTTCCGGCCTCGGCAAGCCGCAGCGCCTTGACCAGGTCGAGGCCCCGCGCGTCGTACGCCGTGCCGTGCCGCTTCGTCGCGATGCCGACCACGCGCCAGCTCAGATCGTAGTCGCCGCGCAGGCGCACGGACTTCTCGTCGAGCAGCCGCGCGAAGCGGCGGCCGACGTTGCCGAAGCCGACCAGGAGCAGGTCCAGGTAGACCATGGCCTACGTTCGCGCGGGCCCCGGCGGGCAGGCCGCGGAGCAGGTGGTCGAGCCTGTCGAGTCCGTCGCGCAGGTACCGGGTCTCGCTGCCGAAGCCGATGCGCAGGTACCCGTCCATCCCGAAATGATCGCCCGGCACGATCAGCACGCTCTTCTCGACGCGCAGGCGGTTGACGAGCTCCGTGGAGTTGATCGCGTCGTGGTACCGCATGTAGACGATGGCGCCGGCGTCGGGCAGGGCGTAGCTGAAACGCTCGGCGTGGGCGTCGAGCCAGCCCGTGATGACCGGCAGGTTGGTCAGCAGGATGCGCCGCGTGCGCGCCAGGATCTTCGCGCGCATCGCCGGCTGCAGCGCGACGCGCGCCAGGCGGTCGCTCAAGGTGCCCGGGCCGATGGTGGTGTAGTCGTGGCAGCCCCAGGTCGATGCCACCAGCTGCGGCGAGCTCACGATCCAGCCGATCCGGAGGCCCGGCAGGCCGTAGGCCTTCGAGAGGCCGCTTGTGACGATGACGCGCTCGTAGCGGCCCCACACCGACGGCGTTTCCACGCCGTCCAGTTCCGCGCCCCGGTAGATCTCGTCCGACAGCACCCACGCGCCGACGCTTCGCGGCAACCTCGCAGATGCCATCGAGGTCGGCTGCAGGGATGCGGGCCCCGGTGGGGTTGTTCGGATTGCAGAGGATGATGAGGCGCGTCCTGTCGGTCACCAGCCTGCGCAGCGTCTTCGATGTCGGTGTGCCAGCGTTTCCCGTCAGCGGACAGCCGCAGGGCCCAGGGCTTCAGCGTGCCCCCGAACGCCTCGGCCAGGCCCAGCGTCTGGCCGTAGTTCGGCACCATGCTCACCACCTCGTCGCCCGGCTCGACAAGGTGCCACATGGTGACGAAGTTGGCTTCCGACCCGCCGTTGGTCACCTCGACGTGGTCGGCCGTGGCGCCGGGATACATCGCCGCCACCCGCTCGCGCAGCTCGATGGTGCCGTTCGACTGGGGGTAGACAAGCTCCTGGCCGAGCAGGCCGGCACGGTCGGCCGGATCCTCGACGAGCTCCTCGAGCCGCATCGGGTGCACGCCGCTCTCCGACAGGTTGTAGTCCACCAGGTTCTCCCAGGTGGACTGCATCCGTTCCATCGCGAATTGAGGAATGCGCATGGGGGAAGTGTAACTCGGGATCGGGACTCGGGACTGGGATTCAGTGAGTCAGTAGCAGTAGCCAGAAGCCAGTGCGAGCTGCCGGAAGACGGCCGTGCGGCTGACAGGCTTCGAGTTCTCTACTGGCTTCTGACTTCTGGCTTCTGGCTACTGTAAGCTGTCAGTGCCGTGCGCCCCTTGCCCGATCTCACGCGTGAAGAACTGACCCGCTACGCCCGGCACGTCATCCTGCCCGATGTCGGCATCGACGGGCAGCGCCGGCTCAAGGGCGCGCGTGTGCTCTGCGTGGGAGCGGGCGGGCTCGGCTCGCCCGCCGCCATGTATCTTGCTGCCGCCGGCATCGGCACGCTCGGCATCGTCGACGACGACGTTGTCGATGCGAGCAACCTGCAGCGGCAGATCCTGCACGATTCGGCCGGGTTGGGACGGCCGAAGGTGGAGTCGGCGCGGGACCGGCTGAAGGCCATCAACCCGAACGTCAGCGTCGAGATGCACCATGTGCGGCTGACCTCGGCGAACGCCCTCGACATCCTCGGCCGGTACGACGTCGTCCTGGACGGAGCGGACAACTTCCCGACCCGATACCTCGTGAACGACGCGTGCGTGCTGCTCGGCAAGCCCAACGCCTTCGGGGCGATCTTCAGGTTCGAAGGGCAGGCGTCGGTGTTCGCCACGAAGAGCGGGCCCTGCTACCGGTGCATCTACCCCGAGCCGCCTCCGCCGGGCCTCGTGCCGTCCTGCGCCGAGGCGGGCGTCTTCGGCGTGCTGCCCGGCATCATCGGCACCATCCAGGCGACAGAGACCATCAAGCTCGTTCTCGGCGTCGGCGAGACGCTGGCGGGCCGGCTGCTGGTCTACGACGCCATGCGGATGGCGTTCCGCGAGCTGAAGGTGCCAAAGGATCCGGACTGCCCGGTGTGCGGCCCGAGGCCCACCGTCCGCGAACTCATCGACTACGAGGCGTTCTGCGGATTGAAGCAGGCGGAGGCGCGGCCGGACGGGCCCGCGGAGCCGGCAGAACCCGGGGCGCTCGATCCGATCATCACCGTCGACGAACTGAAAGCCAGGTGGGACCTGGGCGACCGGCCGTTCCTGCTGGACGTGCGGGAGGCCGTTGAGCACCAGCTCGTCCGGCTCGAGGGCGACGTGCTCATCCCGCTGGGCGAACTCGTCGCCCGGCAGCAGGAACTGGACCCCGACCGGGAAATCGTCGTCTACTGCCATCACGGCAACCGGAGCGGCAGGGCCACCGCATACCTTCGCCACAACGGCTTCCCCCACGCCCGCAACCTGCGCGGCGGCATCGAGGAGTGGGCGGCGAGGATCGACCCGTCGCTGCCGCGCTACTAGCAGCCGGCCCGACGGCAGGTCGTGCCGCGAACCGCTCGGCGCGCCGGCAAACGCACCTCCAGGGTTCTGTCGGCAACACGCGGGGCCCCACTCGTCACCCCACGTGGACCTCGGCCCCTCCGGTGCGTTTGTCGTGCATCCGTGATCGGCTTGCTCGCATGGTTCGCCGACACGCCCTGCCGTCGCGCCTCGACACACGAGTCCCGAGCCCCGAATCCCGAATCCCGGCAAGCGTCAGCGTCCATATCCGACTTGACTGGTCCTGTATTTGGATCTAATCTAGGACTTGCAAGGTCGTATATGGGCGGATTGATATGCTGAGGCTGTCGAAGAAGGCGGATTACGCGCTCATGGCGATGGCTCACCTGGCCCTCAAGCCCGGGTCGGCCAGCGCCCGCGAAATCGCGGAAGAGTACGAGATTCCGACCGAGTTGATGGCCAAAGTGCTTCAGCGCCTGGCGCGGCAGGGGCTGCTGACGTCCCAGCAAGGCGCGCGGGGCGGCTACATGCTGGCCCGGACGGCCACGGGCATCTCGGTGGCGGACGTCATCCAGGCCATCGACGGCCCGGTGGCGGTCACGGCGTGCTCGGCGCACGGCGACCGCTGCGGGCAGTTCGCCAAGTGCAACGTCCGCGACCCGCTCTGGCGCATTTCCGACATCATCGTGTCGGCGCTCTCGAAGACGATGGTCTCCGAGCTGGCACCGGACGTGAGCCCCGAGCCCGGCGCGGCCCCGGTCCGCGTCGTGCCCGCTCCCGTACGTGCGTAGGTGAGGCATTCATGCTGAAGTTCCCGATCTATTTCGACAACCAGGCAACCAGCCCCATGGACCCGCGGGTGCTCGAGGCGATGCTGCCGTACTTCACGGAGCGTTTCGGCAACGCCGCAAGCCGCAATCACAAGTACGGCTGGGAGGCGGAGGAAGCCGTCGAGCTCGCGCGCAAGCAGATCGCCGATCTGATCGGCTCGAGCCCGAAAGAAATCGTCTTCACGAGCGGCGCCACCGAGTCGAACAACCTCGCGATCAAGGGCGCGGCCTACATGTATCGCGAGAAGGGCGACCACATCATCACGGCGGTCACCGAGCACAAGGCGGTCATCGACACCTGCAAGCGCCTCGAAAAGGAGGGCTTCAAGGTGACGTACCTGCCGGTGAAGAAAGACGGACTGATCGATCTCGACCAGCTCCGCTCGGCCATCACCGGCAAGACGACGCTTGTGTCGATCATGGCGGCGAACAACGAGATTGGCGTCCTGCAGCCGATTGGCGAGATTGGCGCGATCGCCAGGGAGAAGGGCATCCTGTTCCACACCGACGCCGTCCAGGCGGTGGGGAAGGTGCCGTTCGACGTGAACGCCTCGGGCGTCCACCTGGCGTCGCTGACGGCCCACAAGATTTACGGCCCGAAGGGCGTGGGCGCGCTGTATGTCCGCCGGCGGAACCCGCGTGTGCTGCTGACGCCCATCATCGACGGCGGCGGCCACGAGCGCGGCATGCGGTCGGGCACCCTCAACGTGCCCGGGATCGCCGGATTCGGCAAGGCCGCCGAGATCTGCCGCCTGGAGATGGCGACCGAAGGCGCGCGGATCGCGGGCGATGCGCGACCGGCTGAGCCGGAAGCTGCACGAGGCGCTGGACGAGCTCTACGTCAACGGGTCGATGGAGCACCGGCTGCCGGGCAACCTGAACATCAGCTTCGCCTACGTGGAGGGCGAGTCGCTCCTGATGGGGATCAACGACGTGGCGGTATCGTCGGGCTCGGCCTGCACCTCCGCGAGCCTGGAGCCGTCCTACGTCCTGAAGGCCCTCGGCGCGGGCGACGAACTGGCGCATTCGTCGATCCGCTTCGGCCTCGGCCGGTTCAACACGGACGAGGAAGTCGACTACGTGGTGGCGAAGCTCGTGAGCGTGGTCAGCAAGCTGCGCGAGATGTCGCCGCTGTACGAGATGGTCAAGGACGGCGTGGACCTCTCGAAGATGCAGTGGCAGGCGCATTAACAGGGACTCGGGACTGGGACTAGGGGCTAGGCAGTCAGCTCTGAAGCTGCAGGTGGCCAAGGGTAACGGCGAGAGCCGACGGAGATAGACAGATGGCGTACTCAGACAAAGTCGTGGATCACTTCAACAACCCGCGCAACGTGGGCTCGCTGCCGAAGCAGGATCCCACGGTCGGGACCGGCCTGGTGGGCGCACCCGAGTGCGGCGACGTGATGAAGCTGCAGGTCAGGGTGAACCCGGAGACCGGGGTCATCGACGAGGCGAAGTTCAAGACGTTCGGGTGCGGCTCGGCGATTGCCAGCTCGAGCCTCGCCACGGAGTGGCTGAAGGGCAAGACGGTCGACGAGGCCCTCGCCATCAAGAACACGGACATCGTCGCCGAACTGGCGCTGCCGCCGGTGAAGATCCACTGTTCGGTGCTGGCGGAAGACGCGATCAAGGCGGCGATCGCGGACTTCAAGCAGAAGCAAGAGGGTGGTCAGTCATCATGATTGCGGTCACGGAGAAGGCGTCGGCCCACATCCGGAAGCTGATGGCCAAGCAGGGGATCGCCGAAGGCGGCCTCCGGGTGGGCATCAAAGGCGGCGGGTGCTCGGGCCTGAGCTACACGTTCAGCTGGGAGAAAGAGGCGCGGACTGGCGACGAGATGTTCGAGGGCCCCGGCGGCGCGAGGATCTTCGTGGACAAGAAGAGCCTGATCTACCTGAACGGGACGACGCTGGAGTACGACCCGGCGCTGATGGGCAAGGGCCTGCACTTCATCAATCCCAATGCCAAGGCCTCGTGCGGCTGCGGCAGTTCGTTCAGCGTGTAGCGCATTCACGCCGGCTGGTGAGAGCCGGCACGCAGGCGTGCCCGGGCCGTATCACCACGGCCCCCAAGACGGTCCGGGCGCACTGACGCCCCGCCGGGCAACCGGCGGGGCGTCCTCTCGCACCTTGATATGCAACCCGACACCTCCGCGGTTCCCATCGACCCGTGCAAGCACTGCGGCTCCGGCGCGCCGGTGGACGTGCACTTCTGCCCGCGCTGCGACCGGATCCTGACGCTCGGCCGCCACGGCGACTACTTCACGTTCTTCGGCCTCCGGCGCCGGCTGCGCCTCGACGTGAAGGACCTCGAACAGCGGTTCCGGGCGCTCAGCCGCCTGTTCCACCCCGACTACTTCCACAACGCGACGCCGACCGAGCGGCTGGCGAGCCTGGAGCGGTCGTCGTACCTGAACGACGCGTTCCGGACGCTGCGCGATCCGATGGCGCGCCTCGAGTACCTGCTGAAGCTCGAGGGCTTCACGCCGAAGGAGTCGCACGACTCGACGACGAAGGTGCCGCAGGGGCTGCTCGAAGAGGTCTTCGGGCTGAACGAGGAGCTGGAGGCCATCCAGGACATGCGGGCGGAGGGGGCGTCGGCGTCGGAGATCGCGTTGCGCCTCAGCGCGGCGCGCCGACCCGTCGAGGCGAACCTGGACCGGCACGAGGAGCAGCTCCACGCGCTCATGTCCGAGCACGACGCGTGCCTCGAGGGCGGCGACACCGAGGGCCGGCACTCGGCGCTGTCGCGGCTGCGGACGCTGCTCCTGGAGCGGACCTATCTCATGAACCTGCTGGCGACGGTCCGCCGCGAGACAGGCGCGGCCGAGGCGGCCGCATCATGAGCAAGGTCGTCGGCATCGACCTCGGGACGACCAACAGCCTGGTGGCGTTCGTGAAGGGCGGGGCCCCGTTTGTCATCGCGGACGAGTCGGGCGACACGCTGCTGCCGTCGATCGTGTCGGTGGACGGGCACGACACCGTCCATGTCGGCCGCGAGGCGCAGCGCCGCCTGCTGACCGACTCGTCGCGCACGGTCTACTCGGTGAAGCGGTTCATGGGCCGCGGCATCGAGGACGTGAAAGGCGAGGAGCACTGGTTCCCCTTCAGGGTGAGCGGCGAGGCGGGCGGTGTCGTCCGCGTCCACCTGGACGGGCGCGAGCTGACGCCGCCGGAAATCTCGGCGTTCATCCTCCGCGAACTGAAGCGCCGCGCCGAGGCGTTCTTCGCGCGGGAGGGCGACATCGACCCCGAGGTGGCCGCGGCGGTCATCACCGTGCCGGCGTATTTCAACGACGCCCAGCGCACGGCGACACGAGACGCCGGCCGCCTGGCGGGCCTCGAGGTGCTGCGCATCATCAACGAGCCGACGGCGGCGTGCCTGGCCTACGGCCTGGACAAGCGTCGCGAGGGCGTCATCGCGGTCTACGACTTCGGCGGCGGCACGTTCGACATCTCGATCCTGAGGGTGCAGGAGGGCGTGTTCCAGGTGCTCTCGACCAACGGCGACACGCACCTGGGAGGGGACGACATCGACCGCCTGCTCGTGCAGATGGTGACGGGCGATGTCGGCCTCGACCCGGCGACCCGGCCCGACGCGGTGCAGGCCGTGCGCAAGGCCGTCATCCAGGCCAAGTGGGACCTCTCGGAGTTCGAGGAGACGCACATCGAGGTCGCGGACCTTCCGGGCCGCGCCGAGCCCTACCGCCGCCGCCTCACGAGGACCGAGTTCGAATCGCTCATCGCGCCCATCGTGGCGCGGACGATGGAGCCGTGCAGGCGGGCCCTCGAGGACGCGGGGCTGAAGGCGTCGCAGGTCGACGAGGCGGTGCTCGTTGGAGGATCGACGCGCATCCCCATGGTCCGCCGCGAAGTGGAGCGGACGTTCGGCCGCGCCCCCCACACGGACCTCAATCCCGACGAGGTCGTGGCGATCGGGGCGGCCGTGCAGGCGGACATCCTCGTCAGCGGCCGCCGCGAGATGCTGCTGCTCGACGTGACGCCGCTCTCGCTCGGCATCGAGACCATGGGCGGGGTCGTGTCGAAGATCATCCTGCGCAACTCGACCATCCCGGCGAGCGGCAGCGAGATGTTCACGACGTTTGTCGACAGCCAGACGGCCGTGGACATCCACATCCTGCAGGGCGAGCGCGAGATGGCCTCGGACAACCGGTCGCTCGGCCGGTTCAAGCTGCGCGGCATCCCGCCGATGCCCGCCGGCCTGCCCCGCATCCAGGTGCGGTTCCAGATCGACGCGAACGGCATCCTGAGCGTCGTCGGCGCACGAACTGCGGACCGGCATCGCCCAGACGATCGAGGTGAAGCCGTCCTACGGCCTCACCGACGAGGAAGTCGAGCGCATGCTCATCGAGTCGTTCGAGCACGCGCAGGAAGACGTCGACGCGCGGATGCTCATCGAGGTCCGCAACGAGGCCGAGACCATCATCGCGGCCACCGAGAAGACGCTGCGCCGGCCGGACTTCGTCGAGATCGCCGCGGCGCGGCTCACGCCGGGCGAACTGGCGCTCATCCAGGCCGCGCTGGCCGACCTGAAGCCGTCGATGGGCGTCCCCGACCGGAACGTGATCCAGGTGAAGACGGCGGCGCTCAACCAGGCCACCCAGCACCTGGCGGAAGTGATGATGAACTGGTCGGTCCAGGCCGCCCTCGCCGGCCGGACGGCCGACGACGTGGCGGCGAAAGGGCGATAGATGCCGAGAGTCACTTTCATCGTCGATGGCGAAGAGCGGGTGCTGGACGTCGATCTGGCCTCGCTGCCGTACTCGCACCACGGGCTGCCAGGGTCGCTCCTCGACATCGCCAAGAACCTCGAGATCCCGCTCGAGCACGCGTGCGGCGGAAGCTGCGCGTGCACGACGTGCCACGTCATCGTGCGCGAAGGGGAGCAGAACCTGAGCGGCATGCAGGACGACGAGGTGGACCGCCTCGACACGGCGTGGGACGTGACGCCGCACTCGCGCCTCGGGTGCCAGGCGGTGGTGCGGGGCGACGTGGTCTGCGAGATCCCCATGTACACGCGCAACTACGTCCAGGAGGGCGGCGCCATCCAGCTCGGGAAGAGCACCCGGCCGCAGCGCGGAGGCGCGGGGCGCCGCGCCGAAAGAGGAGGTGCGGGGATGACGTGGACCGACTCGGAAGACATCGGCATCGCCCTCGACGAGAAATTTCCGGACGTCGATCCGCTGACGCTCCGGTTCACGGACCTCCGGCAGCGCGTCCTGGAACTCGACGGCTTCGCCGACGATCCGCACGCGTCGAACGAGCCGAAGCTCGAGGCCATCCAGATGGCGTGGTACGAGGAGCGAAAGGCGAGGCTCGGCGGCTAGGGACGAGGGACAAGGGGCAAGGGGATGGGATGGAGAGCAGGCGAGAGGGTCCGCTACTTCGGAGGCGATAAGAGGATCGACTCCTTCACGCGGCGCTGGCGTTCGCGCTCTGACCTCGATCGCCTCCAGGCGCGCCTTCTCCTGCCGCTCTTCACGCGCGCGGGCGGCTTCCCACTGGATGAGCTTCGCCAGGCCCATGATGACGATGCCGCTGACGGGGATTCGCGGCGACTTGAATTCTATCGGCGTCACGTGGGCCATCATGTCGGCGTGCGTCGGCGCGCCGTAAGGGACCGGCCCCGTCGTCAGTTCGCCGGGCATGAAGATGGGAATCGGCGGCGCCAGGCCCTGGACCTCGACGTAATACTCGACCTTGAGCGGTGTCTGGGCGGTCGACGGCGGCAGCGTGCGAAGCTCCCGCTTGATGCGCGCGAACGACATGCCGAGCGAGTCGATGGAGGGAGCGGCTTGCTGCGCGGCCACACCGCGGCCGGCTGCAGGGCGACAGAACACGCGACGACGCACGCCAGCACACGCCGCATATCAGTTTAGACGGAGCACCCGCCTTGTCAGCCGGAGCGGGCTCCGTCACGCCTCCCGCTGATCGTATCCCGAATCCCCAATCCCCAATCCCAATCCCGATGCCCCGAGCTCCAGCCCGTAGTACACTGTACCCGAATGCGCATCACCGTTGCCCACAGCCCGGATTCCGACGATGCCTTCATGTTCTACGGCCTGGCGAGCGGCGCCGTGGACACCGGCGGCCTGGAGGTGGGGCACCTCCTGGCGGACATCGAGACGCTGAACCGGGCGGCGTTCGAGGGCACGTACGAGGTCACCGCCGTCTCGTTCCACGCCTACGCGTATCTCCACGACCGCTACATCCTGCTGCCGCACGGGGCCAGCATGGGCGAGAACTACGGCCCGATCGTCGTGGCCCGCGAAGACGGCCCCGCGTCGCTCGACGGCGTGCGCGTGGCGGTGCCCGGGCTGCTCACATCGGCCTACCTGGCGCTCAGGCTGTACGACCCGGCCGTGGACATCGTCGTGATGCCGTTCGACGAGATCCAGGATGCCGTGCGCCGCGGCGACGTGGCGGCGGGCCTGCTGATTCACGAGGGCCAGCTGACCTATCAGGACGAGGGGCTGCGCAAGATCGTGGACCTCGGCGAGTGGTGGGCCGGGCGGACCGGCGGGTTGCCGCTGCCGCTCGGCGGCAACGTCATCCGCCGCGACCTGGGGCCCGAGATGATCGCGCGCGTGAGCCGCATGCTGCACGCCAGCATCAAGCACGCGCTCGACAATCGCGAGAAGGCCCTCGAATACGCCATGCAGTTCGGCCGCGGGCTCGACCCGGCCAAGGTCGATCGCTTCGTCGGGATGTACGTGAACAACCTCACGCTGGGCTACACCGACGATAGCCGGCGCGCCGTGCAGCTCTTCCTCGACGAGGCCCACGAGAAGGGCATCATCCCGTCGCGCGTCCCTGTCGAGTTCGCCTGAGGGAGAGCCGGCCATGAAACGGCGCGACTTCCTCATCGGCGCCGCTTCCAGTGCCACGACCGCGGTGGTGCTCGGGGCGGCAGGCAGGGCGGTCTCCCGGGCTCGCGGCAACCGCGCCCGATGGTCCCGCGCCCGCGGTTCCCAAGCCGACCGTCCCGTCGCCGCTGTATCAGGGCCGGCGGTCGTTCGCCCAGCAGGGCGAGGACCTCATCCTCTACAACCTGCTGTGCCACGATCTCCAGATCCAGGCGCCGTCCTACCTGGACATCGGCGCGGGCGACCCGGTGCTCAGCAACAACACCTATGCGCTCTACCTGACGGGGAGCCGCGGTGTGCTGGTGGAGCCGAACCCGGCGCTGGTGCGGAAGCTCAAGGCCGTGCGCCCTGGCGACGTGGTGGTGGCCTGCGGAGTCGGCCTGGACGCGGCCACCGTCGCCGACTACTTCGTGATCCGCGGCCGCTGGCCACTGAACACCTTTTCGCGCGAGACGGTCGCCGAGTACCGCCGGCAGTCCGCGGCCGACCCGGTCGAGCGGGTGCTCAAGATGCCGCTCATCCCCATCAACCGCCTGCTGGACGACCACTTCAAAGGGGCCCCGGACCTTCTGTCAATCGACATCGAAGGCCTGGACCTCGCGGTGCTCCGGACGATGGACTTCCGCGCGCACAGACCGGCGGCCATCTGCGCCGAGACCAAGAAGCCCGGCATGTCCCACGACGAGCACTCCCGTCGCGCGGCTCCTGCGGGCAAAAGGCTACGTGGCCTGCGCGGGCTCCCTCTACAACACGATCTTCGTCGACCGGAGCCGGCTCCAGGCGCGTCGAGGCTGAAGCCTCGGCCTGCCACGCCGTCGCCTGCACGTCGGGCCTGAACGGCCTGACCTCCATCGTGCTGATGGAGCCCGGGGTCTTCAGACCCCGGGTCGGCGCAGCGCGCGCGGCGAAGGCGCGGGCGGTGAGGACCACGCGAGGGCCGGGGACGACCAGTTCGCCGCCGTAGAGCAGGTGGACGCGGCCGTTCCTGACCGCGGGAACGCCTGGCAGCAGCTTCCACGCGTCGCGTTCGCAGCGCCTCGCTCTCGCGCGACGCGCTGTCCGAGTAGTGCAGTTCGACGAATCACGTCGGGCTGCTTCGCCAGGATCGTCTCTGTCGACACCATCATCGACTCGCGCTTCACGTCGCCGAAGACGTTGTCGCCGCCCGCGAGATCGAGCAGGTCGTGCAGGAAGCCGAATCCGCCGCTGACGCTGATCGCGCGCAGCGACTGGGGCTCGCGGCCGATGACCAGGATGGTCCGCGGACGCGGGCGGCCCGCGGCGGATGCGCGGACCTCGGCGAGCCCGCGCTCGATGCCGGCGGCCGCCCGCTCGGCATCGGCCTGCATGCCGATGCGGCGGCCCAGTTCGCGCATGCCCGCCGTGATGTCGGCCAGCGAGCCGTGGCGGTAGATGTAGCACCGGAATGCCCGCGCGGCCCAACTGGGCGAGCAGGTCGGTCTGGCTGGCGTACGCGACGACGAGGTCGGGCCGCAGCGACAGGATGCGCTCGACGTCGGGATCGACCAGCGCGCCGACGCGCGGCAGGCGCTCGACCTCGGGCGGGAACCGGTCGTAGCTGCTCACCGCCGCCACCCGCGGCCCGGCGCCCATCGCGAACAGCATCTCCGTCGCCGACGGCACGAGCGAGACGATCCGCGTCGGGGAGCTGTTGCGCGCGCTGCGCGCCGCGCGCGACGCCGGAGGGCATGCCTGCGCGCTGCAGCGGAGTCGACAGGCGCCAGCCCCGGGCCTCCAGCCGCCGACGCGCCGAGCGCCTGCACGCCAGCCCGGCGCTTCAGCGCGCCAGCCCAGTCCCGAGTCCCGAGTCCCATGCCCCGAGTCTCATCTCTGTCTCACCAGCAGCCACAGGAAGAACGGCCCGCCGATGAGCGCCGTGATGATGCCGACGGGCAGTTCGACCGGCGCCATGGCCGTGCGCGCGACGACGTCGGTCACCACGAGGAACGCGGCGCCGAAGAGCGCCGATGCCGGCAGGACCACGCGATGGTCCGATCCCACCATCAGCCGGACCAGGTGCGGCACGATGATGCCGATGAAGCCGATGGGGCCGCCGAGCGACACCGCCGCGCCGGTGGCCATCGACGCGCTGAAGAACGCCACGCGCTGTACCCGCAGCACGTCGACGCCCCTCGAGGCCGCGGCGTCGGCGTCGAGGCTCAGCAGGTTCAGCGGCCTGGGCAGCCAGGCGAACGCCACGAAGGCGACGGCGCACAGCGGCAGGGCCGCCACGAGCGGCCCGTAGCCGGCGACATCCAGGTCGCCCATCAGCCACCGCATCGTCCGCAGCGCCTCGGCGGAGTCGGCGAGGTACTGGACGAACAGGATCAGCGCCGAGAAGAACGCGTTCAGCGTGACGCCGGCCAGCAGCAGGATGTTCGTCGAGAAGCCGCGATGCCGGGCGCGCGCCATGGCGTAGACGATGGCGACGGCGCCGAGCGAGCCGACGAAGCTCGCGGCGGTGACCGCGGAGACGCCCCAGAGCGAGAGGTGCAGCCGGAGGGTGATGGCGAGCATCGCGCCGAGGGCGGAGCCCGCGGACACGCCCAGCGTGAACGGCGTGGCGAGGGGATTGCGCAGCAGCGCCTGGAACACGACGCCCGCGGCGGCGAGCGTCGCGCCGACCAGCGCGGCGGCCAGCGCGCGCGGCAGGCGGGCGATGAAGAAGATCTGCGCGTCCACGTTGTCGGCGAACGGGATCGATCCGTCGAACACGCGCCGCAGGCTGATGGGCGTCGTGCCGATGAGCGGCGCCGCGAGCACCGCCGCGCACGCGAGGCCGCCGAAGGCCAGCGTCCACACGGCCAGGCGGCGCCGCACGTCAGTCACGCCGCACCCTCCGGAGCGGCACCACCGTGAGGTGGCCCGCGGCGTGGTGCGGATAGACGTCGGCCACCACCCCGTAGAGCGCCTGGATGGACATGCTGGTGAGCGTGTCGGCGGTCGGCCCGGCGGCGACCACGCGCCCGTCGGCGAGCATCACGACGGAGCCGCACAGACTGGCGGCGAAGTTCAGGTCGTGCGTGGCGACGACGATCGTGAGCGCCCGATCGCGATTCAGGCGGGCGAGCAGGGCGGCCACGTCGAACTGGTACCCGAGGTCGAGCGACGCCGTCGGCTCGTCGAGCAGCAGGATCTCCGCCTGCTGGGCGAGCGCGCTGGCGATGACGACGCGCTGCTTCTCGCCGCCGGAGAGCGTGGCGAAACTGCGGCGCTCGAGGGCGGCGGTCCCGGTGGCCGCGAGCGCCTCGCGGGCGATCGCCGCGTCGCGCGGTCCCTCGAGCTCGAAGGTCCCCAGATGCGGGTAGCGCCCCATGAGGGCGATTTCGAGCACGGAGTAGTCGAACGCGAGATGCGTTTCCTGCGGCACGACCGCGATCGACCGCGCGAGGGCGGCGCGGGCCAGCGACGCGACGTTGCGGCCGTTGAGCGTCACGGTCCCCGAGTCGGGCCTCAGCATCCCGGCGAGCAGGCGGAGCAGCGTGGTCTTGCCCGAGCCGTTCGGACCGAGGATGCCCACCACCTGCCCGCGCTCGACTCGAACGGTGACGTCCTGAACGCCCGGCAGCGCAGGACGATCCGGACCCGGCAGCGCCTGCGCGCGGCCGGCGCCGCGACGGGCCCTGCTCCCGGTCGTGGACGTACGTGACGCTATCGGCCCGCAGCAACGCGCACTCCCACGGTGAAGGATCGGCGCGGGGCGGGGAAACCGAAGACGGCCTCGTATGGCCGATCGAAGAGATTGTCGGCCCTGACGAGCACGTCGGCGTGGCGGCCGGCGCGGATCGCGACCCCGGCGTCGGCGACGCCGAAGCCCGGCGCCGGGAACAGCCCGCCCGACGCGCCCCAGTTCGGCTCGACGTCGAGCACCTGCGACCGCCCGCCGGCGCGGAAGTACGCCGTGGCGCGGCGGTGGCGCTAGAGGAGATCGACGTGCACCTGGTGCCGCGGCCGGCGGAGGAGCGGGTCGCCAACGGTGAAGGGCGCCGGCGCGACGCCTGGCGCGTTGTCGAGCGCGAGCACCTCCGTGTCGAGGAACGCGTAGCTCGCGCGCGCCTCGAAGCCCCGCCGCGTCCGGAGCGCGAACGACGTCTCCAGGCCCTGCGCCTGCGCGTTCGCGATGTTGTCGGTGCGGTAGCGGCTGTAATCCTGCAGCGAGCGCCCGACGGCCACGATCAGGTCGTCGTAGCGGTTGAGAAACCACGTCGCGTCGATGATGACGAGGCCGCCCGCCAGCGCCTGTTCGAAGCCCGCGTCGACGCTCTTGCTGCGCTCAGGCTTCAGTCCGGGGTTGTCGGTGAAGGCGATCTCGAAGGCGTCCGGCGGGCGGATGCCGGTCCCCGCGCCGCCGTGAACGCGGCTCCAGTTGCCGCCGCTCGCGTCGGACGTCCGCAGGTAGTAGCTGATCGCCGCGCGCGGGTTCGCCGACGACGACGCGATCCTCGGGCAGCGCCGGCCTCGGCGAGAAGCCCAGCGGGTCGCCTTCGATCGCGCCGCGCACGATGTCGTCGACGCGAAGACCGGCCGTGGCGAACAGGCGCGACGCGGCGCGCCAGCGGACCTCGGCGAAGTAGCCGGCGACGCGCCGCTCGACGGGCACCTGCTGGGCGGTGGTGCCGGTGATGTACGAGCTTCCGGCCTGCTCGAGTTCGAGGGCGGCGCCGGCCGTCAGCGCGAGCGCCGGCGTGAGCGCGCGATCGACCTGGCCGCGCGCCTGGAACCGCTGCGTCCGCGCGTCGGATTCACCCCACGGGCTGACGAAGTTCGAGCGCTCGTCGAGGTAACTCGACTGCAGGCGCAGCGCCGTCTGCGGATTCCACTCGTGCGTGAAATCGAGCGCGCCCATGCCCGCGTCGTTCGTGCCCCGCGACACGCGGTCGATGCCCGGGTAGGCCCCGATGGGATCGGATCCGAACGGCCCGGGATTGCCCCGTTCGTTGGTGCCGAACCGCCCGGTCGCGCGCAGCGTCGAGCGCGGGCTCGCGCGCCAGGCGGCGGCGAGCGACACGACCGACGCGTCGTAGTCGTCGTTGGTCACGACGCCCAACGACGGGTCCGGTGCCGCGTCGGTCCAGCCGTCGCTCGACGCGCGCTCGAACGACGCGCCCCAGTCAAAGGCGCCCTTCGATCCGGACGAGCCTGCCGCAACGCGGCCGGTCCCGTAGGACCCGGTCTCCAGGTGGCCGTACGCGGAGGGTCGGCCGCCGATCCTGGACCGCATCTGGACGACGCCGCCGATGGCGTCCGAGCCGAAGACGGCGCTCTGCGGCCCCCGCACCGCCTCGATCTGGCTGAAACCGAAGGTGGTGAGATGGCCGAAGTCGAACCCGCCGCCGAAGCTGTTCAGCTTGACGCCGTCGACCATCACCAGCGTGTAGTCGGACTCGCCGCCCCGCGGGAACACGGAGGTCACGCTGCCGAGGCCGCCGGACGGGGCCACGCTCATGCCGGGCGCGAGGCGCAGCGCGTCGGCGACGGTCATGAACTGGCGGTCCTCCACGTCGCGCCGCGACAGCGCGGTGACGCCGGTCGTCGATTCCGACTGCCGGAGCTCGACGTACGAGGCCGACACGACGACGGCATCGGTGATGGCGGCGAGTGTGAGGCGGATGTCGGCGTCGACCGCGCTCCGCCTCTCCCGCCGTGACGCGAAGCGGTTCAGCGCGGAAGCCCTCGGCCGCGGCGCCCAGGTCGTACGACCCGGGCGGCACGTTGCCGAACGAAAAGGCGCCGTCGGCCCGGCTCGGCGTCTGGCGAAGCAGGCCCGAGGCCGAGCGCAGGCTGACCACGGCCCCGGCCACGGGCTGGCCCGAAGGGTCCAGCACGCGGCCCCGGATGGACGCGGCTTGCGCCAGCGCGGGAGACGCCGACGCCGCGAACGCGAGTACGAGCGCAATGAGGGGAAGAGCGGGAAACCGGCGCATCGAACCTCCAATCGGTGTGACCGCGCACCGATGGTTCAGGGTCGGGTCGACAGGTGTCCTGACTCGCGGATCGTCACGCGCGCGTCTCGTCTTCCAGCGCCTTCCGGCACCGTGACTGACTAGCCGCTTCGCGGCAGTCTGCGACTGCGCACGCTCCCCGCATACAGTGGCGGGACCGTGTGGGCTTTTCACCCAGCTTCCCTGGTCGACCGACCGGGACGTTGTTGCCAGGCCGGAGTATAGCATGTCAGGATCAAATGGACCGGCTCCACGGCCTGCGTGCGGCGGCTGAACCGGGCCGCGAGAACGGGCCGTGGAACCGCGAGTCTTGCATGCTGGGAGAAGCCAGGGTTGCGCGCGCGGGACTGCTGGAGATCCGGCAGAAACTGGACGTTGGCGAGAGGCTGACGCTCCAGGACGGCGTGCGCCTGTTCGAGTGTCCCGACACGCTGGCCCTCGGCTGGCTGGCCAACCGCGAGCGCGAGAAGCGCCACGGCGGCCGCACGTTCTACAACCACAACATCCGCCTCGAGGCCACGAACGTCTGCGTGGCCAACTGCCTGTTCTGCTCCTTCGCGCGCCTGATGCCGGGCGACACGGACGCCTACACGCTGTCGCTCGACCAGGCGCTGCGACAAGCTCCGCGCGCGCGCCCACGAGCCCATCACCGAGGTCCACGTCGTCAACGGCCTCCACCCGGACCTGCCGTTCGACTACTACACGTCGCTGCTGCGCGGGTTGAAGGAGATCAAGCCCTCCATCCACCTGAAGTGCTTCACGGCGGTCGAGATCGCGTTTTCGCCGATCTCTACACGATGACCGACGAGCAGGTGCTGCGCGAGTTGATGGCGGCGGGCCTGGATTCGCTGCCTGGCGGCGGCGCCGAGGTGTTCGCGTCGCGCGTGCGGCAGAAGATCTGCGCGGACAAGTGCGACGCGGACCGCTGGCTCGCCATCCACCGCACGGCGCACCGTCTCGGCATGCGCTCGAACGTGACGATGCTCTACGGGCACATCGAGACGTACGAGGAGCGCGTCGATCACATGCTGCGCGTGCGGGCGCTGCAGGACGAGACGGGCGGGTTCCAGGCCTTCATCCCGCTCGCGTTCCACCCCGACAACAACCAGATGCGCAAGCTGCCTGCGCCGCCGGCGTCGGAGACGCTGCGCGTGCACGCGGTGGCGCGGCTGATGCTCGACAACGTGCCGCACGTGAAGGCGTTCTGGATCGCCACGGGCATCGAGGTGGCGCAGACGTCGCTGTGGTTCGGCGTGGACGACCTGGACGGGACCGTGCAGGAAGAGAAGATCTACCACATGGCCGGCGCGCGCACGCCCGAGATGATGACCACGCGCGAGATCCAGGCCGTCATCCGCGCGGCGGGACGCGTCACCCGTCGAGCGCGACACGCTCTACAACGTCGTTCACGCCGGGGCTGAAGCCCCGGCCTAGACTTCCACCTTCCTCGTCGTCTTGTTCCACCGCACGGGCTTGCCGGCCTTGTGCGACAGGTTGCACATGTGGCCGACCAGCGCCGCGTGGTGGCCGACGCGCACGTCCTCGATGGGCTTGCCGCCGGTCCTGATCGCCTCGATCCAGTCGCGCATGTGGGCCCGGGTGGAGTCCTCGTCGGTCGGCGACCTGTACTCGACCGGTCCGGCCGTCTCGGGACCGTCGATGGGGTTGAGCTTGTCGTTCAGGTTCATCAGACTCCCTGAACCGCGCCGTGGTCGCCTTCGGCCAGGAATGCGTGGAATAGCCGAAGCTGTCCGAGGGCGGCTCGTGGAAGAACGTGAAGGACCCGCCGTTGTATTCGAGGGTGCCCTCGCTGCCGTAGAACGTGAGCAGCGGGCCCGGGTGGCCGTTGTTCGACATGCTGGTGAGGCGCAGCACGAAGCCGTCGGGGTAGTTCACCATCGAGGTCATCTGGTCGGGCAGTTCGCGGTAGTTCTTCCAGTGGTAGATGTCGCCGAAGGTGAAGACGCTCTCGGGTTCCTGCACGCCCATCAGCTGGTGCGTGGCCGTGATGAGGTGCACGAACAGGTCCGTCGGCAGCCCGCCCGAGTAGTCCCGGAAGAGGCGCCACTGGAAGAACCGGCGCAGATCGAACTCCCGCGGCGCCGCCGGGCCGATGAAGCGCGTGAAGTCGACCGTGGACGGCGAGGCGTCGGCGGGATCGGGTAGTACCAGGCTCCCGTCGTCGTGTTGCGGTGGATCTTGCCGTCAACGAGCGTCACCTTTCCGAGGCGCCCGCTCCTGATGAACTCCGCGGCCTTCTTCGCGCACCCCATGCTCATGTACTGGCTGCCCACCTGGACGGCCTTGCCGCTCTTCTCCGCGGCCGCGATGAACGCCTCGCCCTGCTCCCAGGAGTGCGTCATCGGCTTCTCGATGTAGACGTGCTTGCCGGCGGCGAGCGCGTCCTGCGTCATCTTGAGGTGCCAGTGGTCGGGCGCGGCGACGACCACGGCATCGATGTCGGCGCGCGAGAGAATCTCCGTGTAGTCGCCGGTGACGGCGGGCGCCGGCGAGATCAGTTCCTGCGCGCGATCGAGGTGGCCCTTGTAGCAGTCGGCGGCGGCGACCACCTGCGCGCCGGCGATGCCGGAGGCGGCCTCCATCAGCAGCGTGCCGCGAATCCCGACGCCGAGGAAGCCGAGCCGCACGGGCTTGACCGACCGACCGACGGCGCTGTTGACCTGCGCGCCGGCTTTCGGGGCGCGTCCCCACCGCCGACGCGGCGGCGGCCAGGAGCGTCGACTTCTGGAGAAACTGCCTGCGGTTCATCGATGCATCAGCCGCCATGTCATCCTCCGTACGGTGGTGTCCTTCCCGTGGGCGCATGCTACGCGCCACCGGAAACGCCTGTCAACGCAACAACGCTCACCAGCAACTGTCACCAATCCGGCCTGATCGGAGTCCTATGAAATGGAGACAAAACCAGTCCTATTTGCCAGGATTGCTGGTAAAATAGAGGAATTCCACCACCGTAAGCCCGGTCGCTGCAAGGAGGACCACCAGAATGGCGCACGAACTGCCCGCCCTGCCGTACGCGCACGACGCGCTCGAACCGTTCATCGACACGATGACGATGCAGATTCACCATGGGAAGCATCACGCGGCGTACGTGACGAACCTGAACGCCGCGCTCGAGCAGTACCCCGACTTCCAGAAGCACGGCATCGACGACCTCATCCGCAACATCGCGAACGTGCCCGAGGCGATTCGCACGGCGGTCCGCAACAACGGCGGCGGCCACGCCAATCACGCGATGTTCTGGCAGATCATGGCCCCGAAGGCCGGCGGCGACCCGTCGGGCCCGCTGGCGGACGCCATCAAGGCGTCGTTCGGCAGCTTCGAGGCGTTCAAGGGCGAGTTCAAGAAGGCGGCCCTCGGCCGGTTCGGCAGCGGCTGGGCGTGGCTGGTCAACAGCGGCGGCAAGCTCGCGATCGAGAGCACGCCGAACCAGGACAGCCCCGTGATGGAAGGCCGGCAGGCGGTGATGGGCATCGACGTGTGGGAGCACGCCTACTACCTGAAGTACCAGAACCGCCGGGCCGACTACGTGGACGCGTGGTGGAGCGTGGTGAATTGGAGTGAGATCGCGAAGCGGTTCTCACGGTAGCGCTTCGCGCTCACGAGTAGAAGTAGCCAGAAGTCAGAAGCCAGAAGGGGCTGAGACGCTGTCCACGTAGCTGCTCAAGCCCGCTCGTCGACGCCTGTCTCGGACGCATGCTTACTGGCTTCTGACTGTCTGACTGTCTACTGACTACCGAGCTTCCGCGAGCTCCTCCACGATCTCCTCGTGCTCCGGGAAACTCGGCCTGATGGTCCGCCACGAAGGCGTAGCGGATGATCCCTCCGCGATCGATCAGGAAGAGCGCGGGCCGGGCGATGTTCCAGGCATCGAAGCCGACGCGGTGCCACACCCCGTAGGCCTTCACGGTCTCCCGCGAGTCGTCAATCAGGACGTCGAACGGCAGGCCGGTGTCCTCGATGTAGCGTTTCACCTTCTCGGAGCGTTGCGCCACGACGGCCATGACCGTGGCCCCGAGGCCCCGGTACTGCGGCGAGTTGGCGGCCAGGTCGCCGAACCGGCGACGGCAGTTGGGTCACCACGTGCCCCGGTGGAACCCGAGCAGGACGGGCCCCTTCGCGAGCGCGGCCTTCGAGCGACACCGGCACGCCCTTCTGGTTCGGCAGCGTGAACAGCGGCGCGTGGTCGCCCGCCTCGAGCGTCGTGCTTTCGGAACTTGGCATCGTGGGATCCTGTCTGGCGAGAACCGCCCGACTCCTCAGAACAGCCTGACGTCGACGGGTTCGCCCTTTTCGACGACATCGACCTGCGCCGGGATCTCGATGTAGCCGTCGGCCTGCGACATGCTCGTGATGTCGCCCGACGCCTTGAACGCGGGCATCGCCTGCCCGTCCACGATCCGCACCGTATAGAACTGGTGCCTGCCCGTGGTCGACACGACGCGCTGGCCGAGCGGGAGGCGGACGATTCGCGGCGCCCACTCCGGCAGCCGCGCGAGCTTCCGCAGCGGCGCGATGAGCAGCATGTAGGCGTTCGACAGGCACGAGGTGGGATAGCCGGGCATCCCGAAGACCGGCTTGCCCGAGATCGTGCCGAACAGCGTCGGCTTGCCGGGCTTCACGGCGATGCCGTGAAACAGCACCACGCCCATGCGCTCGACGACGTCGAGGATGAGATCGCGCTCGCCGACGGAGCTGCCGCCCGAGAAGAGGACGACGTCCTCGGCGAGGCAGGCCTCGAGGGCGCGCGTCAGCTCCGGCACGGTGTCGGGCGCCGTCGGATAGGGCACCGGGCACGCGCCGTGCTCGCGCAGCACCGCGCTGAGCGTGAACTTGTTGATGTCGTAGATGTGGCCCGGTTCGAGCGGCTGGCCAGGGTCGACGACTTCGTTGCCCGTCGAGAGGATGGCCACGCGGGGCCGCGCGTAGACCTCGACCTCGAGCACGCCGAGCGCGGCAAGGGCGCCGATGCGGCTCGGATTGAGCACGTCGCCGGGCTGCAGCACGATCTGGCCGACCCGGATATCGGCCCCTTGCCTCGTGACGTTCTGACCCGGATAGACCGGGCTGAACACGCGCACCGTCTGATCGGGCCGCTTCTCGGTCTCCTCGACCATGACGACCGCGTCGGCTCCCGCCGGCACCGGCGCGCCTGTCGCGATCTCGGTGCACTGTTGCGGTCCGACGGGCCTTGTCGGCAACTGGCCCGTGAACACCGTCTCGACCCAGGCCAGCGTCCGGGGATCGTGCGTGGACGCGCCGATGGTGTCGGCGGCCCGCACGGCGTAGCCGTCCATGGCGGCCCGCGTGAACGGCGGCACGTCGGCCTGCGCCTCGACCGGGCGGGCGACCACGCGGCCGTTGGCCGAGTCGATTCGCACGCGCTCGGTGCGCTCGATGGGCCGGATGGCGCCGGCGATCAGTTCCCGCGCCGCTTCCAGCGGAGATCGTCTCGCGAATCGGCCGCATGCGGTCGTGTCGCTCATAGGTGCTGTCACTGCCGGCTGAGTCCCGAGTCCCGAATCCCGACATCCCTGGACAGCCCTCAGCCGCGACGCCTCCCTCACCAGATGCCCCAGCTCCGGCAGGATCAGCTTCGTCATGGCCAGCCGGACCGCCGGCTCCGATCCCGGCAGTGACAGGATGACCTTGCCCTTCGCGAGGCCGCCCACCGCGCGGCTCAGCATGGCGGCCGAGCCAATCTCCTGGTAGCTGAGCATCCGGAAGAGTTCGCCGAAGCCGTCGAGCTTCTTCTCGAGCAGCGCCGAAATCGCCTCGTACGTCGTGTCGCGCGACGTGATGCCGGTGCCGCCCGTCATGATGATCACCTGCACGTCGGGGTTGGCCAGCTGGGCCTCCACGGCCTCGCGAACCTGGTCGGGTTCGTCGCGCACGACCTTCCGTCCCGTCACCGAGTGTCCATCCGCCCACAGGAGGTCGCAGATGGTGCGGCCGCTCGAGTCGGTGGCCAGCGTCCGCGTGTCGCTGATCGTCAGGATGTACGCGTGGGCGACCGCCGGAGAGAGCTTCTTGTGCTCGATGTGGCTCATGGGGGGATTATGGATCAGGGACTAGGGACTCGGGGCTAGGCGCTGGGCGCTACGGCGCGGTCGGCTGAGCGAGGTCGAGGCTTCAGCGTCGACGGACAGGCATGGTACGCTTGCCGCGGATCGCTCTCGAGGGAATCCATGAAGAAACTGGCGCTGCTGCTCGCATTCGTCTTCTCGCCACGCTCGTGGCTCTCGCCGCCGGCTCCGGCGGCTCAGGCAGCGGCCGCCGCCAAAGCAGGCGAGGCTCGAGAAGCAGGCGGCGGAGAAGCGCCAGAAAGACGCCGACCTGTGGGTCGCGCGGACGATGGCGAAGATGACGCTGGACGAGAAGGTGGGCCAGCTGATCTTCTCGTCGATCAACGCCTCCTACCTCAGCACCGACAGCGACGAGTTCGAGCGGTTGCGCCACCTCGTGCGTGACCTCAAGGTCGGCGGCTTCCACGTGTTCGGGGGCGCGGAGGCGCTTCCCCAGGTCATGCTCAACCCGGTGTGGGGCGGCGGCACCGCGGCGCGCAAGGGCGATCCGTACGCGGCGGCGCTGCTCCTGAACCGGCTGCAGTCGGAGTCCGCGATCCCGCTGCTCACCTCGGGCGACTTCGAAGGCGGCGCGGCCTACATCCTCAACGGCGCGACGCGCCTGCCGCGGGCCATGGTCATCGGGGCCACCGGCGACGACCAGATGGCCTTCAAGGCGGGCGTGGTCGGCGCCACCGAGGCCCGCGCCGTCGGCGTCAACATCGACTTCTACCCGGTCGTGGACGTCAACAACAACCCGCGCAACCCGGTGATCAACCTCCGGTCGTTCGGCGAGGACCCTGCCGCGGTGTCCCGGATGGCGGTGGCCTACATCAAGGGCATCCAGTCGACTGGCGCCTTTGCCACGGCCAAGCACTTCCCCGGCCACGGCGACACGAACGTCGACACGCACCTGGGCCTCGCCGTCATCAACCACCCGCGGGAGCGTCTCGACGCGGTCGAACTGGTGCCGTTCAAGGCGGCGATCGCCGCCGGCGTCGACGCGGTGATGTCGTCGCACATCGTGCTCCCGGCCCTCGACCCGGCGCCGGGCATACCGGCCACGCTCAGCCGCCCGATCCTGACCGGCATCCTGCGCAACGAACTGAAGTTCGGCGGGCTCATCTTCACCGACTCGATGACGATGGATGCCATCTCGAAGATGTTCTCGCACGACAAGGCCGCGGCCGAGGCGGTGAAGGCCGGCGTGGACTTCGTCCTGCACTCGCCGGATGACGATGCCGCGTTCAAGGGCATCAAGGCGGCCCTGGCGGCGGGGGAGATCAGCCCCGCGCAGCTTGACGCGTCGGTCGAGCGCATCCTGCGGGCGAAGGCGCGGCTCGGTCTGCACGTGAACAGACAGGTCGACCCCGCGGGGATTGCGGCGAAGTTCGGCACCCGCGCCCACGCGCAGGTCGCGCAGGAGATCAACGACCGGGGGATCACGCTCATCAGGGACGAGCGCAGCCAGGTGCCGCTCGCGGTGCCGCGCGACGCGAACGTGCTCTACCTGTCGGTGCTCGACTACGCGTCGGGCTGGCGCGAGGGCGTGCCGAGCCGGACGATGATCCCCGAGCTGAAGAAGCGGTGGCCGAACCTCACCACGATCGAGGTGACGGACCGGACAACCGCGTCGGAGCACGAGCTCATCCGGGCGCTCGCGAGGCGGGCCGACGCCGTCATCGCGGGCGTGTTCGTGCGCATCGCCTCCTACAGCGGCCGCATGGACCTGAGCCAGGCCCAGATTGCGCTGCTCGACTCGGTGGCGGCCCAGAACAAGCCGTTCGCGGCGGTGTGCTTCGGCAACCCGTACACCGCCATGTTCCTGCCGAAGCTGCCGGCGGTGCTGCTCGGCTACGAGTTCTCCGATTTCACCGAGCGCGCGGCCGTGAAGGCGCTCGCGGGCGAGATCCCGATCGGCGGCCGGCTGCCGATCCAGTTGCCGGGGATGTTCCCGATCGGCCACGGGCTCACGCGGGCCGCGCGGTAGCAGATGGCCGTCGCCGTGCGGACCTTCGTCGTCGCGGCCCTGGCCGTGCTGGTGCTGGCCGGGCCGGCCGACGCGCAGGTGATGCCACCGGCGGGCCTGGTTCCGCCGACGGCAGCCGCAGCCTCGGATCCTCCCGCACCGACGGCGCCGGCGGGCGATCCTGCGCCGTCGTACAACGACTACTTCGAGGCGCTGGGCTACAGTTTCAGCCGGGGCCTCTTCAATAGCGAGCAGGCGCCGCCCCTGGCGATCGGTTCGGCGGCGTCGCTGGCGCTCTGGCCAGTCGACGAGCGGGTGAGCCGCGCGGTCCGCGGGCGGGTCAGCGGCCTCGGCAAAGCCGGTGGCATCATCGGCAGCCCGATGGTGATGGGCGGGTTGAGCGCGGGGCTGATGGTCGGCAGCCTTGGCAGCAACGACACCCGGTTCCGCACCTACGCGTTCGCGCTGAGCCAGGGGCTGATCGTCGCCGGGTCGCTGACAGCGGCCACCAAGCTCGCGACGCGGCGGACGAGGCCGAACGGCTCGAACCGGCGGTCCTTTCCGTCGGGCCACGCCGCGGCGACGTTCGCGCTCGCCACCGTCTCGTCGCACTACTACGGGAAGAAGGCGGCCATCCCGCTCTACGCGCTCGCCGGCGCAGTCGCCTTTTCGAGGGTGACCTCTGGCAACCACTACCCGAGCGACGCCGTGGCCGGCGCCACGATCGGCTACCTCGCGGGACGCGCGGCCATCGCCGCCGCGCAGCATGTCAGCGTCGGGTCGCCCTCCGAGGGAGGCGTGACGCATCTCTTTCGTGTTCTGAGGCACCAGCCGCACCCACACCGCGCGATGGTCGCTCGAGCCGGCAGGATCCACCACGCCGGCCGCCGGGCCGTCACCGGCCGGCGCGAGGCCACGCGTGAAGACGTGATCGTTCGACCACCAGAGGCCCAGTCCCCGGGAGGTGCCCGGCAGCTGGTCGGTCAGCCAGAGAAACCCGCTCTTCCTGAACAACGGCCCCGGCGCGCGCGAGTTGAAGTCGCCGCCGATGACCACGGCATCCGAGATGCTCGCGACATCGTCGAGGATCACACGGATCTGGTGCTCGCGGTCTTCGTGATGGACCGCGCCCGGCGCGGGCAGATGAACGGCCACGGCGCGGATGCGCAAGGCGCCGCGACGGACGGTGGCCGATGTGGCCGCCCGCCGTGCGCGCGTGCCGAATGCGGCGTGCGGCAGCAGGAGCTTGCGAGGCTCGTCGAGCGGCCACGGCGAGAGGACCGCGGTGCCGAAGTCGCGCTTCGCCTGCGGGTGCACGGTGCTCGGGTAGTACACGTAGTTCAGTTGCAGCGCGCGGGCGAGGCGTTCCACGCCGGGCGCGTCCATTTCCTGGAGCAGCAGGATGTCGAATCCGCGCAGGTCCGCGCTCGATCTGAGCAACTCTGCCGCCTTGTCGATTTCGATCGAGAACCGGATGTTGAACGTCACGACGCGAATCGGATCGGCCGGTGAAGGCACCGGCGCCGGCGGGATGGACAACGCGTGGCTGCCCGCGAATTCCGGCCCAGCCGGGTCGAGGTAGTTGCGGGTGGTCATGCAGGAGAGCGTGGCGAGAGCGAGCGACAACCGCGAGAGAGACGGGCGGCGATGACGGCCATGCCTCACGATACCAGATCGAACCGAGCGGCCCTGCCGACTATCCCCAGGAAGCGGGCGGCCTCCGGTTTCACCGCCGGAGCGGTGTCGTGATAGACTCAATGTTTCCGGCGGTTGTCGATTCGGCTGCCGGAGCACGCCGCGTGCGCCCTTAGCTCAGCTGGATAGAGCGTCTGGCTACGAACCAGGAGGCCGCAGGTTCGAGTCCTGCAGGCGCACCATTCGACTCGGTCGCTAACGCTCCCTCGCTCATGGCAGCCACCCTCACGCGCCCGTATCCTGAGCGACGTCGAAAGGCAGGGCCCGCACCGTTGACTCGGCGCGAGCGCTCAGTCGCTTGGCAAGCCACCCTGCGCGCCCGTAGCTCCGAGCGGAGCGAAGGCGGGCAGGGCGCACCATTCGACTCGGTCGCTACGCTCCCTCGCTCATGGCAAGCCGCCCATTCCCGACTTATCTGACCACCCGGTAGATTCTCGCCTCGAACTGTCCGTCGGTGGCCGTGTGGACGAGGGCCAGCGACGGCAATCGCTCCACCCGCCCGATCATCTCTCGATAGGCCGCCGTTCCGTAGACCTCCTCGTGGATCACGGCGTACTCGATGCCGGCCGCCCGCAGGACATCCATGGCACCTTCGTCGGGGAAGGACCTCATCGCTGTGTGGAACGGCCGGTAGGACGCGGGAAGAGCGCCGCTGAACCCGTTCGCCAGTCGCTGCCAATGAGTCGTCGAGTTATAGAGATAGCGGGCGCCGGTCGGGAACCAGACCGGCACCTCCACGATCGTTGCCGTTGGACGGCCCTTGAACCAGTCGTACACGGGCGGCACACGTGGCACGGGGGCCGTTTCCAGCGTCGGCCGAGGCTCGGCGAGGATCACGCCGCAGAGGAGTGCGACGAGGGCGACTCTCCAGCGCTGGCGCCGGAAGAGCCCGGCGAGGCGTGCCGTGCCGAATCCTGCCAGGACGGCCAGCGACAACCCGACCAGCATCGAGAAGCGGGCTGGCACGCGAAGGCCCCGAAACGGCAGGAACCACTCATACAAATACGGGTGGATGAGGCCGTTGGACCCGAGGGAGACGTCGAAGGCGAAGGCGAGACCCAGCAGGTACGCCACCCGGACTGAAGACAGCGGCGGCCAGAAGGCCGCGAGCGCGAGCACGACGAGGAGGAAGCCCGGGAAGACCTGCCGCTCGTTACATCCGCCCACCCTCCGGTCGGGATGATGAACCGCGAGATAGTCTGCCGGCTGGGCGCTGTAACCCCGCACCTCGTCTTTGCTGCGTTCGCCGACCGAGGACCGGACGTGGGCGTAAGGAGGGAGCGAGGGCAGGATGAGCACGCCAGTGAGTATCGCCCCCACCAGCAGCGGCCCTGCGGCGATTCCCCGCAGCTTCCGGGCGAGCGAGAGAACCCCCCAGACGACGAGCATGAAGCACGCGAGAAAGACGCCGAAGTACATGCTCGAGAGGTACTGTGCGGCCACCAACGCGCCCGTCAGGAGACCCATGCGCCATCGTCGGCCGGGATCGTTCAACGTCTTGTGGAGCGCCCAGAGCGCCAGCGGCATCCAGAAGGCGGACAGGAGCTCGATGTGGAGAAAGTGCTCGAAACGGAACGGATAGAACGCAAATGCGACAGCCGAGACCACGGCAGGCAAGCGGCTGCCGACGAGGGACCGGACGAGCAGGTACATCGCGAGGCCGCACAACACGAATGACGCCAGCACGAAGACGTTGTGGACGATCGCGGGCGGTGCGCCCAGCCAGATGAAAGGCGCGGCGGCCGCGCCGGTGAGCGGCATGCCATCGCTGTAGGCCAGCGTGTAACGCTCCGGCCAGAAGATGTTCGCGTCGTAGAGGTGAGCCGGGTCCCTTGGCAGTTGATACGCGACCCAGGCGATGCGCCAGATTGAGAACAGCGGATCATAGAGATCGGACACCCAGTCGAGATGCCGGGCGTACGGATAGAGCATCACGATGGTGATGGCGGTCAACACCCCTGACATCGCCACCAGTTCGACCAGCAGGGACCGGCGCATGCGCGTGCCGGCATCTGGGGAACCGTGCAAGAACAGGCGCGCCTGGGCGCACAGTCCTCGGGCAGACTCCCCCAAGCGGGCCAGGACATTCGGGCGCGGATCGCCAGGTGACGCGCACGGCGATCCGGCCGCGCGAGCACGCGAAGGGGGGAGGCCGCGAGGCCCAATGGGAGGCGATGACCGCCGAGGGAGTGACTCATCTGGGGAATCCCCGCCCTCCAGAGCGTTGGCGCAGTGCACAAGACAGCGGGGTGGCCGGGACGCGTGCGCGGCCCCGGTCCACCCCGTCTCGCGTGTGTTTCGTCTAGCCCTTCACCGTGTGGCACTCATTGCACTTCAGGGGGGCCTTCTTGCCGGCTGCCGCTTCCTTGACGTGGCAGTCGATGCAGGTGCCCTTCTTCGCCATCGCATCGTGGAAGGCCAGCTTGGCCGTGGTCTTCATCGGCGCCGTCACGGCCTTCGTGTGGCACTCCTGGCAAGCCTGGGTCTTGGACTTCAACGCCATCTCGGGCTTGGACGCGTGGTGGCAGGTGTCGCACTTGGCGTCGCCGACCAGCTTCGCGTGCTTGGCGTGATCGAAGTTCACGCCGCCCATCGGGTTGCCCTTGAGAACCACCTTCGCGGGGGCCGTCTGGGCAAGTACGGGGCCGGCCACGAGCGCGACACCCATGATCAGGGCGAACACCAACAGGGCTTTCTTCATGCGCTCTCCTCCATGAATGACCTGCCGACCGACCCGGCGGCTCGAGCCGTGACGTTCGCGCAGCAGGCCGTGCCGCCGGCGCCCACTCGGTTCGCCGCGGCCGGTTGAATGAAACTCACGAGAGCCGGTGCTCTCCACCGCCAGGGCCCGGTTATCTCCGCGCCGCGTGACAGACGGCCGCCATCCTATCACTGGGAATGGCCGGCCGCCAACTGCCAACTCCGCTCGGCTGTCCCGGCCAATCTCGACCGGGCACTCGCCAATTGCTACTGCACAAGTGGTGCCAGACCACGGCCATCTGATTGCGCACAGATCATGCCGTTGGGGGTGACTCGTCCGCCTCCAGGTGTCTACAATGGCGGAACCTGCCATGAATCCGCACGACACTTTCATGCGCGCCGCTCTTGACGAAGCCCGCCGCGGCTCCGAAGCCGGCGAGGTGCCGGTTGGCGCCGTGGTCGTGCTCGACGGACAGGTGATCGGCCGGGGATTCAATCAGCCGATCGGCTCCACGATCCGACGGCGCATGCGGAGATCGTGGCGCTGCGCGAGGCGGCGCGCGCGCTCGGCAACTACCGGCTGACGGGCGCGACGATGTACGTGACCGTGGAGCCGTGCCTGATGTGCGTGGGCGCGATGGTGCACGCGCGGGTTGGCACGATCGTGTTCGGCGCGACCGAGCCAAAGGCCGGCGCCATGGTGTCTTCGTGCCGTGCGCACGAACTGCCGTCGCTCAACCACCGCATCGAGATCCTGGGCGGGGTCCTGGAGGAAGAGTGCCGGGCCGTCATGCAGGAGTTCTTCAAGTCGCGGCGAGGGCAGGTATAATTGAAATCCGCGGTCCCAATCGGAGAGGTACCGAAGTGGTCGTAACGGGGGCGCCTCGAAAGCGTCTTGTCGGGTAACCGGCACGTGGGTTCGAATCCCACCCTCTCCGCCATTCGACTCGCCTGGCGTTCCTTCCCCGAGCCGCCAGGCTCGCTCATGGCAAGCCAGCCCACGGAGAATGCCCTGAGCGAGTGAGCGCAGCGAACGAGTCGAAGGGCCCTTCGGTGGCTTCGGCCAGGCAAGCATGCCGAAGCCCCCCTCCCGCGAAGGCTGTCCTCACCTCCCCGAATCGCGCTACGCCAGCGCCTTCTTCACCTTGGCGACGGCGTCGGCCCCGTAGTACGCGCAGACGCCCTTCTTGGCTTTCGGCTGGATGCCGAGCGTCTTGATCGCGTTCTTGACCTTCGCGTCGGACGCGCCAATCGCCTTCGCAATCGCGCCGGCAGTGAGCAACTCGTCGTTCTTCGGAGCGGCCATTTTGACTCCTCCCGGTTGCGGCCTCACGTTCGTCGCGCGACAGCCTATCACCGACGCGACCGGTCTGCCCAGCCGCGCCAGGCTTTGGGCTATCATGCTCGGATGATGCGCACAGGCCCACGCCACGTCCTCGCCGCGGTCGCTCTGACGGTCACCCTCCTGCCCGCCGCCGCCGCCGCGCAGCCCAAGGCGGTCCCGCTCTTCAACGGGAAGGACCTGTCCGGCTGGAGTCACTTCCTCGTCGATCCTGCGGTGCCCGCTTCCGCCGTGCTGGAGCGTGAAGGACGGCGTGCTGGTGTGCAAGGGCGAGCCGCTGGGCTACCTCTATACCAACACCGATCACACGAGCTTCAAGCTGGTCGTGGAGTGGCGCTGGGCCCCGGGAGCCGCAGCCAGGCTGGGAAGGGTCCCGAACAGCGGCGTGCTCATGCGTGTGAACGGCGAGCCGAAGCCGAAGGGCGTGCCGCGTGCCTACGAGGCCCAGCTCCAGGCGGGCAACGCGGGCGACCTCTACGGGTTCTGGGGCCTGCCGCTCGAAGGCGACGCCGATTGGCGGCGCGAAGCGAAGGGCCACGAATTGCTCGGCGACATGGTGGGCTTCAGGAAGACGGAGGCGGCCGAAAAGCCCGAAGGCGAGTGGAACGTCTACGAAATCACGCTGGACGGCCCGTCGCTCGTCGTCTTCGTCAACGGAAAGAAAGTGAACGAGGCCCGCGGAGCCCTTGTGCTTCCCGGCCGAATCGGGCTCCAGTCTGAGGGCGGCGAAATCCACTTCCGCCGCGTCGAGCTCACGCCGCTCGGCAAGTAATCCGCCGGCCGCTCTCGTATCGCAGCGTCGCCGTCGCGCCCGTCGCGGTCGCACCCTTGCGCCCCCCGCCCGACCCTGCTACAATGGCCGTTCGGTTTTCCGGCCTGGCCGCGCCCCGACTAATCTGGCTGCCTGCGCCCCCCAGGGTGGCCCGATGAGAAGGCGGACGCCTGACGAGAACTCGCTTACCCTGGGGGCCCCATGCCATCGCTCGTCCCGTCACCATCCCGCGCGGGCAAT
>CAWICP010000006.1:0-112408 GCA_963834645.1 uncultured Acidobacteriota bacterium
GTTCAGCGGGATCAACACGATGACGTCCGGCGCGCCGGTGACCTTCATCTACACGCCTGCCGCTTCGTTCGCGGTATCGGCATCAACCAGGAGTTCCGCGGCTCGAACAACTACCGGCCTAACGTGATCGGCGACCCGTACGGCGACAAGAACTCGATGACGAGCTACTTCAACCCCGCCAACGTGGTCATCCCCACGGATCCGAGCAAGGTCTTCGGCAACGCGGAGCGCAACAACGTGAGCGGCCCGTGGTTCTGGCAGCTCGACTTCGTCGCGTCGAAGAACTTCAGGCTCCCGATAGGCCCGCGGACCAGCGTGCAGATCCGCATCGAGGCGTTCAATCTCCTGAACCGGACGAACTTCGCGGCGCCGAACGGCAACCGCAGTTCGTCGGGGTTCGGCAGCATCACCTCCACCTATGACGCCCGGCAGTTCCAGCTGGGGGCCAAGGTCATGTTCTAACTCCGCGCCGGGCATCGCAGGGGCGGCCGCCGCCGTCCCCTGCGCCCGGGAGGCCCGAATTCCATGAGTCTCCGAATACTCGCGATTTCCGCCTGTGCGGCCGCCGTGTGTCTTGCGGCGGTGGCCCTTCGTGCTCAGCCGGCTGCGCCGAAGAAGGCGCTCGTCGCCCACCGTGGGGCGTCGGCGTACGCACCGGAGCATTCCGCTGACGCCTACAAGCTCGCCATGGCCCAGGGCGCCGACTTCGTGGAACAGGACCTGGCCGTCACCAAAGACGGCGTGCTGGTCTCCATCCACGACCTGACGCTCGAACGGACGACCGACGTGGAGGAGGTCTTCCCCACCCGTTTCGTCGAGGAAAAGGCCGGCGACAAGGTCCTCCGCCGATGGCCGGTCCACGACTTCACGCTGGCTGAAATCAAGCGGCTCGACGCCGGGTCGTGGATGGACAAGAAGTTCGCCGGCACCCGCATCCTGACGTTCCAGGAAGCCATCGATCTTGTCAGGGGCAAGGCCGGGCTCTACCCGGAGTTGAAGGACCCCGAGTTCTACCGGCAGCGCGGCGTGGATCCCGTGAAGCTCTTCGCCGACGTGGTGAAGAAGAACGGCCTCGAAGCCGATCCGAAGACGCCGCTCGTCCTGCAGTCGTTCGACGAAGCCACGCTGAAGGCGGCGGCCATCGCGCTGCCGACGGTGCCGCGCGTGTTCCTGGTGTCGCCGGCGGACGCCGGCCGCATCGATACGCCCGACAAGTTGAAGGAGATCGCCGCCTGGGCGAGCGGCATCGGGCCGAACAAAGCCATCCTCGAAAAAACGCCCGACATCGTCGCCTGGGCCCACGCGGCGAAGCTCACCGTGACGCCCTGGACGTTCCGCGCCTCGAACACCGGCACGTACTCGTCGGTGCAGGAGGAGATGAAGCACTTCCTCTTCACGCTCGGCGTCGACGCGCTCTTCACCGACAACCCCGACATGTTTCCGCGGACGAAGTAGGTGCGCGCCGGGCCTGAAGGCCCGGCCTCCATTCGGTCATGGAGCCCGGGGTCTTGAGACCCCGGGTTCACGCCCTCGGAAACCACTTCCCGACAAACAGGTCGTAGAGCCAGCCGCCGAGCACGCCGCCCACGAGCGGGCCCACAATCGGGACCCACCACCAGTAGTTGCCGGCGCGGAAGACCTCGCTCCCCCACCCGGCCAGATAGGTGAACATGCGCGGCCCGAAGTCGCGGGCCGGGTTGATGGCGTAGCCGGAGTTGGTGCCGAACGCCGCGCCGATGCCCACCACGAGGAGGCCGACGATGACCGGCGCGAGCCCGGCCGGCGCCGGGCGCGTTGCGCTGGTCCGTGATCCCGAGAATCACCGCGACGAGAATCGCCGTGCCCACCACCTGATCGATGAACCCGCCCGGGAACGTGCTCAGGTACGGCTGCGGGTACGTCGCGAAGATGCCGGCCGTGCCCTGCGGCCCCAGCACCTGCCGCACGCCGCCGTCGAAGGCCGTCAGCCCCTCGCGATAGGTCAGGTAGACAACGGCCGCCGCGACAAAGGCCCCGGCGGTCTGGGCGATCGCGTACGGCACGACCTTCTTCCACGGGAACCCGCGGTGCACCGCCGCGGCCAGCGTGACGGCGGGGTTCAGGTGCGCGCCGGACACGCCCATCGACACGTAGCAGCCCATCACGACGCCGAGGCCCCACGCGAGGTTGATCGCGAGGTAGCTGCCGTTGCGCCTGCTTGCTGATGATGAACTGGGCCACGACACCGGCACCGAAGAGGATCAGCACGAAGGTGCCGAAAAACTCGGCCAGCATCTCACGCAGGGTCCCTCGCGACATATGAGCTTCTCCTGTTGCGTCCGAAGTACGCGCACCGGGCGCAGAGTATATCCCGAAGTATGGTAGCCTTCTGCCGTTTTCCCCCGCGTCCCCCCGGACTCGTTCCAGGAGCCTCACCGTGGCCTACATCCTCGCCCTCGATCAGGGCACGACCAGTTCCCGCGCCATCCTCTTCGATCACAGCGGCGCCGTGGTCGCCGTGGCCCAGCGGGAGTTCCCGCAGATCTTCCCGAAGCCGGGGTGGGTCGAGCACGACCCGAAGGAGATCTGGGCGTCGCAGATCGCGGTGGCGGCCGAGGCCATCGCCCGCGTCACAGACGCGGCGCCGCGGGACGTCGCCGCCATCGGGATCACGAACCAGCGCGAGACGACGGTCGTCTGGGACCGGCGAGACGGGCGAGCCGGTCTGCAACGCGATCGTCTGGCAGGACCGGCGCACGGCGGACCGCTGCGACGCGCTGAAGGCGGCGGGCTTCGAGACGCTCGTGCGGCAGCGCACCGGACTGGTGATCGACGCGTACTTCTCCGGCACCAAGCTGGCGTGGATTCTCGACAACATCCCCGGCGCGCGCGCGAAGGCGGAGGCGGGCAGGCTGGCGTTCGGCACGGTCGATTCGTGGCTCGTCTGGCAGCTGACGGGCGGGCGCGTCCACGTCACCGACGTCAGCAACGCGTCCCGCACGATGCTCTTCAACATCCACACGCTGACGTGGGACGAGGAGCTGCTCCGCATGCTCGACGTGCCCGGCCAGCCTGCTGCCCGAGGTCCGCCCGTCGAGCGAGGTGTACGGGCGGGTCTCCGGCGGCCTCGGCCTCGATGGCGTGCCGGTGGCCGGCATCGCCGGCGACCAGCAGGCTGCGCTCTTCGGCCAGATGTGCGTGAAGCCGGGCATGGCGAAGAACACGTACGGCACGGGCTGCTTCCTCCTGCAGAACACCGGCGACCGGCCCGTCGAGTCGGACAACCGCCTCCTCACGACGGTCGCCTGGCAGGTCGGCGGGCGCACGGAGTACGCCCTCGAGGGCAGCGTCTTCATCGGCGGCGCGGTGGTGCAGTGGCTCCGCGACGGCCTGGGCCTCATCCAGCACTCGCAGGACGTGGAGCGCCTCGCGGCGTCCGTGCCCGACAACGGCGGCGTCTACCTCGTGCCCGCGTTCGCCGGCCTCGGCGCGCCTCACTGGGACGCCTACGCCCGCGGCACCATCGTCGGCCTGACGCGCGGGTCGACCGCGGGCCATCTCGCCCGAGCCGCCCTCGAGAGCATCGCCTACCAGGTGGGCGACCTGCTCGACGCGGTGCAGCGCGACGCGGGAATCGCGCTCGGCGAACTGCGCGTCGACGGCGGGGCCGCACGCAACGACATGCTGATGCAGTTCCAGGCCGACCTGCTCGGCGTGCCGGTGGTGCGGCCGACGGTGACCGAGACCACGGCCATCGGCGCCGCCTACCTCGCGGGCCTCGCCGTCGGGTTCTGGGCCTCGCCGGAGGAGATTGCCAGGCAGTGGCAGGCCGAGCGGCGGTTCGAGCCGTCCATGGCGGCCTCCGACGTCGAGCGGCTTCGGGGACGCTGGCACGACGCCCTCGGGCGCGCGAAAGGCTGGCTGGACGCGGGAGCACACGTATGAACCGCGCTGAAATGCTGAGCCGGGTGGCGGAGCGCCGCGACCCCTGGGACATGGTGATCGTCGGCGGCGGCGCCACCGGCGCCGGGATCGCCGTCGACGCGGCGTCGAGAGGCTACGACGTGCTCCTGCTCGAGCAGCACGACTTCGGCAAGGGCACCTCGAGCCGGAGCACCAAGCTCGTGCACGGGGGCGTCCGTTACCTCGAACAGGGCAACATTTCCCTCGTGATGGAGGCGCTCAAGGAGCGCGGCCTCATGCGCCAGAACGCGCCGCACCTGGTCGGCGACCTGGCCTTCGTCGTCCCGAACTACGACTGGTGGGAGGCGCCCTTCTACGGCATCGGCCTGAAGGTGTACAACGTCCTTGCCGGCAAGTACGGCTTCGGTGATTCGCAGATCCTGTCCCGCGAGGAGACCCTCGAGCGCCTGCCGACGATCAAGACCGAGGGGCTCCGCGGCGGAGTCGTCTACTACGATGGCCAGTTCGACGACTCGCGGCTCCTCGTCAACCTGATCCAGACCGCGGCCGAGCAGGGCGCCACGCTCCTCAACTACGTGCGCGTGACCGGGTTCACGCAGGAGCCGGACGGGTTCCTCGACGGGGTCATCGCGATCGACGAGGAGTCCGGACAGGAGATCCGCGTGGCCACGCGGGTGGTCGTCAACGCGACGGGACCCTTCGCGGACGGTGTGCGCCGCCTGACCGACCCGGCGGCCTCGCCGATGATCGCGCCGAGCCAGGGCGTCCACCTCGTCTTCGACCGGTCGTTCCTCCCGGGCCGGAGCGCCATCATGGTGCCCCACACCCGCGACGGCCGCGTGATGTTCGCCATCCCGTGGCACGGGCACACGCTGGTCGGCACCACCGACACGCCGATTCCCGAGCCCTCGCTCGAGCCGCGGGCGTTCGACGAGGAAGTGGCGTTCATCCTCGAGACCGCCGGCCAGTACCTCCACCGGGCGCCCACGCGCGACGACGTGCTGAGCGTCTCGGTCGGCATCCGGCCGCTTGTCCGGGCCGACGGCGCCACGTCGACGGCGGCGCTCTCGCGGGACCACACCATCCACATCGAGCGGTCCGGACTGCTCACGGTCGCCGGGGGCAAGTGGACCACGTACCGGCACATGGCCGAGGACGCCGTGAACCAGGCGGCGATGCTGGCGCGCCTGCCCGAGAAGTCCTGCGTGACGCGGACGCTCAACATCCACGGGTTCCATCCCCACGCGGAGAAGTTCGGCGCCCTGAGCGTGTACGGATCCGATGCGCTGGCCATCCAGGACCTGATGCGCGCCCATCCGCCGCTCGCGGAGCCCCTCCATCCGGCACTCCCCTACGTGAAGGCCGAGGTGATCTGGGCGGTGAGGGTGGAGATGGCGCGGACCGTCGAGGACATCCTCGCCCGCCGATGCCGCGCGCTGTTCCTCAACGCGAAGGCGGCCACCGAGATGGCGCCCGAGGTGGCGCGGCTGATGGCCGCCGAACTCGGCGAGGGCGTCGAGTGGCAGCGCCGCCAACTCGCGGCGTTCGAGGAAACCGCCAACTGCTTCCGCCTGGCGTGACTCCGTCGACCCGGGCTCTGAGCCCGACGGACGGAGTACGTTCGCAGGCATGTCGCGCGATTCGCTGATCGCCGTGTGGCCCAGCGTCATCGCGCTGAACGCGATCGTCAGGACGCAGCACACCACCATCGTGACGAAGACGCCGTTCCAGCCCCAGTGGTCGGCGATCCAGCCGACGCCGGTGCCCGCGATCGCCGATCCGAACACATAACCGAAGAAACCCGTGAACCCGGCCGCCGTTCCCGCGGCCTTCTTCGGCACGAGGTCCAGCGCGTGGAGGCCGATGAGCATGATCGGCCCGTAGATCAGGAAGCCGATCGCGATGAGCGCCGCATAGTCGATCCAGAGCGGCCCGTTGATGTTCAACCAGTAGACGACGACGGCCACCAGCGTGAGGGACATGAACAGGATCGTGGCCGGAGCCCGCCGGCTCTTGAACACCTTGTCCGACACCCATCCGCACGCGATGGTCCCGGGGATGGCCGCCCACTCGTAGAGCGACCAGCCCAGGCTCGACTGCTGGAACGAGAACCCCTTGTGCATCTGCAGGTACGTCGGGATCCAGTTCACCACGCCGTACCGCACGAAGTAGACGAACGCGTTGGCGACGGCGATCGCCCAGAGGTACCGGTTGTTCAGGACGTGCCCGAGGAAGATCTCCTTGAACGTGAAGTTGCGCTCGTGCGCCTCGCTGTAGTCCGGCGGGTAGTCGTTGCGGTGCTCCTCGATCGGCGGAAGCCCGCAGGCCTGCGGCGTGTCGCGCATGCAGCACGAAGGCCAGCACGGCCACGCACGGCCGCCACCATCGCGTTGAAATAGAACATGGCGCCCCAGTCGCCGAACAGGACCACGCCCAGCAGCGGCGAGGCTGGCCACGAGCGCGCCGCCCGATGTTGTGCGCGGTGTTCCATACCGACACCACCACGCCGCGCTCCCTGGTGCTGAACCAGTGCACCATGGTCTTGCCGCAGGGCGGCCAGCCCATGCCCTGCACCCAGCCGTTCAGCGTCTGCAGCGCCACCAGGAGCGCGAGCGACGCGAAGATGCCCTTGAACAGTCCGGTCGCCGCAATGATCCCCGCCGACAGGAGCAGCCCCAGCGGCAGGAAGTACCGCGGATTGCTCCGGTCCGAGACCGAGCCCATCAGGAACTTCGACACGCCATAGGCGATCGACAGCCCGGTCAGGGCGGTGCCGAGCGAGGCCTTCGAATGCTGCGGAAACTCCCTCAGAATGTCCGGAATCGCCAGCGCCAGGTTGTTCCGAACAAGGTAATACGCCGCGTAGCCGAGGAAGATGCCGGCGAAGACCTGCCGCCGCAGCCGGCGGTACTCGGGGTCGATCTGGTCAGCGGGAAGGCGTGCGATGGACGGGGCGGACCTGAGAAATCCGATCATGGGGGCGCAGTCTAGCACGACAGGGCTGGCCGCATCGCCTGCGATTGGCGGCTCAGGGCTCCCCCGGCACCGCACCGGCGCCGGAGGAGCCCCCGCCCGCACCGCCTATCGCGGGCCGCCCATGCCGCCGGGAGGAGGCGGCCCGGGCGACCCGGAGAGGAGCGGGCTGCGAGACGACGAAGACGACGCCGATGAGGTCACCGTCTTCGACGAGCCCGCCGGCAGCGTGATGGCGCTCACCGCGGCGGCGCCCTCCGCCAGCGGGGCCTCGAGAATCTCGACGGCCGTGCCGTTGGAGATGCCCGTCCGCACGGCCACGCCGCGCATCGCGGCGCCGTCGTAGACCCACAGCGTGCCGCAGTGGCTCGCGCCGGCGCACGATGCGGGCTGGCCGTCAGAGGTCGCCCCCAGAGCGGCGAGCATGGCGGCCGTCGGCTTGAAGCGCAGGGCCGATGCGGGCACGATGAGCGCATCGGCGCGGCGGGCGACTTCGATGGTGACCGTCGCCGTCATGCCGGGCTTCAGCTTCAGCCCCGGGTTCTCGACGTCGATGACGGCCGCGTAGGTGACGACGTTCTGCGACACCACCGCCTGCAGCCGGACCTGGGCGACGCGCCCCGTGAACGTCTCGTCCGGGTAGGCCTCGACGCGAAACGTGACGTCCTGCCCGGCTTCGACCTGGCCGACATCCGACTCGTCGATGCTGGCGTTCACGCGCATGTGCGCGAGGTCGGCCGCCAGGACGAACAGCGTCGGCGCCTGCATGCTCGCCGCCACGGTCTGGCCCGTATCCACGGCGCGCGACACCACGATGCCGTCAATCGGCGAGGTGATGACCGTATGCGCGAGATTCACCCGGACCTGGTTCAGGCTCGCCTTCGATTGCGCCACCGACGCTTGCGCGGACCGCACCTGCGCCTCGGCGGAGGCCACGGCCATCCGGGCGGATTCGAGATCCGCGTCCGAGACCAGCCGCTTCTCGGCCAGCCTGACGGTCCGATCCAGCGCCAGCCTGGCCGCGTCACGCGCCACGTCGAGGCGTTCCACGTCTGCCTCGGCCCGAACGAGGTTGGCCTCGGCCTGCTCGACCTGGGTCTGGAAGAGCGAGGCGTCGAGCCGGGCCAGCGTCTGGCCCTTGCGCACGAAGTCGTTGAAGTCGGCGTACAGCGTCTGCACGATGCCGGACACCTGGCTTCCGACGTTGACGGTCGTCACGGCTTCGAGCGATCCGGTGGCGCTGATGGCCTGCACCAGGTCGCCCCTGGTGACCTCGACCGTCGTCACCTTGGGCTGTGCCTGCGACGAGGCTCGCGTCGAATAGCCTGCGCCCGCGGTCGCGATGAGCCCGACCGAGGCGAACATCCACATCATCGTCCGTTTGCGTGTCATGGCCGCACCCTCCCGCCCCGCGTCTTGCGGAGCCTGGCCTCCCGGTGCCTTCTATCTGTATAGACGACGGCACCGTCGACACCCGCGGAGCAAGAGTGTGAAACAACCGTGACGAACGGGTCGCGCGGGGCGCTATTTCGCCAGCGTGTACGCGAAGCGGTACAGCCCTGAGCCCGCCTCCACCACGACGGCGGGACCATCCTGCCGCCACGACACGATTCCGCTGCCCGCGGCCAGCGGCCGGCCACTCTCGGTGACCTCCGCGAGCCTGGCGCCAGGCAGGCGCACGGTCGCGGTCGTGTTGGGCGGAATCTCGACAGCCAGCTCGATGGCGCCGCCGTCCATCTTCCAGGCGGAGCTCACGCGGCCGTAGAGGCTCATGTGGGAGGCGCTGGCACTGGTGAACCCGCCGCCGGGCCGAGGCTGAATCAGCGTGTGTTTGTAGCCGGGGGCCGCCGGGTCGATCTCGATCCCGGCCATGACGCGGTACATCCACTCGCCGATCGCGCCGTAGGCGTAGTGGTTGAAGGAGTTCATGCCCTTGTCCTGGAACGAGCCGTCCGGCTTCAGGCCGTCCCAACGCTCCCAGATCGTCGTGGCGCCCTGCTTCACCGGGTAGAGCCAGGACGGGTACTCCTCCCGATTGAGCAGGAGGTAGGCCTCGTCAAGGTAGCCGTAGCTGCTCAGCACGTGGCACAGGTACGGCGTGCCGACGAATCCGGTCGTGAGGTGCTTGCGTTGCCGCACCTCGCGCGCCAGCCTCCCGGCCGCGACCGCTCGCAGGGATTCCGGCAGCAGGTCGAACTGCAGCGCCACGGCATACGCCGTCTGCGTGTTCTCGCCCACGCGGCCCGTTCCCGTGACGAACTCCCGCTGAAACGCCGCCTTGATCCGCTCGAGCAGTTCCCCGTATTTCGCGGCGTCCTCCGACTTGCCCAGCACGCGCGCGGATCGCTGCAGCAGATCGGTCGAGTGGGCGAACATCGCGGTCGCGATGAGGTCTTTGCCCGTCGTGGCCCCGGGATAGTCGGACGCCGTGCTGGCGAACGCGAGCCAGTCGCCGAAGGTGAAGTCCTCGCTCCAGATGAAATCGTCACCCGCGCGCCGCCTCATGTACTCCACCCAGGCGACCATGCTGGGGTACTGCGTCTCGAGGACGCGGCGGTCTCCGTACGTCTGAGTACATCGTCCACGGGATGATGACGGCCGCGTCGGCCCACGCGGCGGAGCCCGCCTGCGGCTTGCCGGGCGCGCTCAGCACGTCCGGCACGACGTGGGGCACGCTGCCCGTCTCCAACTGGTCTGCGGCCACGTCCCGCAGCCACTTCGTGAAGAAGCCCGCCACGTCCATGTTGAACGCCGCCGTCCGGGCGAAGACCTGCGCGTCTCCCATCCACCCGAGCCGCTCGTCGCGCTGCGGGCAGTCGGTGGGCACGTCGACGAAATTCCCCTTCTGTCCCCAGACGATGTTGTGCTGGAGCTGATTGACGAGCGGCTTGGACGTCTCGAAGGTGCCGGCCGGCGCCATGTCGGAGTGCACGACGATGCCGGTGAGGCTCTCGGGCGTCAACTGGCCCGGGTAGCCGTCCACCGCGACGTACCGGAATCCCTGGAACGTGAAGTGCGGCTCGTAGACCTCGGCCCCGCCGCCTCGGAGCGTGTAGCGCACCGTCTGCTTCGCCGCGCGGAGGTTCTCGGTGTAGAAGTTGCCCTGCTTGTCGAGCACCTCGGCGTGCCGGAGCGTGACGGTCGTCCCCGCCGGGCCCTGGACCTTCAGGCGGACCCAGCCCACCAGGTTCTGCCCCATGTCCGCAACCGTGTCGCCGGCCGGCGTCTTGAAGATCCTGATCGGCGTGAGTTCACCCGTCCGGCGGACCGGCGGCCCGGCCGGGGCGACGAGGTGGTCCTTGCGGTGTTCGACGGTCCGCACTCCCGCCCACTCGCGATCGGCGAAGCCCGGCGACGACCAGCCGGCCTTCTCGAGGCGGGCGTCATAGGTTTCGCCGTGGTAGATCTCCGACATCAGGATCGGCCCGGTCGACGGCTTTCCAGCCCGCGTCGCGTCGCGATCGTCTCCTGCCGCCCTCCGCGGTAGGTGACGACGATCTGCAGCAGCAAGCCGAGGCGATCGCCGTAGATGTTCCGCTTGTCGTCCCAGGCGAGGTTGCCGCGGTACCAGCCGTTGCCGAGCGTGACGCCGATCGCGTTCGGCCCCTGTCTTCAGGAGCGGCGTGACGTCGTAGGTCTGGTACTGCAGGCGCTTGTTGTAGCTGGTCCAGCCGGGCGTCAGGACCGCGTCGCCGACGCGCTGGCCGTTGATGGCCATCTCGTACAGCCCGTGGCTCGTCACGTAGGCGCGGGCGCGCTCGACCTCGCCCTTCACGGCGAACTCGCGCCGCAGCATCGGCGACGGGCCGGACGTCTTGATGTCCTCCGGGAAGTCCGGCTCGATCCAGCTGGCCTTCCAGTCCGCCGGCTGCAGCAGGCCCATCTCCCAGAAGGCCGGCTGACTCCAGGCGGAGGCCGCGCCGCCGCCGTCCCAGATCCGCACGCGCCAGAAGTAGCGCTGGCCCGACCCGACCGCCGGTCCCGCATAGACCACGTGGACGGATTCGGGCGACTTGACCACCCCCGAGTCCCAGAGCAGTCCCTTGCCGTCGCGCAACGCGCGTTCGCTCGACGCCACCTGGAGCTGGTAGGCGGACTGCGTCACGCCGCGAGCGCCAGCGCGGATCTGCCAGCCCAGGCGCGGCGCGGCCACGTCGATGCCAACGGGATTCGCCGCGTACTCGGTGCGCAGTTCGGCCACGGAGGGCGCGAGCGCTCCCGGTGAAGGCGCCTGCTGCGACGACGGCGTGGCGGCGAAGCCCACGAGGATCAGGGCCGAGGCGACGGCGATGCGGTGCAGGGATGACATGGCTGCCTCAGATCTGGGAGTACGCGGCCGGGCGCAGGAACATCACCGTCGTGGCCGACACCGTATTCGCGTAGACCGGGTTCGAGCTCAGCGCCTTCCAGTCGGGCGAGTTCCGGAAGTTCTCCCACGTCTTCTCGCGGGCGGCCATGTCCTGGTGGACCGTCATGTAGACGAGATTGGGCTGCCGCTGGCCGATGAGGGTCTGGCCGAAGAACACCGACCGGAGCCCGACTCTGTCGAAGATGGCGATCTCGCCGCCCTCGTTGAACATCTCGATCTTCTTCAGCGCCGCGGTCTCGCTGTGGCTCTCGTAGATGCGCAACTCGAAGATGCGCGGCGAGTTGCCGGCCGTCTCTGCCGGGACCCGCACCCTGGGCAGGTTCTTGAACGCCCACAGCAGCGTCGACTCGTAGCGCGTGTAGGCAGGGGCGTCGATGGTGCTGGCGAGATACGGTGCCGCGGCCTTCAGGTACTCCGGGTCGGCCGCCAGCCTCGCCGGCGCCGTCAGGAAGCTCTCGAGGCTCGGCATGCGGCACGAGCACGAACAGATTGAGGCCGTTGCTGCCCGAGACGACCGAGAAGACGCCGACCGGCTTGCTGCCGAGGCGGTTCAGCGCCGGAATGAAGGCCTTCTCGAGGTATTCGTTCAGCACGGCCCGCCGGTTCCCCGTCTGCATCTCGTAGGTCCGCAGCTCGTAGAACTCGCGCGCGGACGCCTCCTGGGCCAGGGCCCCGCCGCCTGCCCACGATGAGACCGCGGCTGCACCGGCCACGGATGAGGACTTCAAGAAATCGCGTCGTTTCACGGCGGCACCTCCAGACAGGAATGGCGGGGGCGTGTCAGCAGAGCGAGCTTACACCCGGAGTGCAGCTCAGTCGAGGATGCACCGGGCCGCCGCGACTCACGTCGCCTGCCGCGACGACGCTCATCGAGCCCGGCCTCCCTGGCCAGCGCCTGAAGGCCCGCGTGCGCGTCGGGGTTGTGGGGGTTGAGTCTCAGCGCCGCTCTGAAATGCGCCGCGCCCCTCTGGGCATCGCCGCTGGCCGCGAGTGCCATTCCAAGGCTCACCTGTAAGGCGTCGGAGTCGGGTCGGATCCGCACGGCTTCGGAGAGCTGAACGACGGCGTCCGGAATCCTGCCCTGGCGCGCGAGGCACAGGCCGAGCGCGTGGCGCAGGTCCGCGTCACCCGGCGCGAGGCGGACGGCTTCGTCGTATTCCGATATCGCGTCGTCGAGTCGTCCGTGTCCGGCGAGCGCGGACCCGAGCGCGGCCCGTGCTCCGGCTGAGTAGGGTTCCGCTCGAACGGCCCCGCGCAGGTGTTCGATGGCCTCGTCCACCTGGCCTCGATCGAGCAGGAGCGTCGCGAGCATCGACTGCGCGGGCGCGAATGCCGGCTTCGATGCGAGCGCGCGCTCGAGTTCGGCGATAGCCTGGTCGGGCAGGCCGCGGGACGCCAGGACGCGCCCGAGCACGTACCGGGCCTCCGCCGAGTCGGGATTGAGGCGCAGCGCTTCGCGCGACTCCTCCATCGCCGCATCGAGCTGGCCCTGCGTCACGAGCACGTGAGCGAGCGCCGCCCGGAACGCCGCTTTTCGCGGCGCCCGGCGAATCGCTTCCCGGTACTGCCGGAGCCAGGTCGAGGTCACCACGCTGCTCGTAGGCCAGCCCCAGATTGAATCGCGCCGCCAGCAGTCCCGGCTGCCGTCGCAGCGCTTCCAGGTGCTTCGCGATGGCCGCATCGAACTGTCCGCCCCGGCGTACGCGAGCCCCATGGCGTCGTGACCTTCCGCGAACCACGGCGCCAGCTCCAGCGCGCGCTCGAGGTGCGCCATCGCGGCGTCCCGTCTGCCGTGCTGCAGGTCTACCCGACCGAGGCTGAAGTGCGCATAGTAGTTGTCGGGGTGCACCTCGAGCGCCTGCCCCCACAGCGTCACATCGTCGGCCCAGTACGCCACCTGCGCCCGGGCCCTGACCCCGAAGGCGGCGATGACCGCGCACGCAACCATCGAGATCGCCATTCGCGGCACGCGTCGCGTGCCCGCGCGCTCGGCGCATTCCCACACGATGGCCACGAAGAGGCCGATGAGCGGCACGTACGTGTACCGGTCGGCCCTCGCCTGCATGCCGACTTGAACGAGGCCGATGACCGGCACGAGTGTTCCGACATACCAGAGCCACCCGAACGTCACGTGCCGCCTCGCGCGGGCGGATTGAGCGGCCGCGATCGAGCCGCCGACGACAAACGCCACTGCGGCGGCGGTCGCGGCTGCCGGGACCGTTCCGGAATGCGGGTAGAAGACGCTCAACCCCGAAGGCCACACCGTTTGCCACGCGTACGTCCCGAATGACAGCGCGGCGTTCGCGAGCCGCGTGGACGCCGGAATCGCTTCCAGCGTCACCACCGCTCCGCCCTGGCGTTGGGCGACGACCGTCAGCACGCCGGAGAGCACGGACATCACGAACAGCGGCCACTTCTCGATCACCAGCGGCAGCCATGGCTTGATGTTGAAGGCCCGGGCCTGGCCGGCCGCCATTTCGGCGGATTTCACCCGATTGAGCGGCCACCAGTCGAGCAACAGCAGCGTGAACGGGAGCGTGACCACCATCGGCTTCGACATGAGCCCGAGGGCGAACAGCACGACGACGACGTACTGCGTGGAGGCAGGAGGCAGAGCGGAACCCTCAGGTTCCGGCCCTCGATGTCACGGGATGTCGCCGTCAGAAGCGGAAGCTCACACCCAGGGAACCGCGCGCGAAGTTGAACGAGTCGTTCGACAGGTCCAGGATGGAGTTGCCCGTCGAGAAGTTCCGGAAGATCCCGGAGGTCGGCGTTGAGGCCCACGTGCTCGCTGAAGAAGAAACTCACGCCGCCGCCGATGCTGTAGGCGCGCGCGAGTCCGTGACGCTGCCCTGCCCTTCACCGGGCGCATAGTCGACCGTGCGCCGGACCAGGCCGAGCCCACCCAGGAAGTACGGGCGCACGGGACCGAGGGGGATCCCAATCACAACGTTTCCCATCACGGTCAGCACGCCCGACGAGTCGAACATCGTCCCCTTGCCGAAGAAATCGGCGTGTACCCCACGTCGATTTCCCCGCCGAAGACCCCGCCCCCAACTCCCAGCCTGGCACCGAAGTTGAGCTTTGAAGTGTCATCGATGCTCTGGTCGAGCGACACGCCGGAGTCGCCGCCGAAGTTCCCTCCGACAAACGCTGTCAGATACGGCTGACCCGACGCCGCGGCCGGCGCGAAGAGCAGGATCGCGCTGATACCGAGCAGAACCGCGATGTCATCGATTCATGGCTGCCTCCTCTCTTGAGCCAGCAGCGTGAAACGCGCAACGCGATGGGTATACCCATCAACTAGCAAGTGCCATGCCCGTGATGGGGTAGCGTAAGTTGTTGACGATGAAGAACCTGCGTGGCAGGGGATGAAGACCGTGGCGTATCGGAGAGTCCGACCGGGTAATTTCTTCCCTACCGGTCGCTGAGGGCGAAGTAGATGGCGACCGGCGTGACAATCAGCAGCAGCGCGCCCGCAAGCCCGAGCGCGATACCGCCGGGGCTGAGCAACTGGGCCGCCGTAGACGGGAACGACGCGGCTCCGGCCGCCTCGGCGCCATGCCTGAGCGCAGCCAGCCACGCCGCGACTCTCGCCGCGTCCGGCACGACCATCCCGACGACGGCCGCCAGCACCCCCACGGCACAGGCCAGGGTGATCGCCTGCACCACCGTGATCGGCCGCATCGCGCGTTCCGTCTCCTCACGGCGCGCCCGCCGCTGCAGGCGCCACCACATGGTTGCAGACGACGGTACGGAGGCCTCGTGGATCGACGCCCGGCGTTCGTCGCGGAGTCGGGCCACGACCTCCGTGAGAGCCGCGCACGATGCACAGCCGGCGACGTGGGCGCGCAAATCGTCGGCGCAGCCATCGGGCCCGGCCGCGGCGAGCGACTCGAGCAGTGCCGCCTCGCGCGGGCAATCACCGTGTCGCATGCCCACCTCCCCCGCCGCCAGGCCCTCGAAGCGCATCCAGGAATCGCCGGCGGGCTCTGAACAGCATGGACCGGATACTGGACGACTTCAGGCCGAGCACCGCGCCAATCTCGTCGTGCGACGCGCCCTCGGCGTAGGCGAGCCACAGCAACGCCCGTTCCCGCGGCCTGATGCGGGCCATCGCGCCGCGCACGACGGACCGTTGCTCGAGGCGCCTCGCGTCGCCGCCGTCGCCGGGCAGTTCATCGGCATCCGCCGCGAGCTCGACCTCGGGCCTCGTCAGGCGTCGGCGCCGGACGTCGAGCACGAGGTTGGTGGCGACCCGGAACAGGTACTGGCGGCGGTGCCGCTCGGTTTCGAAGCTGGCGCCCGCGCGAAGCAGCCGGTAGTAGGCCTCCTGCAACAGGTCGTCGGCCTCCGTCGCGCTTCCGGTCAACCGGGCGAGATACGCCCAGACCGGCCGCGACGTGTGCTCGTAGAACGCGCGGAAGGCGTCCTCGTCCATCGCGAGCACGCCGTCGCGTTCGCCGGCAATCGCGTCCAGCTGATCGATGTCGGAGAGCGTCACGTCACGCATGCCCGGAGTCGGAACGGTTCAGCAGGCCGAGCCGGCTGGAGATGACGTAGGCGGCCGCGCTCGAGGCCAGGAAGCCAAGCCCCACCGCCAGCGTCACCACGCCGATCACGAGAAAGAACGCCGAGACCTCATCGTCCATGCGCGAGTTCAGGAACAGCATCCCCAGTCCCGCGGCCGTCAGCACCACGCCGGCCTGGATCGACAACAGGATACGCGAGAACGGCGCGCCGACGGGGCGGACGTCATCCGCAACCGGGGCCGGGCCCGACTCCAGGAACCGGCGGCCGACCGGCGTCTGGATGTAGGCCAGCAGATCCTCGTTGCTCGAGAAGCGGTCGAGGAGTTTCGTGTGCACCTCGGCCTGGGTCTTCGACACGCGGTTCCAGCGGCGCGTTTCGAGGATCGTCCGGATGAGCCATATCACCACGCCCACCACGACCAGGAAGACCAGGAACGCCGCGAAGGCCGCCAGCATTTCCTGAATCTCCTGCCGCTTCTGGGTGGCGGCATCCGGCCAGTGGCCATCGGAGTCCGAGACATAGATGCGCTCGAGGAAGTACGACGGGTTGCGCCCCACCTCGGGATGCTGCGCCAGGAAGGCTGCGACGCCCGGGTACGGCGCGAGATAGGCATCGTTGGACATCAGCGACGGGTCCAGTTTCAGGACTCGGCCCAGCGACGGCGGGTACTTCTCGAGCACCTCGTTGAACTGCTCGCGCACGCGCTCGGCGTCGAAGTCCCCGATGTCCGCAGGAGCGGCCGCCTCGGCCGGAGTCGGCGCGGGCGGCTGGCCGGGGGACCTGCACGCCAGGGGCGGTCTGCGCGCCCGCACTGGCGGGCGTGAGCAAGAGCGCCAGCAGAACGGCGGAAGCAGCGAGGCGGACGGACCGGGCGATGTGCGGCATGAGCAATGCTCTCCTCACACAGCCAATACGCACCGAGCGGCGATTGGTTAGCGGGGGTGAGGAGGCGTCGACGCCGCCGGCGCGCCATTGGGGGGCAAGGCTCCGCCGCTGCGCGCCGCGTGCAGTCTCAGGCGTACGCGACGAGGGCCACCGCGAAGGTGGCCCGACGAGTCACTGGCGCTTGATGGTCCCGACGAGCACCGATCCCGCGTCCGTGACGATGAATCGCACCTCCTGATTCGCGCCCTGCCCAACGAGAACACCGGTCAGGTGGGCCGTTCCGAACGCGTCCTGGACTTCGGCTGACACGGTGCAGTTCGCGTTGACGGCGTAGGTGCCGGTGAAGGGGTTCGGCAATGCTGTTCCAGCGAAGTTCACCGTCTCGTTACCGTAGAAGTTCCCGCGGCCGTTGTAGGTGATCAGGCCGACACCGGCCACCGGCTGACGAGCGTCGGGAGGGCCAACCACACCCTGGCTGGCGAGCAGGTACTCCCCCTTCAAGTCCCCGACCGAGCAGTTCCCGGCGGTGATCCGCTTCCGGATGCCAGTCGCGACGATCCACGGGACGGTCGAGATAGTGTGAACCTCCTGGTTCGTGCCGTCGCCAGTGATCGTCCCCGCGCGCTGCATCGCGACGGACGGGACCTTGTCGGTGTAGGTGCAGTCAGCGCCGACGGTGTATGTTCCGGTCACCGACCCGGGAGGAAGCGGGACGCCGCCGAACATCGCCCAGTAGATCGCCGACAGCGTGCCGGCTCCGTCATACGTCACGATGGCGACGTTTGCCGTCGGGAAGGGCACCGGCGGGAGGCCTTCCATGATGGCCATCACCACTGTCCCCTGTTCCACCAGACCGTAGGAACCCTTGAGCGTAGCCACTGAGCAGGGGCCCTGTGCACGCGCGACCGATCCCGCCATCACCAGGATCGCGAGTGCGACGACGGTCGCAAGAGCGAGACGTTCCTTGGCACGCATGAGACCTCCTGATTGATTCACCGAATGCTCGAAGAACATGGGGGCACCGGTTTCGGGGGCAGAGACGTATGGGGTGCGCGTGGTCGGCGGAGGCCGGCCGTCGGCTGGCAGGCAGCGGCGGGCGTGGCGCGTCATTGCGAACTTTCCTTAGCGCCAAAGTGCAGGAAGCGATGGATTGTCCCGATTCTACACCCGTCTACCCGCGGTGGAACGGCGGCCTCGGTAGGACAGTGAGATCTCTGTATCACTACTGCAACACCGGACCGGCACCTGAGGAACTGCGCACCGCGGCGCGGGGTGTCGACGCTGCTCCGGTGGCGAGGCCAACGGGCCGTCGTTCGGGCCTCTTCTCGATGTTGGTGTGGAGGCGCCGTCCGGATTTGAACCGGAGAATGGAGGTTTTGCAGACCTCTGCCTTACCACTTGGCTACGGCGCCCTGTCGGGAAGAACCACCAAACCGCGCGTCTCTGGAAGGGAGAAAGTGGAGCGGGAAACGGGATTCGAACCCGCGACTTCGACCTTGGCAAGGTCGCACTCTACCACTGAGTTATTCCCGCTCCAACCGTCTTCCTACGTTAGCACAGGCCCGGCGCAGCCGACTCAAGGCGACGCCGACCTGGAACGCGTCTCTTCACCACCTCCACGATCGGGCAGCTTGCCCGCCCGGCACAGGACGGTCACCACGTCGAACCGGCACAGGCACCCATGAAGCCGGTGCTCGCGTCAGGTACCAGCGGGCCATCGTCGCGATCCGCCGCTGCTTCCGCCGCGTGACGGCCTCCGCCGGGACGCCGAAGTCGCTCGGACGTCCGCGTCTTGACCTCGACGAACACCAGCGTCGGCGCCGTCTCTGGCGACGATGTCAATTTCTCCAACGCGGGTGCGGTAACGCCTGGCAAGAATTGCGTACCCCTGTCGGGCCAGGGCGTCGCAGGCCAGGTTTTCGCCGGAAATCCCGAGGGCGACGGTGGCATCGCGATCCCATGCCCGGGCGGCTAGCAAGACCCGATCCAGTCGCAGCGGCATCGCGACTCGGATATAATGTCTCGCTTGCCTGACAGCCGGCGCGGCGACGCGGCGGCCCGACCCCGGTCAGTCATCCCCTTTATCTCGGGCAGACGCATTCATCACGCGCAGGTGCGCGGGTCAGGGAGATTCGCATGAAGGTGCTGGTGTTCGGCGGCGGCGGCAAGATGGGTTCGACCGTGGCGTTCGATCTGCTGCAGCGACGGCGACGTGACGGCCGTCGGCCTGGCCGATCGCAGCCACGGCGCGCTCGAGAACGCGCAGGCGTGGCTGAAGAGCCCGAAAGTGGTCGCCCACCAGGTGGACGTCAGCCAGCAAGGACGAACTGACGGCGCTCATGAAGCAGTACGACGTCGGCGATCAACACCCTGCCCGACCGGCGCACGAGCTACCTGGTCGTCGACGCCGCGGTGCGCTGCGGGTTCAACTTCGTCGACATCCTCGAGGAGTACCACCGCCGGCCCGACGCCTACGAGATCGAAGGCCTCGTCGCTGCCGGCGGGCATGACGCTCAACGAGTACGGCGACTGGATCCACGAGACGGCCATCAAGAACCACGTCACCTTCATGGACGGCATCGGGTTCGCGCCGGGCATGAGCAACGTCACCTGCGGCGAGGGCATCCGCAAGCTCGACGTCGCCGAGTCGTGCATCGCCCGCGTGGGCGGCATCCCGATCAAGGAAGCCGCCGTCCCGGCACCCGCTGCGCTACATGATCACGTGGGCCTTCTCGCACGTGCTGCGCGAGTACGTCATCAAGGTCTGCGTCCTCCAGGACGGCAAGATCGTCGAGGTCGACGCGTCGACGGGCCGCGAGACGTTCGCCGTTCGACAAGCTCGGCAAGGCCGAGGACGCTCGAGTGCGCGATCACGCCCGGCATGCCGAGCTTCATCTTCACGCGGCCGCAGCTCAGGGAGTTCGCCGAGAAGACGGTGCGGTGGCCGGGCCACTGGGACGGCGTGCAGACGCTCAAGGAGTGCGGCATGCTCGACCTCGACCCGGTCGAGGTCGGCGGCGTGCAAGGTCGTGCCGCGCGACGTCCTGCTCGCGCGCATCGAGCCGCGCCTGCGCGCGCAGCCCGGCGAGACCGACGTGTGCGTGATGTACAACACGGTCGACGGCGTCAAGGACGGCAAGCGGACCCGGATCTCGTACCACCTCTGGGACGAGGCCGACACGGTGCACGGCGTGTCGGCGATGGGGCGCGTGACGGGCTACAGCGCGGCGATCGGCGCCGTCATGGTGGGCAAGGGCATGATCACCGAGAAGGGCATCGTCGCCGCCGGAAGACTGCATCTACGGCTCGAACTACGACGTACTTCATCGCCGAGCTCGAGAAGCGGAACATCCGGATTCTGGAGACGGTGGAGACGCTCGATAGGGGCAGGGACTGGCGCAGGCGCTGGTCAGGCTACTGCCGCTACTGACTTCTTCCCGACGACTTCCACCGCGTGCCGGTCGCGGAGTCCTCGAGGACGATGCCGCGATCGGCCAGGTCCTGCCTGATCCGATCGGCTTCCGCGAAGTCGCGCCGGCTGCGCGCCGCCCGCCGCTCGGCGATGAGCCGCTCGATCTCGTCGGCGGGGATCGCGGCCGACGCGTCCTCGCTGCGCCGCAGCGACAGCACGCCGAGGACCCGGTCGAAGTCGTCGAACGCCTCGCGGATGGCGGCGACGTCCGGCTCGCCCACCTCGCCGGCGTCGATCGCCGTGTTGAGCGCGCGCACGAGGTCGAACACGACGCCCAGCGCGCCGGCGGTGTTGAGGTCCTGCTCGAGCATCGCGCCGAACTCGGCCCGCGCCCGCGCCACGCGCGCCTGCGATCGTCCGGGTGCGCCGCGCCGCCCCGGATGCTCGCCGAGCGCGCGCGAGGAAGTCCGACGAGGCGCTGCACGGCCTCCTCGGCCTGCTGCAGGCTCGCCCACGAGAACTTGAGCTGCTTGCGGTAGTGGGTCGAGATGTAGAGATAGCGCAGCGCCGACGGCCGGAAGCCCTGCGCGACGAGGTCGGGCACGTTGAACGACGTTGCCCAGCGACTTCGACATCTTCTCTTCGTCGATGAGCAGGTGCTCGACGTGCACCCAGAACCGCGAGAACGGCTGGCCGCGTCGCGCCTTCGCTCTGGGCGATCTCGTTCTCGTGGTGCGGGAAGACGAGGTCGACGCCGCCGGCGTGGAGGTCGATCGGCGGCTCGCCCAGCAGGCGCAGCGCCATGGCCGAGCACTCGAGGTGCCAGCCCGGGACGGCCCGGGCCCTGGCCGAAGTCCCACGTCGGCTCGTCCGGGCGCGTCGCCTTCCACAGCACGAAGTCGCGGGCGTCCTCCTTGGCGTACGAGTCCGAGTCGATGCGCGCGCCGGGCTGGATGCCCTCGTGGTCGAGCCGCGCCAGCTTGCCGTAGTCCGGCGAACGTCGCGATCTTGAAGTAGATCGACCCGTCGCTCCGGTAGGTGTGCCCGTTGCGCTCGAGCGCCGTGACGAGGTCGGTCATCGCGCGCAGGTTCGCCTCGTCGGTCGCGCGCGGCGTCTCCTCGACCTCCTCGAGGCCCAGCGTCGCGGGCGTCCTCGCGGAACGCCGCGATGAACCGGTCGGTGTACTCGCGCAGCGGCATGCCCGGCCTTCTGCGGCGCCGGCGATCGTCCGGTCGTCGACGTCGGTGAAGTTCATCACCTGCCGCACCTGCGTAGCCGCACTGGTACTTCAGGGCGCGGCGCAGCACGTCGAGGCAGACGAAGGTCCGGAAGTTGCCGATGTGGCCGCGGTTGTAGACCGTGAGCCCGCAGGTGTACATGCGGACCGTGTTGTCGCGAAGCGGCGCGAAGTCCTCTTCCCGACGCGTCAGCGTGTTGTAGAGGCGCATCATGGTCGCGGTGCCGTCGGTTCGGCGTCAGGCGCGTCCGGGGTTTCGAGCAGTGACAGAGCGCCGCGCCGCCCGCACGCGAGGTCGGCGTCGAACACGCCGTCCGCCGGCCCGCAGCGTGAGGTCGATGCCGCGCCGTCGGCGCCGCGGCCGCCGCGAGGGCCTCCTGGAACGCCGTCCGCACGGCGCCCCGGATTTCCTCGGCCGCGCCCGCCGCGCAGCCGGACGCGGCCGGCGAGCCTGGCCGCCAGTTCCGCCGCCGTGGCGGCGAACCGCTCTTCCGGCGGGAAGCTCGCGGCAAAGGCCAGCGGGCCGGTGGCGTCGGAGGTCTCAGTCATTGGACATCCGATTCTAAACCGAAATCCGCCCGAACAGGGCGCCCGCGTCGCGGCAGTCCTGGGCGATCTGCGCCCGCAGGGCGTCAGCCGACTCGAACGCCTGCTCGTCGCGCAGCCGCTGCACGAAGTACAGACGCAGGCGCGCGCCGTAGAGGTCCCGGCCGCCCGCAGCAGGTGCGTCTCGATGCTCGCCGCTCGCCCGCCGCCGAACGTCGGCCGGACGCCGATGTTCGTGACCGCCGGCTGGACATCGCGTCGACCGTCCTGGCGATGGTGGCGTAGACGCCGTGCGGCGGCACCAGCTCGTTGTCCGTCGCGAGGTTCGCCGTCGGGAACCCGAGCTCCCGGCCCCGCCCGTCGCCCCGCGACCACCACGCCGTCGATGAAGTAGTGGCGGCCGAGCAGCGCGCCGGCCTCGTCGACGCGGCCCTCGGCGACCAGCCGCCGGATCGCGGGTGCTCGACACGACGAAGTCCTTGTACGCAGACCGGGTCGATCTTCTCGGCCCGGAAGCCGTACCTGTCGCCGAGCGTCGCGCAGCACGCGAGAAGGTGCCCGACCGCTCGCGGCCGAAGAGGAAGTTCGCGCCGACCCACACCTCGGACACGCCGCAGCCAGTCCACCAGCACGCGGCGCACGAAGGTCTCGGGCTCCCACCGCGACAGCTCGGGCGTGAAGCGGACGACGGCCACGCCGCTGCATGCCGGCCCGCTCGAGGGCCTCGAGCTTCTGGGCCTCGGTCATCAGGAGCGCGCGGCGCCTTGTCGGGCCGCACGCACGCGCGGTCGGATGCGGATCGAAGGTCAGGACCACCGGCGTGCGCGCCGCGCTCGATCGGCCGCGCGGCGCACGCGCTCGATGATCTTCATGTGCCCGCGGTGCAGGCCGTCGAAGTTGCCGAGCGCCAGCACCGGCGTCTGCCAGTCGCGCCGGCCGCGCGTCGCCGGGATAGCGGATGACGTCCACGGATGCATGATACCTGACGGGGCTCGGGACTGGGCGGGACTCGGGACGGCGCTCGGCGCGACTGAGGCCGCGTCGCAGCGTCAGGCTCTGATCTAGCTACTGGCTCGAGTCATCGTCAGCCCGTCGTACGCCAGTTCGCACGCCCGCGGGCAGCGAGGCGTTGGTCGCCGCGTGCGGCAGGTCGTGGCAGATGTGCGTGAGCCAGGTGCGCGCGCGGCGCCGAGGCGCGTCGACGACGCCGAGCGCCTGCGCCACGGTGAAGTGCGTGGGATGCGGCCGGTGGCGCAGCGCGTCGAGGACCAGCGTGTCGAGGCCCTCGAGCAGCGGCCACGACGCGTCGGGGATGCCGCTGCAGTCGGTGAGGTAGGCGAAGTCCGCACGCGGAACCCGAGGATCGTCCGCTGGCCGTGCAGCACCGGCACCGGGACGATCTCCTCGCCGCCGATCGAGAACGGGCCGCCGAGCGGGAACAGGTGGAGCTGCGGGAGCCCGCCCCCTTCGTCTCTCGACTCGAAGATGTACGCGAAGGTCCGCCGGATCTCCTGCAGCGTGCCGGCCGTCGCCGTAGCACGGGAATCGCGGCCCCCTGCAGCACGTTGAACCGGCGCACGTCGTCGAGCCCCATGACGTGATCGGCGTGGCAGTGCGTGAACAGGATCGCGTCGACGCGATCGAGATCGTGGGCGAGCGCCTGCGCGCGCAGATCGGGCGTCGTGTCGACGAGCACGCGCGCCCCGTCGGCCAGTTCGAGCAGATCGACGGCCGGCATCCGGCGATCGCGCGGATCCGGCGACCGGCAGGTGCCGCAGCGGCAGCCGATCATCGGCACGCCGTGCGAGGTGCCCGGTGCCGAGGAACGGGACCGCGCAGGCTCCGCTCACGGCAGGATGATGGGCGACCCGGCCGGGGCCTGCTGCCGGGCGGCGACGAACCGCATGCGCAGGTCGTAGAGCACCTGCTCGAGCAGCGAGCGCTCCTGCGCGCGTGAGGTTGCCGCGCGTCTTCTGCTCCAGCATCGCGAGGATGTCGATCATCTGCGACGCGGCCTCGAGGTTCGGCGGCTTGGTCTCCCCCGTCACCGGGTCCGGGTAGTCGCCGAAGTGCACCGCCGCCGTCGTCGTGAGCGAAATCACGAAGCCGCTGAAACTCACCGCCAGGTCCTGTTCGTCCGCCACCGTGCCGCCTCCGACCTGCATGGTAGCATACGGCCGATGACCCCAACGACCGACGCCGCCGACGCGTTCGCCCGGCTCGTCGATCTTGTCCGCGTGCTGCGGTCCCCGGGAGGCTGCCCGTGGGACCGCGAGCAGACGCTCCAGTCGCTCCGCCCGTTCGTGCTCGAGGAAACCTACGAGGTGCTCGAGGCGCTCGACCACGACGACCGCCGCGCGCTCCGCGAGGAACTCGGCGACTTCATCTTCGAGGGCGTCCTCCTCGCCCAGCTCTGCGCGGAGTCCGGCGATTTCACCGTCGCCGACTCGCTGAACGCCATCTCGGACAAGCTCGTCCGCCGCCACCCGCACGTCTTCGGCGCGGCCGATGGCGCGGCCGCCGCCGGCGGCAGGCCGCTCCCGACCACGGCCGACGAGGTGGTCGAGCGCTGGGAGGACCTGAAGGCCCGCGAGAAGAGCAGCAAGGGCGAGCAGCGGACCGCGCTCGGCGGCGTCCCGAAGGCGCTGCCCGCGCTCCTGCGCACGCACGAGATCGGCATCCGCGCCTCCGCCGTCGGCTTCGACTGGGAGCGCGCCGTCGACGTCGTGGCGAAGATCGAGGAGGAGGTGGCCGAGCTTCGCGAGTGGGTCGGCGCCGGCGCGTCCGGCAACGCGCTGCGCGCCGAGGAGGAGATGGGCGACCTGCTCTTCGCGATCGCCAACCTCTCCCGCAAGCTCGGTATCGAGCCCGAGTCGGCGCTGCGGAAGGCCAACGACAAGTTCACCGCGACGGTTCTCCGCGATGGAGTCGCGGCTGCGGTCGGCAGGCCGTCCGCTCTCGGCCTGCTCGCTCCAGGAGATGGAAGACGAGTGGGCCGCGTCAAGCAGGCGGAACGTGCTGCGCCCGCCGGTCCGGGCGCAGCGTCAGTCTCCGGCCCGTGAACGTGGTCACGTCGACGGTCCGGCCGTCGGTTCGCACGCTGATGGCGCCGTCGACGTCGGTCCTCAGGACGCGCGCCCCGATCGCCGCGTAACGCGCCAGCACGGCCGCGTGCGGGTGTCCGTACCTGTTGCCGCGGCCCGCGCTGATGATGGCCAGGCGGGGCGCCGCCGCAACGAGCAGCGGCCACGTGCTCGACGTCGCGCTGCCGTGGTGCGGCGCCAGCATCACCCTCAGGCCCGCAGGCTCGAGGCGCGGCGCGATCGCGGCCTCCGCCGAGGCTTCGATGTCGCCGGTCAGCAGCAGCGACACCTCGCCGATGCGCACCTCGACCACCACCGAGTCGTCGTTCCTGACGCGCTGGCGCTCCCACTCGGGCGGATCCGGGTTCCACGCCACCACCTCCGCGTCGCCGAACCGGATCCGGTCGCCGCGCTGCACGCTTCGCCACGACGCGCCGGCGAGGCCCGCCGCGAGCCTGAGTTGTCGCACGAGCGGCTCGGGCGGAACCGGCACACCCTCCCAGACTTCCCTCGGCCGCAGGTCCGCGACAATCGACGCCGCGCCGCCGACATGGTCGGCATCGCCATGCGTGGCCACGACGTGCGTCAGCCGGTGCACGCCGGCCGCCCAGATCGCGGGCTCGACCACCCGCCGCCCGACATCGAAGCGCCCCCCGCCTGCCCCGCCCGCGTCGACGAGCAGGGCGTGCCCGGACGGGAATCGGACGAGCGTGGCCGCGCCCTGCCCGACGTCGATGAACGTCGCCACGACCGACGCCGTCCGGCCGAACCGCAACGGCGGGCTCAGGACGATCCATCCGCCGCACGCCACGACCGCGACGATCGCCGCACGGCGCGCCCATCCCGCCATCGCCGGTGGCCGGCGCAGGGCGGGCGGCAGATGCGCCGCCGCGAACCAGCCGCACCAGGCCGCATAGTAGGCCGCCATGACGCCCGGTGCCGGCGCCGGCACGCGTGCGACGGCCCAGGGCATCACGTCCACGAGCCTCGCGCTCTCGACCAGCCCCCACGCCGCCAGATGCGTCACCCAGCTCACGGCGGGCACGGCGCCCGGCACGAGCAGATGCGCCGCCAGGAGCGTCATCCCTCCGGCCTGGACGACGGTCATCAGCGGAATCGCCGCGAAGTTCAGCAGCAGCCCCGCCGCCGTCACACGGGAGAACACGAGCGCGCTCACCGGAAACAGCGCCAGTTCGGCCGAGAGCGACGCGGCGAGCAGGCCGGCCGGCGCCCTGAAGGCGAGCGACGCCGTGCGCACGCGGGCCAGCAGGAGCGGCGTGCCGGCGAGGATGGCGACCGTCGCGCCATAGGTGAGCCAGGCGCCGGCGTCGCACACCGCGAGCGGATCCAGGGCGATGGTCGCCCCGGCCGACGCGCCGATGGAGTTGAACGGCCGCGCCCGGTGATCGACCGCGTGGGCCACCAGGTACAGGACGGCCATCTGCGTCGCGCGCACCACCGAGGCGCCGCCGCCCACCAGGCACGCATAGCCGGCAAGCGCGGCCGCCACGCTGATGTGCGCCACGCCCGCCCGCAAGCCGGCCAGGCGCGCGGCGGCCATCAGCGCCGCGGCGAGGATCGCGATGTTGCCGCCCGAGATCGCGATCACGTGGTACGTGCCGGCCTCCTGCAGCCGCTGCCTCGGTCTCCTCGTCCAGGCCCGCCCGATCGCCGAGCAGGATCGCGTTGACAATGGCCGCGGACCGGGCGCTGTGCGCGCCCACCGACTGGATCACGCTCCGCCGGATCCGCGCCCGCAGCTCCGCCGCGGCCTCGGCGTCGATCCGGCCCACGCCCACCACCTGCACGAGCATCGCGCTCTTCACGCCGCCCACCAGCGTCGTGCCGCGCCGGGCGAGCGCGATTTCCTCGCCGCCGGCGCCGGGATTGAGGTAGCGCGCCGGCCGGCGGAGCTGCGCGGACAGCCTGACCAGCCTGCCCCGCCGCCACTGCTCGACGCGGTCGGGGCGAGCGTCGCCGGCCACCGTGAGCAGCACACCGCCTTCGGCGCGACGGGGCCTGCCCTCGATGATGGCGTGCCGCACGTCGAGGGCGAGCCGCACGCCGGTCTCGATCGGCGACGCATCCGCGGTCAGGCGCCCGATCAGGATGACGGTGTCGCCCGGCGCGTCCGAGACGGCGCGAGGCCCGGCCGCCTCGACAAGCACGGACCTCAGCTGCGACCGGATCGCGCGATGCGACGCCGTGACGCCCAGGGCGTACCCGCAGACGGCGAAGGTGAAGAGGGCCGCCGCGACGAAGGCAGGCGAGCATTGCTGCCGCCACGACAGGAGGCTCAGGCCGGCGCCCAGCGACGAGGGCCGCGGCCACCGCCGAGGGCGTCCGCGCTCGCACCAGACGCCCAGCGCGGCTCCGGCGACCAGAGCCAGGGCTGGGGCGACGGCCGGGTAGTGCACGCCGCGTTCATGGCAACGCCCGTGCCAGCAGCCGCCAGCCGCCGGGCGCCCTTATCTCACGGCGCGGATGGCGGTTGCCGGCAGCGCCGGATGGCGGGAGGCAGAAAGTGCGACGTCAGGAGGCAGGAGGCGTTGCAGTTTCTGCGTGGTAGTCCTGCAGCGACCGCACGGTCAGCTCGCGGTCGCGAAGCGCGCGGATCCCGCTGACGGCCGCCGCCGCGCCCGTGAGCGTCGTGATGCAGGGCACGCCGTGCAGCATCGCCGAGCGCCGGACCAGCCGGTCGTCGAAGAACGACGCGCGGCCCAGCGGGGTGTTGATGATCATCTGCACCGCGCCGTTGACGACCTGGTCAGCCACGTTCGGCCGGCCCTCGTTCACCTTGAAGACCGTCGAGGCCTCGACGCCGTGCGCCCGCAGGTACGCCGCCGTGCCCCGGGTGGCCACGATCGCGAAGCCCAGCCCGACCAGATCGCGGGCCACGGCAGCACGTTCGGCTTGTCCGAGTTGTTCACGCTGACGAAGACGGTCCCGGCGGTGGGCAGCTCCTGGCCGACCGCCATCTGCGCCTTGGCGAACGCCTCGCCGAAGGTGGCTGCGCCGCCCATCACCTCGCCGGTCGACTTCATCTCGGGCCCGAGAATCGTGTCGACGCCGGGGAACCGCACGAACGGGAACACCGGCGACTTCACGAACACGCCGTTGACGGTGAGGTCGCGCGTCAGTCCGAGCTCGGCCAGCGTGCGGCCGCCCATGACGCTGGCCGCGAGGCGCGCCAGCGGCACGCCCGTGGCCTTCGACAGGTACGGCACCGTGCGCGACGCGCGCGGGATTGACCTCGAGCACGTACACCGTCTCGTCCTTGATGGCGAACTGGGCGTTCATGAGGCCGACCACGCCGAGGGCCTTCGCGATGCGCCGCGTGTGCAGCCGGATGGTCTCGATGTGCCGCTCCTCCACGAGGAACGGCGGGACGACGCAGGAGCTGTCGCCCGAGTGGATGCCGGCCTCCTCGATGTGCTCCATGATGCCGGCGATGACGACCGCGCCGGTGGCATCGGCGACCGCGTCGACGTCCAGCTCGAAGGCGTCCTCGAGGAAACGGTCGATGAGGACCGGGTGCTCGGGCGACGCGTCGACGGCCGTCGTCATGTAGCGATCGAGCGCGCCGGGATCGTACACGATGGCCATGGCCCGGCCGCCCAGCACGTAGGACGGCCGGACGACGACGGGGAACCCGATCGAGGCCGCCACCTCCCGCGCCTCGGCGCGCGACGTGGCCGTGCCGCTCGGCGGCTGCGGGATGTCCAGCTCGTGGAGCAGCGCCGCGAAGCGCTTCCGGTCCTCGGCGAGGTCGATCGAGTCGGGCGACGTGCCGAGGATCGCGCACGCCGGCGTCGTGCAGCGCCGTGGAGAGCTTGAGCGGCGTCTGCCCGCCGAACTGGACGAGGCACGCGACATCGGCGCCCGCGGCGCGCTCGCGCTCGATGATCGCCAGCACGTCCTCGAGGGTCAGCGGCTCGAAGTAGAGGCGGTCGGACGTGTCGTAGTCGGTCGACACGGTCTCCGGGTTGCAGTTCACCATCACCGTCTCGAAGCCCTCGTCGCGGAGGCCGAAGACGGCGTGGCAGCAGCAGTAGTCGAACTCGATGCCCTGGCCGATCCGGTTCGGCCCGCTCCCGAGGATGACGGCCTTGCGCCGCGGCGTCGGGTCGGCCTCGCACTCGCGCTCGTAGGTGCCGTAGAGGTAGGGCGTGAGCGACTCGAACTCCGCCGCGCAGGTGTCGATGCGTTTGTAGGCGCTCCGGATCCCGGCTCGTGCGCGCCGCTCGCGCACGGACGCCTCGCTGGTGCCGAGGACGCTGGCCATCTGGGCGTCGCCGAATCCGCGCCGCTTCAGCTCCCACAGTTCGTCGTCGCGAAGATCCGCGAGCGCGCGCCCGCCGAGCGCCGACTGCCGCGCGGCCAGGTCCGCGAACTGCGCCAGGAACCACGGGTCGATCTGCGTGAGCTCGTGCAGCGTCTCCGTCGACCAGCCCCGTTCGAGCGCCTCGAACAGGGCCCAGATGCGCCCGTCGTTCGGCGTCAGCAGGCGCTGGCGCAAACCGTCCTCGTCATCGTCCCGGCAGGCCCCGCGTGTCGAAGAGCAGGCTCGCTCGCCCCATCTCGAGGGATCGGACGCCCTTCATGAAGGCCTCCTGGAAGGTCCGGCCGATGGCCATCACCTCCCCCACCGACTTCATCTGCGTCGTCAGCGTCCGCTCGGCCTCGGGGAACTTCTCGAAGTTCCAGCGCGGGATCTTGACGACCACGTAGTCGATGGTGGGCTCGAACGACGCCGGCGTGAGGCGCGTGATGTCGTTCGGGATCTCGTCGAGGTGGTAGCCGAGCGCGAGCTTGGCCGCGATCTTCGCGATCGGGAAGCCCGTGGCCTTCGACGCGAGCGCGGACGAGCGGGACACCCGCGGGTTCATCTCGATGACGATCATCCGGCCGTCGCGCGGGTTGACCGCGAACTGGATGTTCGATCCGCCGGTCTCCACGCCGACGCGCCGGATGATCCGGCGCGCGGCGTCGCGCATGGCCTGGTATTCCTTGTCGGTGAGCGTCAGCGCGGGCGCGACGGTGATGCTGTCGCCGGTGTGGACGCCCATCGGGTCGATATTCTCGATCGAGCAGATGACGACGAAGTTGTCCGCCGAGTCGCGCATCACCTCCAGCTCGTATTCCTTCCACCCGATGAGCGACTCCTCGATGAGCACTTCGTGCACCGGGCTCATGGCCAGGCCGCGGCGCACGATCTCCTGGAACTCCTCGACGTTGTAGGCGATGCCGCTGCCCACGCCGCCCAGCGTGAACGACGGGCGGATGATCGACGGGAATCCGGTGTCGCGGACCACCGTCAGCGCCTCGTCCAGCGACCGCGCGTACCCGCTCTCGGGCACGCCGCAGCCAATCTCGCGCATCGCGTCGCGGAACTTGAGCCGGTCCTCGGCCACGTCGATCGCGGCGACCGACGCGCCGATGAGCTCGACGCCGTACCGCTCCAGCGCCCCGCTCTTCGCGAGCGCCATCGCCAGGTTCAGCGCGGTCTGCCCGCCGACGGTCGGCAGCAGCGCGTCCGGCCGCTCGCGCGCGATGATCGCCTCGACGATCTCGGGCGTCAGCGGCTCGACGTACGTCCGATCGGCCAGCTCCGGGTCGGTCATGATCGTCGCCGGGTTGCTGTTGACGAGGATCACCTCGACGCCTTCGCTGCGCAGCGCCTTGCACGCCTGCGAGCCCGAGTAGTCGAACTCGCACGCCTGCCCGATCACGATCGGGCCGGCGCCGACGACCAGCACGCGGTTCACGTCGGTGCGGCGCGGCATCTAGCGGCGCTCCATCGCGTCGGTGAAGAGGCCGAACAGGTAGTCCGCGTCGTGCGGCCCCGGCGACGCCTCGGGATGGTACTGGACGCTGAACACCGGCTTGTGCCGGTGGCGGAACCCCTCGAGGGTGTGGTCGTACAGGTTGACGTGCGTCACCATCACGTCCGGGCGGCAGCGTGCCGGGGTCGACGGCGAACCCGTGGTTCTGCGACGTGATCTCGACGCGCCCGGTCTCGAGCTGCTTGCACCGGGTGGTTCGCGCCGCGGTGCCCGAACTTCAGCTTGAACGTCCGTGCCCCGAGCGCCAGCCCGAGCACCTGATGGCCCAGGCAGATGCCGAACAGCGGCGTGCCGTCGGCGACGACGGCGCGCACGTTGTCGATGACGTGCCGGGAGGGCCGCCGGATCGCCGGGCCCGTTGCTGAGGAAGACGCCCTCCGGATGGTCCGCGAGCAGCACCGCCGCCGGCGTGGACGCGGGATAGACCCGGACGTCGCAGCCGTAGGCGGAGAGCCGCCGCAGGATGTTCCACTTCATGCCGAAGTCCCACGCCGCCACGCGGTACCGGCGGGAGGGCGCGCGACTGGTCTCGAGCTCGTAGCCGTCGCTGCCCGCCTGCGCGCCCGCCGAGCGGCCAGTCGAACGGCGCCGCGCAGGTGACGCCCGACACGAGGTCCGAGCCCGCCATCCGGGGCGCGCGCCTTGCCGCCTCCACCAGGGCGGACGGATCGCGGTCACCCGTCCCGATCACGCCGCGCATCACGCCGGCCGAGCGGAGGCGCCGCGTCAGCGCCCGGGTGTCGATGCCGGCGATCGCCACGATGCCAGACGCCGCCAGGTAGTCGCCCAGCGGCCCGGCCGCCCGCCAGTTGCTCGCCACGAGGGACTCGCTCCGCATGACGAACCCGGCCACCTGCGGCGCCCGCGACTCCACGTCCGCCGCCGCCACGCCGTAGTTGCCGATTTCCGGGCAGGTCATGGTGACGATCTGCCCGGCGTAGGACGGGTCGGTCAGGATTTCCTGGTAGCCGGTCAGCCCCGTGTTGAACACGACTTCGCCGGATGCGGTGCCCTCCGCGCCGACGGCCGTGCCCTGGAACCAGGTGCCATCTTCCAGAGCGAGAACGGCCTTCACCTCGTGGGTTCCCTCTCGAGTGTCGCCATGACCTGCCGGCTGTCGCCGGCGGCGACGGTGAGGCGCTGTGACCAGAGACGGTACCCGGGCAGCCGCAATTCGAGGGTGTGCGTGCCTGGCCGCAGCTGTCTGACCGTCAGCGGCGCCGGCCCGAGGTCCCGCCCGTCGATGCGGATGCGCGCGCCAGGCGGCGTGCTCTCGATGAGGACCGTGAGCACCGACCTGGGCGCAGTCGAGGGCGCGGCCGGGGGCGCAGCCGGGGCCGCCGCACTGCCCCGCCGGAGCGTGAACGCCAGTCTGGCCGACGGCTCCTCGGCAGTCAGGACGACGGTCTGCTCCTGCTGTGCATAGCCTGGCCTGGTCACCCGGATCGTGTGGGAACCCAGCGGCACGCGGTTGAGGTTCCTCGGCGTCATGCCGCGGCGCTCGCCGTCCAGATAGATGTTCGCCTGCGGCGAGGCGGTGATCTCGGAGGCTCCCGCGGGCAGCCGTGGCCGGCGGCGCCGTGGGGGCCGGTGCGGATGGCTGAGGCGAAGCGGCCAGGGCGCGCAGCGGGAGGCACGGCGGCGGGCGCAGCGGATGGCACGGCGGCAGGCCGCGAGGCCTCCGGAGCGGGCCGGACCGGGGTCACGGCCTGCGCCGCGGGCGCGCTCGCTGGAGGCGCGTTTCTCGACCCGAGCCAGTATCCCCCGGCCAGGCCGAGGATGAGTCCCGCGACCACGCCGGCGACCACCGGGACAACCAGAGGCCGGCTCGCGTCGGCGCGCGCCATCAGCTCGAAGTCAGAGACCGGCCTCGCGCCGAACGTCGGTCTGTCGGGCTCGAAGGCTCGTGGGATCTCCGGCTCAGGAACTCCAGGTCCGGCCGCTGTGGGCGGCAGCGCATCGCCGCGCCCGTAGCGGGACGGCGTGCGGCGCCGCTCGGCGCTTCGGCCCCGCACAAACGGGCGCAGCGGCTCCTCGGGCGCCGCGTCATCTTTCCGCTCCGGCTCGGGCGTCGCCGCGCCCGCCGCGTCGGGCGGAGCCACCGGCGTCTCGAGCGCCATGAAGTCGAGAGCGAAATCGTCGCTGCTCGCTCTCGTGCGCCGGCTTCTCGACCGCATCCAGACCAGAAGCCTGCAGGGGCGGACGACGCGTCACACGGTACGCCAGTTCAGTCTCCGCGGCCGGATCGACGCGGGCGTCGGCCGCGATGATCTCGTCGCGACCCGACTCGGCGGCGGGCCCGGGCCCGAAAATGTCGAGGCCGAGGACTGCCGGCGTCGGATCCGAGCCGGGGTCTGCCGACAGGCGGTCGAGGGCGGCCGCCAGTTCGGCATCCACCGGTTCGCCGGCCGCATCCGCGCGGGGCAGCACGTCGTCGCCCAGCCGCAGGTCGGGCGTCGGCCCGGCCAGCGTCCCGGGTTCGAACGGCGCGAACGGCGCCGACATGACGATGGCGGCGGCGGAATCGGACGCGGGCTCGGCGGCAAGATCCAGCGGTACGTCGGCCGGTGCCGCCGGGAGCGCCTCCGGCTCCGGTGCGGCTTCGCCCGCGTCGGCGGGATCGGTGACAGGCACGTAACGGATGCCGTCTCCTTCCGGGGCCGCAGGCGCGGGTTCGGCGACCGACGGCATCGGCCGCTCGCTGACGGCGCTCTCAGGCGACCGCAGCGGTTCGTCCAGCCCTGGCAGTTTCGGCGCCCTGGTGCGCGGCTTTCTGGGGCGCCTCTCGACTGCCCGATCACCGGCCGCGCCCGCAGCCGCCCCATCGGACAACGCCGCGGCGAACGCCGCCGCGAAGTCCCCCGCGCGTCCCGGCCGCCGCCCCGGGTCGGGATCGAGGGCGGATTCGAGCGCTTCCCGCAGCGCCGCCCCATCGTGGACGCGAATGTCGTTCAGCGCCGGCAGGGGCTGATCGGTGCCGGGCAGCGCACGCCGCCCGGTGAGCACTTCGTACGCGATCGCCGCCAGCGAGTAGATGTCCGCGGCGGCGCCCCACGCGTCCCCGCTCTCGCGTTCCGGCGCCACGTACGGCCGGCGGATCGGCCCGTGCAGCCCGACGCGCCCGAGCGCCTGCGCGACGCCGAAGCCGGTCACATGGGTCTCACCCGGCGTCACGATGATGTCGCGCGGATGCAGCGACCCATGGAACACGCCAAGACGGGCGGCCGCGTCGAGCGGCCTCGGCCACGTGCCCGATGAGCCGGATCGCATCGCCAGCCGGGGCCGGTCCATACTGCCTGATGGCCGCGTCGAGCGACTCACCCGACACATACGGCGCGGCGGCATAGGGGACGAAGTCCTCGACGCCCGCGGCCACAGGGCCGGCCACGCATGGGCTGTCGAACTCCAGGCCGGCGAGCCGCGAGAATTCGGCAGCGAGGACCGACGCCTGCTCGGGCGTCAGATCGAGGGTGAACGCCTTGACGGCGACCAGGTGCTCGTGGTCGGGATCGTGGGTACGAAACACCGGTCCCAGCACGCCCGCCCCGATCTGGTGCAGGAGTTTGAACCGACCGAAAGCCGGAGGCGGAGAGTAAGAGGTGCCTGGCGTCAATTCCGCACGTGAGTCCGGCGCCGATGCTAACATGGAACTCCCGTCGCATCAATTGCGAAGACCGGCGGCCGCGGGCGCGCGCTGCGTCTCTTGACACCGCCGGCAGGCATCAATCACAGTACCGTTCCGGTGCATCAGCAGCCTTCAGCCCAGGGAGCCGGCGCGAGCCGGATCGCCGTCGACATCCGGCGCTACCCGGGGATCCGCCGCCTTGCCGGCGATTACGCGCACGCGTTCGAACCGCTCGCGCCCTTCTACGCGGGCAACCCGGCACGGGCCGAGGACTGGCTGGCGGCGATCGAACGGGCGCAGGGGCACCCGCGCCTGCGCAACCAGGTCGCCGACGTGATCTCGGCCCAGCAGCAGCGGCGCGGCGCGCCGCCGGAAGCCCGGGCGGCCCTCGAGCGTCTGCGCCAGGATGGCACGGTCGCGGTCGTGACCGGCCAGCAGGCCGGCGCGTTCGGCGGGCCCCTCTATACGCTGCTGAAAGCCATCACGGCACTCCGGCTCGCGGCGCGCGTGAGGCAGGAGCACCATGTGCCGGCCATCGCGGTGTTCTGGATCGACGCCGAGGACCACGACTGGGACGAGGTCTCCTCGTGCACGGTCCTCGACGCCGACGTCCAGCCGCGAACCGTCCGCCTGCCTGCTCCGGCCGGCGCGGGAAGCCTGCCCGTCGGCCGCCTGCCGCTCGATGGGGGCGTCTCCGCCGTGCTGGACGAACTGGCGGAGGTGATGCCGCCCACCGAGTTCACCGCCTCGCTGATGACCCGGCTCCGCTCGTCCTACAAGCCCGGCGCTGAGCACGAGCGAGGCGTTCGGGAGGCTGCTCGAGTTCACCCTCGGGGAGTTCGGCCTCGTCGTCTACGACGCGGCGGACCCGGCCGCGAAGCCCCTCGCAGGCGACGTGTTCGCCCGCGAGGTCCAGTTTCCGGGCCGCACGGCGGAACTCGCCATGGAGGCGGGCGCCCGACTGGTGCGCCTCGGCTATCACGCCCAGGTCAGCGCGCACGCCGACGGGCTCTCGCTGTTCTCGCTCGACGGCGGCAGGCACCCGATCCGGTTCGCCGACGGGGCGTTCCGCGCCGGCGACCGGGAGTGGACGCCGCAGGGCCTGCTGTCCGAGGTCCGGTCGAACCCCGCCGGCTTCAGCCCGAACGTCCTGCTGCGTCCGATCGTGCAGGACACGCTGTTTCCGACCGTCGCCTACGTGGCCGGCCCGAACGAACTGGCGTATCTCGGCCAGCTCAAGCCGGTGTACGCCCACTTCGGCGTGCCGATGCCGCTGATGGTGCCCCGCGTCTCGGCGACGCTGCTCGACTCGGCAGGCGTCCGGTTCCTCGGCAAGCACGGCGTGGCCCTCGAGGCCCTGCACGCCCAGGACGAGAGCGTGCTGAATCACCTGCTCGAAGCGGCGCTGCCGGGCGAGGTCGATCACGCCTACCAGGCGGCCGCCGCGGCGCTGGACGGCCCGATGCAGGCCCTGGTGAAAGCGGTGCCGGCCATCGACGCGACGCTCGAGGGCGCCGCGCGCTCGGCAGCCGGAAGGATCAGCCACGAACTGCAGGGGCTGCACGCGAAGATCATCCACGCGGCCAAGCGTCGCGACGAGACGCTGCGCCGGCAGTTCACGCGCACCCGGGCCCAGGCGTTTCCGGGCGGGCACGCGCAGGAACGCACCATCGGCTTCGTGTCGTTCCTCAACCGGTACGGGCCCGGGCTCGTCGACCACCTGGTCGGCGACCTGCCGATCGACGCGGGCGCCCACTGGGTCGTCACGGTGTAGCGCCGCGGGAACCCGCCGTGTCAGCCGATCCGCCCACGCCACGCCCGCCACGCCCCCGCGGTCTCGACGCCTCAGGCGCCGCCGCCTGGCGCTGCTCCTGCTCATCGCCCTGCCGCTGCTCGCAGCCATCTCGGTGACGGCGTACTACTACGTCACCTTCGCGCGCATTGTCGACGCACGGCTGCAGGGCGAGCGGGTGCGCGCGCTGCCGCGGGTGCTCGCGCGCCCGTTCGAGATCCGCCGCGGCCAGTGGCTCTCGGCGCAGCAGCTGGCCGACCGCCTCGACGACCTCGGGTACGCGCAGCGGGACACGCCCGGCCAGCCCGGCGAGTTCTCCCGCGGCGACGACGCGGTCACGCTCATCGCCCGGGGCGGCGAGTTCGCCGGGCGACGGCTCCTCGTCCAGATCGCGCCGCAGGCGCGCGGGCTGCCGGCGCCGATCGGGCCCGACGGAAAGCCGGTCCCCACGCTCGCGGTCTCCCGGATCGACGTCGACGGCGGCGGCGCCCTCGATCGGGTCGAGCTCGACAGGCCGCTGCTGACGACGCTGATCACGACGAGCCGCGAGAAGCGCCGCCGCGTGTCGCTGTCGCTGATTCCGAAGCAGATGGTCCAGGCGGTGCTCGCCATCGAAGACCGCCGCTTCTACGATCACCCCGGCATCGACCCCATCCGCATCGTCGGCGCCATCGTCACCAACATCAGGGGCGACCGGCCCTATCTCGTGGGCGGGAGCACGCTCACGCAGCAGCTCGTGAAGAACTTCTTCCTGACGCCGGAGAAGTCGTACCGGCGCAAGCTCCAGGAGCAGTTTCTCTCGGTGGTCCTCGAGACGCGCGCCACGAAGGACGATATCCTCGAGCTCTACCTCAACGACGTGTATCTCGGCCAGCGCGGCTCGTACGCCATCCACGGCGTGGCGGAAGCCTCGCGCGTGTTCTTCGGCAAGGACGTCACCAACGTCTCGCTTGCCGAGGCGGCGACCATCGCGGGCGTCATCCAGGCGCCGGGCCGCCACTCGCCCTTCTCGTCGCCGACCCGCTCCCGCGACCGCCGCAACGTCGTCCTGCAGGCCATGGCCGACGCCGGCTACGTCAGCCAGGCGGCCGCCGAGCGGGCGGGCGCGGGAACCGATGCACACCGTGGCCAGGGCGCATGGAGACCGAGGCGGCCTACTTCGTCGACCTCGTCGGCCAGCAACTGGCCGATCAGTACCCCGGCCTGCTCGACCGGCGACCCGCTCGGTGGACATCTCGACCACGCTCGACGCCGGCCTGCAGCGGATCGCGCAGGAGGCCGTGCAGGCCGGCGCCGCCGCGATCGATGCCCAGCTCGCGCGCAAGAAGCGTGGCAAGGCCGGGCCCAGATTGCGCTCGTCGCCCTCGATCCGCGGACCGGCGACATCCTCGCCTACATCGGCGGACGCTCGTACGGCCAGTCCCAGTTCAACCGGCCGCTGAACGCCCGGCGCCAGCCCGGCTCGGTGTTCAAGCCGTTCGTCTACCTGGCCGCATTCGAGTCGGCCGCCGACGACGGCCTGCACCGACATCACGCCGGCCACCCTCGTCAACGACGAGCAGTCGACGTTCGACTTCGAGAACCAGGGCTGGACGCCGCGGAACTACGAGGACGAGTACGACGGCATCATCACGCTGCGCCGCGCGCTGGCGCAGTCGCGCAACGTCGCCACGGTGCGGGTGGCGGAGCTGGCCGGCTTCGGCAGGGTCGCCGATCTCTGGAAGCGATTCGGATCGAGCATGGCGCCGAAGCCGTATCCGTCCATCGCGCTCGGCGTCTTCGAGGCGACGCCGATGGAAGTCGCCGCGGCCTACACGATCTTCCCCAACGGGGGTGAGCTGCGACCGCTGCGCGCCATCGCGAGGCTCGAGAGCGGCGGCGCCGAGCTGCCGCTGACGGCGGCGGCCCCCGCGAGGATCGCCCGCCCGGACACGACGTTTCTCGTCACCAGCATGCTGCGCAGCGTGGTCAACGAAGGCACGGCGGCCGCGGCCCGCGGGATGGGTTTCAGCCACGACGCGGCGGGCAAGACCGGCACGACCAACGACCTTCGCGATGCCTGGTTCGTCGGCTTCACGCCCGAGCTGCTCACGGCCGTGTGGGTCGGCTTCGACGACAACCAGCCGGTCACCCTCAGCGGATCCCAGGCCGCCCTCCCCATCTGGACCCGCTTCATGATGGCCGCCCTCTCGGGCCGGCCGAACGCGGCCTTCGCGCCGCCGCCCGGGATCGTGTTCGTCGCCATCGATCGCGACACCGGCAAACTCGCGCAGCCCGGCTGCCCGAGAGTCCTCAGAGAGGCCTTCATCGCGGGAACCGAGCCCACCGAGGCCTGCGAGTTGCACAGGTTCTGACCGCGGCTCGGCGCTCGGGACTCGGGATCGAGCCAGTAGCCAGGAATCGTCGCAGCGGACTGGCCTGCGCACGCCTTGCGTGCTTCTTGCTTCTGACTTCTGTCTTCTGGCTTCTGACTACTGTCTCTGAATTCTGTCTATAATCCCCTCGTGCACGAAGCCGTCTTCGCCGCCGCGCTCCAGGCCCTCGAGCGGGGCGAAGAGGCGGCGCTGGTCACGATCGTCTCCACCCAGGGATCGACGCCACAGCGCGTCGGCGCCCGGATGCTGGTGTACGCCGACGGCCGCACCGTCGGCACGATCGGCGGCGGATGCTACGAGAACGACGCGGCCGGCAAGGCCCGGGAGAGCATCCGGAGCCAGGCGCGCCGGCGTCGCGCACTACGACCTGACCGACGCGCTCGCCGGAGAGACCGGGCTGATTTGTGGGGGTCGGATGGACGTCTTCATCGAGCCGCTCGATCCGTCGCCTCGCCTGCTCGTCGTCGGGGCCGGCCACGTGAGCCAGCACGTGGCGAAGATGGCTGCCGATGTCGGCTTCCGCGTCCATGTGCTCGACGATCGGGAGAAGTTCGCGAACCAGGACCGGTTCCCGTCCGCCGCCGAAATCACGGTGGCCGAGATCGCCGGCTTCCTCGCCGGCGCCGACCTGCCGCCCGCCACCTTCGTCCTGGTGGTGACGCGCGGGCACACCCACGACCTCTCGGCCATGCGCGCGCTGGCCGGCCGGCCGCTCCGGTACGTCGGCATGATTGGCAGCCGGGCCAAGGTGGCGCGCATCTTCGACGCGCTGGCCGGCGAAGGCGCCGCCGCCGAGTGGCTCGGCCGGGTTCGAGCGCCCGTCGGCCTGCACATCGGCGCCATCACCCCCGAGGAGATCGCCGTCAGCATCGTCGCGGAGCTCATCGCCGTGAGGCGCGCCGCGATGCACGGAATCCGGCTCCACCCCGGCAGCCATGCGGGACCGGCGGTAGAATCGAGGCATGGCGTCCCTGCTCCTCCGCGGCGGCACCGTCCTCACGATGAACGACGGCCTCGACATCGTCGAAGGCGACGTCTCGATCCGGGACGGCCGGATCGAGGCCGTCGGCCGCGTCGGCGCGTCGCACCACGACTCGGTCCTCGACGCCTCTGGCGCCCTGGTCCTGCCGGGGTTCATCCAGACCCACATCCACCTGTGCCAGACGCTGTTCCGGGGGCTCGCCGACGATCTCGCGCTCATCGACTGGCTCCGCACCCGCATCTGGCCGATGGAGGCCGCGCACACCCCGGCCTCGCTCCGGGCGTCGGCGCGCCTGGCGGCCTGCGAGCTGCTCTCGAGCGGCACGACGTGCGTGCTGACGATGGAGACGGTGCACGATTCGGATGCGGTGTTCGAGGAAGTCGCCGCCACGGGGCTGCGGGCCGTCATCGGCAAGTGCCTGATGGACGCCGACGCCGCCGCGCCCGGCCGGCTGCTCCAGCCCGCGCGCACGGCCATCGACGAGAGCCTGGCGCTCCACCGGCGCTGGGACGGCGCCGCCGGCGGACGGATCCGCGCGGCGTTCGCGCCGCGGTTCGCCGTCTCGTGTTCGCAGGGCCTGCTCGAGGAAGTGGGGTCGCTCTCCGCGGAGCAGGGCGTGCTGGTGCACACGCACGCCTCCGAGCAGCAGGCGGAAATCGCCATCGTCGAACGCCAGACCGGGAAGCGCAACATCGAGTATTTCGAGGCGATCGGCCTGGCCTCCGAGCGCCTGTGCGTGGCGCACTGCGTCTGGGTGAACGAGCACGAACAGGACATCCTCGCCGTCGCGGCGTGTGAAGGTGCTCCATTGCCCGGGGTCGAACCTGAAGCTCGGCAGCGGCCTCGCGCCCGTCGCGGAGCTGCGCAGGCGAGGCATCTCCGTGTCGCTCGGCGCCGACGGCGCGGCGTGCAACAACCGCCTCGACATGTTCGAGGAGATGCGCCTCGCGGCCGTGCTGCAGGCGGTCCGGCTCGGGCCGGGCACGCTGCCCGCCAGGGACGCGGTCTGGATGGCCACGCGCGAAGGCGCGCGCGCCCTGGGCATGGAAGCGGAGATTGGCTCGGTCGAGCCGGGCAAGCGGGCCGACCTCATCGTCGTCGGCCTCGATCGGCCGCACCTCGCCCCGGGCCGCGATCCGTACTCGACGCTGGTCTATGCGGCCAGCGGCACCGATGTCCGCCATACCGTCGTCGACGGACAGGTGCTCGTGCGGGACTTCCACCCGGTCTACCTCGACCCGCAGGAGGCCGCCGCCGGCGCCCGGGCCGAGGCCGCCGCGCTGCTGGCCAGGGCCGGCATCTGAGTTGGTATAATGAAGGGCGGGGATGTGAGGCCCCGCGAACACGTTATGGCCACCGATCTGCCGATCCTGAGCGAGCGCACGAGGAGGGTCCTGGCGACCCTCGTGCGCGAGCACATCGAAACCGGCGAGCCCGTGGCCTCCCAGGCGCTGGTGCGGCGGGGAGGCTTCGCCCTCTCGTCCGCCACCATCCGGAACATCCTCGTGATGCTCGAGGAACTCGGGTACCTGCGCCAGCCGCACACCTCGGCGGGCCGGGTGCCGACCGACCTGGGCTATCGCTCGTACGTCGACCGGCTGCTCAAGCGCCCCCGGACCTCCCGCCCGGCCGCCCTGGCGGAGGCGCAGGTCCTCGAGCAGATCGCGAACCTGCCCGACGCCGACGCCGAAACGGTGCTGTCGACGGTCCCGCACATGCTGGCCCAGGCGACGCACGCGGTCGCGTTCGCCCTGATGCCGGAGTCGGCCACGGCGGCGTTCCACCGCATCGAGTTCGTCCCCCTCGGCGCCGGGCGCGTCCTCGTCATCGTGGTCGCCCGGACGTCGCAGGTCACGCACAAGGTGGTGGATCTCGACGCCGGGGTCGGCGTGCGCGAGCTCGAACAGGCCGCGAACTACCTCAACACGGAGTTCTCCGGCCTGCCGCTGGCCGAGGTGCGCCGCACGATTCTCGAGCGGCTCTCCCACGAACGCGTCCTCTACGACCGGGTCCTGGCACGGGCGCTCCGGCTGGCCCGCGCGAGTTTCGACGGCGTCGGCACCTCGCGGCCGCTTTTTGTCGAGGGGACCTCGTCGCTGGTGGACGAAGTGTCGGAGGCCCATAGCGGCATCACGCTGGCCGCGCTCGGCGCCCTCGTGCGCATGATCGAGGAGAAGCACCGCCTCGTGCACCTGCTCACCGAGTACATCGACGGGCCCGGCCTGACGGTGGTCATCGGCAACGAACATCCGGACCCTGAGCTCCGCGAGTTCAGCCTGGTGGCATCCACCTGCGCCGACGGGGATTTCGCGGGCACGGTCGGCTTGATCGGGCCGCTGCGGATGCAGTACTCCCGGGCCATCCCGATGGTGGACCACGTGGCCGTGACCGTCTCCCGGCTCCTGAGCCACGGGGTCCGGACGCCGCGTCCGGCGGATTCGTGATTGCCCGAAACACTCAACCACGCATGACTGACGAAGCACTCGAACAGCAGCCCGGCGGCGCTGCGGCCGAACCCGGTCCAGGCGGCCCGCCGCAAGACCCGTCAACCGGCAAGCCCGCTTCCGCGGAAGGCGACGCGGGCCTCGAGGCCCTCAGGGACGAACTGGCGCAGTGCCACGATCGCCTCCTGCGGACCGCGGCCGAATTCGACAACTACCGCAAGCGCACCGAACGCGAGAGGCGCGAGCTTGCCGATCGCACCGTGGAGGCGCTCCTGCTCGATCTGGTCGCCGTCGCCGACGACTTCGAGCGCGCGCTCGGCGCGGACGCGGCCGGCGGCAGCGTGGAGGCGTACCGGCAGGGCGTCGAGCTCATCCACCGGCGGCTGCTCGACCTGCTCGGCCGCCGCGGTGTCACGCCAATCGAGGCGACAGGCGCGGACTTCGATCCGAATCTTCACCAGGCCGTGACGACCGAGCCTGCCGGGGACCGCCGCGACGGCGAGGTCACCGAGCAACTGCGGCGCGGCTACATGATTGGCGAACGCCTGCTCCGGCCGGCGATGGTCAAGGTCGCCCGAACGTGAGCAAGCGAGACTACTACGAGGTGCTCGGCGTCGCCCGGACGGCCACCGACCCGGAGATCAAGAGCGCGTACCGCAAGCTGGCGCTCAAGTACCATCCCGACCGCAACCACGGGAGCAAGGACGCCGAGGAGAAGTTCAAGGAGGCGGCCGAGGCCTACTCCGTCCTGGCCGACGCCGAGAAGCGAGCGGCCTACGACCGGTACGGGCACCAGGGCGTGGGCGGAGCGGCAGGCGGTTTCGATCCCACGGTCTTCGCCGGGTTCGAGGACATCCTCGGCGGCCTCGGCGACATGTTCGGCTTCGGCGACATCTTCGGCGGCGGCCGGCGGCGCGGCGGGCCCCAGCGGGGTTCGGACCTGCGGTACGACCTGGAGATCGATTTCCTGGAGTCCGCGCGCGGCATCGACACGACGATCCAGATCCCGAGGCTCGAACCCTGCGGCACCTGCAACGGCAGCGGCGCCGCGCCGGGCACGAAGCCCTCCCGCTGCCCCCAGTGCCAGGGCCGCGGTCAGCTTCGCTATCAGCAGGGGTTCTTCGTGGTCGCGCGCACCTGCGGCCAGTGCGGCGGGTCCGGCCACGTCATCCAGGATCCGTGCACGACGTGCCGCGGCACGGGGCACGTGACACGCGAGCGCAAGCTGACCGTCAAAGTGCCGGCCGGCATCGCCAACGGCCAGCGGCTGCGCCTCTCGGGCGAAGGCGAGGTCGGCGCGCTCGGCGGCCCGCCCGGGGACCTCTACGTGGTCGTGCAGGTGCAGGAGCACGAGTGCTTCCGCCGCGAGGCCGACGACCTCTTCTGCGAGGTCGACGTCAACTTCCCCACGCTGGTGCTCGGCGGTGACATCCGCGTCCCGACGCTCGACGACGAGGACGACCTCCGCATCCCGGAGGGCACCGCCGCCGGGACCGTGTTCCGGCTGCGCGGCAAGGGCATGCCCAGCGTCAGCGGCCGCGGGCGGGGCGACCTCCACGTGATGGTGCAGCCCCGCACGCCGAAGAAGCTGACCAAGGAGCAGCGCGCAGCCCTGGAGCAGCTCGCCAAGGTGCTGCCTCCCGAGAAGACCGGCGCGCGCCCGCGCGACGAAGGCGGCGGGGAGCGGGGCGTGTTCGACCGCGTGAAAGACCTCTTCAGCTGATGCGCGCCTGGCCCGCCGTCGAAATCGTCTTCCCCGGGCCCGGCGCCGCCGGCGAACCCGGCGCGCTGACGCTGCAGGACCGCGTCATGGCGGATCTGGACGGCCTGGATATCGTCGCCATTTCCGAACAGCCCGGCGAGACGTGGCAGGTCTTCTTCAGGAGCGAGGCGGGACGGGCGGCGGCCCTCGCCCTCCTCCACGCCACCAACGGACCGGGCGCGCTCGGACTCCGGCCCATCGACGTCGAGGACGAGGACTGGGCCCGCAGGAGCCAGGCCTCGCTGCTGCGCCGTCCGCGTCGGGCGCATCGCGGTGGCCCCGCCGTGGGACACCGAGTCTCCGGCCGGCGACCCCGCGTTGACGACGGTGGTCATCGAGCCGGCGATGGGTTTCGGAAGCGGGCACCATGCGACGACCCGGCTCTGCCTGGAGGCGCTCCAGCGGCTCGACCTGCGGAACTGCCGCGTCCTGGACGTCGGCACCGGCTCGGGCGTGCTGGCGCTCTCCGCGGCCCTCCTCGGAGCGGCGAGCGTCGTCGCGATCGACGTCGATCGCGATGCGCTGGACAATGCGCGCGGCAATGCGGTGCTGAACGGCAGCCCCCCGGCGGTCGAGTTCCGCCTGGCCGACTTCCGTGAGGAACGGGGTCTCGAGGCCGACGTCGTGGTCGCCAATCTGACGGGCGGCATGCTCGCGGCGGGTGCCTCGGAGCTCGCGCGCACGGTGGCTCCGGGAGGGGCGCTGATCCTCAGCGGCATCACCTCCGAGGAACGCGAGGCGGTCTACCGCGCGTTCACCGAGCGCTTTTCGATGGAGTGGCACGCCGAAGAAGACGGCTGGTGCTGTGCGCTCTGCAGGGCGGCGCGTTGACGGCCAGTCGCCGTGATCAGAAGCCAGTAGCAGCCAGAAGGGCGAACTGACGATTGTCAGAAGCCAGAAGACGGATGCTCAGCTGAACAGGCCTTTCTTCTGGCTTCTGAGCTCCTGACTTCCGATCCCGATTACCTCCACACGTACTGCAGCACGCTCAACGCCACGATCGCCGCCGCGTCCGCGCGCAACGTGCGGGGTCCCAGCGTCAGCGTGAGGCAGCCGGCCTCGAGCGCCAGCGCCACTTCATCCTCCGCCCAGCCGCCTTCGGGGCCGACCAGCAGCGTGGCGGACGAGGGGATGTCGGCCTGCGGCCAGGGACGCCGTTCCCGGGGATCGCGGCAGCCGGCTCAACCAGCATGAGCGCGGCGCCCTGCAGCGCCGGCGCCCAGGCACGCCTGCAGCGAACACGGCGCGAGGATGTGGGGCACGACCGCCCGCCCGCACTGCTTCGCGGAGGCCACCGCGATGCGCTGCCAGCGCTCGACGCGGCGCCCGCGGCTGAACGCCGCTTCCGGCACCTCTGTTCTGGCCGTCAGCAGCGGCTGAACCGCCGCGACGCCCATCATCACCGCGTCGCGAATCACATCGTCGATCTTGTCGCCCTTGAGGACGGCCTGGGCGAGGGTCACCCGAACGGGCCACTCGAGGGCGGAGACGACGGGCTCTCCGATTTCGACCACCACTCCGGCCCGGTCCGCCGAGATCACCCTGGCGTCGACCTCGCCGCCGCGTCCGTCGAAGAGCCGGACGGCCTGTCCGGCCTTCACGCGGAGGACGCGCCGGAGGTGCGCGGCCTCGTCTTCGGGCAGCGTGACCGTGCGGCTGCGCGCATCGAGCGACGGCACGTAGAGGCGCGGCACCATGCGGTAATTATAGACAAGGCGAGCTATACTCCACCGCAGGCCCGTATGTTCTTTCGCGGTCAGACCATCGGCAAGTACAAGATCCTATCGGCCCTGGGCAGCGGCGGCTTCGGAACGGTCTATCTTGCCGAGGACACCTGGATCGACAAGAAAGTCGCGCTCAAGGTGCCCCACCGGCAGAGCACGAACTTCGGCGAACTGCTGAGAGAACCCCGCCTCCTCGCCAGCCTGAACCATCCGAACATCGTCACCGTGCTCACGGCCGAGAAGCAGGACAGCGTCTTCTTCATCGTCATGGAGTACGTGGCGGGCGAAACCCTGGAGAACATCATCGGCCGGGAGGGCGCCCTCGAGATGACGCGGGCCCTCGACTTCACGTGCCAGATCTGCAACGCCGTCGACCACGCCCACCGCCAGAACGTGCTGCACCGCGACCTGCGCCCGGCGAACATCATGATTGCCGACAACGGCCTGGTGAAGGTCGCCGACTTCGGCACGTCGCGCTTCCTGGAGCTGGCGGCCGTCGGGACCACCGTCATCGGCAGCCCGCCGTACATGGCGCCGGAGCAGTTTCACGGCAAGGCGACGTTCGCGTCGGACATCTATTCGCTCGGCGTCACGATGTACCAGATGATGACGGGCACGCTGCCGTACCAGACGCCGGCGCCGGCCGACCTCGAGCGGCTGATGCGCGGCGAACTCGTGTCCCCGCCGCGGCTGCGGAACGGCCGGATCCCCCAGCGCGTCAACGACATCATTCTCAAGGCGATGGCGCCCGAGATGACCGAGCGGTACCAGCGGGCCGCCGACGTGCTGGAGGATCTGCTGGCGGCCGACCGCACGGTCCCGAGGCGGACCACGGAGCGTCCGGCCCCGACGCCGGCGCCGGAGCGGGTACTGGCGCAGGCCCAGACCTCGGGGTCGAAGCCGCGCGAAAGCCCCCAGCCCCATTTCTGCTGGAACTGTAACAAGCCCCTGCCCGCCCGCCGGACGGACCGCTGTCCGTTCTGCACGAAGGAGCAGTAGAATACGCACTCCAAGGAGCTGATGATGGCGTTCTCGGGAACCGGGAAGGTGTGGATCAACGGTCAACTGGTGGAGTGGGCCGACGCCAAGATTCATATCGCGTCGCACGTCATTCACTACGGAAGCGCCGTGTTCGAGGGGGCTCGCTGCTACAGCACGCCGAAAGGCTCCGCCTGCTTCCGGCTCGACGCCCACATGCGACGGCTGATGGACTCGGCGAAGATTTACCGCATGGACCCGGCCTACACCCAGGCCCAGCTCGAAGCGGCGGTCCTCGACACGATCCGGGCCAACACGATGCAGGCCTGCTACATCCGGCCGCTCGTGTACCGGGGGTACGCGGCACTGGGCGTCAACCCGTTCCCCTGCCCCATCGACACGGCGATCATGCTCTGGGAGTGGGGCACGTACCTGGGCGCAGACGCCCTCGAGAACGGCGTCGACGTCAAGGTGAGCTCGTGGTCGCGGATGGTGCCCGATTCGTTCCCGTCGCTCGCCAAGACGAGCGCCAACTACGCGAACGCCCAGCTCATCAAGATGGAAGCCATCGTCGACGGCTACGCCGAGGGGATCGCCCTCGACAGCTTCGGCTTCGTCAGCGAGGGGTCGGGCCAGAACATCTTCATCGTCCGCGACGGCGAGCTGTACACGCCGCCGATGGCCGCCGCGATCCTCCCGGGCATCACGCGCAACTCGGTCATGACGCTCGCGCGGGAGCTCGGCTATCGCGTCCACGAGGAGATGCTGCCCCGCGAGATCCTGTACATCGCCGACGAGCTCTTCTTCGCCGGGACCGCCGTGGAGATCACGCCGATCCGGTCAGTCGACAGGATCGTCATCGGGAACGGGACGCGCGGCCCGATCACCGCCGCCATCCAGCGGGCGTTTTTCGACATCATCCAGGGCGCGGCGCCCGACACCCACAACTGGCTCACCTACGTCTACGAGGACGCGGCGGGCCCGGCGGCCGTTGCCGCGGCTGCGAAGAGCTAGCCCATGCATATCAACGACTTGCTGACGACTGCCGTCGAGCATGGGGCGTCGGACCTGCACCTGAAGGCCGGCTCCGCGCCGATGATGCGCGTGGCGGGCGGCCTGGTCCCGGTCCCGGGGGCCAAGAAACTGACTCCGGACGACACCATCGCCATGGCGGCGGCGGTGGTGCCGGCGGGGATGCGGGAACGGTTCAAGAAGTCGCCCGAGGTGGATCTGGCCTACAGCGTCGCGGGCCTCGGGCGCTTCCGCTGCAGCGTGTTCCAGCAGCGGAACACCGTCGGGCTCGTGCTCCGCGTCATCCCCGTGCAGATCCGCACCGTCGAGGAGCTGAGCCTGCCGGCGGTCATCTCGAAGATCGCCGACGAGGAACGCGGCCTCGTCCTGGTCACCGGCACGACGGGCAGCGGCAAGAGCACGACGCTCGCCGGGATGGTCGACCGCATCAACCGCACGCGGTGCGTCCACGTGCTCACCATCGAAGACCCCATCGAGTTCCTGCACAAGGACCACAAGTCGATCATCAACCAGCGCGAGGTGGCGACCGACACCCGTTCGTTCGCCCACGCGATGCGCGCCGCCCTGCGCCAGGACCCCGACGTGATCCTGGTCGGCGAGATGCGCGACTTCGAGACGGTCGAAACCGCCCTGCTCGCGGCCGAAACGGGCCACCTGGTGTTCTCGACGCTCCACACGCTGGACGCCACCGAGACCATCAACCGCATCATCGCCGTCTTCCCGCCGCATCAGCAGAAGCAGATCCGCCTCCAGCTGGCGTCGGTGCTGCGGGCGGTCATCTCGCAGCGCCTCGTTCCGCGGGCGGACGGCCAGGGCCGCTGCCCGGCCGTCGAAGTGCTCGTCACGACCCCGTTCATCCGCGACTGCATCGTCGACAAGGAGAAGACCCATCTCATCCAGACGGCCATCGCCGCCGGGACGTCCCAGTACGGGATGCAGACGTTCGACCAGTCGCTCCTCGGGCTGCTGCGGAAGAACCTCGTCACCTACGACGAGGCGCTCCGGTGGTCGACCAACATCGACGAGTTCAAGCTGAAGGTGCAGGGCATCGCCACCGCCTCCGACGAGGCGCAGGAGCAGATGGCGCGCGGCGTGACCGGCGGCAACGAACCTCCGCCCGAGGTCACGCGCTTCACCCGGAAGTGAGACCCGTGCGGCCCGCGCCGCCATCAGTACCGGCCGACCCCGAAGACGCCCGGAAAGCGGCGCACGGGGCGGCCCTGCGCCTCCTCGCCGGCCGGGAGATGTCGAGTGCCCGCCTCCGTGAGCGCCTCGGCGCGCGCGGGTACCCGGACGACGTGATTCAGGGGATCGTCGAGCGGCTGACGCGAGTCGGCGTCCTCGACGACCGGCGTGCCGCGCTGGCCGCCGCGAGGACCCTCGTGGCCGTCCGGCACCGGGGCCGGCACCGCGTGGCCCGGGAACTCGAGCGGCTCGGCTTCTCGAAGGAACAGGCGCAGGACGCCACCGAGTCCGTCCTGGCCGAGACCGACGAGCGCGAGGTCGTCGCCAAGGTCGTGGCGTCGAAGCTCCGAGGCCGCCGGTCGATTCCCGACCCCGCCTCCTACCGGCGGCTGTACGCGGCGCTCCTGCGCCGCGGCTTCCCGGCCGACCTCATCCGCACGGCCCTGCGGCCCTACTGGGGGCGCAAGGGCGAGCCTGAAGAGTAGCCAGTAGCCGTAGCCGAGCCTGCCTGACACGCGGTCGCGGCTCTCTCTGACTGTCGCCACATGCCCCTGTCCCAGTCCCGAGTCCCGAGTCCCGGCTGCTATTGCTACAATAGCGGGATGACCTCCAGCGAACTGCGCCGCACATTCCTCGGGTTCTTCGAGCAGCATGGCCACCGCGTCGTCGCGAGCTCGCCGCTCGTGCCGGGAGACGATCCCACGCTGCTGTTCACCAACGCCGGGATGAACCAGTTCAAGGACGTGTTCCTCGGACGGGACAGGCGCGACTACCGGCGCGCGGCCACGTTCGCAGAAGTGCATGCGGGTCAGCGGCAAGCACAACGACCTCGAGAACGTCGGGCCGTCGCTCAGGCATCACACGTTCTTCGAGATGCTGGGCAACTTCTCGTTCGGGGATTACTTCAAGGACGACGCCATCACCCTCGCCTGGGCCCTCCTGACCGACGTCTGGAAGCTGCCCCCCGACCGGCTGTTCGCGACGGTGTTCGCCGGTGACGAGAGCGTGCCGCGCGACGACGAGGCGTACGGATACTGGCTGCGCGTGCTCCCGGCGTCCCGAATCGCGGAACTCGGCAAGGAGGACAACTTCTGGTCGATGGGCGACACCGGTCCCTGCGGCCGCTGCTCCGAGATTCACTACTTCCGCGGCGATCACCTGCCGTGCACGGAGCCAGTGTGCCGCGGCGTGGCGTGTTCGTGCGATCGCTACATCGAGGTCTGGAACAACGTGTTCATGGAGTTCGACCGCCAGGCCGACAAGCGCCTCGTGCCGCTGCCGGCCCCGTCCATCGACACGGGCATGGGCCTCGAGCGGATCACGGCGATCATGCAGGGCACGCTGTCGAATTACGACACGGACCTGTTCCAGCCGCTGCTCAAGGCCATCAGCCAGCTCTCCGGCCGCCAGTACAAGGGCACGATGGAGCCGTCGGACGTGTCGGCCCGGGTCATTGCCGACCACGCCCGCGCCATGACGTTCCTCATCGCCGACGGCGTCCTGCCGTCCAATGAATGGCGCGGGTACGTGCTGCGCAAGATCATGCGGCGTGCGATGCGCCACGCCCATCACCTCGGGCTGACGGAGCCCTTCCTGTGCGGGCTGGTCGACGTGCTCGTCGGCCAGATGGGCGACGCCTACCCCGAGTTGCGATCCGGCCACGATTACGTGTCGAAGGTCGTCGAGTCCGAAGAAGTCCGATTCGAGGCCGTGCTGACCAAAGGGCTGCCCCGCCTCGAGGAGCTGCTCGATCAGTCGGCCGAGGCCGGCGTCCTCAAGGGCGAAGACGCGTTCCGCCTGTACGATTCGTACGGCCTCCCGAAGGACTTCATCGAAGACACCGCGTCGCAGCGCGGCATTGCGGTCGACAACGCCGGGTACGAGCGCGCCCTGACGGCCCAGAAGGAGCGCGCGCGGTCGAGGAGCGGATTCGACCGGACCCACCAGGCCGAGTTCTTCTCGCCGTCGGACCCGATGCGGCGGGCGCTCGAGCAGGCCGGTGACCAGTTCGAGGGCTACGCGACGACGCGCGTGACCGGCGCGCCCGTCGTCGCCCTGTTCGACAGCGCGGGCAAGGAAGTCGAGGCGCTGGCGTCCGGCGACTCGGGCTATGCCGCGCTCGCCAGGACGCCTTTCTACGTCGAGTCGGGCGGCCAGGTGTCCGACACGGGACGCCTCGCCTCGGAATCGGGCGGGTTCACGGCCTCCGTGCCGGGCGTGTCGAAGGTGGCGGGATGGCCGCGGCTCCATCAGGTCCAGGTCGAGCAGGGCCGCGTCAGGGTGGGCGATCCGGTCACCGCGGAGGTGAACGACGACCTGCGCGACGCCACGCGGCGCAACCACACCGCCACACACCTGCTGCACGCCGCGCTCCGCCAGGTGCTCGGGCCCCAGGTCAAGCAGGCCGGGTCGCTCGTCTCGCCCGAACGCCTCCGGTTCGACTTCGTCCACCACGCCCCGCTCGAGCAGCGGCGAGATCGCCGAGGTCGAACGCCTGGTCACCGCCGCGGTCTGCCGCAACGTGCCGGTGCAGACCGAGGTGCGGTCGCAGGCGGAGGCCGTAGCGGCCGGCGCGATGGCGTTGTTCGGCGAGAAGTACGGCGACACGGTCCGCGTCGTCTCGGTGCCGGGCTTCAGCATGGAACTGTGCGGCGGAACCCATTGCGGCGCCACCGGCGACATCGGCCCGTTCGTCATCGTCCAGGAAGGCGGTGTGGCCGCGAGCGTCCGGCGCATCGAGGCGCTCACCGGCCTTGGCGCGCTGCGGCACATCCAGGGGCAGCACGCGGCCCTCGCGGCCGTGCTGGCGCGCCTGAACGTGAGCCCCGCACAGGCTGGCGACGCCGTCGACCGCCTCCATGCCGAGGTGAAACGCCTCGGCCGGGAAATCAACCAGGCCAGGATGAAGGCCGCGTCGGGCGACGTATCGGCCGCGACCGGCGAGGTGGTGCAGTTCGGCGATGTCCGCGTCATGACGCGGAAAGTCGACGATCTCGACGCCGCCGCCCTCCGCGAGCTGGCCGACTCGCTGAAGAGCGCCCTCGGCCGCGGGGTGGTGGTGCTCGGCGCCGCCGCCGACGACAAGGTGCAGTTCGTGATCTCGGTCACCTCCGACCTGACCGGACGCATTCACGCGGGCAAGCTGGTGAAGCAGCTCGCGCCGATGGTCGGCGGCGGAGGCGGCGGCCGGCCCGACTTCGCCCAGGCGGGAGGCCGCCAGCCGGACAAGCTCGACGACCTGCTGGCCGCCAGCCGGGAGGCGATCGGGAAGCTGCTCGGATCCTGAAGTCTTCCTCCCCTGGAGCCGATACTCCTGGGGAAGACCATGTTTGTCTCGAAAACCGCCTGCGCGCTCGCTGTCACCCTGGCCGTCGCGGCGCTGCCCCGTCCCGCGGCGGCGCAGATTTACGCGTGGAAGGACGCCGACGGCAACCAGGTGTTCTCCGACCGCACCCCGGCCGGCGAGTACCGCACCTTCGCCGTACCCGGCTCGGCCCTTCGGTCCACCCGCCCGGCGACGGGCAAGGACGTCGGCCGCTACGACAGCATCATCGACGAAGCGGCCGCCAGGCACGCCGTCAGGCCGGACCTGGTCCGGGCGGTGATCCAGGTGGAATCCGGGTTCGATCCCAGGGCGCGCTCGCCGAAGGGCGCCATGGGCCTCATGCAGCTGATGCCAGGCACGGCGGCGGAGCTCGGCGTCCGCAACCCGTACGACCCGGCCGAGAACATCCGCGCCGGCGTCGCCTACCTCCGCTCGCTCCTCAACCGCTACGGGAACGAAACCCTGGCCCTGGCCGCGTACAACGCCGGCCCTGGCGCTGTGGACCGCCACGGCAACGCGGTGCCGCCCTACCGCGAGACCCGCGAGTACGTGAACCGGGTGAAGAACATCACTCCGGCGCAGCCGGTCACGACCGCCAGGCGCATCATCTACAAGACCTACGAACTGGTCGACGGCCAGCCCGTGGCCCGCTATACCGACACGCGCCCCACTTCCGGCCCCTACGAAATCGTCCGCTAGCCTCAATCGGGGTCAGACCCGGGTCTGACCCCAGCAGGGACTCAGCTCAGCACAGGGACGCGTGAAGGGCGGCGCTGGTGGAGCGCTGGAAGGCCAGCAGGTCCGCGGCCGGCAGGACGGCCGGGCCCTCCGCGTGGCGAACGATGTCCGGAGCATCGCCGGGCCAGGGCTGCAGCATCTCGACGGGCAGCGCGAGCAGGCCGCTCACCACCCAGGGGCAGTACTTCGAGCCGGCGGCCCTCGCGATGAGCGTCCTGGCGGCCGGCACGGACAGGCGGTCCCGGTAGTCGCGCGAACTGGTCAGCGCGTCGAACGTGTCCATCACGGCGACGATCCGCACCGTGTACGGAATGGACGGATGCGCGAGCTTGTCCGGGTATCCGCTCCCGTCGCAGCGCTCGTGGTGATGGAGCACGATGGCGCACACCTCGTCGTCGAACCCCGAGCGGTGGCAGATCTCCGCCCCCAGTTCCGGGTGGATCTTCAGCTCCTGCCACTCGCGGGCGTTGGGCCGGCCGGGCTTCTCGAGAATGCGTGACGGCGTCAGCATCTTGCCGACGTCGTGCAGCAGCGCCCCGAGACGGATGGTCTCGATGACCTCGTCCGCGAGTCCGAACTGCGCCGCGAGCCTGACCGAGTAGGCCGACACCCGGCGGCTGTGGGCCGCGACTGCGGGCCGCTTCATCTCGAGCGCGGCGAGCACCGCGTCTGCCCGTCCCAGATCCGTGTGAAACATGCTGCTCCCGCTGACTCGGCACTCGCCGCTGCGCGCGGTGGACCCGCCCGGCGGCCGCCTTCCACCGCTATCTCTGGCAAGGTCGGTACCACCCGCGCGGGGGCGCCGCCGCTTCCCCCTGCTGCACAGGCTCTTACGGCAGTGCACGCCCCGGGCCTGGCCGGGCCGCGCAGGCGGGCCACACGAAACGGAGGCCGGGCGTCCGCTTCTGTAGCTCGCGCGAAATGGCGTGAAATGCTATGATTGGAGATTCGACGGGCAGGCATGGGGCTCGCCCGTGGGCAACGTGAGTCAGAGGATACTGTGGCCAGTCATGCATCCGCGCTGAAGGCGCACCGCCAGAACGTCGTCCACCGCGAGAGGAACCGCCAGCTGCGTTCCAAGCTCCGCGGGTCGCTCCGGTCCATCCGTGCGCTCATCGACAAAGACGAGTTCGTGAAAGCCAGGACCGAGATGAAGGGCACCATCTCCCTGATTGACCGGATGGTCACCAAGGGCGTGATCCACAAGAACGCGGCGGCGCGCTACAAGTCGCGGCTGCAGACGCGCGTCAGCGCCTCGCCCGCGGCGTAAGCCCGAGAGGGCGCCGACCGGCGCCCTTCCCTATCCGCACAACTCAACGACGAGCCGCTCGAGGAGCACCCTCGGGTCGCCGCCCGAGGACTTCAGCGCGAGGTCCGTCCGGAAGACCGCGTCCACCGCGGCCGGCACGCGCCTGGGCGGCAGCTTCGTGGCCACGAACCAGCGGATCTGGCCGAGGATCATCGGCGGATACTCTCCGGCGTCGAACTTCATCGCCAGTTCCCGGAGCGCGTCGCCGGCCGCCCCGCGCTCGATGGCGTTGGTCATGGCCCAGGGGTTCTGCGTGGTCGGCGCGCCGGCGATCTCGCGCACCGCCGCCTCGGTGATGATGCCGTCACCCGACGCGAACAGCACCGCGCGCTCGCATTCCGCCCGCAGGCGCGCGATGTCGCCGCCGGCCCGGCTGACGAGCAGCCTCGCCGCGGCCGGCTCGATGCGGACCCCCTCGGCCGCCGCCTCGGCCGTCACCCACGCGACGGCGTCGCCGCCTCCCGGCAGCGGATCGCAGTCCACGATCACGGCGTATTTCTCGAGCAGCTTCACGGGCTTCAGGCTGCGGTTCAGTCCGACGCCTGCGACAAACACCAGCACCGCGTCGGGCGACGGGTTCGCCAGGTACTCCTCGAACGCCTCCAGTTCGGCCTCCCCGGCGGCCTTCTGGACCACCCTCCGGCCCTTCCTGGCCGACGGCCGCTTCGGCGGGCTTCACCGGCTCGTCGTCTCCCGCCTTGAAGATCGCCATGAGCTTCTCGGCCTGGGCCACGACGATGATGCGCCTCGGGACCATCATCGGCAGCGTCCGCGCCAGCTGCAGCACGGTCCAGAACTGCTTGCGCGCCTCCTCCCGCTGCTCCGGAGGAAACAGCTTGTCGACGTTGAAGGGACGGAAATCGGCCTCGATGGACTCGACGAGCCGGGCGACCAGCGCCGACTTCAGCGTATCGTCAGGGCCGATGAGCAGGTAGACCGGGTCGAACCGCCCGCGGGCGATGTCCTGCTCGAACGACTGCGGGGTGAGCTGGCGCGGCACGTCCGGTCGCCCTGCCTAGAAGGCTTCGAGAATGGCGCTGACGACGGTGCGGGCGAAGTCGTTCGCCACCCGCTCGAGCGCGTTGGAGCTCTGCCCGAAGAACGCCGACGGGTTGCCGGCCTGCGTGTCGGGCGGCAGGTCGTATTCCTCGCGGAACACCATCGACGGGTTCTCCCACAGCGTCTTGTTCGTCTTCAGGTCGACGAACTCGATCTTCGTGTTGATGACGATGATGTACCGCGTGGCCTGCTGGTTCTCGTTGAAGTTCGCCGGCACGATCGAGAGATTGGTGATCGTTCCGCGCAGCACCGCGTCCGCCCCCGACTCCTGCGCGAGCACCTGGTAGCGCCCGCGGCCGATGAACTCGCTGCGCACGCGCTCGGTGAACCGCCGCTCCACCTCCAGGAAGGTCGTCTGGTTGGCGAACTGCGGCACGCCGATCACGCGGATCGAATCGGGCAGGAACGACCCCCGCCCCGCGAGCGAATACCCGCAGCCGGAGCCGGCAAGCGGCCATCGCGGCGACGAGCAGCAGGTTCAGGATGGTTCGCACGGCTCCAGACTACCTGATCACGATGCTGACGAGCTTGCCTTTGGCGACGATGACCTTCACGAGCGACTTGCCGGCGACGTGCGTCGCCACCGACGGATCGGCGAGCGCGGCTTCGCGAATCTCGTCCTCGCTGCTGTCGGCCGGCACGGTCACCCTCCCGCGGACCTTGCCGTTGACCTGCACCGGGATGACGACGTCGTCGGCTCTGGCGACGGCGGCGTCGAAGGCCGGCCACGGCGCGAACACGATGCCGCCCTCGTGCCCGATCTGCTCCCACAGCTCCTCGGCCATGTGCGGCGTGAAGGGCGACAGCATGAGGACGAGCGCCTCGATCGCCTCCTTGAGGACGGCCTGCGTCCCCGGGCTTTCGGCCGGAGCCTGGCCCTCGGCCCGCCTGGCCGCCGGACCGGCAGCCGTGTGCTGATCCGAGAACTGGTAGAGCTCGTTGACCAGTTCCATCAGCGCCGACACCACCGTGTTCAGGTGGACGCGCGGCTCGATGTCCTGGGTGACGCGGCGGATGGTGTCGTGCGTCTTCCGGCGGAGCGCCCGCTCCGCGTCGGTCAGCCCGGCCTCGACGCGATCGATCGCGGGCGCCGCCGCCACCGTCTCCCGCCACTGCTGCACGATGCGCCACACGCGCATCAGGAACCGGAACGCGCCTTCGAGCCCGGCGTCGATCCACTCCACTTCCTTCTCGGGCGGCGCCATGAACATCACGTACAGGCGCAGCGCGTCGGCCCCGTACTTCGCGATCATGTCGTCGGGATCGACGACGTTGCCCTTCGACTTCGACATGACCGCGCCGTCCTTGAGCACCATGCCCTGCGTGAGCAGGTGGCTGAACGGCTCGGCGTGGTTCACCAGGCCCAGGTCGCGGAAGACCCGCGCGAAGAACCGGGAGTAGATGAGGTGCAGGATGGCGTGCTCGACGCCGCCGCTGTAGAAGTCCACCGGGGCCCAGTAGGCCACCGCCGCCGGGTCGAAGGGCAGGCTGGCGTTCTTCGCGTCGCAGAACCGGTAGAAGTACCACGACGAGTCCACGAACGTGTCCATCGTGTCGGTCTCGCGGCGCGCGGGGCCGCCGCACGTCGGGCACGCGACGTTGACGAACTCGGGGACGCTCGCCAGCGGCGATTCCCCTTTCCCGGTGAACTCGGCGACGGCCGGCAGTTCGACCGGGAGCTGATCGTCGGGCACCGGCACCAGTCCGCACGACGGGCAGTGGATGATCGGGATCGGCGTGCCCCAGTACCGCTGCCGGGAGATGCCCCAGTCTCTCAGGCGGAACTGGACCGTGCGCTGGCCGATGCCGCGCCGCTCGGCCTTCTCCGCCATGACCCGCAGGGCCTCTTCCGACCACAGGCCGGTGTAGTCGCCCGAGTCGACCACGCGCCCCGGCTCCGAGTAGGCTTCGGTCATCGTCGCCGCGTCGAGCGGGGCGCGCCCTCCCCTCGGGCTGAATCACCACGCGGATGGGCAGGCCGTACTTCCGCGCGAACTCGAAGTCGCGCTGGTCGTGCGCGGGCACCGCCATGACCGCGCCGGTGCCGTACTCGCCGAGCACGAAGTTGGCCACCCAGATGGGCACGGGCTCTCCCGTGAACGGGTTCACCGCGACACGGCCCGTGCTGAACCCTTCCTTCTCGACCTCGCCTGTGAGCCTCGCGCCGCGATCCTGGCGGCGGAACCTGGCGGCCGCGGCCCGCATGGCCGCCGGGTCGTCCGACGCCGCGGCGAGACGCTCGACCAGCTCGTGCTCGGGCGCGAGCAGCACGAAGGTCGCGCCGAAAATCGTGTCGATCCGCGTCGTGAAGACCTCGATGTCCGCCGACGCGCCGGTGCCGGACGGGTCGACCAGCGGGAAGCGCACGCGCGCGCCCTCGGACCGCCCGATCCAGTTCCGCTGCATCGTGAGCACGTTCTCGGGCCAGTCTCGCAGGCCGTCGAGCGCGCTCAGCAACTCGTCCGCGTAGTGGGTGATCCGCAGGAACCACTGCTCGAGGTCCCGGTGCACGACCGGCGTGTGGCACCGCCAGCACCCGCCGTCGACGACCTGCTCGTTGGCGAGCACCGTCTGGCAGGAGGAGCACCAGTTGACCGTCGCGAGGCGTCGATAGGCCAGGTCGCGCTCGAACATCCGCAGGAACAGCCACTGGTTCCACTTGTAGTAGTCCGGCAGGCACGTGGCCACTTCGCGCTCCCAGGCGTAGCTGATGCCCAGGCGCTCGAGCTGGCCCTTCATGTGGGCGATGTTCGCCAGCGTCGACGTCCGCGGGTGGATGCCGTTCTTGATGGCCGCGTTCTCGGCCGGCAGGCCGAAGGCGTCCCAGCCGAAGGGGTGCAGCACGTTGAAGCCGCGCATCCGCTTCGTGCGCGCCATCACGTCGCCGATCATGTAGTTGCGGACGTGGCCGACGTGGGCGTGCCCGGACGGGTACGCGAACATCTCGAGGCAGTAGAACTTCGGCTTCGACGGATCCTCGGTGACCTCGAACGCGCGGCTCTCCCGCCACCGCTGCTGCCACTTCCGCTCGATGGCCTGCGGGTTGTACTCGCTCATATCCTGTCGATTATAGTCCACGCCAGAAGGCCGACTGGACCGCGCGGGCCTGCTCCGCCGCCGCCAGGCCGCGCCCGGTCGCGCCGCCTCCCGCGCCGGGAACCGGATCGGCCTCCGGGCCGCCCTCCATCGCCGAGAGACTGGCCCGAAGCGACGCCGCCAGCGCTGCGCAGGTGGTACCCGCCCTCGGTGACGAGCACGACCCGGCCAGCCGCGCAGCCGTCCGCCACGGCGCACAACCGGCCGGTCAGGCGGGCGAAGCCGTCCGCGCTCATCCGCATGCCCCCGATCGGATCCTGCTCGTGCGCGTCGAACCCCGCGGAGACGAGCACCAGCTCGGGGTCGAACAGACGCGCGAGGGGCGCCACGATCTCGTCGAACACCACGGCATAGTCGCCGTCGGTGGCGCCGCGCTCCATCGGCACGTTGACCGTGAACCCGCGGCCCGCGCCCACGCCCACCTCGTCCGCGCGTCCGGTGCCCGGGTAGAGCGGCCACTGGTGGGTCGACACGTACAGCACCCGGGGGTCGGCCTCGAAGATCTCCTGCGTGCCGTTTCCGTGGTGCACGTCGAAGTCGACGATCGCCACGCGCGCGAGGCCGCGCGCGAGCGCGTGTGCGGCCGCCACGGCCACGTTGTTGACCAGGCAGAACCCGCGGGCCAGATCGCGGCTGCTGTGATGGCCGGGGGGACGCACCAGCGCGGCGGCCCGATTGGCCCTGCCCTCCAGCACGGCGTCGACGGCGCCCACCGCCGCCCCGGCGGCCAGCCGCGTGACGCCCCAGGACTCCGCCGAGGTGAAGGTGTCGGGATCGAGCATCACCGCGCGCCCGGCCGCCGCCTCCAGCGTCTCGACGAAACGCGCGCTGTGGGCGCGGAGGATCGCGTCGCGCGGGGCCGGCGCCGGTTCGGCCACGCGCCCCTCCCCGCTGCCGCCACTGCCCTGCGACCGCGTCCATCACATCCTGCCGCTCGGGGCGCTCGGGATGGCCGGGCGGAGGCGCATGTTCGCCGAACCGCGTGCTGCTGAAGACGAGGACCGACATCACGCCTCCCGCCCGGCCAGTTCGCACGCGCGCCGGCGCAGCCCCTCGAGCACGGCCTCGAGGTCCCGGCACGCCTGCGCCTGCGCCTCGTCGCTCATCCCGCGAGCGATCGTCGATCGGCGCCCCGAGCACCAGGTGCACGCGGCTGAAGGGCTTGGGAATCTGCGCGCGGTCCCAGCTGCGAAGCTCCCAGCTGCCGCTCGGCCTCGACGTGGCACGGCAGCAGCGGCGCGCCGGTCGCGCCGGCCAGCCACACCGCGCCCGGCTTCGCCACGCGCGCGGGCCCCCGGGGGCCGTCCAGCGTGAACGCGGCCGGACGACCCGCGCGAACGTCCCGCACCAGCTGCAGCGTGGCCGCCCGGGCGTTGCGCGAACTCGACCCGCGGGCCGTCCCGTAGCCGAAACGCCGGAGGATCCGCGCGATCCACTCGCCGTCGAAGTTCTCGCTGGTGATGACGACGATGCCGCGGTCGCGGAAGAAGAACGTCATCGGCAGGATGCGCCCGTGCCAGAACGCGAGGACATAGGGCCGTCCCGGCCCGCCGACGGCGTCGAGGTGCTCCCGGCCGTCGATCCGGAGGCGCAGCGTGAGGCCGAGCAGCGCGACAAGCGGGGCGCCGATCGCGGCGATGGCCGCAACCTCGGCGCGCTTCAGGCGGGAGTCCCGCCAGCTCGACGTGTCGCTCACGGCCGTGGCACGGCCGCCGGCGCGGCGGCCTTCATCCTGCCGTCCACGAAGCTCATCAGGTCGACGAACTCGACCTGGGTGTTCGCGCTGGCCTGCGCGCCCTTCAGCATGATCGAGCAGAAGGGGCAGGCCGTCACGACCGTGGCCGCACCGGTGCGCTGCAGCTGCTCGAGACGCTCCTGGCTGATGCGCCGGCCTTCCTCGTGCTCCTCGAAGAGCAGGCCGCCGCCCGCCCCGCAGCAGAAGGGGTTCGCCCCGTGGCGATCGGGCTCGCGGACCGTCGGCGCCGAACCGCGCCAGCAGATCGCGCGGCTCGTCGGTGACGCCCGCGTACCGGCCGAGGTAGCACGGGTCGTGGAACGTGACCTCCTCCCGGCCCGGCACCGCCATCGTGCGCGTCAGCTCCGCGACGAGGCTCGCCGAGTGGACGACCTCGGCCTTGAACCCGAACTCGCGGTAGTCGATCCCGATCGTCCGGAGGCAGTGCGGGCAGGAGGTCACGATCTTCGTCACGCCGGCCGCCGTGAAGTCCTCGATGTTCGCCCGCGCCAGCTCCTGGAACTGATACTCGTTGCCCGTGCGCTTGGCGACGTCGCCCGTGCAGCGCTCCTTCGCCAGCACGCCGAACGTGACGCCGCGCGCCCGCAGGATGTCGAACAGCGACCGCAGCGACTTCTGGAAGTCGGCTTCGAACGACCCGGCGCAGCCCAGCCACACGAGGTACTCGTGGCGCGCCGGATCGAAGATCTCGAGACCGGCCGACTGGACGAACTTCTGCCGGAGGTCGGCGCCGAGGCCCCAGATGTTGCCGCGGCGCTCGAGGTGGTTGTAGACGGCCGCCAGGGCGCCGGGCGCTTCGCCGTTCGACACGAGCCCGCGCCGCGCGCCGATGATGAGCGGCAGGTGCTCGACGCCGACCGGGCACTGCGCCTCGCACGCGCCGCACGTCGTGCACTGCCACAGGACCTTCGCGTCGAAGACGTCGGCGAGCTTCGTCTCGAACCGGCCGGCGAGCAGCGCCTCTTCGTTCTGGAGGATCAGCGTCTTCGGGTTGAGCGGCTTGCCCGTGGCGTGCGCCGGACAGTTCACCTGGCAGCGGCCGCACTCGACGCAGGTGAAGGCGTCGAGCACCTGCTTGCGCTCGACGTCCGCCACGGTCTCGAGCCCGACCTGCTCCCGCTCGAAATCGAGGTTCGGCACCGTCGCCGAGGACCGGCGAACGCAGGTAGACCGTCAGCGGCGACAGCACGAGGTGGAAGTGCTTCGAATCCGGAATGAGGACCAGGAAGCCGAGGATCACCAGCGCGTGGACCCACCAGTTGACGCGGGCCGCCAGGCCGGCCTCCCACCGGAAGGCGAGCAGGAACGTGATCATCAGGGTCAGGATGAAGAACCCGATGAGCACCGACTCGCCCGACACGTGATCGCCCAGGGCCGCCGGCCGCACGATCGCGCGCCGCACGAGCAGGCCGATGATGCCGACGATCACCGCCACCGAGAACGGCACGAGCGCCAGCGCGTAGAGATGGAACCACCGCGCGCCGGTGAAGTCCGCGATGCCGAGGCCGGCAAGGAACTCGACGCCCGTGTACAGCGCGAACGCCATGAAGCCCCAGTAGACACCCAGGTGGGCGAGCCCACCAGCGGGCGCTCGGCGATGGTGCGCGACTGGAAGATGACTTCGCTGACGAAACGCAGGAGGCGGCGCCCCGTCTCGTCGTCGCCGACGCGGATGTTGTTCGGGGCCCGCAGGATGAGCCGCGCGCGCGTCCACACCTGCGCCGCGAAGGCCGCGACGAACCCGAGGACGAGGATGCGGAAGATCCAGGTCTCGGTGGCGTGCACTAGCCCTTGAGCTCCTTGATGACGCGCCGGCACGATCTCGAACAGATCGCCGACGATGCCGTAGTCCGCCATCTCGAAGATCGGCGCCTCGGGGTCCTTGTTGATGGCGACGATCGTGCGGGCGCCCTTCATGCCGACCAGGTGCTGGATGGCGCCGGAGATGCCGAGGGCGAGGTACAGCTTCGGCGCGACGGTCTGGCCCGAGCTGCCGATCTGCCGATCCATGGGCAGCCAGCCGGCGTCGCAGATCGGGCGCGACGCGCCGATCTCGGCGCCGATCGCGGCGGCGAGCTGCTGCGCGAGCGCGACCTTCTCCGGCGTCCTTGATGCCGCGGCCGACGGCGACGATGCGCTCGGCCTGCGTCAGGTCGACCGCCTGCTTCGCTTCGCGGAACGGGGCCTCGGGCGTCTGGCGGATCGCGCCGCCGTCGACGCTGACCGCCACGGTCCGGACCGGCGCCGGCGCCGCGCCGCGCACCAGGGAGTCCGCGCGGATGGCGCCGATCTGGAACGTGGCCAGCGCAGGCCCGTCGACGGCCACGTCCGCGAGCAGCCGGCCCTGGAACACCGGGCGCACGAACAGACGACGCCCGCCGTCGCTGCTTCGTGCCGACGCAGTCGGTCACGAGCGCGCGGCCGAGGCGGACGGCCAGCGCCGGCGCGAAGTCGCGCGTCTGGTAGGTGTGCGGGAGGAACACGCTCGTCCGGCTGCTCGGCGGCCACCACCTGGCCGAGGGCCGACACGAACCCGTCGAGCGTGTACGGCGCGAGCGCCGGCGCCTCGACGCGCATCACCTCCGCCACGTCGGCCGCCGCCAGTTCGCCGGCCGCCGCGCCGGTCGTCGGCGCCGAGCACGGCCACCTTCACCGGGCCGCCGGCCTGCTGTGCCGCCGCGATCGGTCTCCCAGCTGGCCCGGTTCAGGGTCCCGCCCTGCTGTTCGGCGATGACCAGAATCATGAGATCACCCGCGCCTCGTCCCGGAGCGCCGCGACGAGCGCCTTGGCCGCCTCGGCGGGGCTGCCGCCGATCATCTGCGTCTGCTTGCGCTTCTCGGGCACGTAGAGGCCGACGATCCGCTGCCGCGACGCGAGCCCGGCCGGCGGCGCCACCTTCCGGATCTCCTTCTTCTTGGCCGCCATGATGCCCTTCAGCGTGGCGTAGCGCAGCTGGTTGATGCCGCTCTGGATCGTCAGCAGCGCGGGCAGCGGCAGCGTCACCCACTGGAACCAGCCGCCCTCGAGCTCGCGCTTCACGCGGAGCGCCGGCCCCTGGACGTCCACTTCCATGATGATGGTCGCCGACGCGATGCCGAGCAGCTCGGCCAGCATCACGCCGGTCTGCGCGCTCCCCTGGTCGTCGGACTGCAGCCCGGTCAGCACGAGGTCGAACGCCTCGTCGCGCATGGCGGCAGCGAGCGCCTCGGCCACGGCGAACGCGTCGGCCTGCGCGAGCGCGTCGTCCTCGACGTGGATGGCGCGGTCGGCGCCGCGGGCCAGCGCCTCGCGCAGCGCCTGCGCCACGCGGGCGGGGCCCACCGAGCAGACGACCACTTCCCCGCCGTGCTTCTCCTTGAGCCGCAGCCCCTCTTCGAGGGCGTAGGCGTCGGGCTCGTTCAGCTCGAAGGTGGCGTCCTGGTCGCGGACCCACGTCTTCTGCGTCGTTGACGCGCGGCTGCCAGTCGCGCGACGGAACCTGCTTGAGGCAGACGGCGATCTTCATGGCGGGACGCTCCGGGCGTCAGCCGTCGAAACGGCGAAGCAGCAGGGCGGCGTTGGTGCCGCCGAACCCGAAGGAGTTGGACATCGCGTACGTGATCGGCGCGGTCCTGGCCTTCCAGGGCACGTAGTCCAGGTCGCACTCCGGATCCGGCGTGTCCAGGTTGATGGTCGGCGGCATCGTCTGGTGGTAGACGGCCAGCGCCGTGATGCCGGCCTCGAGGCCGCCCGCCGCGCCGAGCAGGTGGCCGGTCATCGACTTGGTCGACGACACGCCGATCCCGTCCGCGTGCGTCGCCGAACAGCGTGCGTGATGGCCAGCGTCTCGAGCTTGTCGTTGAACGGCGTCGACGTGCCGTGGGCGTTGATGTACTGCACGTCGCCGGGGCCGACGCCGGCCGAGGCCAGCGCCATCGCCATCACGCGCACGGCGCCGTCGCCGTCCTCCGACGGCGCCGTGATGTGGAACGCGTCGGCCGTCGCGCCGTAGCCGACGACCTCGGCGTAGATCCGGGCGCCGCGCCGGCGGGCGCGCTCCAGCTCTTCGAGGACGAGGACGCCCGCGCCTTCGCCGATGACGAAGCCGTCGCGGTCCTTGTCGAAGGGGCGGCTCGCGCGCTCGGGTTCGTCGTTGCGCGTCGAGAGCGCGCGCATGGCGGCGAAGCCGCCGACGCCCATCGGGGTGATGGCCGCCTCGGATCCGCCGGCGATCATCACGTCGGCGGCGCCGCGCCGGATGATCTCGAACGCCTCGCCGACGGCGTGCGCCGACGCGGCGCAGGCGGTGCACGTCGCGAGATTCGGGCCCTTGGCCCCGAGCCGGATCGACACCTGCCCGGCGGCCAGGTTGATGATGGCCGCGGGGATGAAGAACGGCGAGATCTTGCGCGGGCCGCCCTCGAGCAGCGCCTGGTGCTCGCGCTCGATGGTCCCGAACCCGCCGATGCCCGACGCGATGAACACGCCGACGCGCGCGGCGTCCTCCGGCACGACGACCAGCCCCGCGTCCGCCGCGGCCAACTGCGACGCCGCGATGGCGTAGTGGATGAAGATGTCCATCTTCTTGACGTCCTTCTTGTCCACGTACTGCAGCGGGTCGAAGCCCTTGACCTCGGCGGCGATCCGGGCGGCGAACGCCGAGGCGTCGAACCTGGTGATGGGCCCGACGCCGCTGCGCCCGGCGCACAGCCCTTCCCAGGTCGCCTCGGTCCCGACGCCGAGCGACGACACCAACCCGATGCCCGTTACGACAACGCGCCTGTTCACGCGGCCTCCAGACACGCGGCGCCGCAACCCGTACCGGCGGCGCGACTCGCCCGCCGGGCGCAGGTTCCGACACCGTCCATGGTGATGCGCTTACTTCTTCTTGGCGTGGGCCTCGATGTAGTCGACGGCTTCCTTGACGCGCGTGATCTTCTCGGCGTCCTCGTCCGGAATCTCGATCCCGAACTCCTCTTCGAACGCCATCACGAGTTCGACCGTGTCGAGCGAGTCCGCGCCCAGGTCGTCGACGAACGAGGCGTCGATCGTCACCTCCTCCTCGTCGACCCCGAGCTGCTCCACGATGATGCTCTTGACCTTGTCAGCAACCCCAGCCATTCATCCTCCTACGTATACATCCCGCCGTTGACGGCGAGAACCTGTCCGGTGATGTACGACGCCTCGTCGGACGCCAGGAAACAGACCGCCGCGGCCACGTCCTCGGGCGTCCCGAACCGGCCGAGCGGCACCTTCGACTGCCACTCGGCCTGCACCTCGGGAGCCAGCGCCCGCGTCATGTCGGTGTCGATGAGCCCCGGCGCGACCACGTTCACCGTGATGTTCCGCGACGCGACCTCCCGGGCGAGCGACTTGCTGAACCCGATGAGGCCCGCCTTCGACGCCGCGTAGTTCGACTGCCCGGCATTGCCCATCTGGCCCACCACCGAGCTGATGCTGACAATCCGCCCCTGGCGCTGTTTCATCATCGGCCGCAGCACCGCCTGCGTGCAGACGAAGGCGCCGGTCAGGTTCACCTCGAGCACGCGGTCCCAGTCTTCGCGCTTCATCCGCATCAGCAACTGGTCGCGGGTGATGCCGGCGTTGTTCACGAGGATGTCGAGGCGTCCGTGATCGGAGAGGACCTTGCCGAAGGCCGCGTCGGCGGCCGCCGCGTCGGTCACGTTCATGACCTCCACGCCGGTCACGCGGCCGGGCCCCGCCGGCGCGGGGCCGGAGGCGTCGGTCTCGGGCTTCACGACGTCGGTGGGCACAACCAGCGCGCCCCGCGACGCGAGGGCGAGGGCGATGGACCGCCCGATGCCCCGCCCGGCCCCTGTCACGACGGCAACTTTCCCGGTCAAGTCAAACATGGCGCACTAACCCACCAGGGCGGCGACCGCGTCGAGTCCCGAAGGGTCCTCGATGTTCGCAAACCCCGCGTCCTTCAAGATTTTCCGGCCGAGGCCGGTCAATACCGTCCCAGGACCCACTTCAACATACTTGTGGACGCCTTCCGATGCAAGCCGTCGCATCACGTCCTCCCATCGGACCGGCGCCGACACCTGCTTCACCAGCGCCTCGATGCTCTCCGCCGCCGTGCGCTTCACCTCGGCGTCCACGTTGGCGACCACGGGCACCGCCGGATCGGAGACGCGCAGGGCGCGCAGCTCCGGCGCGAGGCGCGCCTCGGCGGGCCGCATCAGCGCGCAATGGAACGGCGCGCTCACCGGCAGCGGGATCGCGCGCCTCGCGCCCAGCTGCTTCGCGCGCTCCGACGCCCGCGCCACGGCGTCTTTCGAGCCGGCGATCACCACCTGGCCGGGCGCGTTCATGTTCGCGGGGCTCACCACCTCGCCCTGCGCCGCCTCGGCGCAGGCCTGCGCCACCGTGGCCGCGTCGAGACCGAGGATGGCCGCCATCGCGCCCTGCCCCACCGGCACCGCCTCCTGCATGTAGCGCCCGCGCCGGCGCACGGTCCGCAGCGCGTCGGCAAACGCGATGGTCCCTGCCGCGACGTGGGCCGAGTACTCGCCCAGCGAGTGGCCGGCGACGAACGCCGGCCTGATGCCCATCGGCGCGAGCAGGCGAAACGCGGCCACGCTCACCGCGAGGATGGCCGGCTGCGTGTTCTCCGTGAGGACCAGCGTCTCGGCCGGCCCGTCGAAACACAGTGCGCTCAGGCGTTCACCGAGCGCGTCATCGGCTTCCGCCATCGTCTCGCGCACGATCGGGAAGGCGTCGGCGAGCGCCTTGCCCATCCCCACCGCCTGCGACCCCTGCCCCGGAAAGATGCATGCAATCACGTTGACGCCCCTGCACCGGCACACCCGGTTTCAAGACCCGTTCTCGCGGCGCCGTGCCGCCGAACGCAGGTCACGAAGCCGTCTCCAGTAGTTCCTGTTCGATACGCGGCGCCAGGCCCTCGCCCGCGAAGCGGGCCGCCATCCGGATGGCGTTCATGCACGGCCCTCGCCGACGAGCGGCCGTGGGCGACGACCGCCGGCCGGCCGACGCCGAGCAGCGGCGCGCCTCCATACTCGGCGTAGTCGATCCGCGCCCGGAAATGCCCGACGGCGTCAACGGCCAGCCGCGCGCCCTCGCCACCCATGGCCGCGAATGCCTCGCCCAGCATCCGCTCCACCATCCCGACGACGCCCTCGCTCACCTTGATCACGACGTTCCCGGTGAACCCGTCGCAGACGACCACGTCGGCCGCGCCGGAGTAGAGGTCGCGGGCTTCGACGTTCCCGACAAACCGCAGCGGGGTGGCGCGCAGGAGCCGGTGCGCCTCGCGCGTGAGTTCGTTCCCCTTGCCGGCTTCCTGGCCGATCGACAGGACCCCGACCTCCGGCGCGGCGATGCCGAGGCCGACGCGGGCGAAGACGGTCCCCATGGCGGCGAAGGCGACCAGGTGCGGCGGGCGGCAGTCGGCATTGGCGCCGATGTCGAGCAGGACCGCGGTCCCTCGCATCGTGGGTACGGTCGCCGCGAGGGCGGGCCGGTCGGCGCCCGCGGAGGAGGCCGAACGCCGTGTAGGCGGCCACGACGGTGGCGCCGGTGTTGCCCGCGCTGAACAGGGCGTCGGCGGCGCCTTCGGAGACCAGGCCGGCCGCCACGCGGATGGACGACCGGGGTTTGCGCCGGAGCGCCTCAGCCGGCCGCTCGCCCATGCCCACGGCATCGGCGGCGTGCACGACGAGGATGTCGAGCCTGGCCGCGTCCGGATGCCGCGCCAGTTCGGCCCGCAGCTGGCCGGAATCCCCGACCAGCGTCACACCGACATCAGCATGCCGCGCGGCGGCGACCGCCCCTTCCACGACCACGGACGGCCCGTGGTCGCCTCCCATCGCGTCGACGGCCACGCGCATCCGGCACTACGCTTCCTTGACTTCGCGCACCTGGCGGCCGCGGTAGTACCCGCAGTGCGCGCAGATTCTGGTGCGCCGCCTTGGCCTCGTGGCAGTGCGGGCACGCGCCCAGGGAAACGGGCTTGAGCGCGTCATGGGTCCGGCGCTTCGATGTCCGGGCCTTCGAGTGTCGTCGCTTTGGATTTGGCATCGTTACTTGTCCTTGCGCAGCTGCTCGAGCACCGCCAGCCGCGGGTCCACCCACGTCTGCCGGCACTCGCACGAAGCGGAGTTGAGGTTCGTGCCGCAATCGGAGCACAGGCCGCGGCACTCGTCGCGGCACAGGGGCTTCATCGGCACGGCCAGGTAGCACTGCTCCTGCATCAACTGGCCGAGATCGATGACGTTGTCCTCGTAGAACGCCGTGGAGAGGTCGTCGTCCTCGACCATCCGCTCCTCGGCGGACCCGGCCGGAGTGTGAGGCAGGTAGAGCACGTCGAACGACTCGTCCACCGGCATCCCGAATCCCTCGAGGCACCGGCTGCAGGAGAGCTCGATCGCGGTCCGTACGTGGCCCACCAGCCGGAACTGCGAGCGGTTCTTGCGCACCACCACGCTCAGCGCGACGGGCGCGGTAATCCGGCAAATCGTGGGGTCCGTCGGCAGCACGCCAGGCGCGAAGGTCCGTTCGATCCGGGCCTCCGTGTCGCGCATCTGGCCGACGTCAAGCAGGAGCTCACTCATCGGGCGCCATCTCTCGTGCAGGCACAGAATATCAAGTATACCACGGGGCCTCCCGGAGCCTGCGCCCCGGCCGGGCGCCGGCCGCCGGCGTCAAAACGTCAGAGGGTGCCTCGGCGGCCCCTGGTGCGCTAGAATGGATTGTTCGCCCGCCATGCGGAGGCCTGACGTCAGGCAAGGAGTGCTCGTGCGACGACTGTTGACCCTTGGATTGTCCCTGTCACTGCTGGCGCTTGCGGCCGCGGGTTGCGGCAGCGACCTCACGGACCTGGAAACCGGCCCGTCCGGCACCGTGACCGAGACGTTCGCGGGCACGCTGAATCCCGGGGGCGGCACGACGCACGTGTTCGTCGTCTCGTCCAAGGGCACGATCTCGGCGACGCTGACCGCCGTCGGGGACGACAACACCCGGGTCGTCGGCCTCGCCCTCGGCAACTACAGCAACAACGCCTGCCAGCTCGCGGCCGCCAACGACGTCGCGTATGTCAGTCTGCCGCTGGTCGCCTCTGTCTCGGCCGCAGGGACCATCTGCGCGCGGATCTACGACTCGCAAGCCGTCCCGGATGCGACGGCCTACACGCTCTCCGTCGTCCACCCGTAACGGTCGCGCCCCTCTTCTCGAGGGCCAGCCCTCCCGTCAGGACCAGCGTCCCCCCAGGCCGACCCACGGCTTGGGGATGAAGAGGTGCTCGTAGAGCGCGACGGCGTAGCGGTCGGTCATGCCCGCGAGGAAGTCGCGGGCCGCCGCGTCCACGCCCTCCTCGCGGAGCGTCCGGCCGTCGAGGAACGTCTCCGGCGCGTCGTGGACCTTCTCCCAGAGCCCGCCGAGGATGCCCGCGGCCTTCTTGAATTCGGCGGTCGAGAGCCGGTTCTCGTAGACGGTCGCGAAGAGGAAGGCCCGCAGATCCAGCATCGCGTCGAGGACGGGCCCGGTCATGGTGATTTCGCGCAGCCCGGCCGCCCTGGATTCGAGCACGACATCCTTGACCATCCGACCGATGCGGGCCGAATGCGTCGCCCCGAGGACGGCGAGCGGGGCCTCCGGAAGGTCGCCCTCCCGCGAGGACGCCGGCCCTCACGGCATCGTCGATGTCGTGGTTGACGTAGGCGATGAGGTCGGCGACGCGGGCGATCTGCCCTTCCAGCGTCGACGCCTTCACCGCGACATCCGCGCCGATGGGCGATCCGCGCTTGCCTTTCGAGTGCTTGACGATGCCGTCGCGCACTTCCCAGGTCAGGTTGAGCCCCGCGCCATCGCGCTCGAGCACGTCGACGATGCGCAGGCTCTGCTCGTAGTGCTCGAAGCCGCCGGGCACGAGCGACGCCAGCACGCGCTCGCCCTGGTGGCCGAATGGCGTATGCCCGAGGTCGTGGCCGAGCGCGATCGCTTCGGTGAGATCTTCGTTGAGGGCCAGGGCCCGGGCCATCGTGCGGGCGATCTGGGAGACCTCGAGCGTGTGCGTGAGGCGCGTCCGGTAGTGGTCGCCTTCCGGGGCGAAGAAGACCTGCGTCTTGTGCTTGAGCCGGCGGAAGGCCTTCGAGTGGAGGATGCGGTCCCGGTCCCGCTGGAACGCCGGCCTGATATCGTCCTCGGGCTCCGGGCGAAGCCGCCCGCGCGTGTCCACGCTGCGCGCCGCCTGCGGCGCGAGCGACTCGCGTTCGCGCCGCTCCAGTTCCTCCCGGATCGTCATCGATGTCAGCTCCCGAAGGAAACTGCGCCCGTGTGCGAGCGGGCCGACGCCGAAAATCCCGGCGATGGTCTGGCCAAGGTCCGCGAAGGTCTCTCGATCACCGAGCGCGACGCCCGGCCTCACGCGCGGGCCGAACGCGAGCACGGGAACGAACTCCCGCGAGTGGTCCGTGCTCGGCGTGGTCGGGTCGTTGCCGTGGTCCGCGGTGAGGACCAGCAGATCGGCCTCGCGCAGCATCGGCATCAGCCGCCCGAGCCGCTCGTCGAACCGCTCCAGGTTGGCGGCGTATCCGGCCGTGTCGTTGCGGTGGCCGTACATCGCGTCGAAATCCACGAGATTGGCGAAGACGAGCCCCGGCGGAGCCTCGGCGACCGCGCGTTCGACCTCGTCCATGCCCTGCGCGTCCGACGCGGTATGGACCGAGGCGGTGATCCCGCGCCCGGCGAACAGGTCCTTCACCTTGCCGATGGACAGGACCGGGATGCCGGTCCGCGTCAGCACGTCGAGCAGCGTGTCGCCCGCGGGCGGGATGGCGTAGTCGTGCCGGTTGGCCGTCCGGCGGAACGAGCCCGGCGACCCGACGAAGGGCCTCGCGATGACCCGCCCGATTCCCATGCCCTCGACAAACTGCGCGTACGCGATCGCGCACATCCGGTAGAGATCGGGCACGGGGATCACGTCCTCGTGCGCGGCGATCTGGAACACGCTGTCCGCCGACGTATAGATGATCGGCCAGCCGGTCTTCAGGTGCTCCGGGCCGAGGTCCTCGATGACCTGCGTGCCCGAGGCCACCACGTTGCCGAGCGTGGGCCGGCCGATGCGGCGCTCGAACTCGCGCATGGCGTCGCCGGGGAACCCCGCGGGAAACGTCGGGAACGCCTTCGAGATCTGCAGCCCCATGAGTTCCCAGTGCCCTGTCACCGAGTCCTTCCCGGGGAGACCTCGGCCATGCGTCCGTACGCGCCCAGCGGCGTGCCGGCGGGCGCCAGGCCGGCCAGCGGCACGACGCGGGAGATGCCGAGCGCCTGGAGGTTCGGGACGCGGAGCGGCCGTTCAGCCGCGATGTTGCCGAGGGTGTTGCTGCCCTCGTCGCCGTAGAGCGCCGCGTCGGGAAGCGCTCCGACACCGAGGCTGTCGATGACGATCACGATCACGCGCCGGAACGGTGATGTGGACATGGGCGTGGATGCCGGGAGCGGGCCCGGGCGACCCGCTCGCGATGCGCTAGCGCGGCGCCTGGCGCGGGGCGCGGATCGACGCGATGGCGTGCTTGAACACCAGGCGGTCTGCGCCGTCCTGCTCGAGGATGACCGCGAACCGGTCGAAGCCCTTCACCCGCGCGTCCAGTTCCGTGCCGTCCATCAGGCGCAGGCTGACGGACTGCTGCTCGCGGCGGACGAGGTTCAGAAAGGCGTCTTGCACGTTCGGCTCGGCGGACGGCCGCGCGTCAGGAATCTGTGGCATGCGTCGGATGCTCCCCTCGCGGGTGCGCGCGCGGCACGGGCCCGAGCCGCGCGTCAATCACGCGCTCGGCCTCGAGCCGGGCTGCTTCGTCTTCACCCGCTCGTCGAATCCAGACTAGATTAGGCTCTTTGCGGAACCAGATCAACTGCCGCCGCGCGTAGTGCCGGTTCTCGGTCACGATCAGTTCGCGCGCGCGACGCGCGATCGCGTTCGCCGCGCACGACCTCGAGCACGTGCCGGTAGACGTATCCCGTGAACGGCCGTGCGCCCTGCGGCACGCCTGCGCGAGGAGCGCGCGCACCTCGTCTTCGATGCCGCGCGCGAACTGGGCATCGACGCGCCGCGCGATGCGGCCGACGATCGTCCTCCCACGGCGGGTGCACCGCGAACCCGATGATGGTCCAGCCCGCGAGGGGCGCGCGGGTGTCGGCGAAGTGATCGGTGAGCGTGCGGCCGCTCTGGAAGTAGACCTCGAGCGCGCGCACGATCCGGATCCGGTCGCGGGCCTGGATACGCGCCGCGGACGGCGGGTCGATGCGGCCGAGCAGCCGGTGGAGCCGCTCGGGCCCCCGCCGCGCCGCCATCGCGTCCAGGCGTCCGCGCACGCGGTCGTCCCGGCCCGGCCCCGGGAAGATCCCTCTCGCCAGCGCGCGGTAGTAGAGGCCCGTCCCGCCCACCAGGATCGGCAGCCGGCCCCTGGCGTGAATCGACCGGATGGCCGCCATCGCGTCCCGGGCGTAGTCGGCCGCGGTGTATTCGGCCGCCGGGCCGACGATGTCCACGCAGTGGTGCGGGATGCCGCCCTGCTCCTCCACCGGCACCTTGTCGGTGCCGATGTCGAAGCCGCGATACACGGCCGTCGAGTCGCAGGCCACGATTTCGCCGTCGAACCGCCGGGCCAGCGCCAGGCCGAGGGCGCTCTTCCCGCTGGCCGTCGGGCCGAGGATGGCGACCACGACCGGCGGGCGATCGCCCGCGGTCATGCCCAGCCCGCCAGCTTGGCGAGCGCCCAGACGGCCAGCGCGCCGAGCAGGAGGAGCCAGCCGAGTTGCTGCGTCCGGGTGGGACATCGCCATCAGCGTGAGGGCGGCGTCTCGTTGTAGTAGAACGTGATGGTGATGAACGCCTGGTCCGACGGGTACTCGGGCGGGAGCGCCAGCGTGGGGTTGGACGCGGCGATCGCGTTGAACGACGAGTTGTTGAACGCCTCGATGCCGGTCGACGCCACGACGGCGATGTCCGTGATCGACCCGTTCTTGTGCACGTTGAACGACACCGACACGTGGCCGCGCAGCGACATGGCCGCGTACGGGATGAACCAGTTGCGCCTGACCTGGGCGAGGAACCGGCGCACCCAGGGGCCGAACTCCACGCCTTTCGTGTCGAACTGGATGGCATCGCCGAACTGCCCGCCGCCCTGCGGGTTGTCGAAGACCTGCTCGGACACGTAGCGGTTCACGTCACGCAGGGCGTTCGCGAGGCCGCCCCCCGTCCCCGTGCCGTTGTTCCCGGACTGCGCCTGCGGCTTCGGGCCGCGGAGCCCGCGAATCACGGGGTCGTCGATCTCGCGCGTCTCGGTGGTCGGGGGCCCCGGGGCCGGCGAGCCGGGTTCCTTCGCGTCGCTGCCACTCTCCCCGGGCTTGTCCGCGGGCTTCGGCCCCTCCGGCGTGCCGGGCTGGTCCACGCGCTCCGTCGTGTTGCCCCTGGAGTACGGCAGCGGGTTGGTCGGCTCCGGCGTCCGCTCGTACGGCGTCGTGATGGTGCGGTCCCGATCGGAGAGCTCCGGGTTCTGGGGCGGCCGCTGCGCCTCGAACTCGGCCCTGGGCTGGACGAAGACGAACCGCCGGTCGTTCGACTCCTGCTCGCGCATCGCGGCCATGCGCTGTTCGAGCGCGCTGGGGTCGGGCGCCAGCGCCGCGAAGATGCCGGGCAGCACCTCGGGCAGCATCACGATCGCCAGGATGCCGAGCGCGTGCGCCGCGAGGGACAGCAAGAGCCCCTCGCGCCAGGAGATGGCGCCCTCAATACGCTCGATATCCGGTTGACGATCGTCGAAGTTGAAGTACATCAGGAACTTAATCGATTATAACATCCGCCCCGCGGCGGCTTGGCGCGTCAGGCAGGGCTGGCGAGGTCAGCGCTGGTCTGGCTTCAGGGCGCTGTACAGATAGACGATGCCGAGGCTCAGCGAGTCGGCTTTGACCTGTGAAAATCCTGTGGCAGAGAGCGACGCCATGACCTGCTCGGGCTCCGGGAACGACCCCACCGACGCCGGCAGATACGTGTACGCCGAAGCGTGGCCGGACAGCAGCGAGCCGATTCTGGGGAGGACGTGTCGGAAGTACGCGAGATAGGCCTGGCGCACACCGGGCATCCGCGGCACGCCGAATTCCAGGATCGCGAAGCGGCCTCCCGGACGCAGCACCCGGAACACGTCGGCGAAGGCCGCCTCGGGACGCTCGACGTTCCGGATCCCGAACGCCACCGTCGCCGCGTCCACCGAGCCGGCGGCGAGCGGGATGCGCGTCGCGTCGCCCTGGACCAGCCTGACTCGTGTCCCGAGGCCGCGCCCGGCGAGCTTGCCGTGGCCGCGGCGGAGCATCTGCCCGGCGAAATCGACGCCGACCACCGCCGCCGCCCCAGGCGAGGCGGTCGCCGACGGCAATCGCCAGGTCCGCGGTGCCGGTGCACAGGTCGAGGACGGTCTCACCGCCGCGAAGCGCGAGCGCCCGCACCGCCTTCGCGCGCCAGCGCAGGTCGAGCCCGCCGCTCAGCAGGTGATTGAGCAGGTCGTACCGCGGCGCGATCGCGTCGAACATGCCGGCGATGCGTTCGGGCTGCTTGTCGCTGTCGAGCGTCCCGCGGGGGTCCGTCACCGTGTGACCCGCCCGGTCCAGTCGGCGCACAGCCGCTGCTCCAGCCCCAGCGCCGAGAGGATCTTGCCCGCGAGGAAATCGGCGATATCGTCGAGCGTCTTCGGCAGGTGATAGAACCCCGGCATGGCGGGCAGGACCACGGCCCCGGCTTCGGCGCACCGCACCATGTTGCGCAGCTGCGGCAGGCTCATCGGCGTCTCGCGCGGCACCAGCACGAGAGGCTTCCGCTCCTTGAGCATCACGTCGGCGGCGCGCTCGACGAGGTTCCGCGACAGCCCGTTCGCGACGCCCGCCAGCGACTTCATCGAGCACGGCACGATCACCATGCCCCTGGTCGGCCGGCTGCCGCTGGCGATGGTCGCGCCGAGGTCGCGGTTGCTCAGCACGTCGAACCGGCCCTGGTGAACGCCGGGGCCGTACTTCTGTTCGAGGTACGGCAGCAGCCGTCTCGACGGCGGCTTCCTCGCCCAGTTCGTCGCGCAGCAGCCGGCGGCCGTAGTCGCTGACGACCAGATCCAGCTCGCAGCCCTGCTCGAGCAGCGCGGCCACGGTCCTGACGGCGTAGAGCGCGCCGCTGGCGCCGGTGATGGCCACCGTGTAGCGGGGAGCGGGGTGCGGAGTGTCAGTGGACATAGATCGCCGCGGCTGTCGTGACGAAGTACAGAATACCGACCCAGCCGTTCAGGTCAAACGCCAATTTGACGCGCGAGAGGTCCCGGGCGCTGACCAGCGACTGCTCGAACGCGAGCAGCGCGGCCACGCCCGCGACGCCGGCGAGATAGATCGGGCCGAGCGACGCCGCGGGCGCCAGCGCGGCCAGCGCGGCCACCGTCACCGCGTGCAGGCCGCGCGAAATGGCGAGCGACGCCCGGATGCCGAACCGCTGCGGGATGGAGTGCAGCCCGTGCGCGCGGTCGAACTCGAGATCCTGGCACGCGTAGAGCACGTCGAACCCGCCGACCCAGGTCCCGATGGCGACAGCCAGCAGCCACGGTTCCCAGCCGCCGCGCCCGCCCGCGGCCAGCCAGCCGCCGACCGGGGCGACGGCCATCGCGAGCCCGAGGAACGCCTGGGTCGACCAGGTGAAGCGCTTCGCGAGCGAGTACCAGAACACGATCGCCAGGGCGAGCGGCGACAGCGCGAGGCACAGCGGGCCAAGCTTGTACGCCGACCAGACGAACAGCGCGGCGGACACGGCCACGAAGCACACGGCCTCGCGCTGGCTCATGCGGCCAGCCGGCAGTTCCCTCCCGGCGGTGCGGGGGTTCAGGCCGTCGAAACGGGCGTCCACGAGCCGGTTGAACCCCATCGCGGCGCTCCTGGCGCCGACCATCGCGACGACGATCCAGACGACACGTCCCCACGTGAGCGGGACGTGCCTCGACGCCAGCAGCGCCCCGGTCAGCGCGAACGGCAGCGCGAACACCGAATGGGAGATGCGGACAAACGACGCGTAGGTGCGAAGACGTTTCAGCAAGCGGGACTCTGGTCCAGCGGGCGAACCTTGACTGGCTCGATGCCCGACACCAGGTATTGTTCCACATCCACCGTGCCGGGCGGAACCGAGACGGAGATCAGGGCGGCGCGCCGGCCCGGCTCGATCGCCCCGTGCGTGTCGCCGAAGCCCAGGGCCTCGGCGCCGGCCAGCGTGGCGCTCCGCAGCAGATCCGCCGGACCTGACCGAGGGCGCGATGCGGCGGAGCGCCGCGAGTTCGGCGAACAGGTTGAGGTCTTCGACGCTGGTCAGGCTGTCGGTGCCGATGGCCACGCGGACGCCGCTCCGGTAGAAGGCCTCGACCGGCGGCACGCCCGCGCCGACCCAGGCATTGCTCCGCGGGCACGTGACCAGCGTCACGCCCCTCGACGCCAGGATCGCGAGGTCCGACGCGCCGGCCTGCACCGCGTGGACCGCGAGCGTCCGCTCATCCCAGAACCCGATCCGATCGAGGTACTCGATCGGGCTGCACCGGGGAGCCCGCCAGTCGGGGTCCCAGGCGCCGAGGCGCTTCAGGAGATCGGGCCAGCCTCCGCTCCCCCGCCCGATGAACTCGACTTCCTCGGGCGATTCGGCGACGTGCACCGACATGCGCGCCTCGCGCAGCCCGGGCCGTGCCGCGGCGAGGGCGCCGAAGACCGACGGCGCCACCGAGTACGGCGCGTGCGGCGCGAGGGCCAGCCGCCAGCGGCCGCCCGCGGCGGCGGTGTCGATCCGGCGGCGCGACTCCTCGATGAACCCCTCGGCGTCCGCCGCGCGGAACTTGATCACTTCGTGAAAGACGATGCCCTCGAGGCCGCTCGCGTCGAGCACGTCGAGATGCGCGAGCGAATTCGAGATGTCCCCCGCGAGCCCCGTGCCGCTGACCTTCATCTCCTCCAGCGCGGCCGCCATCGCGGCGCGCACGAACCCGTCGTCGCGTCCGTCGGCCGACTGGAGGCGCTCACGCATCATGCCGGACACCCAGCCCAGGAACGTCGAGGCGGGCTTGCACCGGCCGCGCAGCCAGGAGAGTTCCAGGTGCGTGTGGGCGTTGACCAGCGCGGGCATGATGACGGCGTCTCCGAGATCCACGCGCCGGATCGCCTCACCGCTGGCGCCGGGGCTCTCGCGCGCGCCTCCGAAGGCGGCGATCCGGCCGCCCTCGACGGCCACCCATCCCTCGCGGATCGGCGGGCTCGTGACAGGCAGGACCCAGGACGCTCGATAGATGTGCATAGGGCGGCCCGCTACGCGGACACGAGGGTCCGCGGCGATCGTTTCAGGAACAGGCCCCGGCCCTTGCGGCCGGCGAAGACGCCGCGATCGACGATGACCTCGCCGCGGGACAGGACGGTCTCGGGCGCCCCGGTGACGCTCCGCCCCTCGTAGAGGCTGTAGTCCACGCGCATGTGATGGGTGGCGGCGGACAGCGTGACCGTCTTCTCAGGGTTCCAGAGGACGATGTCCGCGTCGGAGCCCTCCAGGATCGCCCCCTTCCGCGGCCACAGGCCGAAGATCTTCGCCGGAGCGGCCGCCGTGATCTCGACGAAGCGTTCGGGTGTGATGAGGCCGGTGCGGACTCCCGCGTCCCAGAGCAGCATGAGGCGCGTCTCGATGCCCGGCGCGCCGTTGGGGATCTTCGAGAAGTCGTCGCGGCCGCGCTGCTTGTGCGGCGGGTCGTTCATGCCGAACGGGCAATGGTCGGTGCCGACGGTGTCGAGTTCCCGTGCCGCGAGCCCCCGCCACAGGGCCTCCTGATGCCCGGCCGGCCGCAGCGGCGGCGACATGACGAACATCGCGGCGTCGAACCCGCCTCGCGCGTATTCCGCGTCCGAGAGGCACAGATACTGCGGGCAGGTTTCGGCGGCGACCGCCACGCCGCGCTCGCGGCCCTGCCTCACCGCTTCCAGCGCCTCCGCGCGACGAGAGGTGCACGATGAAGACCGGCGCGCCGGCCATTTCCGCCAGCGCAATCGCGCGGGCGGCGGCCTCGGCCTCCGCCCGCGGCGGCCGCGTGAGGGCGTGGAATCGCGGCGCGATCTGGCCCGCGCTGAAGCGCCTCGGCGACGAGCACCTCGATCGCGCCGCCGTTCTCCGCGTGGATCATGACCAGGCCGCCCTGCTCGCGCGTGTGCAGCAGCGCCCTGAAGATCGCCCCATCGTCGGCCATCAGCCTGCCGGGGTACGCCATGAACATCTTGAACGAGGTCACGCCCTCGTCGTCGACGAGCGCGCGCATGTCGGCCGCCGTGCGCGGATCGAACGCCCGCACGACCATGTGGAAGCCGTAATCGATCACGGCCTTCGATTCAGCCTTCGCCATCCAGGCGTCCAGCGCCGCGCGCAGGCTCTCGCCCGGCTCCGGCGTGGCGAAGTCGATAATCGTGGTGGTTCCGCCGTGGGCGGCGGCGACGGTCCCGGTCTCGAAGTCGTCGGTCGAGGTGATGTCCCCCGCGGGCATGTCGAGGTGCGTGTGCGCGTCGATGCCGCCGGGGATCAGGAGCAAACCCGAGGCGTCGATCACCGTGTCGGCCGCGACCGTCAGGTCCGCGCCCGATGCGCGCGATGAGACCGTCCTCGATGTAGACGTCCGCGGCCGCGCGCCCGGCGTCGGTGAGGATCGTGCCGTTGCGGATGAGCACCGTGCTCATGGGCGTCGTGCGGCGGCGCCGCCGCGCCTACCATCCCATCCGCTCGCGCAGCGACGTGATGTGGGCCGTGTGATGGCGCCCGTGCCAGGCGTACAGGGCCAGCGCGTGGTCGAGCGCCACGGGCCCCAAGGCCGAATGGTTGAAGGTGCGCGCGAACTGCGCGGCATCCAGGCTCCCGAGGAAGGCGGCCCAGCGCGCGTGCAGCGACGCCAGCAGGTCGAGGGAGACCTGGACGTCCGGCGCGCTCGCGTCCGCCAGTCCGGCCCAGAGCGCCTCGTTGTACGCCTTCACCGGCGGATTGTCCTCGGTCACCGCCAGCTTGAAGCGGACGTACGCGTTGATGTGGCTGTCGGCGACGTGGTGCACGACCTGGGCCACGGTCCAGCCCTCGTCTCGGTACGGGTGGTCGAGGTAGCCTTCGGTCAGCCCGTCGACGGCCGCGCGCAGGCGGGCGGGGACGGCGGCGATCTGGCCAATGTATTCCCGCCGGAGATCCGGCGTGAACTCGGACGGCGGCGCGAAGGGGCCTATCGGATAGCGTGGGTCCATGCCCGAATCATAGCCGAAAGGCGGGATGCGTGGAACCGTCGCGCCGGCTGCCTGCGTACTCGGCCGTCGTCGGGTCGATCATCGCCTTCACTTCGGAGACCCGGTTCGCCGGGAACCCGCCCTGCCGGGCGTGCTCACGGACCTGTTCCTCGTTCTGCGCGATGTAGAAGCAGTAGATCTTGTCGTCGGTCACGTAACTGTGCACCCACTGAATCGCGGGCCCATGCTCCCCAGGACGCCGCAGGATTTCTGCGAAATGGCGTGGAGTTCCGCCGGGGACAGCTTGCCCGCGCCGGGAATCTCCCGCTCGATGACGTACTTCGGCATGCTCTTCCTCCTGGAACGTCAGCCGTGCAGGCTGCCGCTGAAGAGCCACTCCGACCACTCGTGTCCTCTCACCGCCCGGCGGTTCCCGTGTTCACCGTCGACGCCGGCTCAAGCAGCAGCACGTGCACCTCGTCGTCGGCCACGGGCCGATGCTCGGTGCCGTGCGGAACAACGAGGAACTCCCCCTTGCCGACGACCACCTCACGGTCGCGGAACTGCATCCGCAGGGTCCCTTCGAGCACGAGGAACAGTTCGTCTTCCATCTCGTGCGCGTGCCAGACGAACTCGCCTTTGAGCTTGACGAGCTTGACGTGGACGTCGTTGACGGCCCCGACGGCTTTGGGGCTCCAGTAGTCCGTGATGAGCGCGAGCTTCTCGGCGAGATTGACGCAGAGCAACGCCGCAGGCGAACCGTCGGCCGCGGGGCGCGCACCTTCTGGCATCATGACTACGGCTGCGTCCGGCGCTCGCGCTCGGCCCGGCTGCGCGCGGGGTAGTTGACCAGTTCGACGGGCACGGAGGCGTCGCCGGGGGCCCGTGCGGTCGCCAGCTCGAGCAGTCTCGGGATGTTCCGCTCGCGGAACACGGGCTCGCCGAGGATCTCGTAGTGCATGTTGCGCCGTTTCGCCACGTAGCCGGCGTCCTCGATGTTGCGCACGATCTCGACCTCGTCCATGCAGTACGCGGCGCCGGCCGCCCGCACGACGTTCTCCTCGATCATGACGCTGCCCATGTCGTTCGCGCCGTACGACAGGCTGAGCTGCCCCACCTTGCCGCCCTGCGTCACCCACGACGCCTGCAGGTTGTCGAAGTTGTCGAGCACGAGGCGCGCCATCGCGAGCGTCCGCAGGTACTCGATGCCGGTCGCCTCGCTGCCCTGCAGCTCGGTGTGGTCGGGCTGATAGCTCCAGGCGATGAACGCCGTGAAGCCGCCGGTCTCGTCCTGCAGGTCGCGCAGCCGCAACATGTGCTCGATGCGCTCGGCCGGCGTCTCCACGGTCCCGTACATCATCGTGGCCGTCGTGCGCAGGCCCGCCCGATGCGCGTGGCGCATCACGTCGAGCCATTCGTCGGAGGTGGCCTTGCTGTAGCAGTGCAGCAGCTTCCGGACGCGGTCCACGAGAATCTCGGCGCCGCCGCCCGGGATGCTGTCGAGGCCCGCGGCGACGAGGCGCCGGATGACCTCGGGCACCGGGAGCTGCGAGAGCCGCGAGATGTGCAGCACCTCCGGCGACGAGAGCGCGTGCAGCTTGAATCCGGGGTACCGCTGCTTGATCGCGCGGAAGAGGTCCTCGTACCACTCGAGCGGCAGGTCGGGATTGTGGCCGCCCTGCAGCAGCAGCTGCCCGCCGCCGAGGTCGATGGTCTCCTCGATCTTCCGGAAGATCTCCTCGAACCCGAGGACGTAGCCGCCCTCGGCGTCCGACCGGCCGGTAGAACGCGCAGAACGCGCAGCGCGCCACGCAGACGTTGGTGTAGTTGACGTTGCGATCGATGATGTAGGTGACCATGCGGTCGGGATGGCGGCGGCGGCGGACCTCGTCGGCCAGCCGGCCGAGCAGGTGCGTCGGCGCCTCGAGGTACAGCTCGAGCGCCTCGTCGGCGGACAGCCGCCCGCCGGCACGGACCTTCTGCGCGAGTGCCTCAATGGTCATGCGTTCGGTCGGCAGAACACGGGTTCGCGGAACGCGGGTGCGAGACCCAGGTCCGCCGCATCGCGGTAGAACCGCGTCAGACCCGCCAGCTCTCGCTCGGCAAACCCGAAAACCACATTATCACGAAGGTAGCGGGCGCCGACGGCCGCACGGGCGGGGTCGTCCGGGAAGTGCTGCCGGGCCACGTCGTCGATGTGCTCGACGCCGAGCCTGCATGCCTCGCGCAGGGCGGCGACGTCCCCGGCGGCGAGCAGTCCGGGCCGGCCGAACCAGAAGGCGTACACGAACGGGAGCCCCGAGTACTCACGCCACGCCAGGCCGAGATCCGTCTTCTGCACCCCGGCCGCCGCATGGTCGACCAGCAGCGCGACGTCGCCGATGAGGAGCGCCGCGTCGCTCGTCTCGAGCATGCGCTGCGGATCCGGAGGCATCACGCGCACCTCCGGGTCGATGCCGAAATGGCGCGCGCACAGCACCGTGAACAGGGCCACCGACGTGCGCGAGCTGGCATCGAGCGCGACCGTGCGCACGCGGTCGATCGGCACGCGGCTGAAGACCGCCACCGACGCCACGGGGCCGTCCGATCCGATGGCCACGCCGGGCACCGCGACGTACGACTCGCCCCGGAGGTACTCGATCGACGGCACCAGGCCGATATCCACCTGGCCCGCGTGAAGGAGCTCGGCGCAGCGTGCCGGAATGTCGAACCGCACGTCGAAGCGATCGGCATGGCGCTGCAGGCCGTACACGAGCGGACGCGCGTTGAGGTACTCAACCGCGCCGAGGCGGAGCCGGCTCATCAGCCAATCCGCCCGTATGCGCCGTCCCGCTCCACCGGCACCAGCGCGGCGGCCTGGATGTTCCGCCGCACCTCTTCGAGGGTCGCCCGCCGCCGGCCCTCCGACTCGTCGTCTCGGCCCGGGACCGCGTCCAGATCGTCGGCGCCGAAGGTCAGCGCCACCTGCGCGAGCTTCGGGCCGTAGAGCGACCAGTCCACCTGGATGGACGGGATGTTGTCGGCCAGCAGGCGCGCCAGGGCAATCTGGCGCACGTCTTCGTAGCCCGTCGTCGGAGACGCCGCTGCCCACGACCGCGGCAGCGGCGCGAAGCTCGGCAGCCAGCCGAGGGCGTGCTGCAGCGCGGCGGCCCGCTGGATGTACACGAGTCGAGCCGCCGGCTCCGCCGGCCGGTGGACCGTGAGTCGGGCCAGGCCAAGCCCGGCCTCCCGCACGGCTTCGAGCGCAGACTCCGCCTCGTCGAGGACGTCGATGGGCGCCTCGGCGATGGAGGTGACGCCGGCATGCCGGATGTCACGCAGGAGGTCCAGGAGCGGTGTCCCGGATGATCGCGCGTGCGACTGCAGGCCCGCCAGCGAGAAGGCCGACACCGGCACCTTCCCCGACGCCGCCACCACGTCGCGGAGCGACGGCAGCAGGGACGCCAGCGCGGCCGCGTCCGCGCTCACGCGGACTTCGCGCGCCGCGGGCGGAATGTTCAGCGCCCCGCCGAGCGGCAGGGCCACGTCGGCCACCCGGACGTAGGTCGTCTCGGCGCCGTGCCTGCGCCGGCGCGCCTCGTCGGCGAGCATGCCGAGCGACAGGATGTCGGTGGTGGCCGAGAGTTCCGCCGCAGCGTCATCGCCGAGCGGCTCGCCCGCGGCCAGCCTGGCGAACAGTTTCTCCGCGCGCTCGCTCATCCCCGCCGGCCCTTTCCGTCGCTCGCCGGGCCTGCGCCGCCGGCACGCGCCCAAATCTCCGCCGCACGCCGGCCGGCCGCCTCGGAGGTCACCACCCGCGTCGGCCACTCGCGCGTGAAGCCCTCCGACGGCCACTTGCGCGTGGCGTCGATGCCCATCTTGCTGCCGAACGCCGGCAAATCCGAGGCGTTCTCGAGGTCGTCCATCGGCCCCCGGGTGAACTGGATGTCGCGCTCCGGGTCGACGTGCGTCCCGGCCACCCACGCCACCTCGCCGGCGTCCTGCACGTTGACGTCCTTGTCGACGACGACGATGCACTTCGAGAACATCAGCTGGCCGAGCCCCCAGCACGCGTTCATGACCTTGCGCGCGTGGCCCGGGTAGCGCTTGTCGATCGAGATGAGGACCATGTTGTGGAAGACGCCTTCCGGCGGGAAGTGCATGTCGACGATCTCCGGCAGCGTCTTCCGGATGAGCGGCAGGAAGATCCGCTCGCTCGCCTTGCCGAGGTAGCACGTCCTCCATCGGCGGGATGCCCACGATGGTCGTGTGGTAGATCGGCTTCTTCCGCATCGTGATGGCGGTGAGATGGAAGACCGGGAAGTCGTCGGCCAGCGAGTAGAAGCCCGTGTGGTCGCCGAACGGGCCCTCGCGGCGCCGCTCGCCCGGCTCGACGTAGCCTTCGAGCACGATGTTGGCCTGCGCCGGCACCTCGAGGTCGACCGTCCGCGCCTTCACCAGCTCGATCCGGCGACGCGCGAGGAACCCCGCGAGCAGCAGCTCGTCGAGGCCCTCCGGCATGGGCGCGGTCGCCGAGTAGCACAGCGCGGGCTCGGCGCCGATGGCCACGGCCACCTCGAGGCGCTTCCCCAGCCGCTCCGCGATCCGGTAGTGCTGCGCGCCGCCCTTGTGGCGCTGCCAGTGCATGCCGGTCGTGCGTCCGTCGAACACCTGCATGCGGTACATGCCGATGTTGCGCATGCCCGTCTCGGGGTCCTTCGTGATGACCAGCGGGAACGTGATGTAGCGGCCGCCGTCTTCCGGCCACGTGCGCAGGACCGGGATCTGGTCGAGCGATCCGTCGAGCCTCACGACCTCCTGGCACGGCGCGTCCTTCACGGTTTTCGGCAGGAGGTCGCTGAGGCGGCCGACCAGCGGCAGCAGCTTCATCGCGTCGAGCATGCCGCGTCGGCCTCGGCGGCGTCATCAGCTTGTCGATCTCGGCCCCGAGATCGTCCAGCGACGCCACGCCCAGCGCCAGGCACATGCGGTCCAGCGAGCCGAAGAGGTTGGCCGCCACCGGCATGTCGAATCCGGTCGGCTGCTCGAAGAGCAGCGCCGGCCCGCCGCCGGGCGACTTGCTCGCCAGGTCGATGACCGCCGACATCTCGAGGTCGGGGCTCACCGGCTCGGCGATCCGCCTGAGCCACCCGCGCCGGTCGAGGTCGTCGATGAACGCCTTCAGATCCGTGTGCATGCCGCCATCCGTTCGGTGATCTCGGCCGCCAGCGCCACGGCGCGCCGGCCGTCATGGCCGCCGACCAGGGGCGCGCGCCCGAACCTGACCGCGTCGACGAAGTCCTGCGAGTTCGTTGCGGAGCGGTTCGCCGTCGGGCACCGGGATCTTCCCGCCTTCGATCGCGGGCCGGCATCCGGCGGACCTGACGAGGCGATAGACTTCCGCTTCCTTCGCGCCGGTGTCGATCGAGATGTACGCGTCCCGCTGGAAGAACCGGATCTTCCGCGTGCGATCGCGGCTGATCCGGCTGGCCGTGATGTTCGCCACGCACCCCGACGCGAAACGCAGCCGCGCGTTCGCGATGTCGAACCGGTCCGTGAGCACCGGCACGCCGACGGCCTCGATCGACTCGATCTCCGACTGCACGATCGAGAGGACGAGGTCGAGATCGTGAATCATCAGGTCGAAGACCACGTCGATGTCGAGGCTGCGCTCCGGGAACGTCCCGAGCCGGTGCACCTCGATGAACCCCGGGTTGTCCACGGCGGGCCGCGCGGCCACGACGGCCGGGTTGAATCGTTCGGTGTGCCCCACGGCCAGCACGGCGCCGGACCGGGCCGCCGCCGCGATGATGGCGTCGGCTTCCGCGACGGAGCGGGCGAGGGGCTTCTCCACCAGCACCGGGATGCCGTGCTCGAGGAACAGCGTCGCGATCTCGGCGTGGGTCTCCGTCGGCGTGGCAATCGACACGAGGTCGACACGCCCGAGCAGGTCGCGCGCGCTGGTCAGCGCCAGGGCGCCCGCGCCGGCCGCGATCTCCCGCGCCCGCGGCTCGTTGACGTCGACCACCGCCTCGAGCCTGGCGCCTTCGACCGACGACAGGATGCGCGCATGGTGGCGGCCGAGGTGGCCGACTCCGACCACCGCCGCTCTCAGGACCTTCTCACTCACACCGTCCTCCAGGCTGGGCCTCCCGGGCCCGTCCGACGATGCAGATGCCCGCCGCGTCCGCCGCGCGGATCGCGTCGTCGCCGTCCAGCAGCAGCGCGCGCCCGGCATCCACCGACAGCGCCGTCGCGCCCGCGGCCCGCATCGCCTCGATCGTCGCGACGCCGACGACCGGCACGTCGAAGCGCATGTCCTGGTTCGGCTTGGCCACCTTGACGATGCGCGCGCCGGGGCCCGCCAGGCGCCCGGCCCTCGCGATCACCTCGTCGGTGCCTTCCATGGCCTCGACGGCGATGACGGCGGCGCTCTTCACGGCGATGGTCTGGCCGATGTCGAGGCCCGCGATCTGGTCGGCCATGCGATAGCCGAACTCGAAGTCGTCGCGCTCCTCGGCCGTGGGCTGCCGCGACGTCAGCACGCCGGCGCGCGCCAGCAGCGGCGTCAGGTACGACGTCGAATCGATGAGCTCGATGCCGTGATCGCGCAGCACGTCGGCGACGGCGGAAATGAGGGCGTCGGTGTTCTTCGTTCGGAGCCTGAGCAGGACCGACAGGAGCAGCCGGTCGGGCATGACGCCCGAGAAGATGCTGGTGTGCTTGACCTGGCCGGCCATCACCGCCCGGGTGACACCGGCCGAGCGCATCAATTCGATGGCGCGCCCGAGCTGGCCGAGCGACACCCAGTGACACTCGGCGCGGGGCTCGCGGGCGGCGGCCTCCGCCAGGTCCGGCGACGCCTCGTGCTCGACGGCGATGACGGTGACGTCGTGCCCGAGGCGGCGGGCCGCGTCGAGCACGAGGAAGGGAAAGGCGCCGTTGCCGGCGATCAGGCCGAGACGCATGCGCCGCCCCTCACTCGTCCGACGCGCTCTCCCCGGTCCGGCGGGTCGGGCGCTTGAGCACCACGCCGCGCCTGGCGTCGCGGATGAACGACACGAGGTAGCGCACCTCCGGGCAGTCGAGCGCGCCGTCTTCCTCGATGCGCGCCAGCGCCCGGGTGGTGTTCAGCTTCGACACGAGCAGGTAGCGGTACGCCGCCTTCAGCTTGCGCACGGTGTCGGGCTGGAACCCGCGCCGCACGAGGCCGATCGTGTTGAGGCCGTAGATCAGGGCACGGTTGCCGACGGTCTTCGAGTACGGCAGCACGTCCTTCGTGCAGGCCGAGAACCCGCCGATGAACGCGTACTTCCCCACGCGGCAGAACTGGTGGACGCCCGCGTACCCGCCGAGGATCGCGAAGTCGTCCACGTCCACGTGCCCGCCGAGGGTGGTGCCGTGCGACAGGATCGTGTCGTTGCCGACGAGGCAGTCGTGCGCCACGTGGCAGTACGCCATCAGGTAGTTCCGGCTCCCGATCGTCGTCGCGCCGCGGCCGCCGACGGTGCCGCGGTGAATCGTCACGAACTCGCGGAAGATGTTGCCGTTCCCGATGACGAGTCGCGTCGGCTCGCCCTTGTACTTGAGGTCCTGCGGCGCCATCCCGAGCGAGCCGAACGGGTACATCACGTTGTCGTCGCCGAACTCGGTGTGGCCGTCGATCACGCACGACGCGCCGACGCGGTTGTTGCGGCCGAGGCGGACGTGCGGGCCGATGGTGGCGTTCGGGCCGATCACGGTGCCCGCGCCGACGACCGCCGACGGATGCACGATGGCGGTCGGGTGGATGGTGGCGGCGCTCGTCGACCACCGCCACGTGCAGTTCCGCTTCGGCCGCGACCTGCCCGCCCACGCTGGCCACCGCCGAGAGGCGCGCCATCGGACCGCGCCGCCGCCGGATGGCGATGTCGAGCGTCACCTGGTCGCCCGGCGTGACCTGGCGGCGGAACTTCGTCCCGGTGACCCGGCGGAGCACGGTGCGCGCGTTGCGCACCTGCTCCCCGTCGTACAGCAGCAGCAGCGTCGCCGCCTGGGTGAGCGACTCGATCAGGAGGACGCCCGGCATCAGGGGCACCTCCGGGAAGTGCCCCTGGAAGAACTCCTCGTTGATCGTGACGTTCTTGACCGCCGAGATCCGGACGCCCCGGCTCGAACGCCGACACCGCGTCCACGAGCCCGGCGGGATACCGGTGGCAGAGGCGATCGAGGACCGCGGCGACGTCAATCGCCTGTCCGGCGGCGGCCACGGCTACTTCTTCGGCGGCGCGGGCTTCGGCGCGACCGCGCTCGCCGCGTCGAGGCGCCGGATCACTTCCAGCGTCAGGTCCAGCCCGCCGTCGGCCCACACGAGGCCGGAGTCGGCCTGGCTGAAGAGCAGCTGGAGCCCCTTCTCGCGGGCCAGCGTCTCGATCACCGGCCCGATCTTGCGCTGGAAATCGAGCTGCAGCTCGTTCTGCAGGTCCTGCAGCTCGGCCTGGGCATCCTGCGTCATGCGCTGGATGTCGACCTGGACTCTGTCGATGTCCCGCTGGACCTGGGCCGACGCCGCCTCGCTCATGACGGCGCTCCGCTGCTTCGCCTGCAGCGCCTCGACGGTCTTGTTCTTCTCGGACAGCTCGGCGGCCTTCTTCGCCCGCAGGGCCTCGATCCGGCTGCTGGACGTCTTGCCTTCGGCCGATTCCGAGGCGATGCGCTGAATGTTGATGAACGCGTATTTCGCGCCCTCGGGAAACACCACCGGCGCCGGGGCCGCCTGCGGGGCCGCGGCGGGCGGAACCGCCGGGGGCTTCTGCCCGGCCGGAGGAGGCGTCTGCTGAACCGGAGGAGGCGCCTGCTGCGCGTACGCGACGCCAGCCACCAGCACACTCCCGGCAAGAACGGCAACCGTCAAGGCTTTCATGCGTCCTGTCCCTTTCCTCTGTAGAACCACTGCGACCACCGGGCGCCCCCAGGGGCCCCGGCCTTCCCGAACCTAGAACGTCGACCCCACGGCGAACCTGAAGGTGAACGCCTTCTGGGGCTGCAACTGGTTGTCGTAGATGCCGTCGCGCTGGGGGTTCCACGCCGCGATCAGCCTGAACGGCACGTTGAGGACCGGCATGAAGAACCGGATCTCGGCGCCCGTCGACGTCTTGAACTTGTCGAACGACGGGTTCTGCTGCTTGATCAGCACCTGCCCCGCGTCATAGAAGAACACGAGCCGCACCGGTCCCGCAATCTGGATCAGGTACTCGGCGTTGAACAGGATGCTCGTGTTGCCGCCGATCACGTAGCCCGTGAGCGGGTCCCGCGGGCCGATGGTGCGGATGTCGAAGCCGCGCACGCTGTACTCGCCGCCGAGGAACAGGCGCTCGAAGATCGGCAGGATCGTCCCGTCGCCCACCGCCGTGACGTAGATGAACTGGCCGCGGGCGCCGACCGTCATCCGCCGGTTCAGGGGGCGGTAGTACACGCCTTCGAGCGTCGGCTTGATGAACCGCGTGTTCCCGCCCGGCCCCGCCAGGTCGACCGACGCCGTGAGGCGCCGGCCCGCGGAGGGGAAGATCGGGTTGTCCACCGTGTTGTGGACGAAGCTCGGCGTGATCTTGCTGACCGTGCGCCTGCCCTCCGCTCCCGAGCAGCAGCATGTCGTCGTAGAACGGGTTCCCGGTGCCGGGCGTCGGTGGGGTCGCTCGGCGCGAAGCCGAGCGGCGGCACGACGTACTGCGGATCCTCCGGCGTGATCGTCGGCGGGCCGAGGAACGCCTGGTTCAGGTCGGCGATGGTGATGGAGTCGTAGCTGTAGGTCGTGAAGGCCCGGGAAAACGATCGGACCGCGAAGCCGAAGGTGAGCGACCCGCCGGTGTTGTTCTGCGTGTACGTGTACGGGTAGCGGATCTGCTGCCGGTGCAGCTCGGTGCCGAGCGTGATGGGCCGATCGAACAGGAACGGCTCGCTGAAGCCCACCTGGTAGTTCCGCGCCCGCGACCCCTGCTGGAGCGACACGGTGAAGGTCTCGCCCCGGCCCATGAAATTGGCGGTCTGGAACGAGAGCTGCCCGAAGAACCCTTCGTACTGGGACACGCCCGCGCCGAAGGTCAGCTGATTGCGGTTCTGCTCCTCGAACTTGATCTTGACGTCCACCTGGTTGTCGGAGCCTGGCGTCTTGTCGATCGTCAGTTCCTTGCCGGCGCCCTCGAGCTGCTTGAAGTAGCCGAGCTGGTTCAGGCGCTTGATGCTGAACTTCAGCGCCTCGGTGTTGAACACGCCGCCCTCGAACAGGCGGATCTCGCGGCGGATGACGTTGTCGCGGGTGGTCGTGTTCCCGGCGAAGGTGATGCGGTTGACGAAGTACTGCTTCCCTTCCTGCACCCGCATCGTCACGTCGATGGTCGGGGGCCCGGGGGCCTTCGGCGCGAGGGCCTGCTCTTCCTCGGACGCCGGCTCGCGCGGCTTGATGTCGGGGTAGGCGGTGAACTCGTAGTACCCGAGCGAGCCGTACACCTCGCGCGCCTTCTCGAGCGACTTCCGGATCTTCTTCTCGCTGTAGTAGCTGCCCGGCTTCACCCGGAAGACCCCCTGCAGGCCTTCGCTCTTGATGACGGTGTTGCCGTCGAAGGTGAAGTCGCCGACGCGGTAGCGCTCCCCTTCCGTGACCGGGACGCGCAGCTCGACGTAGCGGGTCTTGCGGTCGGTCGAGTCGTCGACGTACCGCAGCTCGGGCTGGCCGACCTTGGCCATCACGTAGCCCTCGTTCCGGTAGTGCTCGAGGATGGCGTCGGCGTCTTCCTCGAACTTCGCGGCCTGGTACGTGCCGCCACCGGTGATCCACGACCACATCTTCTCGGACTTGTTGCTCTTCATCTGGCCCTCGAGCTTGCCGTCGGAGGCCGCCTTGTTGCCGATGAAGTCGATGTTGCGCACCTTGACCTTCGGGCCCTCGTCGAGGTTGAACGTCAGGTTGACCAGCTTCGGGCCGCCCGCCACCTCGGAAATCGTGTGGCTCACGCTGGCGAACTCGTAGCCCTTCTCCGCGAACATGCCGCGGATGATGCCCTCGACGCGCCGGATGAGCGCCGGGTCGATGAACGAGTCCAGCCGGATCGACACGCTCTCTTCCCGGAGCTTCTCCTCGATCTTCGACTGCTCGATCTTCTTGGAGCCGGTGTAGTCGACGATCTTGACGCGCTGCCGCTCCTCCATGTTGAACCAGACTTCCTTGCCCATCACGCCGTTGGCGTACGGCGCTTCGCGCACCTCTATCCAGAGGTTGTCGAGGAAGTTGGTGCCCCACAGGCGCTTGAAGTCCTCGAGCACGGACTTCTCGGCCGCCTCGTCCCACGGCACCCAGACGCCGTCGCTCGGCCGGCTCGGGCGGGTCTGGATGTAATAGAGGTAGGTCTGGGGATCGATCACCGACGCATTGCCCTGGGTCGGGAACTCGATCCGGATTGTCCGGAGCAGCGGCGGCGACCCTTCGGGCGGCAGGATGGGCGCCGGCGCCGCCTGCGGCACCCCTTGGCTCGCCGAAGCAGGCGACGCCTGCGAAAGCAGCGTGCCGCCCCCCGGCGTCCGGAGCGCCTTGATCACGGCAGACGGCCGCCCCTCCGGCAGCCCCCCTTGGGCCGCCGAAGCAGGCCCCGCCTGCGAAGGCGACTGGCCCGCCGAAGCAGGCGAAGCCGGCGCGGCCGAGAGCCATGCTCCCACCACCCCCAGCGCGATACTTGTCCGAATCCGCATCGTGTCCGTTTTCCGGCGCCTGCCGCCCCAGAGGCGGCCGACGCTCCCGTCCGTTCCGGATCGCAGCCTGCCATCCGGCCGTACCATGGCCGGGGGCGCGCCCCGATCAATCTAGTCTACAGGCTTTTGGACGCCTCAGGCCAGCGCGCGGCCGGGCTCGGCCGTCCCGGCCGGCCGGTAGCGCAGGGTGTCCCCTCCAGGAACACCTCGATGTCCCCGCCCTGCAACCGCCCGCGAATGAGTTCCTCCGAGAGCGGGTCCTCGATGTACCGCTGGATGGCCCGCCGGAGCGGCCGCGCCCCGTAGGAGCGGTCCCGGCACGTCACGTTGATCAGCCAGTCGAGGGCCTCCGGCAGGAGCGCCACCCGGATCCGCCGGTCCTTCATGTTGGCGTTCAGCTGCTCGACGAGCAGCCGCAGGATGGCCCGCAGGTCGTCGTCGGTGAGCGCCTCGAACACGATGATCTCGTCGATCCGGTTGAGCAGCTCGGGGTTGAACGTGCGGCGGACCTCCCCCATCACCGTCTCCGTGACGCTGCGCGCGGTCTCGTGCGCGTCCGGCGACTGGAAGCCCATCGCCGCGCGCTTCTGGATGAAGCGCGCCCCGATGTTCGACGTCATGATGATGATCGCGTGCTTGAAACTCACCCGGTTGCCCAGCCCGTCGGTGAGGTGCCCGTCCTCGAACACCTGCAGCAGGATGTTGAACAGGTCCGGGTGGGCCTTCTCGATTTCGTCGAGCAGGACGACCGAATACGGGTGGCGCTTGATGCGCTCGGTCAGCTGGCCGCCCTCTTCGTGCCCGACGTAGCCCGGCGGCGAGCCGATGAGCTTCGAGACGGCGTGCTTCTCCATGTACTCCGACATGTCGAAGCGCACCAGCGCCGCGTCGCTGCCGAAGAGGAACCCGGCCAGCGCCCGCGCCAGTTCCGTCTTGCCGACGCCCGTGGGGCCGAGGAACACGAAGCTGCCGACCGGCCGGTTCGGGCTCTTCAGGCCCGCGCGCGACCGGCGGATCGCCCGCGACAGCGCGGAGACCGCCTGGTCCTGGCTGATGACCCGCTCGTGGAGCGCCGCCTCCATGCGCAGCAGCTTCTCGCTCTCGTCCTGCGTCACCGAGGCCAGCGGAATCCCGGTCCACTTCGCGACCACCTCGTCGATCTCCGCCTTGCCCACGACGATGCGCGGGCCCGCGGTGGCTGGAGCTTGGCGCGCGCGCCGGCCTCGTCGACAAGGTCGATGGCCTTGTCCGGCAGGAACCGATCGGTGATGTAGCGGCTGCTCTGGTAGACCGCCGCCTCGATCGCCTCCGGCGTGTACGCCACGTCGTGGAACGCCTCGTACCGGTCCTTGATGCCCGTCAGGATGGCGATCGTGCGGGCCTCGTCGGGCGCCTCCACCTTGACGGCCTGGAACCGCCGCTCGAGCGACCGGTCCTTCTCGATGTACTTCCGGTACTCGGCGGGCGTCGTGGCGCCGATGCACCGGATTTCGCCCCGCGACAGCGCCGGCTTCAGGATGTTGGCGGCGTCGAGCGACCCCTCGGCCGAGCCGGCGCCCACCAGCGTGTGCAGCTCGTCGATGAACACGATGATGTTCGGGTGCTCGACGAGCTCCTTCATGATGGCCTTGAGCCGCTCCTCGAACTGGCCCCGGTACTTCGTGCCCGCCACGACGAGCGAGATGTCGAGGGCGAGGATGCGCTTGTCGGCCAGGAAGCGCGGCACGCCGCCGTCGACGATCCGCTGGGCCAGCCCCTCGACGATCGCGGTCTTGCCGACGCCCGGCTCGCCGATGAGGACGGCGTTGTTCTTCGTCCGCCGGCAGAGCACCTGCTGGACGCGCTCCACCTCCTCCTCGCGGCCGATCAGCGGGTCGAGGGCCTTCCGCCCGGCCGCCTCGGTCAGGTCGCGGCTGAACTCGGCGAGCAGCGGGGCGTCCTTCGGCCGCGGCGCCGCCGCGGACTTCTCGTTGAGGAGCGAGACGACGTCTTCGCGCACGTGGTCGAGCCGCAGCCCCTTCTCCATCAGGATCGAAGCGGCCAGGGAGCGGTCCTCGCGCAGGATGCCGAGCAGCAGGTGCTCGGTCCCGATGTAGGTGTGCAGGAGGCGGTCGGCCTCCTCCGCGGCGTACTGCAGCGCGCGCTTGGTCTCGGTGGCTGAACGGGATGTCGACCGAGGTCGACACCTTCTCGCGGAGCACCGTCCGCCCCTCGATCTCCTTCCGGACCGAGTCGAGGACCACCTCCGAGCGGGCGAAGATCCGGCTCGTGAGGCCCTTCCCCTCCCGGATGAGGCCGAGCAGGAGGTGCTCGGTCTCGATGGAGACGCTTCCGAGCTGACTGGCCTCGTACCGGGCGAAGAACAGGACCCGGCGGGCCCTTTCCGTGTAGCGTTCGAACATCAGGCCACCCGCGGCAGTCGTCGACAACAGGCAGTTGCGAAGGTGCTCGCCGTCAATTATACGGCAAAGGCGGGGTTCAGGCGGGCGCCAGCACGCCGTCGGCCAGGCGCAGCACGCGGTCGCACACGCCCGCCAGCCGCGGGTTGTGCGTGGCGATGACCGACGTCAGGCCGTGCTCCCGGTGCATCTCGCGGATGAGGAGGTGGAGCGCGTCGGCGGTCTGTTCGTCGAGATCGCCGGTCGGCTCGTCGGCCAGGAGCAGCGTCGGCCGCGTGACCAGCGCGCGGGCGATGGCCACGCGCTGCTGCTCGCCGCCCGACATCATGGCCGGCCGGTGGGCCAGCCGTCCGCCCAGGCCGACCCGCTCCAGCAGTTCGGTGGCGCGGCGGCGCGCCTCGGGGAGCGGCAGCCGCGCGATGCGCAGCGGCATCTCCGCGTTCTCGACGGCGTCGAATTCCGGCAGCAGGTGGTGGAACTGGAAGACGAACCCCACGTGGCGGTTCCGGAACGCCACCACCTCGCGGTCGCGCAGTTCGTGCAGCGCCGCGTCGCCGATGCGGATCGCGCCGGCGTCGGCGTGGTCGAGGCCGCCGAGCAGGTGCAGCAGCGTGCTCTTGCCCACGCCGGACGCCCCGATGACGGCCACCATCTCGCCCGCCTCGACGGCGAGCGAGAGCCCGCGCAGCACGGGCAGCCGCGACCCGGCCACGGTGTAGCTCTTGTGGAGATCCGAGACGGTCAGCAACGCCATGCCGTCCTCAGCCGAACCGCAGCGCGTCGACCGGGTCGAGGCGCGCCGCCTGCCGCGACGGGTAGATCGTCGCCACGAAGCAGATGACGAGGGCCATCGCGACGACCACCGCCAGGTCGGGCCCCTCGATGACGAACGGCACGTACGCGATCTGGTAGACGTCCATCGGGACCCGGATGAGCTGGTAGCGATCGAGGACCGTCGCCACGGCGTAGCCCATCGACGCGCCGATGAAGCGTGCCGACGGCGCCGATGACCAGGCCCTGCAGCATGAACACGGCCATGATGCTGCGCGACGGACGCGCCCATCGTCTTCAGGATGGCGATGTCCGGGCTCTTCTCCATCACGAGCAGCACCAGCGAGGCCACGATGTTCAGGGCCGCCACCATCACGATGAGGCCGATCGTGATCGAGATCGCCATCTTCTCGAGCCAGAGGGCCTGGAAGAGCGCGCGGTTCAGCTCGGCCCAGGTCTGGCTGAAGTACGCCGTGCCCAGCGCCGCCGGGATCGCGGCGGAGACCTCTCGCCGCGCGGTAGATGTCGTCGATGCGCAGCTCGATGACGTCGACCTCCGTGCGGTCGAGCATCCGGCGCGCGAGCGGGAGCGAGACCAGCCCGTAGGCGGAGTCGAACTCGTAGAGCCCGAGCGAGAACCGCCCGACCACCCGCGCGCGCCGCGACCGGGGGTAGACGCCCATGGGCGTCAGGTTGCCCTGGGGCGTGAGCACCGTGACCTCGTCGCCCTCGACGACGCCGAGCGTCTGCGCGAGGTCGGCGCCGATGACGATGCCCGGCAGCCCGTCGCCCGGATCGTCGGCCAGCGCGTCCAGCGTCCCGCTCTTCATGGCGCCGGCGATGTCGGTCACGCTGCGCTCGAGCGCCGGGTCGATGCCCTTCAGCGTGATGAACGCCTCGCCGCGCCCCGAGCTGATGAGGGCCTTGCCGATGATCGCCGGCGCGGCGCCGGTCACGCCGGGCACCGTGCGCAGCTTCGCCGCCTCGGCCTGGTAGTCGCTGATGCCGCCGTGCTTCCAGACGAACAGGTGCGCCGTGGCGCCGAGGATCCGGTTCCGCAGCTCGCGCTGCATCCCCGTCATCAGCGCCAGGGCCAGCACCAGCGCCATCACGCCGACGATGACGCCGAGGGTCGAGACCAGCGAGATGACCGAGATGAACGCCTGCTTGCGCCTGGCGAACAGGTAGCGGAGCGCGATGTGGACTTCGAACGGCTGGGTCACGTCACTCCGTCTGCGGCCGCATCAGCGGAAACAGGATGACGTCGCGGATCGACGGGCTGCCGGTGAGCAGCATGACGAGGCGGTCGACGCCGACGCCTTCGCCACCGGCGGGCGGCATGCCGTACTCGAGGGCCCGGATGTAGTCCTCGTCCATGGCGTGGGCCTCGACGTCGCCGCGCTGACGGTCGGCGAGCTGCGCCTCGAACCGCCGCCGCTGCTCGGCCGGATCGTTCAGCTCGCTGAAGGCGTTCGCCACCTCGAACCGGCCGATGTAGAGCTCGAAGCGCTCCACCGTGTCCGGGTCGTCGGGCCGCTGCTTCGACAGCGGGGACACCTCGGTCGGGAAGTCGTACACGAAGGTCGGCTGCACGAGGGACGCCTCGCACAGGGCCTCGAAGATGGCGGTGGCGATCTTGCCGGGGCCCGCGCCGTCGGGGTACGTCACGCCGAGGCGCGCGGCCAGCGCCGCGGCCTTCCCGGCCTCCCGCAGTTCGTCGGGCGCCACCTCGGTGCCCAGCCGCCGGGACGCCGCCTCGCGCGCCGCCTCGCGCAGCGACACCCTCCGGTAGGGCGCCGCGAAGCTGATCGTCTCGCCGCCGAAGGTGCTCGCGTCCGAGCCGGTGGCCTCGCGGGCGACAACCGCCAGCATCTCCTCGGTCAGGTCCATCAGGTCGCGGTAGTCCGCGTACGCCTGGTAGAACTCGAGCATCGTGAACTCGGGGTTGTGCTGCGTCGAGATCCCCTCGTTGCGGAAGTTGCGGTTGATCTCGAACACGCGCTCCACGCCGCCGACGGTGAGCCGCTTCAGGTACAGCTCCGGCGCGATGCGCAGGTAGAGCTTCATGTCGAGCGTGTTGTGGTGCGTGACGAACGGCCGCGCCAGCGCCCCGCCGGCCAGCGGCTGCATCATCGGCGTCTCGACCTCGAGGAACCCCCTCGCGTCGAGGAACCGCCGGATCGCGGCCACCACCCGGGCGCGCACCTCGAACACCCGCCGCGAGTCCGGGTTCACGATGAGGTCGAGATACCGCTGGCGGTACCGGATCTCGACATCCTGCAGGCCGTGCCATTTCTCCGGCAGCGGGCGAAGGCACTTCGCGAGGAACGTCAGGCCCGACGCCCAGATGGTCAGCTCGTTCGTCCTCGTCCGGAAGACCCGCCCCTGCACGCCGACGAAGTCGCCGAAGTCGAGCAGCGCGAAGACGGCGAAGTCGCGCTCCGGCACGCTGTCCTGGCGGATGTAGGCCTGGATGCGGTTGACCCCGTCGGAGAGCACCAGGAAGTTGGCCTTGCCGAAGGTGCGGACCGCGAGGATCCGCCCGGCGGTCGTCGTCTCCGGACGGAGCGCCTCCAGCTCGGGCGCCGGCCGCTCGCCGTGCGCCGCCACGAGCGCGCTGATGGTGTCGGTGCGGACGAAGCCGCGGGGGTACGTCTCGACGCCGATCCGCTGGAGCTCGGCGAGGTTCGCGACGCGCTGCTGATAGAGTTCGTTGTCTTCGCTCATGCGTCCGTCGTTCCGCCTGCCGCCATCGCGTGGTGGATGCCGTCGAGCACGCCGTTGACGAACCGCACCGCGTCCTGCTCGCTGAAGGTGCGCGCCAGTTCGATCGCTTCGTCGATGACCACCGTCCGCGGCGTCTCGGGGCGGAACAGGAACTCCCACACCGCCATGCGCAGGATCAGCCGGTCGATGACCGCCATGCGCTCGAGGCGCCAGTGCTGCGCCTGCGCCTCGATGCGCGCGTCAATGGCCTGGAGGCTCGCGATGGTGCCTTCCGCGAGGTCCTCGGCGAACCGCCGGCTGGCGCCGGAGAGCTCCGCGCCCTCCTGCTCGATCTCCCAGTGGCGGGCGACGGCCTCCTCCGGGGAGACGCGCCCGACCTCCCACTGGTACAGCATCTGGAGCGCCGCCTGCCGCGCCTGGTGGCGGGGTCCGTCCTTCATGGCGTCACGCGACCGGCCCGGCACCGAGCGCGCGGCGCAGCGTGGCCATTTCCACGGCCGCCATCGCGGCCTCCCACCCCTTGTTGGCGCTGCCCGGCACGGCTCGCTCCAGGGCCTGTTCCGCCGAGTTCGTCGTCAGGACGCCGAAGGACATCGGTACGCCGGTCGCCGCCGACGCGGACATGATCCCGTGCGCGACGGCCTCGGAGATGTACTCGAAGTGCGGCGTCTCCCCCCGGATGAGGCACCCGAGGCAGACGACGGCGTCGTAGGCGCCGGTCGACGCCGCCGCCCTGGCGGCCTGCGGGACCTCGTACGCGCCCGGCACGCTGACGGTGTCGATGGCGTCGGGCGCCGCGCCGGCCGCCACGAGCGCGTCCTTCGCGCCGGACAGCAGGCGATCGGTGACGAAATCGTTGAACCGCGACACGACGATCGCGATCCGGAGCCCGCTCGCGTCGATGGTGCCCTGGAGATGCATGATCCTAGCGGCCCCTGAACTCGGGCGTGCGCTTGTCGAGGAAGGCGCGGGTCCCTTCGCGCATGTCCTCGGTGGCGAAGGCGAGGCCGAACAGCGACGCCTCGACGAAACAGCCCTCGGCGAACGACGTCTCGAGGCCGTGCGAGATCGCCTCCATCGAGTAGCGCATCGCCATCGGGGCGTTCGCCGCCCATGCCTGCGCCAGCGCCCGCGCCTCGTCCCGGAGCGCCGCCGCGGGCACGACACGGTTGACCAGCCCGATCCGGAACGCCTCGGCCGCGTCAATCATGCCGCCGCCGAGGACCAGTTCCATGGCGCGGCCCTTCCCCACCAGTCTCGGCAGCCGCTGGGTGCCGCCGAACCCCGGCGTGAGACCGAGCTTCACCTCGGGCTGGCCGAACTTCGCGGTGTCGGCCGCCAGCCTGACGGTGCACGCCATGGCGAGCTCGCACCCGCCGCCCAGGGCGAATCCGTTGACCGCGGCGATGACCGGCTTCCCGAGCCGCTCGACGAGGTCGAACACGCCCTGTCCCAGCTCGGCGCGGGCCTTGCCCGCGTCCGGCGTCAGCGTGGCGAGCTCCCTGATGTCCGCGCCGGCCACGAACGCCTTCTCCCCGGCGCCGGTCAGGACGACGACGCGCACCGTCTCGTCGGCCTGCAACGCGCGCATCGCCTGGCCCAGTTCGGCGAGCGTGGCGGCGTCGAGCGCGTTGAGCACCTTCGGACGGTTGATCGTCACGGTGGCGACGGCCCCGTCGGTCTCCACGAGGAGGTGTTCGTACGGCATGGCGTCACTCGCTCCCGCGCGCGATTATACCCCACGCATAAATGACGCCCGCGGCCGCGAGGGCTCCCAGCGCGTCGGCGGCGAGGTCGGCCGGATCGGCCTGCCGGCCCGGCACGAAGTACTGGTGCGTCTCGTCCAGCGCCCCGTAGACGGTGGCGATGAGCCACGCGACGAGCAGCGCCCGGCCCGTCGCCGCCCGCAGCCGGCCCCGGGTCAGCGCCCAGGCCGCGATGACGGCCAGCACCCCGAACGCGCCGGCGTGCAGCACCTTGTCGAGGTTCCTCCCCGGCGGCAGCGGCGCACCCGGCCCGGACGAGGCCGCGAAGATCGCGGCCATGTAGGCGGCCACCACGGCCCAGCGCCAGACGGACACGGTGACACGTTCCTTTTCCGCCGGCCGCTCGCCGGAAAAGGAACGTGTCACCGTCGTCTTCAGAGCGGGAAGAAGTAGAGAATCCAGCCCAGGACGAGGGCCGCCCCGACGAGGCTGCCGAAAATCTCGGCCGCCGAGCGGGCCTGCTGGCGGGGCGCGTCTTTCAGGAGCACGCCGCCCACCACCGCCACGCAGCCGGCGAAGAGCGCCATGAGGAGCACGTGACTCGCGGTGTTCATGGCGCCTACCTGCGCCCCAGCGCGATGTCGTGGGCGTCGATGATGACCAGCGCGTTGAGCAGGCCGGCGGTGATGAGGAACGCGTTGCCGTACTCGTAGGTGACGGCGACCGCGCGCCCGGCGCCGGCGCCCAGCGCCTGGGCGATGAAGTACGGCAGGCCCGACCCGATGTTGGCGATGGCCGCCAGGGCCACGAGCGGCTCGCCGGGCGTGAACGCGAAGAGGCGGCCCTCGAGGGCCAGGCCGATCGACGAACATGAGCGGCAGCACCACGAGGAAGACCGCGCCCTTGGCGGTCCGGCCCAGCCAGAGGTGGCCGCCGCCGGGCACGAGCCAGCCGAGGAGGTAGACCAGCGCGAGGGGCCTGGACGTGTGCGGTGCGGCCGGCGCCGCGGCGGGGCGGGCGGGACGCTTGGGCGACGGTCGTGCAGCCATCCTAAGAGTGTAGCGCACTCGCGGCGGGCGTGTCGTCGAAGGCCGCCCCGCCGACCCAGAGCGTCACGATCGCGGCCACGGCCGCTCCGATGCGGGATGGCCAGCAGCGCCCTCGCCGCCCCGGACACCGCCAGGCCCGCCACGTGCTCGCCGGCCCAGGCGGCGAGCGTCGGAAGCCCGCACAGCACCACCGCCCACCGCCATCGCGCCAGCGGCAGGCGGAGCGGCCGGCGCGCGGCGAGGATCCACCCCGCCGCGAGCAGCGCGCCCGCGGCTCCCCCGGCGTAGAGGCCGAAGCAGCGCGCGCACACCGGCATCCGCACGCCGCCGACGTGGAGGGAGCGGGCATCCTGCTGGTGGCAGATGACGGCCCCGGCGCGATAGGTCAGCGCCGACGCCCAGGACGGCGGACCGCGGCGGCGATCCCGCCGCGACGGCCGGGGCCGCCGCGAGCCAGCACGCCCAACCCGTCGCGGCGGCGGCGACAAGGACGGCAAGCGCGGCGCGCATGGTTCGGTCCCGGCCTCGCAGGGGCGGCTAGACGGCCAGCGCGCCGAACTGCGACTCGTAGCGCGCCTTGAACTCGGGCCACGAGTAGCGGTGGCTCGACCCGCCCAGGTGCTCGAGGGCGTACGTCGCCGCCACGCTGCCCAGCCGCGCGCACGTCTCCCACGGCGCGCCGGCGGCGAGGCCCTTCATCAGGCCGCCCCGGAACGCGTCGCCGACGCCGGTCGGATCGACCGCCTCGACCGGCGGCACGGCCGGCGTGTCGATCGTGCGGTCGCGCAGCAGGATGCTCGACCCTTTCTCGCCCTTCGTGACAATCACCGCCTCGGCGTGCTGCAGCATGGCGGCGGCGTCGAGCCCGGTCTTCTCGCGGAGGATCTCGTACTCGTAGTCGTTGCAGATGATGATCCTGGCGCCAATGACGCCGTCCTTCAATTCGTCGCCGCCCATGCGCGCCACCTGCTGGCTCGGGTCGTAGATGTAGGGAATGCCCAGCTCCCGGCACTCGCGGGCGTACCGCACCATGGCCGCCGGGTCGTTGGGCGAGATGATCGCCAGGTCGCAGCCGCCCGCGTCGCGGAACGACAGGTCGCCGGCGTTGGCCATCGCGCCGGTGTAGAAGGACGCGATCTGGTTCCCGGACTTGTCGGTGCTGCAGAAGAACGACGCGGTGAACTTGTCGTCGACCTGCGTCACCAGCGACGTGTCGATGCCGGCCTCGTCGAGCCAGCGCCGGTAGTCGTCGAAGTCCTGCCCCGCCGTGCCCATCAGGACGGGCCGCTCGCCGAGCAGCGCCAGCGTGTAGGCGATGTTCGGCGCGCAGCCGCCCCGCCGCTTGTCCATCGAGTCGACGAGGAAGCTCAGGCTCACCCGCTGCAGGTGATCGGGCAGCAGGTGCTCGGTGAAGCTGCCCGGAAACGACATCAGGTAGTCGTAGGCGATTGATCCGGTGACGATGATTCTCATGATGTGGGGAAATACTTGCCGATGATCGGCGCGAGGGCCTGTTTGACGGCGTCCGGCACGTGCTCGGGCCGCGTGATGATGGCATGCTCCAGCGCGCGGCCGCACCGGCATCCGCGCGCGGCCGGCATCCGGCCGACGGCCTCGGCGATGATCCGCTGCGCGGTCGACGCGTTCTCGACCAGGTTCGCGATGATCATCTCGACGGTGACCGAGTCGTGCTCCGGGTGCCAGCAGTCGTAGTCGGTGACCAGCGCGATCGTCGTGTAGCAGATCTCCGCCTCGCGCGCGAGCTTGGCCTCCTGGAGGTTCGTCATCCCGATGATGTCGAAGCCCCACGCCCGGTAGGCCGTCGACTCGGCCAGCGTCGAAAACGCCGGCCCCTCCATGCACACGTAGGTGCCCGAGCCGTGGACCGTGGCGCCGACCGCCTTCGCCGACGCCACCGCCAGCGCGGCGAGCTCGCCGCACACCGGGTGCGCGAACCCGACGTGGGCCGCGATGCCCCCGCCGAAGAACGTGCTGACGCGCCCCTTCGTGCGATCGAAGAACTGATCGGGCACGACGATGTCGAGCGGCTTGTAGTCTTCGCGGAGGCTGCCGACGGCGCTCGCCGAGAGGATGCGCTCGACGCCGAGCCGCTTGAACCCGAAGATGTTGGCCCGGAAGTTCAGCTCCCCCGGCAGGATGCGGTGGCCCGCGCCGTGCCTCGCGAGGAACGCCACGCGGCGCCCCCGCAGGGTGGCCGTCACGTACGGGCCGGACGGCGCGCCGAAGGGCGTGTCCAGCGTCACCTCGCGCCGGTCGGCGAGGCCCTCCATGTCGTAGAGGCCCGAACCGCCGATGATGCCGATCTCACACTCCATGGGTCAGTCCTTCAGGCGTTGCTTCAGTTCGACCAGCACGCCGTGGGTGCTGGCGGGATGGATGAACGCGATCAGCGCGCCCTCGGCCCCCTCGCGCGGGGCCTCGTCGATGAGGCGGACGCCGCGCGCCTTGAGGCGGCCGAGCGTCTCGCGGATGTCGTCGACGCGCAGGGTGACGTGGTGCACCCCGGGGCCGCGCTTGGCGATGAATTTCGCGATGGGCGAGTCCGGCGAGGTCGGCTCGAGCAGCTCGATGGCCGCCTCGCCGACGGGTACGAAGTGCGCCCGGACGCGCTGCGAGGGCACCTCCTCGGGCGGCGCGACGTCCAGCCCGAGCGCGTCGCGGTAGAACGCCAGCGCCTCCGAGAGGTCGCCCACGGCGATGCCGATGTGATCCAGTGTCGCCTTCACGATGTCCCTTTCCTTCCGAGGGCCCGCTCCAGGATCCCGTCCGCGGCCGCATAGGGGTCGAGGCGGCGATCCGCGATCCGCTCCAGCATGCCGTCGAGTTCGCCCGCGGCCAGGACGTGGCGGTCGACGTGCTCCATGAACCGGTCCGCGAGCAGTTCGCGCAGCCGGAACTCCTGGCGCAGCCGCCGCCGCTCGTGCTGAGCGGACGCGGTGTGCGCGCGAAACGCCTCGATGGCCGCGAGCAGGTCCGGCACCCCGGTGCCCGCGGTGGCCTGCGTCCGCACGATGGGCGGCCGCCAGGCGCCGGGCTCCACCTCGCCGAGCGCGAGCATGCCTTCAATCGAGGCGGCCAGCCGGTCGGCGCCCTCCCGGTCCGCCTTGTTCACGACGAAGACGTCGGCGATCTCCATGATGCCGGCCTTGAGCGCCTGCACCTCGTCGCCGGTGCCCGGCACGAGGACGACAATCGCGATGTCGGCCGTGCGGACGATGTCGATCTCGTCCTGGCCCACGCCGACCGTCTCGATGACGACCCAGTCCTTGCCCGCCGCGTCGAGCACGCAGGCCGCCTCGTGCGTCGCCCGCGACAGCCCGCCAAGATGACCGCGCGTCGCCATGCTCCGGATGAACACCCCGTCGTCGCCGGCCTGGGCCTGCATGCGGACGCGGTCGCCGAGGATGGCGCCGCCGCTGTACGGGCTGGTCGGATCGACGGCGATGATGCCCACCGTCTCTCCGCGCCGGCGCAGTTCGAGCGAGAGCCGGTCCACCAGCGTGCTCTTGCCGGCGCCCGGGGGCCCGGTGACCCCCACGAGGTACGCGCGGCCCGTGGCGGGAAACAGCTCGCCGACCAGCGCCGCCGCCCCGGGCGCGCCGTCCTCGATGAGCGAGATGGCGCGCGCGATGGCCCGCGCGTCGCCGGCGCGGACACGCGCGCCGAGCGAGGAGGCGGCCGGCGTGATGGACGGGCCCGCCATGGCCCGCTACGCCGACGCCGCCAGCAGCTGGCGCGCGATGACGAGCCGCTGGATCTCGCTCGTGCCCTCGCCGATCGTCGTCAGCTTGACGTCGCGGAAGAACTTCTCGGCCGGATAGTCCTTCACGAAGCCGTATCCGCCGTGAATCTGCACGCACTCCTCCGACGCGCGCACGGCCACCTCGCTCGAGAAGAGCTTGGCCTCCGCCGATTCCCGCGAGGTGCGGACGCCGAGGTCCTTCAGGAAGGCCGCGCGATAGGTCAGCAGGCGCGCCGCCTCGATGCGCGTGGCCAGGTCGGCCAGTTTCCACTGCGTCGCCTGGAACGACGCGATGGTCCGGCCGAACTGCGTGCGCTCGAGGGCGTAGCGGCGCGCGGTCTCGTACGCGCCCTGCGCCAGGCCGACCGCGAGCGCCGCGATGCCGATGCGGCCCGCGTCGAGCACCTGGAGGGTGTTGATGAACCCCTCGTGCTCGGCGCCGAGCAGCGCGTCAGCCGGCACGCGGCAGCCGCGGAAGACCACCTCGCTCGTGTCGCTCGCGCGCATGCCGAGCTTGTCTTCCTTCCGGCCCGGCGTCATCCCCGGGTTGCCGCGCTCGACGATGAACGCCGAGATGCCGCGGTGGGCGCGGGCCTTGTCGGTGACCGCCATCACCACCATCACGTCGCCGATGCTGCCGTGGGTGATGAACGTCTTGGTGCCGTTGATGACCCATCCGTCGCCGTCGCGGGCCGCCGACACCCGGATCGCCGCGGCGTCGGACCCCGCGGTCGGCTCGGTGAGCCCCCAGGCGCCGATCCACGCGCCGGTGGCGAGCGGGACCAGGTACCGCCGCTTCTGGGCCTCGGTGCCGAACATCGCAATGTGCGCGGCGCACAGCCCGTTGTGCGCCGCGACCGACAGCGACACCGACGGGTCGACCCGCGCCAGTTCCTCGACGCAGATGCAGTAGTCGATGGCGGACATCGCGGCCCCGCCGTACTCCTCGGGAAACTGGATGCCCATCAGGCCGAGCGCCGCCATCTTCCCGACCAGCGCGCGCGGAAACGCCTGGATCGCATCCCACTCGCGCACGAAGGGACGGATTTCGGCCTCGGCGAACTCGCGGACGGCACGGCGCAGCACCTGCTGCTGCTCGGTGGGACGGAAGTCCATCGGAGAAGAAATGTAGCACACGGACCGGGGCTCGGGACTCGGGACTCGGGATTCGGAAGTCGAGAAGCCAGAAGGGCCAGTAGACGAGTGTCAGAATCCAGCAAGGAGCAAGCTGCACGGATGGAGCGTCTGCTGGCTACGCGTGCGGCTTCTTGCTTCTTGCTTCTGGCTTCCTACTGGCTACTGACTACTGCCTACTGGCTACTTCTCCAGTCCGTGTGCGGCGCGCGGTTCTCGATGAACCAGCCGCGAACCAGCTGTCCATAGGTCCGCCAGGGCAGGCCCTTGCGGTCGTAGTACGGGGTGAGCGCCTTCTGCACCTCGGGCAGCCGGTAGAAGGGCACGCCCGGGAAGTAATGGTGCTCCAGGTGGTAATTGGAGTTCAGGAAGGCCGCGTCCCAGAACCAGTGCCCCCGCATCAGCGTGCTCCAGCCAGCCGGGTCGGTCGGGTCGATGCTGTAGTGCTGGCCGAGGCGGTTCAGCGTGAACGCCACCGGGAAGACCAGGAACACCGGGACGACGTAGGCGCGCGCGGCGGCGCCCCACCCGAACAGCCACGCGAGCGAGGCGAGCGCCAGCAGGTGGCACGCGATCGACACCAGGCGCTCCCGCGCGATCGTGCGCCGGAGCGCCTCTCCGTAGGTCGCCGTCTCGCGCCGCGCCGCCCGGAAGTAGATCGGGAACAACGCCGGCGTGCAGTACAGCAGTTTCAGCCACCGCGCGTTGATCTTCGGCGAGAGGTGCCGCCGCTTGGGGTCGTCGGCCGCCGATCCGAGTTCGGCGTGATGATCGAGGTGCCAGCGCGTGAACTGCGAAGCGGAAATCCCGCTCGGAATCGCGTAGGCGAAGCCGAGCAGCCGCTCCAGCGACGGGCGCCGGCGCGCGAACACGGCGTGGTGCACCACCTCGTGGAGCAGCACCGTGAAGTTGAACACGGTGAAGCCCTGCACGACGGCGAGCGGGACCCAGACGGCCGGGTGATCGAACCGGACCAGCGCCCAGGTGGCGAGCCCGAGCAGGGCAAACTGCCGGACGGCCACCGCGAGGTGGCGGCGGGGCTCGCGGCGATGCCAGTCGCGCACGACCTCTGTCGGCACGGCCGAGGCGAGGTCGGCGCGAAACGCCGCGGCGTGCGCCGCGTAGAAACGGCCCTTGCTCAATCGTCCTCCGCGGCGAGCCGACGCCCGCTTCACCCGGAGACACGAACGGGGCGATCCCGCGAGGGAACGCCCCGTCCGGGCGGCGCGGCTCGGCGCCTGCCTACTTCATGTCCGCGACCTTGACGTAGTTCTGCAGCGTCACGCCGCCGGCGAAGCACGCGCTGTACGTCTTGAAGAGCTCCTGCACCTCGGCCGGGAACGCCTTGGCCAGGACGCGCGACACGGTGTAGTCGGCATCCTTCACCACCGGGTCGATCAGGAACACGTAGAGGTAGTTGCCGCCCGCGATCGGCTCGGGGTTCTTGATGACGCGCCATCCCTGGGCCATCTGCTTGTGGACCGGATCGTCGCTCTTCGCGAACGCTTCCTTCAGCTTGCCCATGACCATTTCGAAGTCGGCGGTCTTGTCCGGCTTGATCACGTTGAACATCAGTCCCATGTCCCCCGTGAACACACGGGCCTGCGGCGCGGGCGCGGCCGGCGCGGGCGCGGCCGCCGGGGCCTGCTGGGCCTGTGCCAGACCGGCCGACGCCAACACGACGAACGCGGTGAGCAGAGAGGCGACGCCAATGCGCCGGAGGACGGCGGTCGCTGAAGTCCACGTCGAGAGCATGCTGATTCCTCCTTGCCGATGTGCAGAACGGAAACGTGTGAGTGAGCGTACTCTAGCGTACCTGCCGCCTAGATGAAAACACGAAGCACTTCGTTGGCCAGCAGCATGCCGCGCCGCGTCAGGCGAAGACGGTCCCCGTCGCGCTCGATGGCGCCCGCCTCCCGGAACCGCTCCAGCTCGGGGCCGAACCGGGCGTCGAGGTCCACGCCGTACGTGGAGGCCAGCTCCGAAACCGAGATGCCGGCGTGCAGCCGCAGTCCGGTGATGACCGCTTCCTGCCACCGCTCGTCCGCCGTCAGGTCGCGCCGCTCGGTCTCGAGCGGCAGGCCTGCGGCGACGCGCGCCACGTACTCGCCGGTGGCGGCGACGTTCTTCCACCGGACGCCCGCCAGCGTGGAATGCGCGCCCGGCCCGAACCCGAGCCACTCGCCGTCGATCCAGTACTTCAGGTTGTGGCGCGACTCGCGCCCGGGCCGCGACACGTTCGAAATCTCGTACTGGCGGTACCCCGCCTCCTCCAGCCTGGCCATCGCCGCCTCGTACATGTCCGCGGCGTCATCGTCGGGCGCCTGCGACCAGTTCGCGCGGGCCATCGCCTCGCGCAGCGGCGCCCCCGGGTAGAGCTCGAGCATGTAGAGCGAGAGGTGCTCCGGCTCCAGGCCGACGGCCGCGTCGACGGACTCGAGCCACTCGGCGAGGGTCTGCTCCGGCAGCCACATCATCAGGTCGAGGCTGAGGTTGTCGAATCCGGCGTCCCGCGCGCATGCCACGGCGCGGCGGGCCTGCGAGACGTCGTGGATGCGCCCCAGCCGCACGAGGTCCGCCTGCCGGAACGACTGCGCGCCGAGGCTCAGCCGGTTGACGCCGGCGCGCCGGATGCGCTCGAGCACGGGGCCCGCCGCCGACTCGGGGTTCGCCTCGAGCGTCACCTCGGCATCGGGCTCCACGTCGAACGCGTCGCGGCAGGCCTCCAGGATGGCGGCCACCTCGTCGCTCTCGAGCAGCGACGGCGTGCCGCCGCCGAAGAAGACGGTGTCGGCGCGCGCCGCGCCCGGCGGCCAGCGGAAGCGGGCAGGCGCGCCGCGGATCTCCGCGATGACCGCCTCCACGTATTGCCGCTTGAGCGCCTCGTCGAAGAGGCCCCGGTTGAAATTGCAGTAGTGGCAGATGGCCGAGCAGAACGGCACGTGGATGTAGAGCCCGAGGGGCGGCACGGGGCGGGACCTTACGTGCCGGCGCGTCCGCCGGGCCACTTCAGGTCGGCCTGAGGCTCGCGAAGATGGGCGCGGGCCGGGGCCGGACGCACGGCGCCGACGCCGCGGCTGCCCTTCTCCTTCGCCATCTCGGCCAGCGCGAGCAGTTCCTTGTCGGTGGCGTTCGGCGGCGCGAAGCGGTAGTCCGCGCCCCGCAGCTCGAGAAAGTCGCACATCTCGTGGAGGCGGGACCGCATCCGGAAGCCGATCCGGCACAGCAGCGAGTTGGTGTCGGTCTCGTCCGGGATGTCGGGATAGTTCGACGTGAAGACCGTCACGCGCCGCTCGTTGTACCGCGTGTTGACGATGAGGTTCAGCGTCTCCTCCACCCACTCGGTCGTCTTCTCGGCGCCGAGATCGTCGAGGACCAGGAGGTCGGCGGTCATGACAGGACGCAGCACCTCGATCTCGGTGGTCCGGACAACGGGGTCGTACGTGCTCCGGATGACGCGGAGCAGGTCGCGCGTGTCGTAGAACAGGGCGCGGGCGCTGGTCGCCGCGACGACATGGCGCAGCACGGCCACGGCCAGATGGGTCTTCCCCACGCCGGGCGGCCCTTCCAGGAACAGCCCCCGGTCGACCGCCGGGAACGCGTCGGCGAGCTTGGCCGCCCGCGTCCTGGCGCGCTTGAGCGACTCGCCGTAGTCGCGGAAGTTGGCGAAGTCGCAGTGCTGGTACCGCCGGGGAATGCGCGCGTCGGCGAACAGGCGCGCCGTCACCTGCTCGCGCCAGCAGTCGCAGCGCTCGACGCGCCGCACACCGTCGCGCTCGCGGGCTTTCCAGCCGGTATCCTCGCACGCTGGACAGGTCATCGCCCTATCACCATACCATCAATTCAGCGAGCTCTTCACGCCGCGCAGGCGTGTCGACTGCCGCAACCGCTCCTTGGCGCGCGACTCGATCTGGCGCACGCGCTCCCGCGACAGCTTCAGGCGGCTGCCGACCTCCCGCAGCGTCTTCGGCTCGGCGCCGTCCAGCCCGAAGCGCAGGCGCATCACCTCGCGTTCCTTCGCGCCCAGTTCGGCCACGGCCTTCCGCAGCTGGTCCACCACGGCCTCGTGCACCAGCGCTTCGTCGACCGCAGGCACCATCACCTGCTCCAGGACGTCCTCCACCTCGCGGCGGTCCTCGCTCCCCGTGCCGCCGACGCGGTCGCTCAGCGAGACGTCCTCGCCGCGGATCTGCATGAGCGCCGACGCGTCGGCCTCGGAGATCTCGAGGTCGTCGGCCAGTTCCCGCGTCGTCGGGTTGCGGTGAAGGTGCGTCGAGAGCGCCGCGAGGTGCCGCCCGAGCTTCGAAGCCGGGCCCGACAGTTTCGCGGGCACCGAGATGATGCGGCTCTGGTCCGAGAGGACGTGCAGCAGGGCCTGGCGGATCCACCAGACGGCGTAGCTGATGAACTTCACGTTGCGGGTCGGGTCGAAGCGGCGCGCCGCTTCCATCAGCCCCAGGTTGCCTTCGTGGATGAGGTCCAGAAAGGCCACGCCGAGGCCGCGGTAGCGCTTGGCGTAGCTGACGACGAAGCGCAGGTTGGCCTCGACCATCTGGCGCAACGCGTCGTCGTCTCCCTGGCGGATCCGCGCGCCGAGCTCGCGCTCCTGCTCGACGGTGAGCGCCGGGATCTTCCCGATCTCGCCGAGATACGCGCGCAGCGTCTCGGCATCGACCGACGGGTCCACTGGCCGCCGTGCCACGGGGGGATGATACTCCCGGCCCTGCCCGCCGACGCGCCGGAATCGTCAGGGGCCGTCCCGGGCTAGCCGCCGTCGCCGCCGCGCGGGCCGGCGGGTCCGGAGACCGGCTCGGGCCGCGGGGCCGGGCGCGCGATGTCGGCGGGAGTCGTGCGGACCAGCGCCGTGTTCAGGCGCTGCTCCCAGTCGCCGAGGCCGCGGGCGAGTTCCCCCTTCACGTAGGCCATGAACTCGTTGACCTCGTGCTGCATGTCTTCCATCTTCTGCCGCATGTTCAGGATGATCTCGACGCCGGCGAGGTTGACGCCGAGGTCGCGGGTGAGCGACAGGATGGTCTCGAGACGCTGGAGGTCCTCGTCGGAATACAGCCGCGTGTTCCCGTCGGTCCGCGACGGTTTCAGCAGGCCTTCCCGCTCGTAGAGGCGGAGCGTCTGCGGATGGATGTTGTACTTCTGCGCCACGGCGCTGATCATGTAGTACGCCTTGCCCGAGGCGCCGCCGGTGGTCTTCCTGGTCGCCATGCCGGTCCGTCCTTCCGCCTGAGCCTCACGCGCGCGGCGCATCGCGCCAGGCGTGCGCGCGCACATCCTCCACGTTGATCGCGCCGAACTCCCGCAGCAGCGCCTTCGATCGCTCGTCGAGCACCGCCGGCAGCACGATCCGGAACTCCACCACCAGGTCGCCCCGCTGGCCTCCGCGGCGCGACGCCACGCCGCGCTCACGCAGCCGGACGCGCTGTCCGGTCTGCGTTCCCGGCGGGACGCGCAGACGGACCGGTCCGTCGAAGGTCGGGATCTCGAACCGGGCGCCGAGCCCGGCCTCGTGAATCCCGATGGGGACGGTCACGTGCAGGTCGTCGCCCTCCCGCCGGAACAGCGGGTGCGTGCCCACGTGCACCGTCACGTACAGGTCTCCCGGGCGGCCGCCGCGCGCACCCGCGTGGCCGAGACCCGCCACGCGCAGGCGATCGCCGTCGGCGATGCCCGCGGGAATGACGAGCGGCACGGTCCGGCTGCACGGCGCCGCGCCCGCGCCGGCGCACGCCTGGCATCCCGCATGTCGCTGCCGGCCGGTGCCCGCGCAGCGCTCGCAGGTCTTCGCGAAGACCATGTGGCCGCGCTGCGACCGGATCGTCCCCGCGCCCCCGCAGGCCGGGCACGTGCTCTCGGCGACCGGCACCACGCCCGCGCCGCCGCACGCGCCGCACGGCTCGCGGCGGACGAGCACGAGGGCCGTCTCGGTCCCGCGCACCGCGTCCTCGAAACTGAGCGGGATCGAGGCGTGGAGGTCGGCGCCGTCCGAGCCCGCCTCCGACGCGCGGCCCACCGAGTCGTGAATCACGTCGGCGAACAAATCGCCGAACGTCGGCGCCGACGGCCCGCTGGTCGACTCCACGGAGAAGTCGAACCCCTCGAAACCAAACGTCTCGGCCCCGTCGAACACGTCCGCCGTCAGGCCGAATGTGTCGTACTGGCGCCGCCGCTCGGGGTCGGCGAGAATCTCGTAGGCGTCGGCGACGACCCTGAACCGCACGGCGGCCGCGCGGTCGCCCGGGTTGATGTCCGGGTGGTACCGCCGGGCCAGGCGCCGGTACGCCCGCTTGATCTCGTCAAGCCCGGCGCCGCGCGACACCCCGATCAGTTCGTAAAGGTCCATGGCAGCTCGACGCTACTTCTTCTCCCTCGTCCACCACTTCCGCGTCGATGACGTCGTCTTTCGGCGCGCCGCCAGCCCGGCGCGCCCGGCCGGCCCGGCCCCCGGCCGGCTCGCCCCGGCGCGGCGCCAGGGCCGCCGGCCTGCCCGCTCTGCTGGTAGAGACGTCTCCGCGAGTTTGTGCTGGGCCGCCGTCAGGCGCTCGAGCGCGCTCTTGACGGCCGGGGCGTCGTCTTTCTCGATCGCGCTCTTGACGTCGTTGACCGCCGCCTCGATGGCCGCCCGCTCGGACGCGCCGACTTTCTCGCCCATGTCGCGCAGCAGCTTCTCGGCGCCGTAGACGGCCTGGTCGGCCTGGTTGCGCGTCTCCACCTCGTCTTTGCGGCGCTTGTCCTCGGCCGCGTGCGACTCGGCCTCGTGCATCATCCGGTCGACCTCGTCCTTGCTGAGGCCGCTCGAGGCGGTGATCGTGATCTTCTGCTCCTTGCCCGTGCCCTTGTCCTTCGCCGACACGTTGACCATGCCGTTGGCGTCGATATCGAAGGTCACCTCGATCTGCGGCACGCCGCGCGGCGCGAGCGGAATGCCGTCGAGGTGGAAACGGCCCAGCGTGCGGTTGTCGCGCGCCATCGGCCGCTCGCCCTGGAGCACGTGCACTTCGACGCTCGTCTGGCTGTCGGCCGCCGTCGAGAACACCTCGCTCTTGCGCGTCGGGATCGTCGTGTTGCGCGGGATGAGCGTCGTCAGCACGCCGCCGAGCGTTTCGATGCCGAGCGAGAGCGGCGTCACGTCGAGCAGCAGGAGGTCTTTCACCTCACCGGCCAGCACGCCCGCCTGCACGGCCGCGCCGATGGCCACGACCTCGTCCGGGTTGACGCCCTTGTGCGGCTCCTTGCCGAACAGGTCGCGCACAATCTGCTGGACGCGCGGAATGCGCGTCGACCCGCCGACGAGCACCACCTCGTGCACCTGCGAGGGCGTCAATCCCGCGTCCGAGAGCGCCTGCTTCACCGGGCCCACCGTCTTCTGCAGCAGGTCCTCGACCAGCTGCTCGAACTTCGCCCGCGTGAGCTTCAGCTGCAGGTGCTTGGGCCCGCTCGCGTCGGCGCTGATGAACGGCAGGTTGATCTCGCTCTCCATCACCGTGGAGAGCTCCATCTTGGCCTTCTCCGCGGCCTCGCGCAGCCGCTGCAGCGCCATCCGATCCTTGCCCAGGTCGATGCCGTCGCTCTTCCTGAACTCGGCGATGATCCAGTCGATGATCCGCTGATCGAGGTTGTCGCCGCCGAGGTGCGTGTCGCCGTTGGTGGACTTCACCTCGACCACGCCCTCGCCCACCTCGAGGATCGAGATGTCGAAGGTGCCGCCGCCGAAGTCGTAGACGGCAATCGTCTCTTCCTTCTTCTTGTCCAGGCCGTAGGCCAGCGCCGCCGCCGTCGGCTCGTTGACGATGCGCATGACCTCGAGGCCGGCGATCGTGCCCGCCTCCTTCGTCGCCTGGCGCTGCGCGTCGTTGAAGTACGCCGGCACGGTGATGACCGCCTTCGTCACGGCCTGGCCGAGGTACTCCTCGGCGGCC
>CAWICP010000007.1:0-236031 GCA_963834645.1 uncultured Acidobacteriota bacterium
GCGGCAAAAACGGTGACAGGTTCCATTTCCGGAGCGACGTGGGTTGCCGGAAATGGAAGCTGTCACCGCGTCGCGTATCCCGGGCCGCGGAGCGGACGGCCCGGCCGCTCGCTCGTGATCGCGCCGTCCGAGACCACCGCGCGCCCGTTGACGAACACGTGACGGACACCGACGGAGTAGTGGTTCGGATCTTCGAACGTCGAGACGTCGCGGATGGCGGCCGGGTCGAAGATCGTGACGTCGGCGGCCATGCCGGGGCGGAGGATGCCGCGGTCGTGGAGGCCGACGCGCGCGGCGGGCCGCGAGGTCATCTTGCGGACCGCCTCCTCGAGCGTCAGGAGCTTCTCTTCGCGGACGTACTTGCCCAGGATCCGCGGGAACGTCCCCCAGGCGCGCGGGTGCGAGCGCGACTCCGAGAGCGGGCCGTCCTCGGCCCGCGCGCCGGAGTCGGTGTCGATGGAGACGAGCGGGTGGGCGAGCGCCGCCCGCACGTCCTCCTCCGCCATGATGCTGATGATGCAGGCCGTCTGTCCCTGGTCGGCAATCACGAGGTCGATCAGCGCGTCGCGCGGCGTCCTTGCCCATCGCCAGGCCGACTTGCGTCAGCGTCATGCCCTCGTACTTGCGCAGGTCGGCGTTCAGCACGGAGGCCACCATGACGCCGTCGCCGCCGCCGGCCCCGTACCACTGGTTCTCCCATCCCGTGCGTGTGCGCGTCGTCCATCTCGGCCTTGATGCGCGCGCGCAGCTTCGGATCCTTGAGCCGCGCCAGCATCTGTTCGGTGCTGCCTTCCCGCACCCAGGTCGGCAGGCACGAGTCGAGGTCGTTCGATGCGCGGGTGTAGGGATACTGGTTCGCCGTGACGTCGAGGCCGCGCGCGCGGGCCTCCTCGATGCGTTTCAGGACGGCGGGCATGCGGCCCCAATTCGCCTTGTAGGCCGTCTTGAGATGCCAGATCTCAGTGGGGATCTTCGCGCGCTCGGCGACGGCGAACGTCTCGTCGAGCGCCTCGTCGATCGCGCCGCTCTCCGACCGCAGGTGCGTGAGGTAGACGCCGCCGTAGCTGGCCGCCACCTTCGCCAGCTCGACGAGGTCGTCGGTGGTGTTGAACCGGTCGGGCACGTACTGCAGCGACGAGCTGAGCCCCAGGGCGCCGTCCTTCATCGCCTCGGCGACGAGGGCCTTCATGCGCTCCAGCGTGGCGGGCGTCGACGGCACGTTCTCCGAGCCGATGACGTAGTCCCGCACGCCGCCGGCGCCGACGAAGGTCCCGATGTTGATCGTCGGCCGGCTCCGCGTCTCGAGCCGCTCGAAATACCCGGCGAGCGTCGTGAAGTCCTGCACCACCTTGAAGTGGTCCCAGTTCGGCCGGCCCTCCCTGATCATCCGTTCGTTGACCGGCGCGATCGAGACGCCCTCGCCCGTGATCTCGGTCGTGACACCCTGCATGATCTTCGACGCGGCGCGGCCGTCCACCAGGACGTTGAACTCCGACTGCCCCAGCATGTCGATGAACCCCGGCGCGACGACGAGCCCCGAGGCGTCGATGGTCCGCCGCGCCGGCTGCCCGGCCAGCCGGCCCATGGCCGCGATGCGATCGCCGGAGATCGCGAGGTCGGCCTTGAACCACGGCGCGCCGGTGCCGTCGACGATGCGGCCGCCGGTGATGAGGACGTCGAACGGGACGGGCGCCTGGCGTGCGCCCAGCCCCGTCAGCGCGACGGTTGCCAGGGCCGCCAGCATCAGCAGCATGGGCACGCGTGTCCGGTGGGCAGGTATGAGCATGGCGCTGATGCTACCAGATGAGACAAGCGCGGAGAACTTCGCCGCCGGGGAAGTAGAATGCTCGCGAGGGAGGCCGGGCCTTCAGGCCCGGCGGGATAGTCTCAGGATGGAGGCCGGGGCTTCAGCCCCGGCGTGACCGATGACACTGATCGATCTGCGCAGTGACACCCTGTCGCTGCCGACGCCCGAGATGCTGCAGAGCATCGCCACGGCGAGGCTCGGCGACGATTCCCGCGACGGCGACCCGACCGTGCTCGAGCTCGAGGCCGAGGCGGCGCGCATGCTCGGCAAGGAGGCCGCCATCCTGACGGTGAGCGGATCGATGTCGAACACCGTCGCGCTGCGCACGCACGCCGAGCCCGGCGCGGCGGCGATCGTGGAGGAGTCGGCTCATCTCTACGGGATGGAGTACAGCGCCATCGCGTCGGCGTGCGGCCTGCTCGTGATGCCCGTGCGCGGGCACCACGGCGCGCCCGACCTCGACGGCGTGCGATGGGCGATTCGCAAGGCGAAGACGATGTTCCCGGCGCCCGGCATCGTGTGCCTGGAGAACACGCACAACGCCGCGGGAGGGACTCTGCTGACGCCGGCGCAGACCGACGCCCTCGCCGCGGCCGCGCACGAGGCGGGATTCGCGGTGCACCTCGACGGCGCGCGCGTGTTCAACGCGGCCGTGGCGCTGGGCGTGGACGTCCGCGATCTGACCAGGTCGGTCGACTCGGTGTCGGTGTGCCTCTCCAAAGGGCTGTCCGCGCCGGTCGGGTCGCTCGTGGCCGGCACGAAGCCGTTCATCGATCGGGCGAACCGCGTCCGCCGCTCGCTCGGCGGCGCCATGCGCCAGGCGGGCATCATCGCCGCGCCCGGCCTGGTCGCCCTGCGCACGATGATCCCGCGCCTGCGCGAAGACCACGAGCACGCCCGCCTGCTGGCCGAACGCCTGGCGGCGGTGCCGGGGCTCGGCGTGGACCTCACGACGGTCCAGAGCAACATCGTGAACGTGGACGTCGGCGGGCTCGGGATCGACGCCGCGACGTTCGCGGCGCACCTGCGCGAGCGCAACGTCCGCGGCCTGCCGGGCATGGGCACCAACGTGCGGTTCGTCACCTATCGCGGGATTACGCGCGCGGACGTGAACACGGCGGCGGACGCGATCGCGGCCCTCGTGGCCGCGCGCCCCTGGATCGCCAGCTGACGTGGCCATCACCGCGGTCCTCTTCGATCTCGACGACACGCTCTTCGACCACTCGGCGTGCACGCGCGCGGCGCTCGCCGACCTGCGCGAGCGATTCGCCGTCCTTGGGCGCGTGCCCGCCGCGCTCGTCGAAGCCGAGCACCGGCGCCTGCTCGAAGCACTGCACCTGCGCGTGCTGGCCGGGCAGTTGACCGTGGACGACGCCCGGAACGAGCGCTTCCGCCGGCTGCTCGCGTTCGCCGGCGGGACGCCCGATGCCGCCTCGCCGACCGATGTCGCAGCCGCGTACCGCGCGGCGTATCTCGCCCATTGGAGGCCCGTCGAGGGGGCGCTCGAGCTGCTCGCGGCGCTCCACGGCCGCGTCTCGACGGGCGTGGTCACCAACAATGTCGCCAGCGAGCAGCGGCAGAAGATCGCCGCCTGCGGGTTCGGCCCGCTGCTCGACGCGGTGATCATCTCGGAGGAAGCGGGCGTCGCGAAGCCAGATCCCCGCATCTTCCACCTGGCGCTCGACGCGCTCGGGTGCCCGGCCGGGGAGACCGTGATGATCGGCGACGCCTGGGAGACGGACATCGCCGGCGCCCGCGCCGCCGGCATCCGCCCGATCTGGTTCAACCGTCTCGGCGCGCCATCGCCCGATCGCCGCGTGACCGAGATTCACTCTCTCGTGCCGTCGTCAGCGGTGTTGTCCGTGCTCTTCCCGAGTCCCGAGCCCCTGCCCGAGCCCCTGATCTCCGAAGCGGAATCCCGAGCCGGGACCTGATGCGCATCTACCTCGCCTGCACCGTTCGTGGCGACCGCGGCACCCTCAACGCCGCCCGCCACATCCACGACTGCCTCGTCGGTCTCGGCCACGAGGTCCTCACGGCGCACCTGCTCGACGACGATGTCGACACCGCGGAGAGCCGGTTGGCCGATCGGGACGTCTTCCTGAGAGACCTGGCGTGGGTCGAGGCGGCGGACGCCATCGTGGCCGAGGCCTCGGGTTCCAGCTACGGCGTCGGCTTCGAAGTCGGCTACACGATGGGGCGCGCCGCCGAGAGCGGCCAGCGTGTCCTCGTGCTGTACGACGCGTCGCGGCGTGGCAAGATCTCGCGCCTCATCAGCGGCCTCTCCGACCGCCGGGCGCAGGTGCTGGCCTACGAATCGCCGGACGAGATTGGCCCCTTCCTCCTGCAACACCTGGGCGCCGCGCGAGTCGAGTGAGTCCGACGCAGGCGCGGCCAAACCTCTCCACCAGCGTTGCAGTTTCTGCCAAGGCTGGAGCGGACGCAGGTGGCAGAATCTGCGATGGCGCCCGAACTCCGGTCAAACGCCTCGGCGCTCATCCCGCGCATCCGCAGCAGGTTCCAGCCGTTTCACGCAGTTCTCGTCGTTGGCGCGATTCTCGCAGCCCTTTGCTCCGCGGGAGCGCAGACGACGATGGTAAGATCGCCGCGTGATGGCTCCCCGGAAACACGCCATGAGTTCGGCCCTGCAGACGCAGCGTCCGTGGACGTACAGCGACCTGGTCGCCCTGCCCGAGGACCAACTGCGGCACGAACTCATCGACGGGGAGCACTTCGTGTCGCCATCACCCAACACGGCGCACCAGACGATCCTCAAGCGGCTGGTCGTTGTCCTCAACCGCTACGCTGAACGCCACCGGACTGGCGAAGTGCTCTTCGCGCCGTTCGACGTGAAGCTGTCGGCCTACACGCTCCTCGTCCCCGATCTTGTCTACTTCACCGCCGACCGCTTCGCGCGCGTCGTCAACGAGAAGCACGCGACAGCCGCGCCGGACCTGGTGGTGGAGATCCTGTCCCCCGGTACCCGCCGGCGAGACCTGGGACGGAAGCGGGCCGTTTACGACCGGGAGGGTGTCCAGGAGTACTGGCTGGTCGACCCTGCCGCCGAGTCGATCACCGTGCTGCGCCGGCCAGGGCCGGGCGCGGGGCTCACCGATGTGCGCGTGCTGGCGCTGACAGGCGCAGACGTCATGGAGTCGCCGCTCTTCCCGAGGCTGAAGATCCGCCTGCGCGACGTGTTCAGGCGAGCGGGCGCCTAATAGACCAGTTCGCCTGCCAGGAAGGCGCGTGTTCTGGCGTCGGCCGGCGACTCGAAGAACGCGGCCGTCGGCCCGGCCTCGACGACGGCCCCTTCGATCAACAACAGCGTGCGGTGCGCCAGGCGGCGCGCCTCGTGGGTGTTGTGCGTCACGAGCACGATGGTCGTGCCGCGGGTTTGCACCTCTCGCACGAACGCCTCGATGCGCGCGACGTTCGCGGGGTCGAGGTTCGCCGCGGGTTCGTCGAGCAGCAGCACGTCGGGCTCGATGGCCATCGCGCGCGCGAGGGCGACGCGCTGGATCTCGCCGCCGGACAGCCGCCGCGCCCGGGCGCTGGCGAGATGCGACAGGCCGAGACGCTCCAGCAGCGGTTCGGCCAGCCCGCGGTCCTTGCGTCCGCGCACCTCCAGGCCGAACAGGACGTTGTCGCGGACGCTGCGGTCCAGCATGATCGGCCGCTGGAACACGGTGGTGATGCGCCGCGCGAGCGGCAGGGGCAACGGGTACGGCATGGGCGCGCCGTCCATCCGGATGACGCCCTCCGACGGCCGTTCCAGGCCCTGCAGCAGCCGCAGCAGCGTGCTCTTGCCGGCGCCGCTCGGTCCGATGAGCCCCAGCGTCTCGCCGCGCTCGATCGCGAGGTGCGGGACGCTCAGCACCGTCCGCGTGCCGTACCGATGGCGGAGGCCGACGAGTTCGAAGGCGGGCGGATGGGTGGCGCTCATCGCGCCCGTCCCTGGAGCTGCAGCAGCACCGCGTTCGCCCCGAGCGCGAGCAGCAGGAGGACGATGCCCAGCGCCATGGCGAGCGCGAAATCGCCCTGGCGCGTCGACAGCACGATGGCCGTCGTCAGGACGCGCGTCTGCCCCTCGATGTTGCCGCCGACGAGCATCACCGCGCCGACCTCCGAGATGATCCCGCCGAAGGCCGCGACAATCGCCGCCGTGAGTCCGATGCGCGCCTCGCGCAACACCGTCCATCCGGTCTGCCACCGCGTGGCCCCGAGCGCCCGCACCTGGAGGCGCAGGTCGGGGTCCACGCCCTCCACCGCGCTCATCGTCAGCGCGGCCACCAATGGAAACGCGATGATCGTCTGCGCCGCGACCATGGCGGACGGAGTGAAGAGCCAGCCGATGGAACCCAGCGGCCCGCTGCGAGACAGCACCACGTAGACGACCAGGCCGACGACGACCGGCGGCAGGCCCATCCCGGTGTAGAGCACCAGCGTGACGAGACGCCGGCCCGGGAACCGCGTGAGGCCGACGACGGCGCCGAGCGGCACGCCCGCCACCGTCGCGATGACGAGCGCGAGGCCGGTGACCTGGAACGTCAGCCACACGATCGCCAGCAGGGCCGGGTCGGCGAGCGCGCGCAGGATGACTGTCGATGGCAGACCCTCCAGGATCGGCGCTAGCGGACGCGGATCTCCGAGACCCAGTGCGAGTAACGGGACGCGAACTCGTCGGCGCCGACCACCAGCTGGATGAGCCCCTCGCGGCCTGTCATCGGCTTGCCGTCGCGCTCGTAGGCCAGCACCACCGCGCGCCGCGCCGCGGGCACGACGAACGGATCCGCGCTTGCCTGTCCGGCCGGGCCTCGCCAGCCAGCCGAGAATCGCGGCCAGCTCGGCGTCCGACAGGCGGGCGGCCGTGTACGCCGTGATGCCCGCGTGCTGGTTCGTGCCGGTGCGAATCATCGTCGTCGTCTCCGCCACGGGGAACGCCTGCCCCAGGAGTTTCGGCGCCGGTCGCTTGCCTTCGGGACTCGTGCCTTCCGCGCGGAGGCCGTGGCATTCGTTGCAGCCCTTCGCCAGATACAGGCCCTCGCCGCGGCTGACCTGCCCGAACAGTTCGTGCCAGGTCAGGGTGGCCGTCCAGCCGTCGCTGCTGACGACCTCGATGGTCGAGGCCGAGCGCGACGGCGAGGCCAGGTCCGGATCGACCGATGAGCAGGAGGTCTTTCAGCGAGGCGCCCGTCCAGGTGTACTTGCCCAGCGCGCCCTTCTTCACGCCGACGTACTCGACGCCGGCGAGCGTCGCCTGCGTGGCCCGCCGCAGCTCGTCGAGCGTGAATGTCCGCGCCTTGTCGCCGACGACCACGCGCGACGCGGTCTGTGGCCTTGAACTCGTCCGAGTCCGGGTAGAACAGCGAGTGCCCGGCCGCGTCACGGCCGAAGGCGCCGATCCGCTGCTGCGTCGGCTTCGAGAGCAGCCAGTCGGCGAAGCGGATCGCCAGCGCCGTGTTGACGCCGGCGTGCCGCGCCCCGTCGATGACGATGACGCCGTACTGGTTGCGCAGATCGCGGTCGGGGTTCGCCTCGGCCGACGCGCCGCCGAACAGCAGCCGCAGGTTGGGAAGGCGGCCCTGCATCGACGTCCACGTCGCGCGGTCCGTCAGCGCGTACGCCTTCCGCTCGTTCGCGAAGGTGAGCGTTTCGCCCATGCCCTGGCCGACCGACAGGTACCACGCCGGCCCGGGCGCCGGGGCGGTGCCCGCCGACTTCCAGATCGCCAGTTCCCTGGTGTGGGTGCCCGACTTGTCGCCGCGGCTCGCGAAGGTGGCGGCGGCCGACTGGATGCTCCGGAAGGCGTCCTTCGCCGTCGAGGCCTTCGCCGACACCCGCCGGGTCCGCGGCCGGACCGACGATGACGAAGTCGTTGTACATCACGTCGTCGCGCCGCACGCGCATGGCCTTCCTTCATGAAGGCCGCCTCCTGCTCGGGCGCGTGGACGAGCAGCACGTCGGCGTCGCCGCGCCGGCCGAGTTCGAGGGCCTGGCCCGTCCCGACCGCGACGACGTCGACGCGGCAGCGCGCACTGCGACTCGAAGTCGGGCAGGATGGCCTTGAACAGCCCGGTGTCCACGGTGCTGGTCGTCGTGGCGAGCCTCAGCGCCGGCGTCAGCGGCGCCGCGCGGGGCCGTTCGGCACGCTGGCCGAGACCGATCGCCACGCGATCGAGGACGGCGACGACGGACCAGCACCGGCCAGCACGCGTCTCATGCGGCACGTCAGACTCTCCTCAGACGATCGTCATCGTAGTCAGACGCGGAGCGTCAGCAATTCGCCGGCTCCGACTGCGGCCAGGTCGGCCTCACTCCTGCGCCGTGCCGGTCGATGGCGGCAATCCGCGCCTCGACGTCGGCGATCTCGTGCTCGGTCGTGTGCTGGACGGCCAGGACGTAGAAACCGAACCGGTCGACGACGAGGCCCGCGGCGGCCGAGACGACCGCGAGGGGCGTGGGCGAGACCGCGAGCAGGAAGTACGGGATGACGTCGAGCAGGAAGAACCGTGCCCCCAGCAACGGGCTGCGATGGATGGACCACGGATTGGCGAGCGTCGCCTCCGTGAACGCGATGCCGGCCACGCTCCCGCCAGCGCCGCGAGAAGATCAGGGCGTCTGCGGCGATGAACAGCAGCGTGCGCGAAGAAGACGTCGCCGGTCCCCGCGGTCGTCTGCACGGCGATCGCCCCGAACGCCAGGCCGCCGGTGAGCGGCGTGGCGGCCGAGAACCCGCGCCAGGTCCGCTGGCCCCGGATGCGGTACACGAGGCCGATCGACACCAGGAACGCCGCGTTGACGGCGCCCGCGATCGCCGTCACGGCCGCGCGCATGCGCGCCGGCGAGATCCAGGCCCGCTGCCAGCGCCGCGGCGGCCAGCGCCAGCCCGGCCAGCGAGCGCCTCGTTGCTCAGCGCGCTCCGTCCGGCGCCGCGAACGGCCAGCGCCCGCCCGCCGCTTCCGGCCCAGGTGGCCGAGCGACACGAGCAGTCCGGCGGCGAGCAGCACGGCGCCTGCCGCCACCATGCGGCCGGAGTCGAGGCCGTAGAGCAGTTCGAAGCACGCCGACGCCGCGACGAGGCCCGCGCCCGCGATCGCCAGGCTGGTGAAGGCCACGAGCGGCCAGTGGCCGGTGTGCGCGGTCATCGCTTCAGCGCCTCCTCGAGCGACCGGAACAACTCGGCCCGCCGCGCGCCTGCGGCGTCAGGAACCTCAGGCCCGGCCGGCAACCGGCCGGGTCGGCGAATCCCGGAACCAGATCCGCGGCGCCCGCGGGATGCGCCTCCGGCCTGCGCGGCGGCCACGTAGCGCAGCGCCTCGGTCGGGCACGCCGCCACGCACGCCGGCAGTCGGCCCGCGTCCACGCGGTGCGCGCACAGATGGCACTTCGACATCACGCCCTTCGCCTCGTCGTACGTGCGGCGCGCCGAACGGGCAGGTCATCTCGCAGTACCGGCAGCCGAGGCACAGGTCTTCGTGGTGCACGACGATGCCGTCGGGACGCTTCTCGTAGGCGCCGGAAGGGCACCCGTTCAGGCAGGCCGGCTCCTCGCAGTGGTGACAGGCGACCGAGAGGAAGTAGGTGGGGCCCGCCGGGTGCCGCCGCAGGTTGAGCGGGAGCACCCGCCGCCACGCCGCCGTGTCCACGCGGCCGTTCTCGATCCGGCACGCCAGCACGCACGCGCCGCACCCGACGCAGCGGTGCAGGTCGAGGAGGAAGCCCGCGCCGGCTCATGCGCGCGCCACCTCCACGAGGCATTCGTAGAACGTGGCGCCGTGGTTCATGTCGGTGATGCCCTCGGCGGTGAGGGCGTTCACGTCGGGATCGCCCTCGTGGCACCAGCCCTCGAGCACGTGCACGACGCCCGGCCGGATGCCCGGCGTGACGCGCGCGGCCAGCTCGATGCGGCCCCGTTCGTTCCACACCGCCGCGCGCGCCCCGTCCGCGATGCCGCGCGCCCTGGCGTCGTCCGGATGGATGTCGAGCACGTGCGGCCGCTCGACGCCCCGCACCCAGTCGAGGTTGCCGAACTGCGAGTGGATGCGGTCGCGCGTCTTGCACGAGAGCAGCTGCAGCGGGAACCGGCCGCGCGCCGGCGACTCGGCGCCCTCGCCGAGCGGCGCGTAGTCCGGCACGCGATCGACGCCCCACAGCGCGGCGGCCTCGTCGGAGGCGAACGCCACCTTGCCGGACGCGCGTCGGGAACCGCCGGTCGGCGAACGCCACGTCGCCGCTTCCCGACGGATCGATCGGGCGCGCCTTCAGATCGTCCAGCGTGAACCCGCACCCCTCGGGCAGCAGCGCCTGCAGGAACGACTCGCGATCGTCCGGGAAGTAGCTGGTGTCGTAGCCGAAGCGCTCGCACAGCGCCCGCCAGATCTCGGACTCGGGGCGCACCTCGCCGGCGCGGCGGCAGCATCTTCGCGCGCCACTGCAGGTACGGGTGCCAGTACGCGGTGACGAGGTCCTCTTCCTCGAACAGCGTCTTCGCCGGCAGCACGAAGTGCGCCAGCGCGGCGGTCGGCGTCATGAACTGATCGACGACGACGACCAGGTCGAGCCGCGCGAGCGCGTCGCGCAGGCGATGCGCTGCCGGGTTCTGCGCCGCCGGGTTGCCGCGTTCGATCCACGCCGCGCGAATCGGCGGCCCGTCGAGCGTCTCGAGGTGCCGGGCCACCTGCGACACCGGGATCGCGCGCGAGGCCGCCGGCTCAGGCGGCAGCGGGAGCGGGCGCAGGCAGTGGCTCGCGAGGTTGGCGTACTGCCAGCCGCCGCCCGCGACGCCGACGTTGCCGGTCAGCGCCGGCAGCAGCGCCACGGCCCTCATCGTCTGGCCGGCGCGGGAATGCCGCTGCAGTCCGAAGCCGGCGATGAGCAGCGCGGGCTTCGTGCCGGCGTACTCCAGCGCCAGCGCCCGCACCTCCTGCGCATCGAGTCCCGTGATCGCGGCGACGCGCTCGAGGGGAAACTCGGCCAGCCGCTGCCGGTACTCCTCGAACCCGTGCGCGTGCGCGTCGAGGAACGCCGAGTCGTGGAGGCCCGCGTCCACGATCTCGCGCGCGAGGCCCAGCGCGAGCGCCGCGTCGGTGCCGGGCCGCGGCCGAAGATGCACGATCCGCGGCGTCGGTCGAGTCGGTCTGACGAGGGTCGATGACGACCACCCTGGCGCCCCGGGCCTGGGCGTCGAGGATCAGCCGCCACTGGTGGACGTTGGTCTCCGCCGGGTTGTGGCCCCAGAGCAGGATGAGGCGGCTCTGGACGGTGAGCGCCGGGTGGTTGTGGAGGTTGCCGCCGTACGTCAGGCGCGTCGCCTCGAGGCCGGCCGGCCAGCACAGGTCGCCGAAGGTCGTCGTGCAGCCGCCGAACTGGCGCCAGAAGGCCATCGACAGCCCGCCGAGCGCGCCGTGCGACCCCGACCCCTCGTAGTAGAGCACGGCCTCCGGACCGTGCGCGCTCCGCACACGGGTGAGCCGTTCGGTGATCTCGCCGAGCGCGTCGTCCCAGCCGATCGGCTCGAAGCCCGATCCGGACGCGTTCCTGCGCAGCGGCGTCAGCAGGCGGCCGGGGTACGTCTGGCGGCGGGCGTACGCAGAGGCCCTTGAGGCAGACGTGGCCGCCGGTCGCCGGGTTGTCGGGGTCGCCTTCGATCGCGACGATGCGGTTGCCCTCGTCGAGCGTGACGAGCATGCCGCACGTGCAGTAGCAGTTGCGTGGGCAGACGGTGCGGATGGTCCGCAGCGCAGGCATCGGCCGGCAGTGTAGCCGATGTGCCGGGAGGCCGTCGACGTCAGGCGGCGTGGCGCCGGCTGATCAGGCGGACCGGCGACATGCCGGCCGCGACCGACCACCGGCGGAACCACGCGTCGCCGGCGAGGAACTGCTCGGCATCGCGGCGAACGCCCGGCGGCGTCGTGGGATCGAGGGCATCCGACAGGGCCTGCTTGATGACGGCGCAGGCCAGGGTCCTCACGGCGAGTTCCGGGGCATTCGAGCAGACGATGGCGCTTGACATATCCACCTCGGGGCTCGGCCGGCCAGCGGGCAGTGACGCCCGGGCCCGGCGTCGCACACGAGACTGGGACAGCAAGACCGATGCCGCGTGCCGGACTGTGCAGATGCGTGCGAGGCGGGGAACGGGAGACCGGGCGATCGTCAACGCCGTGGCAGGCAAGTGCTTGTGGGTCAACAGCGTGGCGCGCGGCTGCCCTGCGGTGCACGCTTCGGGCAGACGGCGGCGCGCCGAATCAGGCGGCGGGGTGTGGCAGAAATTGCGATCGAAAGACCGGTGCGGCGCTGCAGAAAGGGACACGTTCCATTTCCTGGGCCCCACTGGAAATGGAAGGTGTCCCTGTCGCGAGTGCTAGAACACTCTCTCGAGGTTCTCGTACTGCGCGTGCATCAACTCGATCGCCGCCTTGATCTTCGACTCGTCCTTGCCGTCGAGCAGCGCGGCGACCTCGTCGAGCGACTTGGCGAGCCGCGCCCGCTGCGTCGTGAAGGCCTCGGTCTTCGCCTTCAGGCGATCGGGCAGCGTGGCCGTGTTGAGCGCGCCCATCTTCACCTGCATCGCCCGGATCGATTCCGACGCTTTCTCGAGGTTGAACGGGCTCATCTGGTAGTGGTAGAGGACGTAGAGCGACGCGTGGAAGTCCTCCATCTCCTTGAGGATCGGGCGGACGATCTTGACGAGCGCTTCGTACTGCGCGTGCAGCTTCTCGGCCGCCTTCAGCAGCGCGGCGTCGTCGCCCGCGGCCACGGCGGCTTTGTACGCGCCCACGGTCTGCTTCAGATCGTCGACGCCGGCCACCCAGGCCGCCCGCTTGTCCCGCAGCACGAGCGGGAGTTCGGCCTTGTTGACCGCCGCGAAGTGCTTCTCGATGTCCGGCAGCATCGCCGCCATGGCCTTCACGTCCTTGTTGGGCCAGGCATCGTGCCAGAGGGGCATGATGACCTCGTGCATCGCATCGAGGGCGGGTACGGAGGCCTTCAAATCTTCCGGCTTCGGGGCCGGCTGGGCGACGGCCGGGGACGCGGCGAGCGCGAGGCTGGCGCCGACGAGCATCACGAGGGTCAGGAGTCGAGACATGGAACAACCTCCAGGACAGAACATCCCGGAATGGTAACATGCGCCGTGTGCGGGCCGGGCGGCTGTCCAGCCGCCGGCGCCGAGAGGGCGCTTTTGCCGTCGCAGGTCGAGGAGGATTGCCGTGCGCATAGGTCTTCGTGGTTCGCTGCGAGTCGGCGTGCTCGTGTCGCTGGTCGGCGTGGTCCCGGTCGTCGGCTGTACGGGAACGCAGGCGCCGCCGGTCGAGCCCGCCACGCTCGTCATCCAGAACGGCCGCATCGTCACCGTCGACGACGCGAAGCCTGAAGTCCGGGCGATGGCGGTCCGCGGCGACACCATCGCCGCCCTCGGGACCGAAGACGAGATCAAGCCGTACATCGGCCCGGCGACGCAGGTGATCGACCTGCAGGGCGCGCTGGCGATCCCCGGCATCGTCGAGAGCCACGGCCACTTCCAGGGCATCGGCCAGGCGAAGCTGGGCCTCGAACTGATGCCGACCACCAGCTGGGACGAGATTGTCGCCATGGTCGCGGAGGCCGTGAAGAAGGCGAAGCCCGGCGAGTGGATCGTGGGGCGCGGCTGGCACCAGGAGAAATGGACGGCGCGGCCGGACCCCGCCGTCGAGGGGTTCCCGACGCACGCCTCGCTCGACCGGGTGTCGCCCGACAACCCGGTCGTGCTGACCCACGCGAGCGGCCACGCGTCGTTCGCGAACGCGAAGGCCATGGCGCTCGCGGGCGTGACGAAGCAGACGCCCAACCCGCCCGGCGGCGAGATCCTGAAGGACGCGGCGGGCGACCCGACGGGCCTGTTTCGCGAAACGGCGTCCGGCCTGATCGGGCGGGCCCAGCGGGCCGCGCGCGAGAAGATGACCCCGGCCGAGATCGAGGCCGAGGCGCGCCAGGTGATCCAGCTCGCGGTCGACGAGTGCCTCCGCAAGGGCATCACCTCCTTCCACGACGCGGGCGTGTCGTTCCGCACCGTCGATCTCTACAAGCAGGTCGCGCAGGAGGGGAAGCTCGGCGTGCGTCTCTACGTCATGGTGCGGGAGGGGAACGCGAGCCTGGCGGAGAACCTCGCGAAGTACCGGACCATCGGGTTCGCCGACAATCACGTCACCCTGCGGACCATCAAGGTCTCGATCGACGGCGCGCTCGGACCGCGCGGCGCGTGGCTGCTGGAGCCGTACGCCGACCTGCCGTCGAGCACGGGCCTGAACACCACGCCGATGGACGCGGCGCGCGAGACGGCGCGGCTCGCGTTGCAGCACAACTACCAGCTGGCGATACACGCGATCGGCGACCGGGCGAACCGCGAACTGCTGAACCTCTACGAAGAGGCGTTCAAGGGGGTGCCCGACACCAGGTCGCTGCGCTGGCGTGACGAGCACGCGCAGCACCTGAGCCTCAGCGACATCGCGAGGTTCGCGGAACTCGGCGTCATCCCCGCGATGCAGGGCGTGCACTGCACGTCGGACGCGCCCTACGTGATGGCCCGCCTCGGGCCGAAGCGCGCGGAAGAAGGCGCCTACGTCTGGCAGAAACTGATGAAGACCGGCGCGGTCATCTCGAACGGCACGGACGCCCCGGTCGAGGACGTCAATCCCATCGAGAGCTACTACTCGACGGTGACCCGGCGGCTGAAGGATGGCTCGGTGTTCTTCGGCGACCAGAAGATGTCGAGGATGGAGGCGCTGAAGTCGTACACGATCAACGGCGCCTATGCCGGATTCGAGGAAAGCCTCAAGGGCTCGCTGGCGCCGGGCAAGCTGGCCGACGTCACGGTGCTGTCGAAGGACATCCTCACGGTCCCCGACGAGGAGATCCGGTCGGCGCAGGTCCGCTACACGATTGTCGGCGGCAAGGTGCTCTACGAGGGCAAATAGCCCAGGTTCGGCGCGAGCCAGCGCTCGACCTCGGCGACGGCCATGCCCTTGCGGGCGGCGTACGCCTCGATCTGATCGCGGCCGAGGCGACCGACGTTGAAGTACTTCGCGTGGCGGCTCGCGAAGTAGAGCCCGCTCACGCTGGCCGCCGGCCACATCGCGAACGACTCGGTCAGCGTCATGCCGATCGCGGGCGCCTCGAGCAGGTCGAAGAGCCGCCCCTTCTCGCTGTGATCCGGGCAGGCCGGGTACCCGAACGCGGGCCGGATGCCGCGGTACTTCTCCTCGACCAGGTCGTCGTAGCTCAGCTGCTCGCCGGCGCCGTATCCCCATTCCCGCCTGACGCGGGCGTGCAGGAACTCGGCGAACGCCTCGGCCAGGCGGTCGGCCAGCGCCTTCACCATGATGGCGTTGTAGTCGTCGTGCGCGCTGGCATGACGGGCCGCGAGCTCGTCCGCGCCGAGGCCGGCGGTGACCGCGAACGCGCCGACGTAGTCGGTGACGCCGTCTCCGGCCGGCGCCACGAAGTCGGCCAGCGAGAGCTGCGGCCGGCCCTCTTCGATGATCTCCTGCTGCCGCAGCATGGGGAAGCGCGCGACCTCCGCGCGGCGTTCGCGGTCGTCGAACAGGACGATGTCGTCGCCGTCCGAGCCTGCCGGCCAGAATCCGTAGACCCCGCGCGCGCGCAGCGGTCCTTCCTCGATGAGCGACCCCAGCACGCGGCGAGCGTGGTCGTACAGGTCCCGGGCGGCCGGCCCGTACTCGGGATGGTCGAGGATGGCGGGGAAGCGCCCCTTCAGGCCCCACGCCGAGAAGAAGAACGTCCAGTCGATGAACTCCGCCAGCGTGCCGAGCGAGACGTCCGCCGCGACACGGCGGCCGGTGAACGCGGGGACGGGGATCTCCTCGCGCGGCCAGTCGACCCGGAGGCGGTTCGCGAGCGCCTCCGCGTACGGCCGCAGAGGCGCGCGCTGCGCGCCTGGTGCCGCTCGCGGATGTCGCGCCTGGGCCGTCCGGTTCTCCGCCTCGAACGCGGGCCGCTTCGTCGTCGCTCAGCAGGTTCGACACGACGTCGATCACCCGCGAGGCGTCCGGCACGTAGACGACCGGCGCCGCCGTACTCCGGGGCGATCTTCACCGCCGTGTGCTGGCGGCTCGTCGTCGCGCCGCCGATGAGCAGCGGCAGCGTGAACCCGCGCCGCTGCATCTCGGCGGCCACCTGCACCATCTCGTCGAGCGACGGCGTGATCAGGCCGGACAGGCCGACGACCGACGCGCGCTCCTCGACGGCCGCCGCCAGGATCCGGCCGGCCGGCACCATCACGCCCAGATCGACCACGCGGTAGTTGTTGCACGCGAGCACCACGCCCACGATGTTCTTGCCGATGTCGTGGACGTCGCCCTTCACCGTGGCCAGCACGACCGTGCCACGCTCCCGCGCCGCGCCGCCCGCCAGCCGTTTCTCCTCCTCCATGAACGGCTCGAGATACGCGACGGCGCGCTTCATGGCCCGCGCGCTCTTGACGACCTGCGGCAGGAACATCTTGCCGGCGCCGAACAGATCGCCGACCGTCTTCATGCCGTCCATGAGCGGCCCCTCGATCACCGCCAGCGGCTGGCCCAGCGTGACGCGGGCCTCTTCGGCGTCCTGCTCGATGAAATCCACGATGCCGTGCACGAGGGCGTGCGCGAGGCGCGCCCCCACCGTGCCCTGCCGCCACGCGAGGTCGGCGCCGCGGTGCTCCACCGTGCCCTTCACCGACGCCGCGAACTGGACCAGCCGCTCGGTGGCGTCCGGCCGGCGGTTGAAGATCAGGTCCTCGACCCGTTCACGCAGCTCCGGCTCGATGTCCTCGTACACCACGAGCTGGCCGGCGTTGACGATGCCCATGTCCAGGCCCGCCTGGATGGCCCGGTACAGGAACGCCGAGTGGATGGCCTCGCGGACCGCGTCGTTGCCGCGGAACGCGAACGACAGGTTCGAGATCCCTCCGCTGACCCGCGCGCCCGGGCAGGTCGCCTTCAGGATCCGCGTCGCCTCGATGAAGCTCACGGCGTAGTCGGCGTGCTCCTCGAGGCCCGTGCCGATGGCCAGCACGTTGGGATCGAGCACGATGTCGGCCGGATCGAACCCGGCCTCGCGCGTCAGCAGGCCATAGGCGCGCTGCAGGATCTGCACCTTCCGCTCGACCGTGTCGGCCTGGCCGGCCTCGTCGAAGGCCATCACCACGACGGCCGCGCCGTAGCGGCGGACGATCCGGGCCTTGTGGAGGAAATCGTCCTCGCCCTCCTTGAGGCTGATCGAGTTGACGATGCCCTTGCCCTGGATGGCCTGGAGCCCCGCCTCGATCACGGGCCACCTGGAGCTGTCGATCATCACCGGCACGCGGGCGATCTCGGGCTCCGTCGCGATGAGGTGCAGGAACTCCCGCATGGCGTGCTCCGAGTCGAGCAGGCCCTCGTCCATGTTCACGTCGATGATGTTCGCGCCGCCGCGGACCTGGTCGAGGGCCACCGCCGCCGCCTCCGCGTGGTCGCCCTCCCTGATGAGCCGCCGGAACCTGGCCGAACCCGACACGTTGGTGCGCTCGCCGATCAGCGTGAAGTTGCTGTCCGGCCGGATCGTGAACACCTCGAGGCCGGCGTAGCGGGAGTACGGCCCCGCCGCCTCGCCGGGCTCGACCGGCGTCCGCGCGGCGCGCGGCGCGATGCCCGCCACCGCGTCCGCGATCGCCCGGATATGGTCGGGTGTGGTCCCGCAGCAGCCGCCGACCACGTCCACGAGGCCCGCCCGGGCGAACTCCTGCAGCAGGGCGGCGGTCTCGGCGGGCGTCTCGTCGTACTGGCCGAACGCGTTCGGCAGCCCGGCGTTCGGGTACGCGCTGACGCGCGTGGTGGCGACGCGGGCGAGGTCCGCGAGGAACGGGCGCATCTCGCGCGCGCCCAGCGCGCAGTTGATGCCCACCACGTACGGCCGCGCGTGGGCGATCGAGACCCAGAAGGCCTCCACCGTCTGCCCGGAGAGCGTGCGGCCGCTGCGATCGGTGATGGTCACCGAGATCAGGATCGGCACCCGCGCGCCGCGCGACTCGAACTCCTCCTCGATGGCGACCAGCGCGGCCTTGGCGTTGAGCGTGTCGAAGATCGTCTCGACCAGCAGCATGTCGCAGCCGCCGTCGAGCAGCCCGCGGGCCTGCTCGGCGTAGGCGGCCTTCACCTGCTGGAAGGTGACCGCGCGGAACGCCGGGTTGTCCACGTCGGGCGAGAGCGACAGCGTGCGGTTGGTCGGGCCCATCGCGCCGGCGACGAACCGCGGGCGGTCCGGCGTCCTCACCGTCCACGCCCGCGCGGCCTCGCCTGCCAGCCGCGCCGCCGCCACGTTGAGCTCGTACACCACGCTCTCGAGTCCGTAGTCGGCCTGCGCGATCGCGGTGCCGTTGAAGGTGCTCGTCTCGATGATGTCGGCGCCGGCCTCGAGATACGCGTGATGAATGCCGCTGATGACATCGGGCCGCGTGAGCACCAGCAGGTCGTTGTCGCCCTTCAGGTCGCGCGGGTGCGCGGCGAACCGCTCGCCCCGGAAGTCGGCCTCGCCGAGGCCGTGGCGCTGCACCATCGTCCCCATCGCCCCGTCGAGGACGAGGATCCGATCGCGGAGGATGGCGTCGAGGATCTCGAGTCGTCTGCTGCGCTGCCATGGCCGGTGCCTACCCTTCGTGCCGGCGCGGGCGCGCGCTGGCCCGCGCGCGGCCCTTCACGCCGCTGGCAATCGTGACGGTGAACGGGCCGCCGGCTTTTCGCGCCCCGAGCGTGAGCCGGATGTCGCGAAGCCCGGCCCGACGCATCAGCGAGGCGAGCGCATCGTCGGAGAAGCCGAGCCAGTGATCGCCGAGCCGCTCCTTCACCCAGGCCTGGTCGTGCGGCCGCAGATCGAGGAGCAGGGCGCGGCCGCCGGGCCGGAGCACCCGCACCGCCTCGGCCAGCGCGACGCCCGGGTCGGCCGCGTGGTGGAGGGCCTGGGAGAGCAGGGCCACGTCCACGGACGCTGCCGGCAGCGGCACGCGCTCGATCTCGCCCCGCTTCCAGACGATGTTGCGGGCGCCGTGTTTCCTGGCGAGGGCGCGGGCCCGCTGGAGCACGGCAGCCGAGCGGTCAATCGCGTAGACCCGCCTCGCCCAGCCGGCGGCTTCGATGGTGAGACGGCCGTCGCCGCAGCCGAGATCCGCCACGTCGAGCGGGGGGAGGAGGTGGCCGAGGGCGCGCGCCCAGGCGGACCAGCTGCGGCCGGGCACGAGCTGGCCGGCGTCGGTGCCGTGGGTGTCGAAGTTCTCGCGGCGCTGGCGCAGCACCTCCTCGAGCCGCGCGTCGTCGGCCCGGGCGGCGGCGGAGGGGCCGGCCTCGTCGAACTGCGCCTGCAGGTGGGCCCAGAGGCCCGCGAGGCGGCCGTGGACGGCGGCGGTGTCGAGGCGGTAGTAGGTGAACCCGCCGGCGGGCTCCTCGGCGACCAGGCCCGCGTCTTTGAGGAGGCCGAGGTGCCGCGAGACGCCGGACTGCGCCAGGCCGAGCACGGCGGTGAGCTCGGTGACGTTGAGGCGCTCACGGGCGAGCACCCGGAGCAGCCGGAGCCGGACGGCTTCTCCGAGCAGGCGGTAGAGCGCGGCGGCCTCAATCATATCTATAAATCTATATAGAGTGATGAAATTACGCAAGGCCCCCGGCCGCGGTGGCGCCGCCGCCGAACCGGGCTACAATGCGGCCGCATGATCCGCATCCTCATCACCGGCGGGACCTTCGACAAGCGGTACGACGAGATCGGCGCCCGGCTCCACTTCACCGAGTCGCAGGTGCCCGACATGCTCCGCCTCGGCCGCTCGCGCGTGGAGGTGGCCGTCCGCACCGTCATGCTGATCGACAGCCTCGACATGAGCGAGGCCGACCGCGAGCTCATCGCCCGGAACTGCGTCCAGGCGCCGGAGTCGCGCATCGTCGTCACCCACGGCACCGACACGATGGTCGAGACCGCGCGCGTGATCGCGTCGCGCGTCGAGGGCAAGACCGTCGTGCTGACCGGGGCGATGGTGCCGTACGCCTTCGGCAGCTCGGACGGCCTGTTCAACCTCGGCAGCGCGCTGTCGTTCGCCCAGGTGCTGCCGCCGGGCGTCTACGTGGCGATGAACGGGCGGTACTTCCCGTGGGACCGGGTCAGGAAGAACACGAAGACGGGCGTGTTCGAGGAGATAGGGGCGAGGGACTAGGGGGCGAGGGGCAAGGCGGCGAGAGGCCGGTGACCGGCCGGAGGGCGTGGGCTGACGCGATCGGCGCTGGGTCAGACTGCGACGCATCGACGCAGGCGAAGATCTCGTGAGCACGACTGGCGGCTCGGGCATGGACCCGCGCCCGAGGGCGCACGAGCGCGCAGGGTGCGCGGGCGCCGGCGTTCACCGCCGAGGCGGTGATGGCGCACGTGAAGGTGCTCGCGTCGGACGAGTACGAAGGGCGGGCGCCGGGCACGAAGGGCGCGAAGACCTCACGGTCGCGTACACTGCGACCGTGGGGCGTGACATCGCGGACCAGTTCCGGAAGGTGGGCTCAGCCCGGCAACACCGACGGCACCTACGTCCAGAAGGTCCCGATGGTGGGCATGCTGACCGACCCGGCGACGTCCCTGTCGTTCAGGAAGGGCGGCGTCACCCAGACGCTCGCCTACAAGGACGATGTCGTCGCCTGGACGAAGCGCGTGGAGCCGCGCGTCAGCATCGACGCGTCGGACGTGGTGTTCGTGGGCTACGGGATCCAGGCGCCCGAGTACCAGTGGGACGACTACAAGGGCGTCGACCTGGCGGGCAAGACCGTGATCGTGCTGGTCAACGATCCCCCGGTGCCCGACCCGGCCGACCCGTCGCGCCTCGACCCGAAGACGTTCGGCGGCCGCGCCATGACCTACTACGGCCGCTGGACCTACAAGTACGAGATGGGCGCCGAGAAGAAGGCGGCGGCCGTGTTCATCGTGCACGAGACGGGGCCGGCGGCGTACCCGTTCTCGGTTGTCCAGAGCAAGGTCACCGAACAGTTCGATCTCGTGACGGCCGATCGGAACCGGAGCCGCGCCGCCATCGAGGGCTGGATCACGCTGGACCAGGCGAAGAAGCTCTTCGCGCTGCCGGCCAGGACTTCGACGCCCTGAAGGCCCGGGCGGCGGACCAGCGCCGGGCGTTCACCCCGGTGCCCATGGGCGTCACGGCGTCGATGACGGTGAACAGCCGGATCCGCACATTCGACTCGCGCAACGTCGTCGGCATCCTCCCGGGCAGCGACCCCGCGTTGAAGAACGAATACGTGGTCTACGCGGGCCACTGGGACCACTACGGCATCGGGCCGGAGATCGACGGCGACACGATCTACAACGGCGCCCTGGACAACGCGACGGGCATCGGCGGCATGATCGAGGTGGCCCGGGCCTTTGCCGCGATGCCGGTGGCGCCGAAGCGGTCGCTGCTGTTTCTCGCGGTCACCGCAGAGGAGCAGGGGCTGCTCGGCTCCGACTACTATGCCCGCCACCCGATCTACCCCCTGAACAGGACGCTCGCCGCCATCAACATGGACGGGCTCAACATCTACGGGCGCACGAAGGACCTCACGGTCGTCGGGCTCGGCGCCTCCGACCTCGACGACTACGCGGCCGACGCGGCGGCCGCGCAGGGCCGCGTGCTGCGGGCCGATCCGAAGCCCGAGAACGGCGGGTACTTCCGCTCGGATCACTTTCCGTTCGCGAAGCAGGGCGTGCCGGCGATCAACGCCGGCGGCGGAGACGACTACATCGGCCGGCCAGCCGGGTGGGGCCAGCAGGTCCAGGACGCCTATACGGCGCAGCACTACCACAAGCCGTCGGACGAAATCCGCCCGGACTGGGACCTGAGCGGCGCGCTGGAAGACCTGCAGATCTACTACGCCATCGGGGCGCGGGCCGCATCGACCTCGGCGTGGCCGCAGTGGAAGCCGGCAGCGAGTTCAAGGCGCGGCGGGACAGGATGCTGGGGAAGGGAGGAAGTAGCCAGTAGGAAGACAAGAAGCAAGAAGCAAGAAGCGAGACGGAAGACGGAAGACGGAAGACAGGAGAGAGACATGCGGCAACGGGCCCGGCGTAGCGTCGTTCTCGTGATTCTGGCGTTGGCGTGGTCGGCGTGGCGGCGTCTCAGGCCGAGGCGCGGCCCATCATGTTCGCGCGGACGCCGCACGTCTCGCAGGGCCGGATCGTCTTCAGCTACCACGGCGACATCTGGATCGCGAACGCCAACGGCGCCAACCCGCTCCGGCTGACCGCCAACCTCGCCCGCAACACGTTCCCGCGGCTGTCCCCGGACGGCAAGTGGGTGGCGTTCACGAGCAACCGCATGGGGAACGACGATGTGTGGGTGATGCCGGCGACGGGAGGCGAGCCGCGGCAGTTGACGTTCTTCAGCGGGAGCGACGCCGTGCTCGGCTGGACGCCCGACGGGCAGCGCGTGCTGTTCTCGACATCGCGCGGCCCCGGCGCCTGGGGCAGCCCGCTCTACACCGTGTCGAGAGACGGCGGGTTGCCCGAGCCGCTGCCCATGGACCGGGCCGGCGACGGGATGATCAGGCAGGACGGCGCGGCGGTGGCCTTCAACCGGGGCGCCTTCCGCTTCACCCGCAAGGGCTACCGCGGGAACAGCAGCGAGGACGTCTGGGTGCAGGACCTGAAGACGAAGGCCTTCACGCGGCTCACCGACACCGACCGGAAGGCCGTCAAGACCCACGTGCAGGACGTGAACCCGATGTGGGGCGCCGACGGCCAGATCTACTTCGTGTCCGAGCGCGACGGGTTCTTCAACGTGTGGAAGGTCGCGCCCGCCGGCGGCGCGCCGGCGCAGGTCACGTCCTTCAAGAAGGACGGCGTCCAGTTCGCGTCGATGAGCCCCGACGGAAAGACCATCGCCTTCGAGAACGAGTTCGAGATCTGGACGCTCGACGTGCCGGGCGGCACGCCGCGGAAAGTCGTCGTCGACATCGAGGCCGACTCGAAGGAGAACCTCGTCGAGATGCTGCCGTCGAAGAACAAGGCCGACGGCTTCGACCCGACGCCTGACGGCGACGGCGTGGCCATCGAGTTCCACGGCGAGATCTTCGTGGTGCCGACCGACCCCGAGATCGGCGAGAAGCGGCAGGTCACCTCGTCGCCGCGGCGGGACCAGCGCCCCGTCGTCTCGCCCGACGGCCGGTACGTCGTCTACATCTCCGACGAGTCGAAGGAGCAGGAGTTCTGGCTCTTCGACCGGCAGGACGGGTCGCGCCGGAAGCTGACCACCCACGCGTCGTTCAAGGACGCGGCGGTGTGGGCGCCCGACTCGAAGCGCCTCGCCGTGACCGCGGCGAACCGTCTGTTCACGATCGACCTCGACACGAACGCCGTGACGGAGGTGGCCTACAACCAGGCCGGCGGCTTCCAGGTGAGCCAGTTCTCGCCCGACGGCAAGTGGCTGATCTACGCGCGCAGCGACGACCAGCAGAACCGCGACATCTACGCGTTCGAGATCGCCGCGAAGCGCGAGCACAACCTCACCGACAGCCCGTTCACCGAGATGCGCGGCGTGCTCACGCCGGATGGCCGGAAACTCGTGTTCGTCTCCGATCGCGCCGACGGCGTCACCCACCTGTTCGTCGCGTCCGTCGAGAAGCTCACCGAAGACCCGGACGACCCGCTCGTCAAGGAGCGCCTGAAGAAGGCGCAGGCGGAGAAGAAGGAGGCGAAGGACCCCGCGGCGCCCGTCTTCAGGGTGGACCCCGACGGGATCCGGAAACGCGCGGTCCAGCTGACGCGCGGAGAGGAACCGGCGGGCAGCTTCTTCGTGTCGGCCGACGGCAAGCTCGTCTACTTCACGAGCGCCGACGACAAGGGCCGCGGCCTCTTCTCGATCACCATCGACGGCAAGGACCGGAAGCGGGTGTCCGACGGCGTCTTCGCGAGCCTGACGCCCACGCGCGATCGCAAGAAGGTCTTCTACGCGCAGGACGGCGAGGTGTACCAGATGGACCTCGCCGGCGAGAAGAAGAAGTCGCGCGTCGAGTTCGCCCTGTCGGTGAACGTCGATCGCCGCGCCGAATGGGCGCAGATGTTCGACGAGGCCTGGCGCGTGATGAAGTACCGCTTCTACGACGAGAAGATGCACGGCGTCGACTGGGCCGCCATCAAGGCGCGCTACGAGCCGCTGCTCGCGTACGTGGGCGAGAACCAGGACCTCTACGACATCGCCAACGAGATGATCGGCGAACTCAACGCGTCGCACGTGGGCGTGAGCGGGCCGCCGAGCCGGCCGATGCCCGAGCAGTACACCACGCGGCAGCTCGGGTTCGAACTCGAGGCCGCAGGCGGCGCGTACCGGATCGCGCACGTCTACCGCGACGGCCCGGCCGACAAGGAGTGGCTCGGCCTGAAGGTCGGCGACACGGTGCTGGCGATCGACGGCAAGGCCGTCCGGCCGCCCGACAACATCTGGCGCACGCTCAACGAGTCGCTGAACGAGTACGTGACGGTGACGGTCGGCTCCGCGGCCGATCCCAAGGCGACGCGCGACGTGCGCATCAGGACCGTGCCCTCGCTCGGCGACATCAAGTACGAGGAATGGGTCAGGAAGAACCGCGAGTTCGTCGAGAAGGCCACCGGCGGCCAGATCGCCTACGTCCACATCCGCTCGATGAGCGCCGGGCCGCTCAGGCGGTTCCAGAACGAGGTCAACGAGTTCTGGGATCGCAAGGGCATCATCGTCGACATCCGGTTCAACGGCGGCGGGAACATCGACCAGGAACTGCTCGACATCCTCGAGCGGCGGCCGTACCAGGTACCTGGAACAACCGGTGGGGCTCACGGACGTGGGGCCGGCGGCCGCGGCAGGCGATTGCCGGGCCGAAGGTCATGCTGATCAACTCCCGGTCAGGGTCCGACAGCGAGGTGACGCCGCTCGGGTTCCGCCAGCTCGGCCTCGGCCGCATCGTCGGCAACACCACGGCCGCGGCCGTGATCGCGACCGGGAGCTACGGGTTGATCAACGGCGGGAGCATCCGCACGCCGGGCTCGCTCGTGGTGACCTACGATCCGACGAAGCCGAACAACTACGGCATCAATCTCGAGAACTACGGCGTCGACCCCGACGTGTGGGCCGAGAACACGCCCGAGGACGAGCTGAAGGGCGTCGACCGCGAGCTGCAGGCCGCTATCGACGAAGTGATGCGGATGCTCAAGGAAGGGAAGTGGCAGTACACGGGGCCGGCGAAGTAGCCCCGTGCGCCTGCGCCGCGCGCGAGCGCGTCACCAGCTCGGCATCAGCGGCCGGCCGTAGTCGAGGAACGGCCACGGCAGCACCGCCACGACGAGCAGTACGGCCAGCGTGAAGTACCAGGCCGCTCTGCCGCGTCCCTCCGCGCCCGATTGGTGCCGGCTCTTCGCGACGCCGACGTGCGCGAGGACGAGGGCGACGATCATCGCCGCGGGGTGCTCGACCATCCAGAAGCGGTGCTGGCTGTCGGCCATCGCCCCGGCCATGTTGCCCAGTCCGGACGCCACCGTCGGGCTGAGCGCGAGGTAGAGGACGAGACCCACGACCAGCTGGAGATCCATCGTGACGGCGAAGGCCCGGCCGGCACCAGAGGTGGTATCGGCCCATGACGATGAGCCCAGACGTCCGCCCCAGGCCGCCGCCGCGGCGACGACGCCGGCGCCAAGCGCGACCCACCGCAGCGTCGAGTGAATCGCGAGCACCAGGCCGTAGGCTTCGAAGTCCATGATCCAGGTTCTCCCCGTCCTTACTTCTTTCGCGGCGGCATCGACGGTCGGATGTCCACGTGGCTGGGCAGGCTGCGGCCGGGATGGGCGATGAGATCGACCACCACGCGGGCCACGTCTTCGGGCGCGAGCTTCCAGTCCGCGGCGGTGCCTGCGTCGGAGCCGGCAAACCCGGTGTTCACCGACCCGGGGCAGACGGTGCTCACGCGGATGCCGTCGTAGCGAAGTTCCTGCATCAGCGCTTCGCCGAAGGCATTGAGCCCGGCCTTCGTGGCGGAATAGGCGGCGCCCCGGGGGAACGGGTTGCGGCTGGCCAGGCTGCTGATGTTGATGATCCAGCCGCCGCCGCGGGCGCGCAGGTGCGGAATCGCGGCGTGGGTGCAGTAGAAGACGCCGCTCAGGTTGGTCTCGATCGTCTCGCGCCACTGGTCGCCGGTCATCGTCGGCGGTCTCGACGAGGATGCCGACGGCGGCGTTGTTGACGAGGATGTCGAGGCCGCCGAACCGCCGGGCGGCCTCGTCCACCATGGCTCTCGCGTCGCCTTCGCGGCGGACGTCGCCGGCCATCCACTCGACGCGGGCGCCGGCAGGCCGGCCGTGCTCGCCGAGCGCGTCGGCCGACGCCGCCAGGGCCGCCGCGTCGCGGCCCGTGATGAGGACGTGGGCGCCCGATTCGAGCAGCGCGGCGGCGATGGCGCGGCCGATGCCCTTGGATCCGCCCGTGACGATCGCCGCCTTGTGCGCGTGTGACATGGTACGCGTGACTCCCGTGCCCATTGGACGCCGTCGCGTCCGAGAGGCTTTCCGCCCGGGCGCGCCGGGACTACAATCTCGCCGTGGTGAACCCAATTCCTACCTTACTCGGAGGAGATATGCGACGGCAAGGGCGACGGTTCGTGCTGGTGGTCGCGGGCGTTGCCGCAGTCGGCGTGGCGGGCGTCCTGATCGCCCAGAGCGCGCTCGGCAGTCTCGGCGTGAGCGATGCGACGGGCAAGCAGATTGTGGACGCGTGGCTTTCCAACGGGTACATCAACCCGACCCCTGCGGCGAAGGCCTTCAAGTCCGCTGGCCCGGCATCGCGAGCGACGCTTGTCACGAACGCGATCGCCTGGGCGAAGACGTACACCGAGTCGGCCGCCTTCAAGGCGGAGTACGAGCGCGCAGCGACAGTCCAATCGGCCATCGCCTCCCGACGTCAAGGGATCGGTGGACGACGAGCTGGCGAAACAGAGCGCGGAGCGGAAGAAGAGCGTCGAGGAGATGAAGAAGAGCCTCGCGCAGTTCCCGCCCGACATGCGCAAGTCGATGGAAGCCGCCATCAAGGAAGCGGAGGCGAACAACGCCAAGCTCGACGCGGACCCTCAGATGGTGGCGATCTTCCGCCAGGGCATCGAGGCCCAGCGCGCCAGCGAGCAGGAGGCCTACAAGGGACGGCTGGCGGCGTACGAGAAGCGGTGGCCCGCCGATTCGAAGGTGCTCGTCGCGCGGCGCCTGCAGGAGTTCCTCGACATCAGCAAGGACGTCGACTTCGACGCGAAGCTGGTGCCGTCGGGCCGGCTGATGCGGTTCGCTGATCCCCGCTACGAGGAGAAACCGCCCATCTGGAAGCTCTGCTATCGCGCCGGGCGCGAAGCCTCCACGGCGGCGCGCGGCGCCGCGCAGGCCTGGCTGAAAGCCATGTGACCGGGCCGTCCAACCTCGGGTTCCGCTTGACAGGGCGGGAGCCGGGTGCATAAATGTGCACATCTTTTCACATGGCTGCATGGCGGCCGTCCCTGGTAGAGACGGGCGGCACTTGCAGGGGAGGCCACCTCATGAAGCGCGTTGCGGCTCTCGTCTTGATGGCAGTGCTGACCGTCGGCGGCGTCTATGTCCTGAGCGCACCACAGGACAAGCTGATAGGCGTCAACGTGGTGCTGAAGACGGGCATCACGAAGGCCGCGCTGGCGGAACTCGGCAGGTTCGGCCGGGTGCGGGACGAGATCCCTGCGCTGAACGCGGTGACCATGCAGGCGCGCGAGAGCGAACTCGCCTCGATCCAGGCGCTGCCGTTCGTGGCGTCGGCGTCAGCCCGGACGCGGAACGGAACGGCGCGCCGGTGGACACGGTGGCCGCGACCGACTTCGCGGACGGACTCAGCACCTGGGACCTGGACGCGATCAACGTGACGGACTTCGGCTTCGACAATCGGCAGGTCGAGCTACGACGGCACCGGCGTCTACGTCGCGGTGCTCGACACCGGTCTGCTCGATTCCTGGCGCCAGTACTTCCCCGAGGAGCGCATCGCCGACGAGTACGCGCACGTCGTTCGGCGGCGGCGGCGGGAGAGTACGGCAGCGTCTCGTCGCAGCCGAACAAGTGGGAGCACGACCAGAACTCGCACGGCACGCACGTGACGAGCACGATCCTGGGCTACAGCCTCGGCGGCACGCCGATCAACGGCGTCGCGCCGATGGCGACCGTCATCCCGGTCAAGGTGCTGAACCAGAACGGCTCGGGCTGGTCGTCGGTCATCGCGCGCGGCATCGTCTACGTCGCGGACCTGAAGGCAGGCCCGCTGGCGGATCACCCGGTGGTCATCAACATGAGCCTGGGCGGCCCGGAGCTCGATGCGGTCGAGCAGGCGGCGATCGACTACGCCATCGCGCAGGGCGTGATCATCGTGGCGTCGGCGGCAACGAAGGCACAGGCGGGATGGGCTACCCGGGGCGTACGCGCCGGTCATCTCGGTCGCGGCGGCCGGCTGGGTCGGCGAGTGGCAGCCGCACGATGCCTCCTGGTGGTACGCCATCAACGTGCTCGACCCGACCAATCCCGACTGACTTCTACATCGCCGACTTCTCGAGCCGCGCGAAGGCCGATCTCGGCCAGGATCTCGACGTGGCGGCGCCCGGCTCGTGGGTGGTCGGGCCGTACCAGATCAACAGCGGCCAGACGTCCTACTACTTCCTCGGCGGCACCAGCATGGCCAGCGCCGCACGTCGCCGGGATCGTGGCGCTGATGGCGCAGAAGAACCCGGGCCTGACGCCCGCGCAGGCTGAGACGGCGCTGGAGGCTCGGCGCGATCTACCTGGCGCCTGGCTGCCGGGACCGTCTACAGCCCCGGCGGCGCGACTGCGGAGGTCGTGCTGGGAGGCCGACGCGACCGGCGCAGGTCTCGCGACCGGCCGATGAGGCGCTCAAGGCCGTTCCATGCGCGACAGCGAAGTCACGCGCATGATGCCCCATCCGGCTAGCCGGCGCTGGCGGAGCGTGAAGACCGGGCTGCCTTCGCCGGGCAGCCCGGTCCGCGATCATCTGCGGCGGAGGGACACCATGCGCGTTGACTGGCACCATTGGCTGACCGCGGGCGTCGCGCTCGCGGCGATGGCAAGCCTCGGGGCGGCGCAGGGCCCGCCACCCCCCGCGGATGTCGCGGCGGCGGTGCGCGCGTACCGGGTGGCGCACGAGCAGCCCATCATCCAGGAGCTTGTCGACCTGCTGGCGATTCCCAACATCGCGTCGGACGAGCCCAACATCCGCCGGAACGCCGAGCGGCTCAAGGCGATGCTCGAGCGGCGCGGCTTCGGCGTGCAGTTCTTCGAGATTCCGAAGCGCGGGCCGATCATCTTCGCCGAACTCGCCGCGCCCGGCGCCGCGCGCACGGTGGTGTTCTACGCGCACTACGACGGCCAGCCGACGGACCCGAAGGCCTGGACGGGCACCGGGCCTTTCGAGCCCGGCCTGCGGACGAGCAGCATCGAGGCGGGCGGCACGCTGCGGCCGTTCCCGGGCGCCGGCACGCCGTACGAGGACGACTGGCGCATCTACGCGCGTTCGTCCTCCGACGACAAGTCGCCGATCGTCGCGCTGCTCGCCGCCATCGACGCGCTCGCCGCGAAGGGCATTCCCCGCGCCGTGAACCTGAAGGTCATCCTCGACAGCGAAGAGGAGAACGGGTCGCCCGGGCTCGAGCCGGCGCTCGCCGCGCAACCGCGAGTTCGTGCGGGGCGACGTGCTCATCACCGGCGACGGCCCGGTGCACCAGTCCGGACGCCCGCTCGTCTATCTACGGCAACCGCGGCGTGCTCGACTTCAACCTCACCGTCTACGGGCCGGTGCGCGGCCTGCACAGCGGCCACTACGGCAACTGGGCGCCGAACCCGGCGATGCGGCTGGCGCAGTTGCTGGCGTCGATGAAGGACGCCTCGGGGCGCGTGCTCATCGACGGGTTCTACGCCGACGTGGTGCCGCTGACAGCGCGCGAGCGGGCGGCGGTGGACGCGCTGCCGCAGAACGACGCCGAACTGATGCGCGAGCTGCAGTTCGGCGAGCCCGAAGGCGGCGGCCGGAAGCTCGCCGACCTCATCAACGAGCCGTCGCTGAACATCCGCGGCCTCCGCAGCGCGTACGTCGGCGACGAGTCCCAGAACGTCGTGCCCGATCGCGCCGAGGCGTCGTGCGACATCCGCCTGGTCAAGAATATCGACCCGGATCGCCAGATTCGCGCGCGTCGTCGCGCACATCGAGAAGCAGGGGTACTTCGTCGTGCGCGACCGCGAGCCCACGCCGGAGGAGCGGCGGTCGCACCCGCGCGTCGCCCGCCTCGACTACGGCGGCGGGTATCCGGCGACGCGCACCTCGATGGACCTGCCGGTGTCGGCGGCGGTGGCGCGCGTGCTCGACGAGGCCCTCGGCGGCGGCGTCGTGAAGGCGCCGACACTCGGCGGCAGCGTCCCGATGCACCTGTTCGACCGGCTCGGCCTGCCCGTCATCGGCGTGCCCATCGTCAACTACGACAACAGCCAGCACTCGCACAACGAGAACCTGCGCGTCGGCCACTTCTGGCGCGGGATCGAAACCTACGCCGCGCTGCTCGCGGCGCTGCGATGGTAGGCCCCGGACATGAGAGACCGGGAGACCGCGATTCGGAAACGTCGGGCGTGGGCGGCTGCCGGACTGCTCGCCCTCGCGGCTGCCGCGTTCGCCGCCGCGCCCTCCGCGCAGGCGCCGCCCGCGTTCGAGGTGCAGGAGGCGACCATCGCGCAGATTCACGCGGCGATGCGGGCCGGCCGCCTCTCGTGCCGCGCGCTGGTCGAGCAGTACCTCCGCCGCATCGACACCTTCGACAAGAACGGCCCGGCGCTCAACGCCATCGTCGTCACGAACCCGGACGCGCTGAAACTGGCCGATGATCTGGACCGCCGGTTCGCCGCCGGCGGGCCCGTCGGCCCGCTGCACTGCGTGCCGATGATCGTGAAGGACAACTTCGAGACCGTCGGCCTGCAGAGCGCGAACGGCTCGCTGGCCCTCGCCGGCTTCGTGTCACCGAGGGATGCCTTCCAGGTCCGGCGCGTCAAGGAAGCCGGCGCCATCGTGCTCGCCAAGTCGAACATGGCGGAGTGGGCGTTCACGCCGTACGAAACGGTCAGTTCCATCCTGCCGGGCTACACGAAGAACCCGTACGCGCTGGACCGCGTGACGGCAGGCTCCAGCGGAGGCACGGCAGCGGCCGTGGCCGCGAGTTTCGGCGCGGTCGGCCTCGGCAGCGACACCGGCAACTCCATCCGCGGGCCCTCGTCGCACCAGGCGCTCGTCGGGATTCGCTCGACGATGGGGCTGACGAGCCGCGGCGGCGTGATGCCGCTCTCGACGCTCGCCGACATCGCGGGCCCGATGGCGCGCACGGTCGCCGACGCCGTGGCGGTGTTCCAGGCGATCGTGGGGGAGGACCCCGCGGATCCGGTGACTGCCGCCGCGCCCGCGCACCTTCCGCAGGACTATGCCGCGGCGCTCGTGGCAGGCGGGCTGAAGGGCGCGCGCATCGGCGTGCTGCGCCAGGCCTACGAGCGTGAGAGCAGCGATCCGGAGGTGGTCGCGCGTGTTCCTCGCCGCCGTCGAGGACCTGCGGCGGGCCGGGGCCATCGTCGTGGACCCGGCGGCGATCGACGGCCTCGACGCGATCCGCCGGCCGCGTGATGCCGGCCCCTGCATGGGCTTCAAGTACGACATCAACCGGTACCTGGCCTCGCACGGAGACCATGTCCCCGTGAAAAGCCTCGCGGAGATCGTCAAGAGCGGGCGCTTCCACCCCACCGTGCAACGCCGCCTGGAGCAGGCCGAGTCCGGGCCGGAGAACGGCCCCGACTCGCCGGCGTGCGAGGCCGACCGCGCCTATCGCGCTGCCGTCCGCACCGCCGTCACGAAGACGATGGACGCGCTGAAGCTGGACGCGTTCGTCTACCCGACGTGGAGCAACCCGCCGCGCCTCATCGGGGACCTCAACACGCCGCACGGCGACAACAGCCAGTTCTTCTCCCCGACGACGGGCTTCCCCGCCATCCAGGTGCCGATGGGATACACGCGGGGCGGCCGGCTGCCGGCCGGCATCACGTTCTTCGGCCGCGCGTGGTCCGAGCCGGTGCTGATCAGGCTGGCTTACGCGTACGAGCAGGCGACGCGCCACCGGCGCCCGCCGGACAGCACGCCGCCAATCAGATAGGAACGGTCGCAGAACCTGCGCACGGCCGTCTGCTGGTGCGGCGAGAACGGGTTCTGCAACCGCCTTCGTCGACGGGTGTTACTTCGCGGCGGGCGGTGCCGAAATCAGCTCGATGTCGATCGTCACCGACACCTCGTCGCGACACCACCACGCCGCCGCCGTCGAGCGCGCGGCTCCAGTTGACGCCGAAGTCCTGCCGGTTCAGCTTCGTCGTGGCCGTGGTGCCCGTGCGCGAGGCGCCGCGCTGATCCTTGATGGCGGGCCGCAGCGGCTCGACGTCGAGCACCACTTCCTTCGTCACGCCCTTCATCGTCAGATCACCGGTGACCTTGAAGCCGCCGCCGGCGACGGGGTCGATCCGCTTCGACTTGAAGGTGAACGTGGGGAACTTCTCCACGTCGAAGAAGTCCGCGCTCTTCAGGTGCTTGTCGCGCCCCGCTTCGCGGGTGTTGATGCCGGTCACGTCGATGGTGGCGTCAATCGAGCCGGCAGCCGGCTTCGCGGGGTCGAACGTCACCGTGCCGGTGATCTTGCCCATGTCGCCACGGACGGTCGACACCATCATGTGGCGGACGGCGAACTGCGCGGCGGAGTGCGACGAGTCGATGGTCCAGGTCTGGGCCTGCACCGAGGATGCGGCGGCCAGGAACAGGCCGGCCGCGACGGCGAACGCACGAAACATGCTTGCCTCCACGATGTGAGACGGTCTTCCTGCGCGCCCACGCGCAGAACGCCATTATGACGCCGCCCGGCCGCGCCCGGATCCCGGGCCGGCTGCCCGGCCTCGCCGCTGTGGTACCCTCGGGGCGTGGATCTGCACGCGCTCGGCTGGGACGACGGGTTCGCGGCGGCGTTCGCCGGGTTCGCCGCCGACGGGTGCGTCCCCGGCCGCGTGACCCTCGAGCACCAGCACATCTACACCGTTCACACGGGGCACTCGGACCTGCTCGCCACCGTGGCGGGCAGCCTGCGCCACAGAATCACGGCGCGGCGCGAGTACCCGGCCGTCGGCGACTGGGTCGCCCTCCGGGCCCTCGAGGCGGGGCGGCGGGGCGTCATCCAGGAGGTCCTCCCGCGCCGCAGCAAGTTCTCGCGCAAGGTGGCGGGTGACGAAACCGACGAGCAGATCGTGGCGGCCAACATCGACACGGTGTTTCTGATGATGGGGCTCGACCGCGACTTCAGCCTGCGCCGCATCGAGCGCTACCTCGCCACGGCCCACGAGGGCGGCGCCAGTCCGGTCGTCGTGCTCAACAAGACGGATCTCTGCGACGATGTGGCGGACTGCGTGGCCGAGGTCGAGGCGGCCGCCGCCGGCGCCCCCGTCGTCGCCGTGAGCACGAAGGTCGACGCGCAACTGGCCGCCATCCAGCCCCACCTGGCTCCCGGTCGGACCATCGCGCTGCTGGGCTCGTCCGGCGTCGGCAAGTCGACGCTGGTGAACAGGCTCGTCGGCCACGACCTCCAGCGCACGCGAGCCGTGCGCGAGAGCGATCACAAAGGCCGTCACACGACGACCCATCGTCAACTGATCGTGCTGCCCGGAGGCGCCCTGCTCATCGACACGCCTGGCCTGCGCGAGCTCCAGCTCTGGGACACCGGCGACGGGCTCGGCGCCGCGTTCGACGACATCGAGGCCCTGGCCCCTGGGTGCCGCTTCCGTGATTGCCGCCACGACATGGAGCCCGGCTGCGCGGTGAAAGCGGCCGTGGCCGAGGGGCGCATCGAGGAGCGGCGGCTGCAGAGCTACCTCGAACTCAGGCGCGAGCAGGACGCGCTCGCCCAGCGCCAGGACGAACGCGCCGCCCTCGAGCAGAAGCGTCAGGGGAAGATCCTGGGAAGGGCGATCAAGGCGTTCTATCAGAAGAGCGACAAGCGAGTCGTAGCCAGTAGCCAGAAGTCAGAAGTCAGGAGCACGACCCGCGCGTGCTGGGCTCGCTGGCTTCTGACTCGACAGTGGCCTTCTGGCTACTTGCTACTGTCTACTGTCCCGCTGCCAGGTACAAGCTGTTGAACAGCATCGGAAACGTCGCCTGCGTCTGCGCGCGGTGCTGCGGGCGCAGGCCGAACAGGACGATGCGCCCGGGTGTCGAAATCGACGGCCACCACGGCCGCCCGACCGGCCATGTGTTCCTCGCCCCGCAGCCAGCCCGACGCCACGATGTCGGCGTTCGGATAGCGGGCCGCCACCGACACCTGCTGCGACGAGAACCCCTCGGTGAGCGCGAAGAACGGGCTGTTGTTGTAGAACCCGTACGTGCGGGCCGCCACGCCCGCGCCCAGCGGGTGGCCGGTGTCGACCTCGACGTTCAGGATCGTGCCGGGCGCGAAGTGCTGGTCGCGCGTCAGGCCCCGCTTCAGGTTCCTCACCGGGATCGGGAAGCGCTCGATGGCCAGGTCGCAGGCGTTCCCCATCATCACCAGCGTGCCGCCCGCGGCCACGAACGCCTTCAGCGCGGCGACGCCGTCCTCGCCGATGCCGCCCCGGTACTCCGGCCGCGTGCCGGGTGACGCGTTGCCGGAGACGATGCTGCTCGGCTGCTGATCGGCGAAGAGGATGACGTCGAACCGATCTCGGAGCGTCCCGGCCTTCACGTCGGCGTTGTGCAGCGTCGTGTACGGGAACTCGTGCTGCTCGAGCACCCAGCGCGTCCACCCCTCGTCCATGCTGGCGGTCCACGGCTGATAGAGCCCGATGCGCGGGGCCTTGAGCGCCGTCGCCGCGCCTGTCGTCCGCTTCGGCATCGCGCGGGCCTGCAGGCCCAACGCGCCCGCCACGTCCTGCATCGCCTTCAACGGGACGCCGGAGACTTCCACCACGGTCCCGCTCCCGCCCGCGCCCGGCGTCGAGCGCGACGCGCTGACGGACGCGCCGGCCTTGAGCAGCCGGTTGATCGCGATGGCGCCCTCGGGGCCGGTGTAGTCGAAGGCGAAGACGGCGCCCGAGCCCGTCACCCCGCCGGCGCGCTTCGGCGCGGCCGGCAGCGGCGTGAGGGCCAGGCCCTCGGGCAGCGGGTTCCTCACGAACGTCACCTCGACGCCGAGCAGCATGCCCAGCGACCAGGCGGTGACGTCGTAGGGCGCCTCGGGGGGCGAGGTGGGCGAGCGCCGCACCTCGGGGTAGGTCTGCTTCTCGAGGAGGTCTTTCGCGTACCGCGCGAAGACCTGGGTCATCGGCACGACGAACGTGCCGGCCGGGTAGTTCTTCTCGTCGGCCGGGAATGCCGCGTCGGCCCGGTACACCTTCACGCCGGCGATCTGCAGGCGATCGACGAGGCGGTACGCCGCGAGCGGATCAGTCTGGGTATCCGGCGTGATCAGAATGGCCGCCGGGTCGCCCTTGCGTCCCGCCTCGACCGTGGCGCGGTTCACCTCGTAAATCTGCCGGAGCAGCGTCTCTCGCCGGTCGGCCGCGTATTCGAGCGTGGCCATCGTCGCGATGAGCTCGTAGTCGACGATGTCGCGCAGCGTCCAGCGGCCGCCGAGCCAGGGGCGCGGGTACTCGGTGCGCGGCATCACGTCGGTTGGCGCGGGCAGGGGCCCGCTGGCACCGCCGCGGCCGCCGCCGCGCCCGCCCTCGGCCGCCGGCGCGCGGGCGGCCCAGCTGCGCGCGCTGCTGATCGGTGGGCGACGCGACGCGCACCGACGCCATTTCCGTGAGCAGGCCCACCTGGTTGTGCCACCAGCCGCTCCAGGCCATGGCGCCCTGCCAGAAGTTCGTGTAGGTCGAGTTGTAGATGATGCCGTCTTTGCCCGCGGCCTCGAGCGCGGCCCCCTGCGCCTGGCCGAACAGGCCGTTCCAGCGGTAGATCGAGCGGGTGCACGTTCGGGTTGATCGGGTCTGTCGCCGGCATCACGAAGATCCGCGCGCCGCCCGAGCCCATCTGGTGCTCGTCGAGCCAGACCGCCGGGAACCAGTCGTGCCACAGCAGCTTCGCCGTGAGCTGGCTCTCGACCTGCGTGAACATGTACATGTCGCGGTTGTTGTCGTGGCCGACGTACTTCTGGTAGAGCCACGGCATCGACGACGCCTCGAACTCGGTGCCCAGGTTCTTGTTGTACCAGTCCACGACCATCATCTGGCCGTCCGGGTTGAGGCTCGGGACGAGCAGGAAGATGACGTTGTCGAGCACGTGCTTCACGCGGGGAGAGGAGTCGGTGGCCAGGCGGTGCACCAGCTCGAGCGCCATCTGCGACGCGCCGACCTCGGTGGCGTGCATGCTGCACGTGATGACCACCACGGCCTTGCCCGACTGGAAGATCTCATCGCGCTCGGTCTCCGAGGGGACCCCGTCCTGGAGGTAGAGCCTGCGCTGCAAACCGCGGAAGTAGTCCGAGCGCTTCAGCGTGTCCGCGGACGCGATCTCGAGGACCACGAACGGGTGGCCCTCGGTCGACTTACCCAGTTCGCGCATCCGCACGCGGTCCGAGGCCTTCTCGACGAGCCGGTAGTAGTCGAGCATCTTGTCCCAGCGCGCCAGCTTCGTGTCGGCGCCGATGCGGAACCCGAAGAACTGCTCGGGCGTCGGCAGGGCCGTCTGCGGCGCTCCGGCGGCTGTCGTGGCCAGCGGGCCGGACGGACCAGGAGGCAGAGGCCGAGAGCGAAGGCCAGCACGAACCGTGATGCACGCATGAGCCTGTCCCTTTCGTGTCGGGCGCACGCGCCGGGCGCCGCCGCGCGGGGAACTATAGCGGACTTTGGCGCGTCCGGCGAACCGCGCTATCGTACGCCTCGTGCCGCTCAACCGACTGCCCGGGCTCGTCCGGCGCGCGCGGGAGTATTCCGGCCGCGCCGCCGTCGTGGATGGGGCCGGCACCTGCACCTACGGCGATCTGGCCGCCTGGAGCGCCGCCGTGGCCCGCGATCTGCTCGAGGATCGCGCCGATCTCGACGAGGCGCGCGTCGCGCTGCTGGCGCCGCCGGGCGCGGCGTACGTGGCGGGGCAGTGGGGGACGTGGATGGCCGGCGGCGTGTCGGTGCCCCTGTCCCCTCAGCAGACACCCCGCGAATGGGAGCACATCCTCGACGACAGCCGGGCCACCGAGATTGTCGCCGCGCCCGATCACGCCGCGGCCCTCGAACCGCTGGCTGCCGCGCGGCGCATCCGGATCACCTCGACGGCGGCGGGCCCGCTCGCCTCGCCGCCGCCAGGCGAGTGGCCGTTCCTGCCGTCGGTCGCGCCGGACCGTCGCGCCCTGATGCTCTACACGAGCGGCACCACGAGCCGCCCGAAGGGCGTCGTGCTGACGCACGCCAACCTGGAGGCGCAGGTCGCGTGCCTCAGTGAAGCGTGGGAGTGGCGGCAGGACGACCGTGCGCTCCACGTGCTCCCGCTCAATCACACCCACGGCGTCATCAACATCCTGGCGTGCGCGCTCTGGAACGGCGCGGTCTGCGAGTTCGCCGGCGGCTTCGATCGCGGCAGCGGGTCTGGCAGCGCCTGGCGAGCGGCGACGATCACCGTCGTTCATGGCGGTGCCGACCATCTACAGCCGCCTGATTGCCGCCTGGCGCGAGGCGCCGCAGGAGGTCAGGGCGGCGTGGTCCAGGGGCGCCGCAGGCCTGCGCCTCTTCGTGTCCGGTTCCGCGGCGCTGCCGGTGCCCGTCCTCGAAGCATGGCGAGCGATCACGGGACACACGCTGCTCGAGCGCTACGGCATGACCGAGATCGGCATGGCGCTCTCGAATCCGCTGCACGGCGAGCGCCGGCCCGGCTTCGTCGGCACCCCGCTGCCCGGCGTCGAGGTGCGGCTGGTGAACGAGGCGGGAGACGACGTGGCCGACGAGGTGCCGGGCGAACTCCTGGTCAGGGGCCCCGGCGTCTTCCGCGAATACTGGGGTCGTCCCGACGCCACCGCGGCGGCGTTTGCCGAGGGTGGATGGTTCCGCACCGGCGACGTGGCCGCGCGCGAGCATGGCGCATTCCGGATCCTCGGGCGCTCTCGGTCGACATCATCAAGACCGGCGGGGAGAAGGTCTCGGCCCTCGAGATCGAAGCCGTCCTCCGGGAGCACCCCGACATCGCCGATTGCGCGGTCGTCGGCCTGCCCGACGCCGAGTGGGGGGAGGCGGTGGCCGCGGTCGTCGTGGTGCGCGGCGAGTCGGCGGTCTTGCTGCCGCAGCTCCGCGACTGGGCTCGGGCGAAGCTGTCGGGGCCCAGGCTGCCCCGCCGCCTGCTCACGGTCTCCGCGCTTCCCCGCAACGCCATGGGCAAGGTGGTCAAGCCGGAGGTGCGCCGGCTGTTCGGGGACTGAGCCGCAACGACGAACTGGAGTGGACGCCGCGCTTGCAGTAAACTCAAGGTTTGCCCCGGGCGGAGGTTGCACCGACGCCCACGAATCCGAAGGGACCGTCCTATGGGCTCGCTGATGCAGGTGACCCTGGCGCTGTGGATGGCGGTCGCCGCGGCCGACCCGCAGGCCCTCGAACGCGAGGCGAAGCAGCTCGAGGCCAAGCTGATGGCACCGTGCTGCTGGGCCCAGCAGGTGTCGCTGCACCAGTCGCCCGCCGCCGACGAGATCAAGCAGAACATTCGCGTGCTGCTCGCCCAGGGCAAGACGCCGCAGCAGATCCTCGATATCTATGTCGCCGAGTACGGCGACCGCATCCTGTCGGAGCCGCCCGCCCGCGGATTCAGCCTTCTGATCTACGTGGCGCCGTGGGTGTTTCTCTTCGGGAGCGTCGGACTCGTCGTGATGGTCATCCGGCGGCTGCGCGCCGTGAATCCCGCCCCCGCCAGAGTGGAGAAGGCCGCCGCGCCGCCAAGCGAAGACGAGGCGGAGCGCATCGACGAAGAGCTGCGCAACCTGGACTGACGTGTGACCGACGAGAGCCTGCAGGACCAGTACGCCCCGGAGTCGATGTGTTTCGGGTGCGGGCCAGCGAACGCGAAGGGGCTGCGCATCAAGAGCCGCGCCGAGGGCGGCGACGTCGTCCTCGACTGGACGCCAGAGCCCCATCACGAGGCGTTCGCCGGGTTCGTCAGCGGCGGGATCATCGGCGTGCTCTTCGATTGCCACTGCAACTGGACGGCCGCGCATCACCTGATGATGCGCGCCGGGGCGGCGGCGCCGCCGTTTACCGTCACCGCCGACTACGCCGTGAAGCTCCGCCGGCCGACGCCAAGCGGTGGGCCGCTTCGCCTGCGGGCGCGGGTGGTCGAATCATCGGACGACCGCGCCGTCGTCGAGGCGACGCTCGAAGCCGACGGCCTCGAGCGCGCGAGTTGCCGCGGCACGTTCGTGGCGGTCAGACCCGGGCACCCCGCGTACCAACGGTGGCACGGGGGCGCGGCGGAGGGGCAAGGGGCAGGGGACAAGGGGCAAGGACAGGCATAACCTCCGAGGATCAGTCTTATGCGAATGATGATGGCGACGGTGACTGGTGACGGGACTGTCGTGGCCGCTGTGGCGATGGCGCAGGCGCGCGCCGGCCGGCCTGCAGCCGGGCGACGCGGCGCCGGCGTTCGCGCTGCCGGGCTCGGATGGGACCACGCACGCGCTGGCGGATTTCGCCGGCAAGAAGGCGGTGGTCGTGGCGTGGTTCCCGAAGGCCTTCACCGGCGGTTGAACGGCCGAGTGCAAGTCGCTCCGTGAGAGCGGCGACCTCATCCGGGCGTTCGACGTGGCGTACTTCGCGGCCAGCGTGGACACACCCGAGGACAACAGGAAGTTCGCCGAGTCGCTCGGCCTCGACTATCCCATCCTGAGCGACCCGGGCAAGCAGGTGGCCTCGGCGTACGGCGTGGTCACGCCCGAGCGCCAGTTCGCGCAGCGCTGGACGTTCTACATCGGACCCGACGGCAAGATTCTGCACATCGACAAGAAGATCAGCACGGCCACCGCGGGCCAGGATCTGGTCGCGAGGCTCGGCGAACTGGGTATCGCGAAGAGGAAGTAGCGGCGCAACGTGGCCCGGCCGGGGCGGCCGGGCCGAACACGAATCCGCGGCCGGAGGGCCCGCGCCCAGTGGCGCCCGCTCCCCGAGCCCGATCCGCCAGTCGCCAGGTCGGGACGCGCTCCCTTCCGGCATGTGCGATGAGGCGCGCGAGAGCACCGTGGCACCAGAACACGACGACGTCCAGCCGGCCTCCCCGGAACCCACCATCACGCCTGAGCTGAGCCGCGCCCGAGCCCGCGCCCGAGGCGGTGACTGCGCAGGAGGCGGCGGCCGTGCCCGAGGCGGCGCTGGAGCCCGAGGCCGCACCCGCGGTGGCCGGCGAGCCGGTGGCGGCACCCGCCGAGCCGCGCGAGGCTGGCGAGGCCCCGCCGGAACCGCCGCCCGCCCGCGTCGAGGTGGAGCTGTCGCCCGAGGCGCGCGCGGAGCGGATGTCGCGGCTGGCGCAGCTGCTCGACGGCGCGGACCAGGTCCTGTCGGCCACGGATCTTCCCGACGCGCGGACCCGGTGGAACGCGCTGCGGCGCGAGTGGACGGCGCTTGTCGCCGGCCTGGCGCTCGACGAACCCCTGGCCTCGCGGCTCGCCGGCATCGAGGGCCGCATCGACGCCCGCGACGCCGCGGTGCGCGAGGCCCGCACCCGCCACCAGCAGGACAACCTGGTCCGGCTGCAGGCGCTCTGCGACGAGGCCGAGAAGCTGTCGCAGGGCGACCATCTCACGCTGCGCGATGCGGAGCGGCTGCTGCGCGACATCCGGACGGCGCTCGACGCGCCCGGGCCCCTGCCGTCGCGCCAGGACCAGCAGGCCATCGTCTCCCGCCTCAAGGCGGTGCAGTCGCTGATCTTCCCGCGCGTCCAGGACCTGCGCGAGGCCGACGGCTGGGAGCGCTGGGCCAATGCCGGCGTGCAGGAGGCGCTCATCACCCGCCTCGAATCGCTGCGCGAGCAGACCGACCCGGCCGTGGTCGCCAAGCAGCTGCAGAAACGTCCAGGACGAGTGGCACAAAGTCCGGGCGGTGCCGCGCGAGAAGGGCCGCGAGCTCTGGCAGCGCTACAAGATCATCGAAGGCGAGCTGCGGATCCGGTGCGAGTCGTTCTTCCAGCAGCTGGCCGTGGAGCGCGTCGACAACCTGAGGAAGAAAGAGGCGCTCTGCGCGCAGGTGGAGGCGCTGGCCGACTCCACCGACTGGATCCGGACGGCCGAGACCATCAAGGCCCTGCAGGCCGAGTGGAAGACGATTGGCCCGGTCACCCCCGGCCATGAGAAGGCCGTGTGGGAGCGGTTCCGCGCCGCCTGTGACCGCTTCTTCACGCGCCGCAAGAACGATCTGACCGAGCGCAAGAACGTCTGGGTGGCCAACCTCAAGAAGAAGGAGGCCATCTGCGCGCAGGCGGAGGCGCTCCTCGAGAGCACCGACTGGGATCGTGCCCTGGCCGAGGTGAAGCACATCCAGGCGGAATGGCGGCAGGTCGGCCCGGTGAAGCGCAACCGATCGGAAGCGCTGCTGGCGCGGTTCCACACGGCGTGCGAGAAGTTCTTCGACCGCTACGCCCATCGGAACGATCTCGAACTGGCGCAGCAGTTGGCCGCGCGCGAACAGATCTGCGCGGACCTGGAGGCCGTGCTCGCGACGCCCGACGGCGCCGAGCCGGAGCCCGACGACGCGCTGGCGAAGCGCGTCCTGGCGCATCAAGCGGCAGTGGGAGCAGGCGCCGGCCGTGACCCGGGCGCAGGCCGAGCCTCTCGTCGACCGCTTCACGAAGGCGATGAACGCCGTCATCGACGCGAGGCCGGCCGCCTTCAAGGGCACCGAGGTGGATCCGGAGGCGACCCGGAAACGGATGGAGCAGCTCTGCCAGATCGTGGAGGGCTTCGCCGGCGACGAGAAGGCCGACGCGCAGATGTCGCCGGCCGCGATTCTCGCGGCCCAGCTCCGCGAGGCGCTGGCCGCGAACACGATTGGCGGGCGGGCCGACGACGAGGCCCGGTGGCGGAACGCGGCCGACGAGGTGCGCAAGGCCCAATCCTTGTGGCGCCGCCTCGGCCCGGTGCCCGACGCCGTGGGCCGCGAGCTCGAGGGCCGGTTCCAACAGGGCGTGCACACGCTTCTTCAAACAGCTCGACCTGCACCGGCGGCCGTCGGCCCCTCCGCGGCGATAGGACCGGACAGGACCCCGCGTGAAGCCGCAGACCCGAGTCCGTTCGGAGATCCCCGACGAGTACCGGTGGGATCTCTCGTCCATCTTCCCGACCTGGCAGGCGTGGGACGACGCGTTCGTCGTCTCTCGAGTCGCTCATCGCCGCGTTCGCCGCGCGCCGGGGCTCCCTGGCGTCCGGCCCGGAGACGCTGCTCGCCGCGTTCCAGGCCATGGACGAACTGGGCCAGCTGGCCTACTCCGTCTGGTACTACCCGTCGCTCGCGCACGACGAGGATCAGCGCGACAACGAGATCGGCGCCCGTCGGCAGCGGGTGCAGATCCTCATGGCGCGCTGGCAGCAGGCCACCTCGTGGTTCAACCCCGAACTGCTGACGCTGCCGCTCGAGCGCGTTCGCGAGTGGATGGCCGGGAGCGCCGGACTGGCCGTCTACCGGTTCGCCATCGAGAACCTGTACCGGCTGCAGGAGCACGTGCTCGACGACAAGGGCGAGCAGTTGATGTCGCTCGTCAGCCGTTTCGACTCGGCGCCATCCGATGCCTACGAGGCCCTGTCGACGGCCGACGCGAAGTTCCCGACCATCACGCTGAGCGACGGGCGCCAGGTGACGGTGTCCTACGGGGAGTTCCGGTCCATCCTCGCCACGGCCCGGCAGCAGTCGGACCGGGAGGCGGCCTTCAAGGCGTACCTCGGGACGTTCGAGACCGCGCGCAACACCTATGCGTCGCTGTACAACAGCGTGTGCCAGCGCGACTGGTTCGTGGCGCAGGCGCGGGGCTACGGCTCGACGCTCGACGCCGCGCTGCACGTGCACAACATTCCGCCGTCGGTGGTCGAGAACCTCATCGCGGTGACACGGGCGCACGCCTCGTCGCTCGCAGCGCTATCACCGGCTGCGCAAGCGCGCCCTGGGCCTCGACCGCTACTGCGTCTACGACACCCAGGTGCCGATCGTGGACGCGGAGCGGGCCTACGACTACGACGAGGCCCGGGCGTGGGTCGAGGCGTCGGTCGCCCCGCTGGGAGACGGCGTACCGCGAGCGCGTCGGCCGGAGTTTCCGGAGCCGCAGCATCGACGTGTACGAGAACGACGGCAAGCGGAGCGGCGCCTACTCCGCGCCGGTGTACGGCGTGCACCCGTACATGCTGCTGAACCACAACGACACGCTCGACGCGGTGTTCACGCTGGCCCACGAGATGGGCCACAACATGCACACCGTGCTCGCCCACGCGCACCAGCCGTTCGTCTACTCGGACTACACGATCTTCGTGGCCGAGGTGCCGTCGACGCTGAACGAGGCGCTGCTGCTCGACTACCTGCTCGCAGAGAGCCGCGATCCCCGCGAGCGCGTCGTGCTGCTCGAGCACGCCATCGAGAACATCGCCGGCACGTTCTTCTCCCAGGTGCTGTTCGCGGACTACGAGCTGCGGGCGCACCGCCTGGTCGAGCCCGACCAGCCGATCACGGCCGAGATCCTGAGCGACCTCTACGCGGAACTGCTCCGGGACTACTACGGCGACGCGTTCGACGACGAGCCGCTGGCGCGCCTGACGTGGGCGCGCGTGCCGCATTTCTACCAGTCGCCGTACTACGTGTATCAGTACGCCACGTGCTTCGCGTCGGCGGCCAGGCTGGCCGACGAGATTCTCGGCGGCGACGCCGGCGACGCGGGCCAGGGCCGTCGATCGCTACCTCGACCTGCTGAAGTCGGGCGGCAGCGACCATCCGATGGAGCAGCTGCGCCGGGCTGGCGTGGATCTCGGCGAGCCCGACACGGTGCAGGCGGTGATTCAGCGCTTCGACAGCCTCGTGGCGCGGCTCGAGCGGGAACTGGCCTCGCTCGGCGTGCTGCCGGCGGCCGAGGCCGCCGGGCGGGGTGAGCGGAGCGCGCGAAACATGGTGAGCGTGCGCGGCCTGCGTTGCCCGCGTTGCAGGCGTCCCGCCGGCAAGAGTACAATCAACGGATATCGGAGCGGTGATGACCGTCCAGAGGCCCGACGTTCCGGGGAACGCGCGGGTGTGAGGGAGAGACAGGAATGAGCGTGGCAATCGAGAGCAAGCACGCGTACGAGGCGGCGAAGCAGGCCGGCCGTGCGCCGTTCAAGGTGGCGGACCTCGGCCTGGCCGAATGGGGCCGGAAGGAAATCCGCCTCGCCGAGCAGGAGATGCCCGGCCTGATGGCCGTCCGTGAGCGGTACGCCGGCAAGCAGCCGCTGGCTGGCGTGCGCGTCATGGGCAGCCTGCACATGACGATCCAGACGGCCGTCCTCATCGAGACGCTGGCCGACCTCGGCGCCGACGTCCGCTGGGCGTCGTGCAACATCTTCTCGACCCAGGACCACGCCGCCGCGGCCGTCGTCGTGGGCCGGCCCGAGACCGGCGGGACGCCGGCCGAGCCCGAGGGGCATCCCGGTGTTCGCGTGGAAGGGCGAGACGCTCGACGAGTACTGGTGGTGCACGCGCGAAGCCCTGCTCTGGCCGGACGGCGGCGGGCCGACGCAGATCGTGGACGATGGCGGCGACGCGACGCTGCTCGTGCACAAGGCCGCGGAGTACGAGAAGGCCGGGTCGGTGCCGGCGTTCGATCCCCACGGGGACCCGGAGGAATGGGGCGTCATCCTGACCGCGATCCGCGAAGAGACTGGCCAGCCATCCCGGCCGCTGGACGAAGGTGGCCGCCGGCATCCAGGGCGTCAGCGAAGAGACGACCACCGGCGTGCACCGGCTCTACCAGATGGTCGAGGCCGGCACGCTGCTGTTCCCGGCCATCAACGTCAACGACTCGGTCACCAAGAGCAAGTTCGACAACATCTACGGCTGCCGGCACTCGGTCGTCGACGGCCTCAACCGCGCGAGCGACGTGATGCTCGGCGGCAAGGTGGCCGTGGTCTTCGGATACGGCGAGGTGGGCAAGGGCTGCGCCCAGGCGCTCCGCGGCCAGGGCGCGCGCGTGATCGTCACCGAGATCGACCCGATCTGCGCGCTGCAGGCCGCCATGGAAGGCTACCAGGTGGCGACCCTCGACGACGTGGTCGCGACGGCCGACGTCTTCATCACGGCGACCGGCAACCTGAACGTGATCACCGCCGAGCACATGTCGCGGATGAAGGACAAGGCGATCGTCGGCAACATCGGCCACTTCGACAACGAGATCGACATGGCCGGCCTGAAGAAGGTGCCGGGCATCGAGCGCATCAACATCAAGCCGCAGTACGACGAGTGGCGCTTCCCGGACGGCCACAGCGTGATGGTGCTCGCCGAGGGCCGGCTGCTCAACCTCGGCTGCGCGACCGGGCATCCGAGCTTCGTGATGTCGGCGTCGTTCTCGAACCAGGTGCTGGCGCAGCTCGAGCTGCACCTGCACAAGGCGAAGTACGAGAACAAGGTCTACATGCTGCCGAAGCACCTCGACGAGGAGGTGGCGCGGCTGCACCTGGCGCACCTGGGCGTGAAGCTGACGACGCTCACCCCGGAGCAGGCGGAGTACCTGGGCGTGCCGGCCGAGGGGCCGTACAAGCCGGCGCATTACCGGTACTAGCTCGGGACTCGGGGCTCGGGATTCGGGACTCGGCGGATTCGGGGATTCGACGGCCCGGGGTGCGAAGGCGCTTCGGGCCGTTCGCGCTGATACGGAGCTCGCTGTCGGGAGGGCGTGCGCATGTGTCCTCGAGCAGCGACGGTCGTCGCGGCGCTGGCGCGTCCTGCTGCTCGGCCGTGTGCCCGCCGCCGGCCGCCGCGCAGCCTGACATGGCGCAGGCGCGGGCCGCCATCGAGCGCCTGATCAGGGAGAGCGGCGCCGACGTGGCCGTCGCCTTCCGGACGCTTGACGGCCCGGCCGGCGCGCCCGCGCGCCTCGAGTTGCTCATCCAGCCGGACGTCGAGTTCCACGCCGCGAGCACGATGAAGGTGCCGGTGATGATCGAGCTCTTCCGCCAGGCCCGCGCGGGCCTCGCGAAGCTCGACGAGCCGCTGCTCGTGAAAAACGAGTTCGCGAGCATCGTCGACGGCAGCCCCTACACGCTCAGCATCGGCGACGACTCGGACGCCGACGTCTACAAGCGGATCGGGCAGACGATGACGCTGCTCGAGCTGTGCGAGCCGATGATCACCGTCAGCTCGAACTTCGCGACCAACCTGCTGATCCAGCGGCTGGGCGCGCCGAACGTCCAGCGCACCGTCGACGGGATGGGCGCCGGCGGGATGATCGTGCGCCGGGGCGTCGAGGACAGCAAGGCCTTCGCCAAGGGCCTGAACAACTCGACGACGGCGCGCGCGCTGATGGTGCTGATGGAGCGGATCGCGCGGCTCGAGGCGGTGGACGCCGACGCCAGCCGGCAGATGATCGAGATCCTGAAGCGGCAGCGCTTCAACGACGCGATCCCCGCGGGCCTGCCGCCCGGGACGCCCGTGGCCCACAAGACCGGCAGCATCACGAAGATCCACCACGACGCGGCCATCGTCTACGGGCCGCGCCCGTTCGTGCTCGTGGTGCTGACCCGCGGCATCGAGGACATCAAGCAGAGCGCCGCGCTGATGGCCCGCATCGCGCGTGTCCTGACACTGACCCCACGTGAGGAGGGACAGATTTGAGCCGCACTCCGTCGTCCGCTGGTCGTTGTCGCCCTCGGGATGCTGGCCGCCGCCGGTCCGGCACGCCGGCCCGGCCGCCGCGCAGACCGCCGACTACGCGCGCGCCAACTACACGAAGTTCGAGTACCGGATCCCGATGCGCGACGGCGTGAAGCTGTTCACCTCGGTCTACGTGCCGAAGGACCGCGGGGAGGACGTGCCCATCCTGCTGACGCGCACGCCCTACAGCGTGGCGCCCTACGGCGCCGACGCCTACAAGGCCAGCCTCGGGCCGTCGGACCGGTTCATGCGCGACGGGTACATCTTCGTCTACCAGGACGTGCGCGGCCGGATGATGTCGGAAGGCGAGTTCGTCGACATGCGGCCGCACCGGCCGGTGAAGACCGGGCCCGCCGACATCGACGAGAGCACCGACACCTACGACACGATCGAGTGGCTGCTGAAGAACGTCCCCAGCCACAACGGCCGCGTCGGGATGTGGGGCATCTCGTATCCCGGCTTCTACACGTCGGCCGGCATGATCGACGCCCATCCCGCGCTGAAGGCGGCGTCGCCGCAGGCGCCCATCGCCGACTGGTTCATCGGCGACGACTTCCACCACAACGGCGCGTTCTACCTGCCGCACGCCTTCTCCTTCTTCTCCGGCTTCGGCCGTCCGCGGCCCAAGCCGACGACCAGTTCCGGATCGCGGTTCGACTTCGGCACCGAGGACGGCTACCAGTTCTACCTGAAGCTCGGGCCGCTGCCGAACGCGAACGCGCGGCACTTCAAGGGCGAGATCGCGTTCTGGAACGAGCTGATGGCGCACGAGACGTACGACGCGTTCTGGCAGGCCCGGAACCTGCGGCCGCACCTGAAGAACATCAAGCCCGCCGTCATGACGGTCGGCGGCTGGTTCGACGCGGAGGACCTGTTCGGGGCCCTCGAGACCTACAAGAACGTCGAGCGGCAGAGCCCCGGCGCGTCGAACATGCTCGTGATGGGCCCGTGGGCCCACGGCGGATGGGCCAGGGGCAACGGCGACTTCCTCGGCGACGTCCGCTTCGGGTCGAAGACCGCCGAGTTCTACCGCGACGAGATCGAGTTCCCCTTCTTCTCGTTCCACCTGAAGGGCAAGGCCGACCCGAAGCTGCCCGAGGCGTTCGTCTTCGAGACCGGGCGCAACCAGTGGCGCCGCATGGACGCCTGGCCGCCGCCGCAGGCCGTGGCGAAGGACCTCTACCTGGCGCCGGGCGGCAGGCTGCTGTGGCAGCCGCCCGCCGACGCCGAGGCCTTCGACGAGTACGTCAGCGATCCCGCGAAGCCCGTGCCGTACATCAACCACGTCGCCATCGGCATGACGCGCGAGCACATGGTCGACGACCAGCGCTTCGCGTCGCGCCGGCCCGACGTGCTGACGTACATGACGGACGTCCTGGAGTCGGACGTCACCGTGGCCGGCCCGATCCGGCCGAGCCTGCACGTGTCGACGACCGGCACGGACTCGGACTGGGTCGTGAAGCTCATCGACGTGTATCCGGACACGTACCCTGAACCGACCCAGGCCGCGGACCCGGCGCTGGCCCAGCGGGCCGCCTCGCGCATGGGCGGCTACCAGCAGCTCGTGCGCGGCGAGGCGATGCGCGGCAAGTTCCGCAACAGCTACGAGAACCCGGAGCCGTTCGAGCCGGGGCAGGTGACGAAGGTCGAATACGTGATGCCCGACGTGCTCCACACGTTCCGCGCGGGGCACCGGATCATGGTCCAGATCCAGAGCTCCTGGTTCCCGCTCGTCAATCTCAACCCGCAGACGTTCGTGAACATCAACACGGCGACGGACGCGGACTTCAAGGCGGCGACGCAGCGCGTGTACCGGTCGAGCGGCGCGCCATCGCGCATCACGCTGAGCGTGCTCGAGGGGTTCTGAGCGACCCGGGACTCGGGACTCGTGGACCTGCGGTCGGCGCAGGATCCGATCTCGGCGAGCAGCTGGACGCCGTTCCGCCCTACGGCCTGCACTGACTACTGGCTACGTCAGCTTACCGCCGGCCGCCCACGGTGAGCCGCAGCGTGCGCAGCCGCAGGTCGAGTTCTTCCGGCGTCATCGACGCGTACTTCGCGGGCAGCAGCCGGCGGCTCGACGTCTCGAACACGGCCAGCAGTTCCATGTACTCCAGCAGTTCGACGTCCCGGCTGGGGAAGTAGTCGCCGGCGGCGTGCTCGAAGTGCCGCGCCTCGACGGTCGTTTCCGTCCCCGCCTCCCGCGCCGCATCGTCGTTCGCCATCAGGACGACGGCCTCGACGTCGGCGTTGCTGTAGCCCACCAGTTTCTGCGAGAAGCTCGCCCGGATCGAGGGCAGGTCCGCGTCGGTGCGCACCTTGTTCTTGCGGATGACCGCCCGGGCGACCTGCTCGACCTCTTCGGGTGTCTGCGAGTAGAGGAACGGGATCTTCCGGTCGAGGCGGCCGGCGCGCTTCAGGTCGACGTCGAGCTTGTCCGGCCGGTTCGTCATCACGAGGAACAGGATGCGGCCCCTGTTCGACGTGTCGGACATGAACTCCTTGATGCGGGCGATCACGCGCGACGACGTGCCGCCGTCGCCCTCGCTCTCGGTGTTGCCGAAGGCCCGGTCGCCCTCGTCGACGATGACCACGACCTGGCCGATGGCGCGGATCACGCTGAGGATCTTCTCGAGGTTGCCCTCGGTCGCGCCCACCCACTTCGACCGGAAGTTCTTCAGCTTGATCGTCGTCAGGCCGCACTCCTTCGCGAACGCCTCCGCCACGAAGGTCTTGCCCGTGCCCATCGGGCCGGTGAAGAGGATGCCCATCGGCACGCGGCTCGTCCGGCCGTCCCGGATGTTCTCGGCAATCACCCGGAGGTCCTTCTTCACCTCCTCCATGCCGCCGACGACGTCGAAGCCGTGCTCGGGCTCGACGAACTCGACGAGGCCGAAGCACTCGCGCTCGAGGATCTCGCGCTTGCGCCTGGCGATCAGGCGGTCCACGTCCTGGCGCGCGCGATCGGCGACGGCGCCGTGTCGCTCGGCCGCGACGCACCCGGGGCGATCAGCCGGCGGATGTCGTCCGGCGCCATGCCGGCCGTCAGGGCGGCCAGCGTCTTGGCGCGCGCGGCACGTCGGGCCCGGGCCGAGGATGCCGGCGATGAACGCCTCGCGCTGGCGGCCTCGGCCTCCGAGCGGGCGGCGGCGTCAGGATCGACGCGATCTGCACCGCCTTCAGCCCCGCGGTCACCTCGGCGTAGCGTCCGCGTCCTTCTCGCTCAGCCGCGGGTCGGCGATGCGCGCCACGGCCTTGCGCGTCGCCCGGTCGGGCATCGGCACGTCGACGACGGCCACCTTGGGATTCGACACGATCTTCGGCGCCAGGTCGCTGAGGTTCTCGGCGACGAGCAGGATGATGTTGTCGCCCTTCTCGATCGCCGGCAGCGACGACCAGCGGTGCAGCATGATGATCGCGGACCGGTCCGCGTCCGCCTGGAACGTCGGGTCGCCGGCAGGGGCGAGCGACTCGGCGTACTCCAGGATCACCGCCGCGCGCATCGAGCCCACGAGCAGCCGCTCGAGGGCCGGCAGCACCTTGTCCTTGTGCGTCTCGCCGAGCACGTCGTCGAGCGTGCCGGCGCCTGCCGCGCGCTTGGCGAATCGCGGCCCGGTGGCCATGTTGTAGACGGCGATGCTCTCGCGGGTGTCCTTGAGGAGCACGTCGGTCAGGAAGTCGACGAGGCTCGACGTCTGTCTGCCCGTGCACGACGACGTCGTAGACGTTGCCGTGGAGGACGAACATCGAGGCTTCGCCGCGCAGGTAGCGCCGGCGCAGGTCCTCGGCCCAGGACGGAAGGAGGCGCGGTTCGTTCATGGGACGGTCACGCGTTGGAGGCCAGGCCGAGGCTGCTCAGCAGGCGCTCGGTGTCGGCCGTGCTGTCCTTGATGGCCTGCACGCCGTCGAGGAGTTCGTCGAGCTGGCCCGACAGCTGTTGCGGCGACTGCATGGTGACGATCTGATCGGCGAGCAGCCTGAAGGAGTTCTCGATGAGGTCGAGCTGGCCGCGGGCGACGCCGAGGTACTTCCGGATCTCCTGGACCTTCTCGAACCGCTTCATGATGACGGCGAGGTTCTTCTTCGCGATCTCCGTCTGGGGCTCGCCGTCCTTGCCGGCGCGGATCGCCCGGTCCCAGCGGTCGCGGTCCTTGTCGAGGCCGGCGACGTCGATCGACGCGAGATACTGCTCGTAGCGGGCGCACGTCACCGCCATGTCGAGGAAGGCCTCGACGAGGCGATCGGTCTTGACGAGCTCGCCGCGCAGCAGGTCGGCGGTGAACGAGGGGTTCTGCGTCGCCAGGACGCTGGATGTCGCGCTTCTGCGCGACGAGCCGATCGACCCGCTGGCGATCCGCCTCGGCCAGCAGCTTCATGCGCTCGGCCCGGGCCTCCCGCTCGGCCAGCTCCCGGACCTTCGCGAACCGCGGGTCCCAGAGCAGGTGCTTGAGCCGGGCGGACTCGGGCGCGTAGAGCAGCCACAGCGCCTCGGCCCCGATGGCCACCACGGCCAGCAGCGGGTTCATCGTCAGGCCCGCGGCCGCGAGCGCGCCGCCGAAGAGCGAGAGGTTGTAGGGATTGGCGAAGGCGAACTTCAGGTACGGGCGCTTCTCGAGGATGGCATCGCGCGCCGAGGCGACGACGGCCTCCACGACCGGCGGCAGCTCGCGAGGCGGCTCGGGAGCCTGGCGGGGCGGGGAGGACGGTTCGGTGACCCGCCGGCCGGGCTTGTCCGCAGGAGCCATGCGCGTATTCTACGCGGTTGCGCCCGCCGGCGCGTACAGCAGGTCGAGCAGGCGCTTCTCGACCGCCCGGAACTCCGGCGCCGACTTCAGCGCGATGTCGCGGTTCGCGAAGAACGGCACGTCCACCTTGTGCAGGATGCGCGCCGGCCGCGCCGACAGCACGTAGATCGTGTCCGCCAGGTAGACGGCCTCCGACACGTCGTGGGTGACGAACAGGATCGTGTTGTCGACGGCGCGCGACACGTCGAGCAGCAGGCCCTGCATGCCCCAGCGCGTCTGCGGGTCGAGGGCGCCGAAGGGCTCGTCCATCAGCACGACGCGCGGCTCGTTGATGAGCGTGCGCGCGATGGCCACGCGCTGCTTCATCCCGCCCGACAGGTCCTTGGGATAGCGGTCCGCGAACTCGGTGAGCCCGACCGAGGCGATGTACTTGTCCGACAGGGCGCGGCGCTCGGCCGTCGGCACGCCCCGCAGGCGGAGGCCGTACTCGACGTTGTCGCGCACCGTCATCCAGCCGAACGAGGTGTACGCCTGGAACACCATGCCGCGATCGCGGCCGGCGCCGGCGACCGGCTTGCCGTCCACCAGGATCTCGCCCTTGGTCGGCGCCAGCAGCCCGGCGACGGCCTTGAGGATGGTCGACTTGCCGCAGCCGGACGGCCCCAGGAACACGACGACCTCGCCCGCGCCGGGCTTGTCCTCGATGTCGAAGGACACGTCGCGGACGGCCTCCGTCTTCTGGCCCGTCCTGTCGACGTACGTGACGCTGAGATCGGCCACGCGCAGTTTCGGCGGGTGCCCGCGAGGTCGGCCCGGTATGTCGGCGGGCCGCGCCTGCGGCCTTCGACCGTGACGGCCACGGTGCCGGCTCGCCCGCTGCGGCGCGTTCGGCTTCTCGTCGCTCATGCGGCTTTCTCCCGCCACCGGAACAGCACGCTGGACAGCATCCGAATCAGGGCGTCGGTCAGCAGGCCGATGCCGCCGATGACGAGCAGGCCCGCGAAGGACCACGAGGCCTTCTGGTGCTGGTAGGCGAGCTGCACCATGTAGCCCAGGCCGCCCTGCGCGTTCACGGCTTCGGCCAGGATCACGTAGGTCCAGGCGATGGCGTTCATCACGCGGAACGAGTCGAAGATCTCGGGCAGCGCCGCGGGCAGCAGGATCGTCCGGACGACCTGCCAGCGGCCGGCGCCGAGCGTGAGGCCGGTCTGCACCAGCTCTTCCGGGCACGGCGCGGATGGCCGTCACCACCACCGGCAGGAGGTAGACGAACACGCCGAGGAAGAGGAACGCGATCTTCTGCGATTCGTAGATCCCGAACCACAGAATCAGGAGCGGGATGAACGCCGAGATCGGCATGTAGCGCAGCGGCGCCATGATGGGCTCGAACAGCTTGTTGACCGGCTCGAAGGCGCCCATCAGCACGCCGAGCGGCAGCGCCAGGGCGGACGCGAGCAGGAACGCGATGCCGATGCGCCGCGTCGAGACGAGAATGGCGTGCGCCAGGTCGTGCTCGATGAACAGCTGGAGCGTGCCCCGCACCACCTCGCTTGGCGACGGCAGGAAGTCCGGCGGCGCGAGGCCGCCGTACGACGCGACGCACCAGGCCCCGAGCACCACCGCCGGCATGACGAGCCCCAGGAAGAGGCTCGTCATGCGCGGCAGGGGAGACCTGAGCGCGAACAGGGGCGACGGTCGCCTGGCCATCGCGCTACTGGGCGGCCAGGACGACCTTGATGTCCGTGCGGCGGTTCAGCTGCCGCCCGGCCTCGGTCGTGTTGGGCGCCACCGGGTTCTCCTCGCCCCGGCCGATGGTCTGGAACCGGGCGGGCTGGATGTTCGGGAAGTTCTTCAGCACGTAGTTCTTCACCGCCAGCGCCCGGCGCTCCGACAGCGTGAGGTTGGCGCCCGGCGCTCCGACCGAGTCCGTGTTGCCCTTCGACGCGCAGGTACGTGTTGCCGAAGGACGTCATCGTCTCGCCGAGGGCGTCCAGCACGAAGTACGACCCCTCCATGATCACGTCCGAGCCCGGCGTGAAGTGGATCTGGATCTGCTTGTTGATGATGGCGCGGTCCTGCGCGGAGGCCGGCCGGGCCGCGATCGCCGGCTCCTGGATCGCCTGGCCCGGGTAGGCCTGGGCCAGCGCCGAGATGAACCGCGTGTCGGCCCAGTCCTTCGCGTCGACCGGCCGCGTCACGAGGCCCTTCTTGCGCCAGATCACGAAGGCCGTGTCGAAGAGCGTCTCGTAGTGCGCCTTGCCGCCGGTCAGCCCGTAGAACTGCGCGTTGTCGGCGAAGGGCGTGAGCTTCAGGCCCGGAGAGCATGCCCGACACCGTCTCGCTGTCGAGCTTCAGCGCCTTGCCGACCACCGCGTACGACGCCGCCGGGTCGGCCTTCATCATCTCGATGCCCTCGAACCAGCCGTGCACGAAGTCGCGCAGCGTCTCCGGGGCGCGGTCGATGATGTCCTGCCGCGCGCACAGCGTGTCCGCGATGATGTTGGTGGCGGCCGTGGTCGACACCAGCACGTGCGCCTCGTCGCCGCGCGCGGTCACCGCGCCCGAGAGGTCCGGCTCCCACGTGACGGCCGCGTCCACCTGCTTCGCCTTGAACATCGCGGCGGCCGCCGGCGCGTCCTGCGTGAAGATGATGTTCTTCTCGAGCGCGCCCCGATCCTCCGCCGACAGCCCCGACTGCGACAGGAGGTAGAGCAGCAGGAAGTGCGACGGCGTGAACTGCGTGCACGCGATCTTCTTCCCCTTCAGGTCCTCGATCGACTTGATCGTCGCCACCGAGACGATGCCGTCGCCGCCGCGCGACCAGTCCTGCATGATGATCGACTTCGCCTTCTGGTTCTGTTCGGCGAGGATCGACGCCTCGCGCGCCCAGTTGTCGACGGTGTTCCACATCACGTCGATGTCGCCGTTGCGGAACGCCGCCAGCTTGGCCGCCGGGTCCTCCAGCAGGACGAACTTCACGTCGAAGCCGAAGCGCTTCCGGTAGTTCGACGCCGCGTTCGCGTCGAGGCCGGCGTTGAACACCACGCCGGGCGCGTGGCCGGCCCAGGTGTTGATGCCGACCACCAGCGGCCGGGTGAGCTTGCCCGAGCCCGCGAGCGCCACGCCCGTGACGCCCGTCGCGCCGGCGTTGCGGACCGGATCGGCCGGGGCGCCGCCCAGCGCGTCGAAGTCGCCGCGGCTGATGTCCTGCGACGCCGCGGGCGCCTGCCGGCTTGTCACCGACCGCCCATCGCCGGATGTCCGCGCCCTTGTAGTGGTAGACGGCGTAGCCGACGACGGCGAGGATGACGACCGTGATGAACAGCTTCGCGAACGGTGTGAGCTTCATGACCTGCTGCTCCTGACCCGCCTTAGAGCGTTTTCTGGCCCTGCGCGGCCTGCTGGGCGGCGCGCTTCGCCTTCATCTCCGCCAGCTGCTGCCGCGCCTGCACGTCGCCCGCCTGGTTGCGCAGCGCATCCAGCCGCGAGTCCAGCGACGATTCCGAGAGCTCGCGGCCCAGGTTGGCCTCCGCGATGGTCGTCTTGATGTGCTCGCGCACGTTGTCGAGGGCCTTCACCTCGGCGTCCACCGACAGGCCGTCGAGCTGCTCCTGGATCTTGATGCGCGCCTGGGCCGACTGCATCTTCGCGAGCATCGAGTCGCGCTCGGACTTCAGCTTCTTGATCTCCGACTGGACCGTGATCAGGGAGGACTTGGCCGAGTCGGCGTCCTTCTGCGCGAGATCCAGCTCGGCGCGCAGTTCGGCCAGCTCCTTCTCGAGCGCGTTCTTCTTCTGGATGAGCACCACGGCCAGGTCGTCCTGGTTCGTGTCGAGGGCGGCCGCCAGCTGGCCCTGCACCTCGGCCAGGTCGCTCCTGGCCTTCTGGTTGCGCGTGTCGATGTCCTCGCGCCGCCGGATGATGGCCGCCGTGGCCGTCTTCAGCTTCGTGTACTTCGCGATCATCGAGTTGATCGCGTTCTCGTACGCGATCTCCGGGTGCTGCTTCTCGACGTCGGAGATCCAGAGCGACAGGAAGCCCCGCCACAAGTTGCCAAGCCGCGCGAAGAACCCTCCTCCAGCCATGCTCGTCACCTCTCCTTGCGAGAAACAGGTCCGGCCGGGCCCTCGCCCTCGGCCCGGCGTGTCGAGGCGGCCTGCACGACGCGCGCAACCGCCTCCTGCCCGAAGAACTCCAGGATCTGCTGGATGCCCAGCTTCCTGCTCGTTGCAGGCCTTCGTCACGGCCTGCTGCTCCTGCACCCGCTGGTCCATGACCGTGCGGATGCGCTGGATCTCGTCCTCGAACTTCTTGATGCGCGCGGCCGACTCCGCGAGCAGCGTCTGCGTGTCGGCGGCGCCGGTCCGGATGTAGCCTTCGAGCGCCTGGATCTCGGCGACCCCGCCTTCGATGATCTTGTCGATGGACACCCCGAACGCCGTGAGCGACGCCTCGACGATCTGCTTCCTGACCGGCGCCGGCGTCTCGCCGGGCAGGCTGGCCAGCAACTCCTGCGCCCGCGCGACCCGGCCGGCCTGCTCGTCGTCGATGCCGGCCGCCTCGAAGACCGCCTTGAAGTCCACCTGGCCGCCGAGCGCCGCGGGCGGGTCCTTCACGAAGACCTGCGGCATCTCGCCGGCAGGCTCGCCGCTCGCGTCGCCGCCGGCGTCGGCACCCTCGGCCGCGCGCCCTCCTCGTCGTCCGACACCACGAACCACCCGAGCACGGTCGCGCCCCAGCCCTTCTTGTCGTTCATGTCGGCTCGCTCCGGCGCCCCAGGCGCCGCTCCACGGAGGAATCGGGACAGCCAATGGTGTATTGGATAGGGATTGTACGACTGCGGCCCTCTGGCCGCAAATGGCGGGCACGTACAGAAGGACGATCCCGCGGCTGGCGGGTTCCCGGGGCCGGGAGTTCGGGGCTCGGGACTCGGGGCATCGGGGACTCGGGCAAGGCACGATGCCGGCGACCGGCTACGCCGGCGGCTTCGTCAGGTGCAGCCGCACCTCCAGCCGCTTCCCGTTCACCGAGGCCACGCCGTATTTCTTCTCGTAGTCCTGGAACACCAGCCTCGCGTCGGTGGCGCTGGCGGGCTTCAGGTAGGTGTCCAGGTTGGCCTTGAGGTGCTTGAAGGCCGCCGCGGCGGCCGCAGGGGTCGGGTAGTCGACCACGATGAGCGTGGTCGCGCCGGCGGCGTCCTTGTAGTCGCCGGCCGCTCCGGTGATCTTCCCGCCGAGCTGCAGGATGTCGCCGTCGCCCAGCGTGTAGAGGGCCTGCAGGCTCACCGGGCCGCGGATGATCCGGGCCGAACCCGGAACGAGCCCCGCCGGCGGCAGCAGGCTCAGCGCCGGCACCGGAGCGTCGGCCGGCATCTTCGGCACGATGGCCTGTGCCGCCTTGACCAGCATCGGCGCGTTCGCCGCCCCGCCTGCCGTGTTGTAGAGCACGACGTAGTAGCGGTTGCGCTGGAGCAGGATCTGCTGGCGGCTGGCCGTGTGCCGTTCCTTGAGCGCGGGGTCCGGCGTTTCCTTGCCGCACCGGGCGAGATAGATGCCGCGCGCGGCCGTCGGGTCGGTCATCCGGTAGATCTCGACCGTCAGCTCGTTCGCGCCGTCCCGGTATTTCTGCACCGTCAGCTGGTCGAAGCCGAGCTCGAGGAACGCCTCCGCGCCGCCGTTGATGTGGCCGTACAGGTCCTCGCTCGTGAACACCTTCGTCGGGCCGTTCTTCTTCCACGCGCCCGAGAACCCGTCCGGCGGCAGCAGGCCGCAGTCGCCGGCCGGCCTTCTGCGCCGCCGATGCGCATCGGCAGCAGCGACGAGGAGTGCCAAGTGATCAGCGTGATATGCGAACAGCGACCTGTAGTCGTGTCATCGTGACTCATCTCGTGCCTCTCGCCCGAATCCCGAGTCCCGAATCCCGCGTCCCGAGTCCCGTAGCCCCGCGTCCCGCCGCCCCTACACCTTCACATACGTAATCTTCTCCGGCGCCGCGACCCCCAGCCCCAGCCGCTCCGCGTAGTGCAGGTAGTCGGTGAACCGCGGGTTCTCGTTCACCGCGATGCCCATCTCCTTGCGCTTCGCCACGAGCTGGCGGTGGCAGATCATGTCGAGCGCGAACGGGTCGGTGGCGAGCAGGATCGCGTGGTTCGGATACACGAACTGCGCGTTCTTGTCGGGGCCGCCGTCGTACTGGGCCCGGATGGCCTCGGTGACGTTCAGCACCAGCTTCTCGCGGACGACCGGCGCCGCGAGCACCTCGGTGCAGACGTTGAAGAACAGCGGCGCGTGCAGCCGGCCCGTGTTGCAGAGCGAGCCGTACCCCATGTTCTTCGTCGCCATCGAGATGCCGGCGCCCGTGTTCTTGTAGGCCGCGAGGTTGACGATCTTCGTCAGCTGCTTCGTCAGGAGCTTCCCGAAGTAGGAGTACTCGCCGTTGTACACGTGCTGGTTGAGGTAGAACTCGTCGTCTTTGTAGCCCCGGACGCCCTTGCCGACGATGCCCTTCGCGAAGTAGTAGACGTCCTTGTCGAACTTGTCGAGGCTGACGTGGTTTCCGCTGGCGTCCTTCCAGGTGTTCCCCGTCTCGTCCATCGTCTGCAGGCCTTCGATCCGGACGCCCTTCGGGAACTGGTCGGGCGTGTAGCCGGCGTCCTTCAGCATGTAGTCGAACCGGTCCCAGATGACGATGCGGTCGGCGGGCACCTTGTTGTCGAGGAGCCACGCCACGACCGCCCGGGTGAGCTCGACGTGGGTGTTGATGAGCGGCGGGCCCACCGGGTTGACCTTGACGCCGATGACGTCGCCCGGCTCGAAGAAGAGGCCGAAGCTCTCCTTCATGTCCTTGCCCGTCAGCGTGCGCACGCCGCGCTCGAACATCTCGGCGACGACCTTCGCGTCGATCTTGTCGTCGACGAGCGAGCGCGGGTCCTTCACTTCGACGACGCGTCCCGGGAATGCGCCGGGAAGGGCGTGCTTGCCCTTCGGCACCTTCATGAAGTCGTTGATGTTGGTTTCGGGCGCCGGGGGCGGCGTCCGCTCCTGGGCGCCGGGCACCGAGGGGACGCCGAGGACGATGCCGCCGGCGGCGGCGGTGGCGGCGCCGAGCTTGACGAATTCGCGGCGGGTGACGTCGGTCGACGTCGGCATCGGCTGGTAGCGCTGGCGGTGCTTCATGATTCCCTCGGCGGGGGCTGGTTCTCTTTCAGCAGGAACTGGTTCGTCTTCGAGCGCGTTTCGCCCGCGCTGGTGACGTAGATCGCCGGGCTGCCCTTGATCGGGCACGCGTACTCGCACGCGCCGCACCCGGTGCAGAGTTTCGGGTCGACAAACGGCTGCTTGACCGTCTTCGTCTCGCCGTTCCGGTCCACCACCTCGGCGGGCACGAGATAGATCGCTTTCGGGGACGTCGGGCACCACTCCTCGCAGACGATGCACTCGATGCCCATCGCCCAGGGGAGGCACCGGCCGCGATCGTAGAACGCCGTGCCGATGCGGATCGGGTCGCGCGGCGCACGTCGGCGCTTGGCTCTCGTCTGCGTTGCTCGGCCCGAGCCCGCGAGCCCCGAGTCCCGTCTTCTCCGCGACCGTGATCTCCCAGATCGCCCCTGTGGGGCAGACCTGGGAGCAGAGCACGCAGTTCGGCTCGCAGTAGCCGATCCGCGGCACGAGCACCGGCGTCCAGAGGCCCTCGACGCCGCCCTCGAGCGTGGCCGGGTGCAGGGCGTTGTTGGGGCACACCTTCATGCAGTCGCCGCAGCGGATGCAGCGGTCGAGGAAGTGCGACTCGTCCAGCGACCCTGGCGGGCGGATGAGGAACGTGCCCGGCGGCGTCTTCAGGCCCGGCCCCGATCGCATCAGCGGCACCATCACCGCGCCGGCCGCCATGCCCGTGATGAGGGCGCGGCGCTTCAGTTCGGGCGTCTCGCGCGTCTGCTTCGCCGGCGACGGCCGCGTCGACCAGGCGAAGCTGATGCCGCCGGTGGGGCAGTCGCTCAGGCAGTTCAGGCACAGGTGGCATTCCGCCTTGCGCCACGTCGCGCCGGGCATCGGGTCGTCGCCGCCCTGGCAGTGGAGCAGGCAGCGGCGGCATTCGTCGCACTTCTCCTCGTGCTTGCGCATCTGGAGGAGCGACCAGCGCGAGCAGACGCCGAGCATCGCGCCGAGGGGGCAGATGGCGCGGCACCAGAAGCGGGTGACGCGCGTGTTGAGGACCAGGACGAAGACGAACAGGGTGCCGATGAGCAGCGCGCCGTTGAAGTGCGGCTGCTTGAAGCTGAGGATGGTCGCGTTGAGGATCGCGCTCGAGACGTTGACCGCCGCCTGCAGCGGGCGCGAACTGCCAGCCGTACGCCGTGTCGAGGCCCGCGCGGATGGCCAGGTTGATCGCCGGCATGACCGCCACCGACATCGACCGCACCATGAACGAGATCGGGTCGAGCAGCAGGCCGGCCACCGACCCGAACAGCGCCATCACCAGCACCGCGGCGAGCAGGTAGTACTTCGTCGCCTGCCACTTCTTGTAGCGGTTCGACTCGATGAGCTTCGCGCCGCGCTTGGCGTCCGACTTCAGGCTGCTGATGAAGTGGTGCAGCGAGCCCAGCGGGCAGATCCAGCCGCAGAACGCCCGGCCGACGAGGATGGCGAGGAGCAGGAAGGGGATCGCCCACAGGAGGTTGCGGTAGAGCGTGCCGGTGGAGAGCGCCGTGGCGAGGGCGACGAGCGGATCGGCCTCGAGGAACCAGCCGACCGGCCACGGGATGCGCACGTCGAGCGCCGCCGACCGGATCGCGCCCGGGAACTCGGTGCGAATCAGCAGGAACAGGAACAGGGCGAAAAAGAAGATCTGCGACGCCAGGCGGAGGCGGCGCAGCGTAGCGTTCCGCATGTCGGGGCCCATGATACCGCAGGATGGAGCGCTGCCCGCGAGCGCTGGCAGAAACTGCCAGCCTCGACCCGTCCCGGGTACGCAGAATCTGCCACCCGCTGCCGGCACGGCGCTCAATCTGGCGGGAATAGTCGGCATCCCGAATGCCCAACCCGGCGTAGCGCTTGCAGGGCCCGCGGTGGGCAGACGACACGGCCTGCGGCGAGGTCGCGGCGTCCTGCCAGCCGCGGACTGCCGGCGAGTTGCGGACTTGTATATACAAGTGTATGCTGGAGCTGCGATTCGAGTGGGACCAGGCGAAGAGCGACGCGAATCTGCGGCGGCGGGGGTTTGACTTCGAGTTCGCGTCGCGGGTGTTCGAACGGGCCGGTCGATCGTTGCCGAGGATCGCCGGCGGGACTACGGGGAGCGCCGGTTCATCGCGATCGGCGCGATCGGCGGCGTGCACTTCACGGTCGTGTTCACTGACCGCGTGACCGATTGGCGGTCGCGACCGTTCGCCGATCATCGCGGCGAGAAGGAGCAGTCGTCGTGAAAGAGGCGAACGCTTACTCGACAGGGCGGCGACCGCCGCCGCCGGGCCGCGGACGAGTCGACTGGGACCGTGCTGGTCAACATGACCGAGGAGGAGATTGAGCGTACTTCGTCCTCCGGAGTTGCGGAACCTGCCGGACGACTTCTGGGACCACGCCGATCCTCGTCGAACCGATCGGCAAGGAGCCGATCTCGATCCGCATCGACCAGGACGTTCTGGTCGTGGTTCCGGCAATCCGGTCCCCGCTATCAGTCGCGCATCAACGCCGTGCTGCGATCGTACATGACGCGCATCGAGACGAACGGGAAGGCCAGCCTCCAGGTCCGCCCGACGAGGAGGACAGCGTAGGAAGACCTGACGCCAGGGCCGAAGCGCGACTCGCCGCCTATCGCCCTCCGGTCATCTCCTGCAGCAGCCCGAAGAACCCGCGCTTGCGGGCGGAGGAGATGCCCCAGTTCACCGGCACGCTCTGGTAGCCCTCGTCGAACCCTTCACCCTGGCGCCGGAAGTCGAAGAAGCCCCACGACGCGTGCTCGCTGGTGGCGGCGACGAAGTTGTTCCACGGTTTGTCGAAGTCGTAGTGGTCGTCTTCGTTGAAGACGACGGGCTTCGGCGTGAACGCGGGCATCCCGCGGGTCTGGCGCACCATCTCGGCGATGCGGTCCGGGTTCGACACGCCGTTGCCGTGCAGCAGCACGAAGTCCGAGGCCGCCAGCACCTCGGCGCCGGGCAGCGTGCCGCCTCCGTAACTCGTGCTCACGAGCAGCCGGCGGCCGCTTCGCGTGATCTGCTTCGCGCGCGTGATGAGTTCGTGGACGCGCGCCGGCTGCAGCACCGCATGGTCGTAGCGGATGTTGCACTCGTTGTTGATCTCGATGAGGACGTTCCGGTAGCCCCGGTCGAGCACCCATCCCACCGTCCCGTCGACCGCGCGAAGCACAGCGGCTTCGTCGCGCAGCCGCTCGTCCTGGCCGAAGTAGAAGAGGCCCAGGATGACCGCCATGCCCAGCCGGTCGGCCTCGTCGAGAATCCGCCCGGTTCGCTCCAGGTACTCCGGCCGCAGCGCTCCATCCGCCGTGAACGCGGAGTTGTGCCACGGCTGGGCCTGCGAGTAGCCTTCGGGGCTGCCGCCCTGGAGGTTCAGCGTGACGGCCAGCAGGCCGTGGCGGCGCCAGTCAGCCATCGCCGCCACGAACTCGCGCGTATTGCGGTCCGGGTCCCAGGCCTTCGTGTCCGGGTAGGCCCACCGGCCACGGGTCTCGGGGTTCAGGTCGTCGAACACGCCCTGCACCATGCGCGAGTTCGGCAGCAGGCCTTCCAGCGTGTGGCCGCGCCACTTCAGGCCCGCGAGCGTGGGCCGCCCGTTGATGAGGAAGTTGTCGCCCTCGATCGACACGGCAGTCGCACGGATGCCGGGCGGGGCCGTCGGACTTTGGGCCGCCATGCCCGGCTCGAGAGCGGCTGCGGCAAGGCCGGCGGAGACGACGAGGCAGCGACGGAGCAGGTTGGCGAGCGTCATGGCGCCCTATCGTAGTCCAATCGGCCCTCTCGCCGGGCCGTGACCTCCCCTGTCACACAGGAGACCTACCCTCGCGGTCGAGGGGGCAGCGGCGGCCATGAGGTATCGCGTGCTGGTCGACGAGAACTTCCACTGCAACAGACAGGAGCCATCGGTACGCGCTGGGCGACTTCGCGACGTACGCGGAGGCGTTCGCGGTGTGCAAGGAGATCGTGGATCGCTTCCTGCGCCACGAGCACGTGGCCGGGATGCCCGGCGAGCGCCCTGTACTTCCGCTACATGATGTTCGGGCGGGAGCCGTTCCTCGTGAGCGCCGCGGACGAGGCCGAGATGCAACCGGGCTTCTCGGCCTGGGACTACGCGAGGGAGCGGTGCGGCGAACTCTGCGAGGCGCTGCCCGGGGAACCGGCGTGCGAAGTCCGCCTGAGCGCCTGAGGGTGCCGGTTAGCGGCGGCCTCCTGCGAGTGGCCTTCGGGATGGCGCGACGCGAGCCGAGTTTCTCCTCGAGCGCAGGTCGGAGTCAGCGATTTCACCATGCAGCAGGCTCGGGTGAGCCATGTGAGGCAGAACGATCGAGACTGAAGCAGTTCGATTCGGCCGCGCACGAGGTTGCTGATCCGCGGATTGCGAGACGCCGAAGAAGGCGGCGGCCTGGCGCTGGGTCAGTCGTTCGTGTTGAACACCGCGAACGTGCGAAGCTCCAGACGGAACGCGAGAGACTTGAGCGTCAGTTCGCAAGGCCCAGACGGCACTTCCTGCACAGGGCAAGTCGACAGGTCCTCGAAGTCGCTGGCGCGTCACGGCGAGCATCGATGGCTGATTCCACCGCGAGGCGTGGACACTCACGTTCACGTAGTCGATCGAGACGGTCGCGTCGACGATGACCGTGAACCGTGACCGATCAAGCTCGACGTCGCCCTGCTGCGTGCACTCAGCAGGTCGCCATGACGCACCGGGCCATCGCCTTGAGCCGTCGGATGCACGTCCAGGAGCGTGCAGTGTCCAGCAGGAGCCTGAGCGCGAGGAGCAGCCACGGCCCTGCTACGTCGGCTCTCCAGTGACCTGCAGCGCGAGCGTCATCAGGTTCGTCAGGTCCACGTCGACGAGGAGCGCATCGGTGCCTCGACGCGTAAGACGATCGCCGATTCTTACGCACGAGTCATAGCCGAGTCTAGGCCTAGATGCCGTCTACCGCGATTACACTTGCACGGCCCCTGCCAACTGGGGGTTTAGCGACTGGACGTCCCGAAGTCTGCCGGCAGCGAGCGCTTCGATCGAGTTGGCGCGGCACAAGCTGGGGACTGGTTGAGGTTGCTGCTACCTGGCGAGCGGCGCGGCTGGCAGAATCTGCAACGCCGAAGTGCGGATCACCTGACGCGGATATCGATGCAACGTCGGGTCTACAAGTGGCGCGTGGTGTTGTGACAGCTGAAGCCCCGGGGCTTCAGCCCCGGGGTCGCCGAAGGCACGATCGGAGGAGGTGCAGAGCATGAGCCTTGAAAGCGTTCGGGATCTCATTCCCTTGCCGGATGAAGACATGGTTCCTCCGCCCGAGCTGTTCCTGCACCCGAGCTACCTGCACGGCCAGGCGCACGTGGCGAGGGTGATGGTCCACGCCCTTCGTCTCATCGAGGCAACCGGCGCCGAAGAGGGAAGCGCCGCGCCTCTGGGCTGCCGTGTACTCACGACATCGCCCGCGGGCACGACGGGAGCTGCAAGCACCATGGCGCCGATGCGTGGGCACGCTGGCCAGCCTGCCGGACGTGCGGGCGCTCTGTCGCAGCGGGTCGGAGTCGGTCCGGATGATCACCCCGCCATCGAAGCGGCCGTGACGCGCCACTGCAACGGCGAGCCGTCGCGGGGCGAGCCGCACTATCGCCTGATGGCGCTCTTGAAGGACGCTGACGGCCTCGACCGCGTCCGCCTCGGAGACCTCCGGCCTGAGTGGCTGCGCCACGACGCGGCCCGCACGATGGTCGACGTTCGCACAGCGGCTGTACGACGAGACGTACCGCAGCTGAAGCCCGGCCCCGACTACTTCGGGCGGCTGTGGCCGGAAGTGGGGCGCATCCTGGCCGATGCGACGCTGATCTGGATAGGCCGATAACTCTTGACGAGGCATTGGGTTATCGGCAGGATCGTGCCAGCCGTATGCGATTCCTGCACACCGCCGACTGGCACCTCGGGCGCTTGTTCCACCAGGTCCACCTCACGGAGGACCAGGACCACGTGCTGCGCCAGCTCATCGAGGTGGCGCGCGACGCCAGGGTGGACGCGGTCGTCGTGGCGGGGGATGTCTACGACCGGGCGGTCCCGCCGCCCGAGGCGGTCCGGCTCCTCGACGATGTGCTGGCGGAGTTGTTGCTGGGCGTGAAGGTCCCGGTCATCGTGGCCGCCGGCAACCACGACAGCCCCGAGCGCCTGGCGTTCGGAGCCCGCGTCGTGTCGGCGCAGGGCCTGCACCTGTTCGGCCTGCCGTCCCCCGACGCCGCGCCGGTCGTGTCTGTCCGACCAGCACGGGCCCGGTCACGCTTCTACGTGGCGCCGTATGCCGAGCCCGCGCTCGTCCGGGAGCGTCTGGCCGAGCCCGGCGCCGTCGACCACGACAGCGCGATGGGCGCCGTCATCTCGTCGATGCTCGCCGCGCATCCTCCCGATGGCCGAGCCGTCTTCGTCGGGCACGCGTTCGTCCAGGGGGGCACCGGCAGCGACTCGGAGCGCCCGCTCTCGGTGGGCGGCGCAGGAACGGTGAGCGCGTCCCACTTCGCCCCGTTCTGCTACGCGGCGCTCGGCCATCTCCACCGGCCGCAGGCGATGGCGGATGGAGCGTGTCCGCTACGCCGGCGCGCTCCTCAAGTACTCGTTCGACGAAGTCGGCCAGGACCGCTCCGTCACCATCGTCGACATCGACGCCTCGGGCCGCTGCTCCGTCGAGGCCGTCGTCCTTCGCCCCCGCCGCGACCTTCGCCGCATCGAGGGCACGCTGGAAGAGCTGCTGAACGGCGGCGGGGTCTCGGCGCCAGGCAGCGGCGCAGGCGGCGGTTCGCCCGTCCCCTCCAGGGACGACTACATCGTCGCGCGCCTCACGGATCCCCGTCCGGTGCTCGACCCGATCGGGCGCCTCCGCAGGATCTATCCGAACGTGCTGTGCATCGAGCGCGCGCTCGCCAGCCTCCAGCCCGGCGAACTCCAGCCCTCGAGGGACCGGCGGCAGCTGGAGCACGACCAGCTCTTCGCGGGGTTCTTCAAGCGAGATGACCGGACAGCCGCCGACGGCCGACGAGCAGGACGTCTTCCGTGTCGGTGGCCGCAGCCGTCGCGGGCCGCGACCGGGAGGTGCCGGCATGAAGCCGCTGCGCCTCTCGATGCGCGCGTTCGGCCCCTACGCCGGCGAGCAGAACCTCGATTTCACCGTGCTCGGCTCGGCCACGTGCTTTCTCATCCACGGCCCGACCGGCGCCGGGAAGACGTCCATCCTCGACGCCATCTGCTTCGCGCTCTACGGCGAGGCATCCGGCGGCGAGCGCGACCCGAAGCGCCTGCGCAGCGACCACGCGGAGCCCGGCACGCTCACCGAGGTCGTCTTCGATTTCAGCCTTGGCGCGGAGACCTACCGGGTGTCGCGAAGCCCGGAGCAGGAGCGACCGAAGGCGCGCGGCACCGGCACCACCACGCAGCAGCCGAAGGCGACGCCTGTGGCGGCGCACCGGCGCGGCGCCGGAGGAAGAAGGCGAGGTCCTGGCAACCCAGGCCAGCCGCGTGACGGCGGAGATCGAGCGGCTGCTCGGATTCAAGAGCGACCAGTTCACCCGGGTCGTCATGCTCCCCCAGGGCAAGTTCCGCAAGCTGCTCGAAGCCGACTCCAGGGGCCGCGAAGACATCCTCGAGACGCTGTTCCAGACCGAGGTCTACAGCCGCATCGAGGAGGCGCTGAAGGAGCGCGCCCGTCAGGCGAAGCAGGCGCTCGAAGCGGTCGAGTCGGAGCACGTGCACCTCCTCGCCGGACGCCGGGGTCGCGTCGGACGCCGACCTCGAGCCGCTGCGAGCGGAGCGCCTCGCCGAGTGCGCGCGCATCGCCGGCGAACTGGAGGCGCTGCGCACCGCCCGCACAGCCGCCGACGCCGAGTTGACGGCGGCGCGCGCGCGCGTGGCCGCGGTCGAGGAACGCCTGACCGCCGAACGCCAGGCGGCCGACCTGGAGCGGCAGGCGCCTGAGTTCGAATCGAAGGCGGCTCGCGTGGAGCGTGCGCGAGCGGCGCTTCCCATCGCCGAGGCGGATCGCGTCGCGCAGCTGCGGAAGCAGGAGAGCGTGGACGCCGCCCGCGCTGAAGTCCGACCGCGAGAAGGCCCTGGCGGACGCAGTCGCCGCGCAGGCTTCGACCCGCGCCGCCCTGGAGAAGGAGGAGGCGCGCGGGCCGGAGCGCCAGGCCGCCGCGAGCGCCATCGCCAGCCTGTCGACGCTGACCGCCGCGGTGACATCGCTCGAAGGAGCCAGGGCGAAGGCCGCGGATTTCGCGCGCCGGATCCGCGCGAAGCAGGCGCTGCGTCGACCAGGAGACGAAGGCGCGGGCCCGGCTCGAAGCGGAACTCGAAGACCTGCGAGCCTCGCGCGAGCAGGCGGCGTTGCTGGCGGCGCAGCACGACGCCCGCGCGAAGATCGTCGAATCCGTCCGGCGCGCACTCCGCCAGGCCAGCGATGTCGAGCAGGCGCGGAAGGAACTCGCCAAGGCCGAAGCCGCCGTCAAGTCCGCCGGGACTGTCCGGAAGGTCGCGGAGAAGGCGGTGTCGAGCGCGGAGGCCGCGCTCAAGAAGGTGCAGGCCGACTGGGTGGCCGGTCAGGCCGGTCTTCTCGCCCGGGCGCTCGTCGACGAAGAGCCGTGCCCCGTGTGCGGGTCGGTGGACCATCCGAAGCCCGCCCGGAGCAAGCGCCGGCTCACCGAGTTCGGCGGAGGTCGAGGACGCGCAATCCCTCCTGAAGGTCGCGCAGGAAACGCTGGCCGACGCCAGGGCCGATGAATCGTCGTCGGTGGCGAAGGTGCAGGGGCTCCAGAAGACCATCGCCGCACTCACCGGGGGCGATGCCGGGGCCGGCGACACGAAGGGACTGAAGAAGTCGCTGAAGGCGGCCGAGGCAGACGCCCGGGCGTCGGAGGAAGCGGCCGAGCAGGCGCGCGTCCTTGGCGAGAAGCTCGCGACGCTGCGCCAGGGCCTGGCCGAGAAGCAGGAATTGCTGAAGGCCGCCGCCGATGAGGTGCAGGCGCTTCAGCGGGGCGAGGCCGCCGAGGCCGCGCGCGTCAAGGAACTGGAAGCTCCAGGTGCCCGAGGCGCTGCGCCCGCCAGGCGCCGTGGAGAAGGCCATCGACGCGGCGCGTCGCAGGCTGGACCTCCTCGATGCCGCACTGACGGAGGCCCGGGCGAAGGCTGACGAGGCGTCGCGCGGTCATGCGGCGGCTGTTGAAGCACTCGCTGCGGCGACGGAGCACGCGACGAAAGCCGAGGAGCGTGCGGCCCAGGCCGTGGAGAGCCTCGCGGCCAGAATCGCGGCCGCCGGCTTCGAGTCCGAGGAGGCCTATCGCGAGGCCAAACTCGAGCCGCCCGCCATCAGCGCGCTCGCCGCCGAGGTCGAGCGCTTCAGGACAGCGCTGGGCGCGGCGAAGGAGCGGGCCGCGCGTGCCGTGCAGGCCAGCCCGTCCACGGACGTTCCCGACGTCGCCGCGCTCGACGCCCGCGTGCAGGCACTGGACGCCGACGTCGAGAAGAAGAGCCAGGAGCAGGGCGAGGCCACGGAGCGATTGCGCCGTCTGGTGGCGATCATCGACGCGCTCGTGGCTCTTGCCGTCCGCCGCCAACGGGCACAGGCCGAATTCGGCTGCGTCGCGCACGTCTCCGACATCGTCAACGGCCAGAACCCGCACGGCATCACGCTGCACCGCTACGTGCTCGGGGCGCTCCTCGACGATGTGCTCGTGGCCGCGTCGCAGAGGCTGCGGAGCATGACGAGCGGGCGGTTCGACCTCGAGCGCGAGCGGGAGCGGGAAGACGCCCGCCGGGCCGCCGGCCTGGACCTCGTGGTGCTGGACAGCTACACCGGCACCTCGCGCCCGGTGAACACGCTCTCGGGCGGCGAGGGGTTCATGGCGTCGCTCGCCCTCGCGCTCGGGCTGGCCGACGTCGTCCAGTCGTATGCCGCCGGCATCCGCCTCGAGACCATCTTCGTCGACGAGGGGTTCGGCACGCTCGACGAGGAGGCGATGGACAAGGCGCTCGAGACGCTGATGAAGCTCGGCGAGGGCGGGCGCCTGGTCGGCATCATCTCGCACGTGCCGGAACTGCGCGGCCGCATCGACGCGCGGCTGGAGGTGCGGCCGACGGAGAAGGGGAGTGTGGCGAGGTTTGTGATGTAGGCGTGGTTCGGAGGAAATGCGACGCAGCCCAGTGCGGATGAAAGGCCGGGATCGACCTTCGTCCATGGAACAATGGCGCGGCAGTCTGACCGGAGGCTGGGCCGAATCGCGTCTGACATCGGTGCCCTCCGGTTCTCGGGCGACGGCATTCGACGATCCTGGACTCCAGGTCCGCCGACGCAAGGGATTTGTGCCGGAGGCGCTGGCTGCAGGTGGAGTTTACCTGACTCCTTGGCAACGGGCTAGTGTGGGCCCGTGGGGGCTCTTCAGCCGACAGTCCACCCCTCTTTCCCCAGCCACCACAATCCAGTGTTGAGCGCCGAACTGCGCCGCAGCAGCGAGCGATCGGTCACGACGGGTGCCTGACAGTAAGAAGTCGCCATGCCCTCTACGAGACCGCCCCTTCTTCCTCGAGCAACCTCGGCTGAAGGGCAGCGATGTAGCCCCTTCCGCAACGCGGATTCCTCGCACGACCTCGTTCCCGGGCACACTTCGTGGTCGTTTGGGTGTTCAATCTGGCGATTGGCCCACGGCAGTATCTTCCTCCAGTGGCGTGCGACCCGATCGAAAGGCTGCGCTGCAGCGTCAACAGGTTCGCGACCGAGTTTGGCTGAGCCATCTCTTTAGCTTCACGCAGCAGCGTGCGCCAACTACGCAGAGCGGCCGAGAGGGCTTGGGGTCCGAACGCTGGAAGTCCGGTACCGCCCGATTGAGGTTTCGTTCCCGACCCTCCTCCAGAGTACGCGATCGCCGCCGCGTAGAAGTCGTCACGACCAACGGCGTGTCTCGTCCATGTCAACCCTTGCGCCACCGCAATCGTCAGCAGGGCCGTGTCAGTTGGCGGACTGACCTCGAAACGCTCTGCGAATAGCCCTAACCATGCTGCGGCCATGTGCAGCAAGCTCGGCCAAGTCGCCCACCTGAGCATCAGACGGCATGCTCCCCCTCGCCTCCTCGGCTGACTTTAGGCCGGAGCGCGGCGTGTCCGTACACCTCGCTCATCCGAATTTACGTAGCAGCGTGGCCGGCGTCACTTCGGGAGATGCTCGACTATCCCGCTGCACTCCTCGTACAACCGGGCGAGCTCACCCGCAACCCAAACGAGCTGTCTCGGCCATTCGTCTACGGAACTCAGATCAAACGCGCTTGTTACCACGGACATGACCTCCACAGTGTTCGCCCGCGTCTCAAAGCGCAGCTCGCAATCGACCGCAGATTCTCGCTTCAAGCGTTTCCCTATCGTCGATTCCAGGCGACGGAACAACTGCATCCAACCTCCGGCGCCCGCCCTCCGAATCAGCAGCTGTGCGGAAAGCTCGTTCGCTCGAACGTTGCGGTCGGCAGCGTAGTAAAGACCGCCCCGGCCACCGGGAAACTCCATCCGGCGACCATTGTAGAAGTTGGCCCAATACAATCCGACGTCTCGCATGATCGGCGTGCTCGCGAGGCCGCACCAGAAGACCGAAGGCCACGGGCGGTGGCGGCGGGTGAGATTTTGCGGAGACGAAACGACCCTGAAGGGCCTAGTGCCGAACGGTTTCACGGAGATGGCCCAATAGTTGACACCGCGCTGTCCGATGGCGTTGACAGTTCAGTGCATCGACATAAGAACTTGAGAACTCCGAAGCCAACCAGACGTGGCAGACACTCGGCTTGTACATCGAGAAGAACGCGAATTGGATAAGGTCCGCAGGAACGCTGATCGTCGGCTTCGTCCTGCTGTGGGACGACCAGCACCTTCCCTGAGTTGACGCGGTCTGACCTCAATGGCGGACCCCACCGGCCACGGTCATCATCACGCTCGAGCTCAACTACTAGCGCGTCACCAAGCCGCCTTCGAACTCCAGCGATACGCGCCGATTCGTGAAGGTCCGGTGGGAGCGCTGGCCATCGAGATCTCTGCTGTCACGGAGGAGGCGACTGATGATGCGAGAGTCCAAGCCGGACAGGTCTATGGCAGTCGGCGAATGGATTCTAGCGGTCCAAAGCCACAACCGCTCCCTATTGGGGTCACTCACTCTCCGTGGCCTCATCAGCTATCATCCTGCCGCATGGCCACGATGTTCCCGACGCCGTTGCCCGCTGCCGTCGCCGCTGACGCGGGTCGCGACGCGGAGCGCCGCGTCTACGACGCCCTCGCGCGTCTGCTTGATCCCGAGCATGCCGTCTTCTACAGCGTCGCCTGGCTCACTCGCGCCACCGGGCCCGCGGCCCGCGACGGCGAGGCCGACTTCGTCATCGCCCACTCGGACCTTGGCGTGCAGGTCGAGCGGGAGGTGAGTCGCGCGCTCCACCACCTGATCAAGGACAACGGCGTCGCGCCCGCGGACATCGCGGTGCTGATGGGCTCGGGGCGCGCGTGCCCGCTGCGGAAGGGCCAGCGCATCGGCGCCTTCGAGACGACTACGGACCAGGCGGCCGAGCCCTCGAAGGTGTTGCTCGAGACGGTCCGGCGCTTCAAGGGGCTCGAACGGCCGGTGGTCGTGCTCACCGCCATCGACGACCTGACGGCCGAGGAGGAGACGGCGCTGCTCTATTGCGGATTGAGCCGCGCCCGCGTTCACCTTGTCATCGTCGCCACCGAGGCGACGATGGAGAGGGTGGGCCGTGGACGTGAGAGGGAGTGACGGGCGATTGCTACTGTGCGATTAGGGCGTCACCTGCACGTTCAGCAGCAAACCCCACCCCCTGTCGTGTCACAGTCGCCACCCACGAGACGTTGCGAGGGTCGGCAAGGGCGCTGGCCTCGTGCTGCGCCAGGGAGGGCTGCGAGGTGCGGCGCGCGCCCTTTCGATGGACGTCCGGAGCCCTGCGTGGCAGGATAGTGATGGAGGTCAGCCGATGACCGTTCACCAGCGCATCGAGATGCGGCCGGATGTCATGCTCGGGAAGCCCGTCATCCGCGGCACTCGGGTCACGGTTGAGTTGGTGCTCCGCAAGCTCGCAGAAGGCATCACGCTCGACGACCTGCTCGACGGCTATCCGAGGATTACGCGGGAGGATGTCCACGCCGCAATCCAGTTTGCCGCCGACACGCTCGCCCATGAGGAAGTGGTCTTTCGCCCCACGGGCACTGAACGCTAGGGCACCGACCAGTGCGATTCCTCGCCGATGAGAGCTGCGACTTCGCCGTGGTTCGGGCGCTGCGGGCGGCCGGTCACGACGTTGCCGCGATTGCCGAAGACCAGCCGGGGCTGACCGATTGCGACGTGATCGCCCGTGCCGAGTCCGAGCGTCGGATTGTGTTGGCGGAAGACAAGGACTTCGGACAACTTTCGTTCTCAGCTGGCGGAGGGACTGTCGGGTGCATCCTGCTCCGGTTTCCGGCTGGGGTTCGCGCCTCGCTCGGAGCGGACGTCGTGCAACTGGTCGAGGCCCTCGGTGACCGCCTGCTCCGCAGCTTCGTGACCGCGGAACCCGGCCGGACTCGGATTACCCGCCTGCCAGGATAACGCTGAACACCGGGTCGTGGCGCCGCGGCGCCGACTCCCGGGTTCACGCCGCCCGGCTTCGCGCTACATGTCCCCGTAGGGCATGGGCGGGACGATGCCCTGGAGCCGGGCGTAGACCGTGAGGGCGCCTCGATGATGCGCCGTGTGGTCGGTGATGGAGCTGAAGATCGCCATGCGCGGGAGGCCGCCCATGATGGGGCCTTCGGGCAGTGGCGCGAGCAGTTCGGCGTCGGTCAGCGTCGCCACGCGCGCCTTCGCGGCCGCCATCGCCCGCTCGAACCATGCGCGCGCTGCGGCGAGCGACGTACAGGCCTGGCACGCCGCGGGGTGCTTCTCGAAATCGAGGTCGAATCCCTCGGGCCGGAAGGCGCCCTCCATGAACCACTCCACGGTCTGAGCGGCGTGGGCCACCTGCTGCGCCGCCGTCATCATGCCCTCCGCCGGCACCACCGACGAGTGCGCTTCCGAGAGGTTGCGCGTGGAACGGTTGAAGAATTCGTGCGCGGAATTGAGTTCGGCGACCGCCTGCTGAGCGAGTGACATGAGCGACACCCTCCTTACCCGACAGTCTCGCGCCGCGCTCGCCGTCCTGCAAGCGGAATCCGCCGCCGGCCTCGGCGTCAGAACCCTGCGGCGTCTGCGAGGCTGCGCTGGTTGTGGATGGTAATCCTGGGGTCGGCAGTCGGAGACGGGACGGGCATGCTGCTCACGGAGCAGGGCGACGTGCTCATCGATGCCCGCCCGGGCCTTCTCGATGCAGGCCTCGATGGACGTGCCGGCGCCGGTAAAGCCGGGCAGGTCTGGCGCGTAGAACCCGAAAAAGGACGGGTCGCTGGTGGCCTCGATCACGAGCGAGCAGTACCGCACGGAGCCCGCATCCCGGCTCTGTGCTATCGTCACGCTATGCGCGCAAAGGCACACTGGTTGATCTTCGCGGCGATGGTGACCACGTTCGGCTGCGGAGGCGATAGCGGAAGCACCGGGAGCTTAGGGAGCGGCGGCAGCGGCGGCGGCAGCCTGGGCGGAAGCTCCTGGACGCAGGGCGTGTTCCAGGCCTCGTCGACGTTCGCGGCCCAGTGCGCCAGCCCGCGCACCGGCACCGATCCGGCCACCGGCAGGCCCTATACCGACACCAGGGGCACGACCCTCAGCGAGAACAACTTCCTGCGCTCGTGGACCAACGAGCTGTACCTCTGGTACAGCGAGGTGCCGGACCTCAATCCCGCGTCGTACACGACGTCGAACTACTTCAATCTCCTGAAGACGTCGGCCGTCACGCCGTCGGGCAACCTGAAGGACCGGTTCCACTTCACCTATCCGACGGACCAGTGGCAGGCGCTGTCGCAATCGGGCGTGGAGGCGGGATACGGGGCGCAGTTCCTCATCACCGCTTCGTCACCGCCCCGCAAAGTCGTGGTCGCCTACACCGAGCCGGGCAGCCCCGCCACGACGCCGCCCGCGAACCTGGCGCGCGGCGCGCAGGTGCTGACGGTGGATGGCGTGGATCTCGTCAACGCCACCGACAGCGCGAGCATCGCCAAACTGAACGAGGGCCTGTACCCGTCGTCGGCGGGGGCGTCTCACACGTTCTCCGTGCTCGACCCGGGCGCGAGCGCGCCGCGCACGATCACGATGGTGTCCGCCAACGTGACCTCGTCTCCGGTGCAGAATGTCGGCACCATCCGGACCGCCGCGGGCACGGTGGGCTACATGCTGTTCAACGATCACATCGCGACCGCGGAGCAGGCGCTGGTGAACGCGTTCCGCCAGCTGGCGGACGCGAAGGTCAACGACCTCGTCCTCGACCTCCGCTACAACGGCGGCGGCTACCTCGACATCGCCAGCGAGGTGGCCTACATGATCGCCGGCCCGGGACTCACCACCGGCCGGACGTTCGAGAAGACGGTCTTCAGCGACAAGCACACGACGCGCGACCCGGTCACGGGCCAGGTGATTGACGCCCGTGCCGTTCCACGCGACCGCCCAGGGATTCTCCGTGCCGGACGGTCAGGCGCTGCCGACACTGAACCTCTCGCGGGTCACGGTGTTGACGGGCGCGAACACGTGCTCGGCCAGCGAGTCCATCATCAACGGCCTCCAGGGCGTGGGCGTCCAGGTGATCCAGATCGGGGCGACCACCTGCGGAAAGCCGTACGGCTTCTATCCGCGTGACAACTGCGGCACGACGTACTTCTCGATCCAGTTCAGGGGCGCCAACGAGAAGGGCTTCGGGGACTACCCGGACGGGTTCTCCCCGGCCAACGCCACAGGCTCGATCGGCGTCCCGGTGGCCGGTTGCTCGGTCGCCGACGACTTCGACCACGCCCTCGGCGATCCGCAGGAAGCCAGGCTGGAAGCGGCGCTGGGCTACATGGTCAACGGGACTTGCCCGGCCGCGCTCGCCAGCCCGTCCGCGGTGGAAGCCGGCGGCGCTCAACTCGTGCGCGAAGGGACGCTCCAGCAGATCTCCCTGGCGCGAGAACCGCATCCTGAGGCGGTAGCCGCATGTGGCGCCAGACAGCCGCGGCGCTCATCGGCGGCAGCGCTTGTCGTGGGCGGCGCTCCTTCCGGCCGGCTGCGCCCAGCGCAAGGCTCCGCCGGAGGTTCCAGCCGTCCTCACCAATCCGACGGAGCAAAGCCGGGCGGAGTTGTCGCGGGTCGTCGGCGAGGCCATGAACGGCGCTCCGGTGACCATCGCCGACGCCGCGCTGACCGTCGACGATACGCTGATCATCGAGCCCGCCGCACGGCGCGACGCCAGGGACATGAACCTGGGCGGACGCGAGACCCGCCGGCCCGACCACTTCCGGCTGGTCAAGAGCGGATCGCAATGCGTCCTGGTGCACGTGGAATCCGGACGGCGCTGGACGCTGACGTCCGCAACCTGTTCGCCGCGCGAAGGCTGAGGTGACACATGAACGAGCAGCCACCGAACACGCTCACGAGACGTGCGCTCCTGGCGACGGCGGGGAAGGCCACCATCGTCGCCCTCGCGGCCCCCTGCCTCGACCTCGCGGCCGGCGCTGACGCGGCATTCGGCGCGGAGGCGCAGGCACCAGCGCTCAACGCCGTCGCAGGCGTCGACCGCGTCGTGATGCAGCACGGGCGCACGTATCTCAACGCCTGGGCGGGATACGGCGCGCCGCCCCAGCGAGGCCGCCGTCTGCCGCCCGGTGCGCAGCCGCCGCCGCCGCTCGGGCCGGGCGCGACGTTCCGCTGGAGCAAGCGCTCGGGACCGGGCACGGTGACCTTCGCCGATCCGGCGGCGCAGACGACGACGGCGGTGTTCTCGGAGCCGGGCGAGTACACGCTGGAGTTCGGAGCCGCCGACGGGACGGCGACGGCCGCCTCGACGCTCCTCGTGAAAGTCGAACTGCCGCCGCCGGCGCAGGAGCTCGCGCCGGTCGTCACCCGGCGCCACACCATCACGAGCCCGTTCTGGGCCTCGCGGGCGAAGGCGCTCATCACGTCGTGGATCCCGCACTGCATCGAGGAGATCAACCGGACCGACATCCCGCCGGGCCGCGGCGACGGCGGCATCGACAACTTCGTCGAGGCGGCGAAGGCGCTGCGCGGCGAGCCGCACGGCCCGCACAAAGGCTACGTGTTCTCGAACGCCTGGGTGCACCAGACGGTCGAGTCCATCTGCCTCGCGCTGATGGTGGACCCGCAGGGCGACGCGGAGATCGCCGCGGCCCAGGCGAAGATGCGCGCGACGCTCGACGACTGGATTCCGAAGATCCTGGCGGCGCAGCACCCGGACGGGTATCTGCAGACGGCGTTCACGCTGCGCGACGCTGGCGCCGGCATCGGGCTACCCGGCGGCGTCGAAGGCGCCGTGGACGGCCCCGTGGTCGCCGGCCTCGCGCCCGAACCACGAGGGGTACGTCGCGGGCTATTTCATCGAGTCGGCGATCAATCACTTCATGATGACCGAGGGCCGCGACCGCCGGCTCTACGACGCGGCGAAGCGGCTGGCGGACTGCTGGGCGGATCACATCGGCGCCGCCGCCGAAGCAGGAGTGGTTCGACGGCCACCAGGAGATGGAGCAGGCGCTGGTGCGCTTCGGGCGCTTCGTCAACGAAGTCGAGAAGCCGCGCGGCGCGGCCGGCGGGCCGGGCGACCGCTACGTCGCGCTCGCGAAGTTCCTGCTCGATTGCCGCAAGGGCGGCATCCGAGTACGACCAGAGCCACCTGCCGGTGCAGCAGCAATACGAGGCGGTGGGCCACGCGGTCCGCGCGGTCTACACGTACTCCGGCATGGCGGATGTCGCCGTCGAGACGCACGATGTCGACTACCAGAGCGCCGTCAAGTCGCTCTGGGACAACATCGTCCACAAGAAGTACTACCTCACCGGCGGCGTGGGCAGCGGCGAGACCTCCGAAGGGTTCGGGCCGGACTACTCGCTGCGCAACAACGCGCTACTGCGAGGCCTGCTCGAGCTGCGGCGAGATCTTCTTCCAGTGGAAGCTGCACCTGGCGTATCACCACGCGCAGTACGCCGATCTCTACGAGCAGACGCTCTACAACGCGCTGTTCGGCGCGATGGACCTCGACGGCACGGTCTTCTACTACACGAACCCGCTCGACGCGAACCAGCAGCGCGCGCGGTGGCACAACTGCCCGTGCTGCGTGGGCAACATCGCGCGGACGCTGCTGATGCTGCCGACGTGGATGTACTCGAAGTCGGCCGACGCGCTGTACGTGAACCTCTTCGCCGGCAGCCGCGTCGGCGTGGGCGAGGTGGCCGGCACGGACGTGGAGGTGGTGCAGGCGACGGACTATCCCGTGGGACGGCCGGGTCACGCTCACGCTGAACCCGACAGCGCCGGCGCGCTTCGCCGTGCGCATCCGCTCGCCGAAGCGCGACGTGAGCAGCCTGTATCGCGCCACGCCGGCCGCGGACGGCATCAGCCGGATCACGGTGAACGGCGCCGAGGTGCGCGCGGCGGAGGCCAGCGGCTATGTCGAGGTCGTCCGGGAGTGGAAGCGCGGCGACACCATCGAGTTCACGCTGCCGATGCCGATTCAGCGCGTCTACGGCAGCGACCGCATCGTCGCGGGCGGCAACCGCCCGTCGCCGGTGAAGGGGAAGGTGGCCCTGCGCCTGGGGCCGCTCGTCTACAACATCGAGCAGGTCGATCAGGACATCAGCGGCGTGCTGCCGCCGGACGCGCCGCTCGCGGCGGAGTGGCGGCCGGGCCTGCTCAAGGGCGTGAAGGTGATCACCGGGCGCTTCGCCGACGGCGCGCCGATGCTGGCCATTCCGAACTACGCGCGCTACAACCGCAATCCGCCCGCGCCGCCGCCTGCGCCCCCAGTGCCTGCGCCCCCGCCGGCAGCGGCTGCACCGGCGCCGGCGGGCGCGGCGCCCGCACCCCGTCCCGCGCCTCCGCCTCCGACGTCGATCGTGTGGATACGGGAGGTGTGACCGCACCCAGGGATGGCATGGCGACGCGAACGACCGCAGGGACGCCGGCGCCGAAGACGTTCCGCACGCCGGCCGCCTTCCGGGCGTGGCTCGAGAAACACCACGCGACGGCGGCGGAACTGGAGACTCCGCCTGTTCAAGGTGCACGCGGCGCACCGCGGGATCACGTATGCGCAGGCGCTCGACGAGGCGCTCTGCTTCGGCTGGATCGACGGCGTCGTCCACCGGCTCGATGAGGACAGCTTCCGCCAGCGCTACACGCCCCGGAAGCCGCGCAGCAACTGGAGCCGGCGCAACGTGGAGCACGTCGAGCGGCTGAAGAAAGCCGGGCGGATGATGCCGGCCGGACTGGCGGCGTACGAGGCGCGCGACGACCGCCGCACGGGCGTCTATTCGTTCGAACAGGAACGGCCGGAACTCACGCCGGCGTACGTGAAGGCCATCCGCGCGAACAAGGCGGCGTGGGCCTTCTTCCAGGGACAGCCGCCGGGGTTCCGCCGCCTGATGGCGCACTGGATCATGAGCGCGAAGCGGGAAGAGACACGCGCGAAACGGCTGGGCATGCTCATCGACAGCGCGGCCCGCGGCCGCAAGGTCCCGGCGCTCGAGGCGCTCGAACGCCCGGCGGCGGCGTGGCAGGAGAGGCGAGATGAAGACGATCGGCCTCATCGGCGGCATGAGCTGGGAATCGACGGTCCCGTACTATCAGACGATCAACCGGGTCGTCAGCCGCCGCCTGGGCGGGCTGCACTCGGCGAAGGTGGCGCTCTACAGCGTGGACTTCGACGAGATCGAGAAGTTGCAGCACGCGGGCGAGTGGGAGCGGTCGGGCGAAATCCTGGCGGATGCCGCCCGTGCCGTGCGCCGCGCGGGCGCCGACGTCATCGTCCTCTGCACGAACACGATGCACAAGGTGGCGCCGCAGATCGAGGCGGCGGTGGACGTCCCGTTGCTGCACATCGCCGACGCCACGGCCGAGCGGGTCACGGGCGGCGGGCATCGAGCGGGTCGGGCTGCTCGGCACGCGCTTCACGATGGAGGAGGACTTCTATCGCGGCCGCCTCGAGAGCCGGCACGGCCTGGAGGTGCTCACGCCGCCATCCGACCAGCGCGCGCTGGTGCACGGCGTGATCTACGGCGAACTCTGCCTGGGCCGCGTGCTGGACGACTCGCGCAGGGCATTCCAGCAGGTGGTCACGGATCTTGTCGCGCGCGGCGCGCAGGGCGTGATCCTCGGGTGCACCGAGATCGGCCTGCTGCTCGGTCCAGGGGACGCGCCGGTGCCGCTGTTCGACACGGCCGCGATCCACGCCGAGGCCGCGGCGGAGTTCGCGCTCGACGTCTCGAGTGAGCCGCCGCAGAGACGGCAAAGGCCGCCCGGCGCGGTGATCGCGCGGGACGGCCTCGCCAGAAGGCGGCCGGTGTCAGGCCAGGCTCGCGGCCACATATGGGCCGGTCGCGACGGTCCTGAAACCGCCTCCAACTCGTGAGCGAACGACTACACAGGCTTCACGTTCTCGGCGCGCGGGCCCTTGGGACCCTGGCCGCGCTCGAACGTCACCGCCTGGCCTTCGTGCATGCTGTCGAAGGGCGTGCTGGTGCACGCGGACTGATGGAAGAAGTTACTCGTTGCCGTCCTCGGCGGCGACAAAACCGAAACCCTTGTCGCTCACCATACGCTTGATCGTGCCGTTCATTGCCATTGTCGTTACCTGACCTCTCAAAGAACCGATGCCCGCCGAAACGCCGCGAGCGGCGCCGTGTGAACGTTCACATACCGGTTGAGGTCGCAATCGAGTCTGCTATGCACAGAGGGCGAATCGCGTCAAACAGCCTGTAGCTTTGAAGTATGTCGGGAGCGGCTGGCCACATGGCCGGCCGTCGGCGGCGGGACTCAAAGCGGAACCTCACCACTATAACACAGATTCGCCGTCAACAGGGGTCGGGTCTATTTACGTGCGGCGCCCTCCCGCGATTACAATTCTGTTCGAGCCGCCGGCCGGCCGAAACCGCCGGGGCAGCGCCGACGTAGGAGAGCAGAGGAGGCTGACGTGTTCGAAAAGCTGTCGACGAGCTGGGAACTGGTGAAGGCAAGCGCCGCGGTGCTCCGCGCCGACAAGGAGCTGCTCCTCTTCCCCGTGATCTCGGCCGTGCTCTCGATGCTGGTCGTCGTCACCTTCGTGGTGCCGGCGGTGCTGGCCGGGGTGTTCGCGTCCGGCGTCGCCGACGGGGCGGGCCTGCCCGTGGCGGGCTACGCCGGCGTGTTTCTGTTCTACGTGGTGCAGTACTTCGTGATCTTCTTCTGCAACACGGCCCTGGTCGGCGCGGCGCTCATCCGCCTGCGGGGCGGCGACCCGACGGTGGCCGACGGCTTCCGCATCGCGGCGTCCCGCATTCAGCCCATCCTCGGCTACGCCCTGATCGCGGCCACGGTCGGCATGGTGCTGCGCGCCATTTCCGAGCGGAGCGGCCTGCGTCGGACGGCTCGTCGTGGGCCTCGTCGGCTTCGCGTGGAACCTGGCCACGTTTCTCGTCGTGCCGGTGCTCGTCGTCGAGGACGTGGGCCCGATCGAGGCGATCCAGCGGAGCGCCTCCTACCTGAAGCGGACCTGGGGCGAGCAGATTGTCGGCAACGTCGGGATGGGGCTCGTGTTCGGCCTGATCAGCCTCGCCACGCTGGCGGCCGGCGTGATGCTCATCATCGCGGCAGCCGCCACCGAATCGGCGGTGCTCATCATCTTCGTCGCGGCCTGCCTGGTGCTGGCGTTTGTCGCCATCGCGCTGGTCAGCTCGGCGCTCAGCGGCGTGTACGCCGCGGCGGTCTACCGGTACGCCGCGGACGGGCAGTCGGACGGCTTCTTCACGCCGGCGATGGTGCGGAGCGCTTTCGCGCGAAGTAAGCGATGCCGCCCGGGAAGCGACCACCCAGCGATTACATTTCGAGAGCGTCGGGTGCTGATCACCAGCCGCGGGCGATAGGCGATCGCTAAGCGACCCCGGTGGAGACGGTGGTGCGGAGAGACGCGTAGTCCATCTGGCCGAGGCCACGCTCCTCGGCCAGCCGCAGGTAGCGCACCCGCGGCGCGGCAAGGTTCCACCACGCCTGCGCGGCATACGCATCGACGGCCACGGGATCGACGCTCGCGACAATCGTGTGCTTCGCCTCGACATCGTCCACGTCACCGCCCGTCGGGCCGTTGCGCATGAGCACGCGGCAGCCGTCCATCACGGTCAGCGTCGGCTTCGCGAACAACGTCAGGTCGACGATGCTCTCGTGGATGCGCTGGTGGAGCCGGTTCCGGTCGCCGCCGATCAGGCCGTACCAGTTCTTCATGCCGAGCGTCACGCCCGTCAGGCTGTGGTGCTTCGCGATCGGCACGTTGATGAGCTTGTCCGCGTCGAGGAACGGCTCGAGGACGGGCCACTCGCCGAGCGTGTCGCCCTTCAGGTCGACGCGGGTGAAGAACCGCGTCTCGGGCAGCACCACCTCGGCGCCGGCGGCGCGGGCCGCGGCCGCGATGCCGCTGCGTTCGTAGCAGGCCTCCGCCTCGTTGCAGCTCACGTCGGTCACGATGACCGAGCGCGCGCCGGCCGGCCGTGCACAGCCGGACGATCGCGGCGACCACCTCGGGGTTCGTCGTCGCCGCGTGCTCGGGCAGCCGGTCCCAGGCGATGTTCGGCTTGACCACCACCGTGTCGCCGCGCGACACGAACCGGCCCATGCCGCCCATGTCGGCGATGGCGCGCTCCACGAGCGCGGCGGGGGAGGCCGACTCGCCCTGGGCCACGGCCATCTCCGGGAGGTCCGGCCGGTCCGCCACGCGGTGATCGAGTTCGATGGCGGCCGCGGCGCCCTCTGCCGGGCGCTGGCTCCGGCCGGCCAGGTACGCGCCCAGGCCGAGCGTGGCCGCGCTGGCGCCACCCAGGCGCAGCACGCGCAGCAGGAACGCACGGCGATCGGACGCGGCGGCGGGCTCGGTCATCGGCATCCCCAGGCCGGGAACATACCCGGTTGGTCCTATGATAGTTCAGGCAGGAGAGCGACGAATGTCCCAACAGCCCGGGGCGAGCGCGGTCGTGGACGCCTGGCGCCATCCGCGAACTCGCCATGAGTTTTCAGCCGAGCCGGATCCTTCTCACGGCGATTGAGCTGCGCGTGTTCAGCCTCATCGGAGACGGCGGCCTCACCTCGGAGGAACTGGCCGGCCGCGCCGCCTGCCACCCGCAGGCCACCGATCGGCTGTTGAACGCCCTCTGTGCGCTGCAGCTCCTCGACAAGCGCGACGGGCGGTTCTGGAACACGCCCGACAGCCGGCGGTTCCTCGACGACGGCAGCCCGGAGTACGCCGCCGGTCTTGGCCACACCGCCAGCATGTGGCACAGCTGGAGCGGTCTCACCGATGCCGTCCGCGAGGGCAAGCCGGCCCTCCGATCTTCCATCAACGAGCGCGGCGACGCGTGGCTGCAGCCGTTCATCGCCGCGATGCACTACCGCGCGGCCCAGCAGGCGCCCGCGGTGGCGGCGCTTCTCGGCCTCGACGCCGTCAGCCGCGCCCTGGATGTCGGCGGCGGATCGGGCGCCTTCGCGATGGCCTTCGCCACGCTCCGGCCGGGCCTGGCCGCGGTCGTCTTCGATCTTCCCAACGTGCTGCCCCTGACGCGCGAGTACATCGCCGAGGCCGGCCTGACGTCGCGTGTCACGACGGCCGTCGGCGACTACCTGGTCGATCCGCTGCCGCACGGGTTCGACCTCGTCTTCCTGTCGGCCGTCGTCCACAGCAACTCGGCGGCCCAGAACGCCTCTCTGCTGAAGTCGTGCGCGGCCGCCCTGAACCCCGGCGGACGGGTGGCGGTGGTCGACTGGGTGATGGACGACGATCGGGTCGCGCCCGCGGCGGGCGCCTTCTTCGCGCTCAACATGCTGGTGGCGACCGAGGGCGGCGACACGTTCACCGAAGGCGAGATCCGGGGCTGGATGAGCGGGGCCGGCCTCGCGCCCGGCCCGAGAGTCGAGACCGGCTTCGGCACGAGCATCGTCTTCGGGACCGCGCCCGGGCGGGAGTGACACGGTGGGCACCATGCGCGTCACCGAGCCGATGACGATGATCACCGACTACGCGATGGGGGCGCTCGCCTTCGTGCTGGCGATGCGGCTGCTCACCGACGCCACGGCCGGCCGCCAGCTCTCGGGCCGGCTCTGGGCCGCGGCGTTCGTGATGACGGCGGTGGCCGCCTTCGTCGGCGGCACCTACCATGGGTTCATCCAGTGGATGCCGGGCCTCACCGGGCGCGCGCTGTGGAAGATGACGCTGCTCGCGACGGGGCTGGGCAGCGCCTTCCTGCTGGCCGCGGCCGTTGTCGCCTCCGTCGCCGGCCCGCTCCGGACGGCCCTGATCGTCGTCGTGGTCGTGAAGCTGCTCGTCTACACGTGGACGATCGCGTCCAGGGACCAGTTCGTCCTGGTCATCGCGGACTACGGGACGGCGCTGGTCGCGGTCCTGCTGGCCGCGTGGTTCATCCGGCCGAGCGGGCTGACCCCTGCCGCGTGGTGGCTGACCGCGGGCGTGGCCGTTGCCGTCGTGGCCGGCCTCATCCAGTGGGCCCACCTCGCGCCCCACGTCCGCTTCAACCACAACGACCTGTTCCACGTGGTCCAGATGGCCTCGCTGTACCTCCTGTACCGGGGCGGCCTGCTTCTGCGCGACATGCAGTAAACTCGGCTGCGCCCGCGCGCGCGGGACCACAGGAGGACGCCGCATGACCGCTGGCCACGGGAGCCCGACGACGAGCGCTCTGCCCGACAATGCCTACAAGAAGCTCGGGCCGGGCGAGGTCTACCAGCCGCTTGTGCCGCCGGCCGCGGCGGTGCCCGAAACGACGTGGCGGTCGGTGCTCTGGGGGCTGCTGCTCTGCGTCATCTTCACCGTCGCGTCGGCCTACTCCGGGCTGAAGGTCGGGCAGGTGATGGAAGCGGCCATCCCGATTTCGATCCTGGCGATCGGCCTGGCGCGGATGTACCCGCGGCGCTCGTCGCTGCTCGAGAACGTCATCATCACGAGCATCGGCGGCACCTCGGGCGCGGTCGTGGCGGGCGCCATCTTCACGCTGCCCGCCCTCTACACCATGCAGCTCAATCCGCACCCGGTGCAGACGATCTTCATCTGCCTGGCGGGCGGCTGCCTCGGCGTCCTGTTCCTCATCCCGCTCCGGCGCTACTTCGTCCGCGAGATGCACGGCGAGTTCCCGTACCCGGAGGCCACCGCCATCACCGAGGTCCTCGTCACCGGCGAGAAGGGCGGGTCGCAGGCGAAGCTCCTGCTGCAGGCCACGGCCATCGCCGGCGTCTACGACTTCTTCGTCACCACGTTCCAGGTGTGGAAGGAGTACATCGACCTGCAGTTCGTGCCGGTGGTGAAGACGCTGGCGGAGAAGGCGAGAATCGCCACCAGCTTCGACGCGGTCACCTTCATCCTGGGCCTCGGCTACGTGATGGGCCTGCGGTCGTCGATGATCCTCGTCGCCGGCGGCGTGCTCGCGAACTTCGTCCTCGTGCCCCTCATCTGGATGGTCGGCCAGCACCTTCCGGGGATGGCCGTGGCGCCGGGCGCCATGCCGATCGCCGAGATGACGGCCAGCCAGATCTTCCGCGGCTACGTGCGCTTCATCGGCGTGGGCGCGATCGCGACGGCGGGCATCTTCGGCATCATCAAGTCGCTCCGCATCGTCGCGGGCTCGTTCGGCATCGCCATCAAGGCGTTTCGTGCGGGCAAGGGCGTCGCCGAGGAGCGCACCGACCGCGACATCCCCGTGATGGCCATCCTCGTCGGCGTCATCGCGTCCGCGCTGGCGATCGCGCTCTTTTTCGGCAGCCTGAAGCCGTCGTTCACCGTCCTGCTGCTGGGCCTCGCGCTGACGCTGGCCTTCGCGTTCTTCTTCGCGTCGGTGGCGGCCAACGCCATCGCCACCGTGGCGCGCAACCCGGTGTCGGGCATGACGATGCTGACGATCATCTTCTCGTCGGTGGTCCTGCTGCGCTTCGGCCTCGAAGGCCCGACCGGGATGTTCTTCGTGATGGCCATCGCCGGGATGGTGTGCACGGCGCTCTCCGTGTCGGGGCAGACGATCACGGACCTGAAGACGGGCTACTGGCTGGGCTCGACACCGTCCGCGCAGCAGCGCGTGAAGTTCCTGGGCGTGGTGGCCGCCGCGGCGGCGGCCGGCCTGGCGATTGTCATGCTGGCCCAGACCTACCAGTTCGGCGAGGCGGCCGCGGGCGACGTGCGGCCGGTGCTGGCCGCTCCGCAGGCGTCGATCATGCAGGCGCTGGTCGAAGGGTTCATGAGCCGGCAGCCGGTGGCGTACGTGCTGTTCGGGTCGGGCGTGATGATTGCCGTGATGATCGAGATGCTGCGCGTGCCGGCGCTCGTGTTCGCGCTGGGGATGTACCTGCCCCTCGAGCTGAACCTGCCGGCGCTGGTCGGCGGCGTGATCGCGCACTACCTCGGCCGGCGCGCCGACGCGGCCGGCGAGCCCAGGGGCCGGCTCATCCGCGAGCGCGGCGTGATCATCGCGTCCGGGTTCATGGCCGGCGGCGCCCTCGGCGGCGTGCTCGGGGCGTCGCTGCGGCTGTTCCCGTGGTTCGCCGAAGACCTGGTGAAGACGCCGTTCTTCGACAACGACCCCGTGTCGCAGATCGTGTCGGCCGTGATGTTCGCCGGCGTGTGCGCGTACCTGTGGTGGGATTCGACCAGGAAGGTGGAGTAGTGGCGAGCGATCACTCTGGTGACATCCGGCGCGCGCAGCCGCGGACCCGGGTGCAGGCCACGCTGCCGGACGGGCGCGTGTTCGAGGCGCCGCTGGGCACGCCGGTCGGCGACGTGCTCCGCGAGGCCTGCGGCGGGCTGCCGCAGCCCTGCCTGGCCGCGATTGTCGACGGCCGCCTGCGCGAACTGACCTACGCGCTGGCCGGCGACGCGACGCTGGCGCCGCTTGATGCGACGACGGCCGACGGCGTCCGCATCTACCGCCGCTCGCTCTCGTTTCTCATGCTCGTGGCGTTCGACGAGGTGTTCCCGGGCAGCGAGATCTTCATCGAGCACTCGGCGACGACGGCCGCCGGCTATTACTGCGAGGTGCGCGGGCGGGGCCATTTCACGGCGGGCGAATTGCAGGCCGTCGAACGCCGCATGCGCGAGATCGTCGCCGACGATGCGCCCATCATCCGCGAGCGCGTCTCCCGCGAGGAGGCGATTGCCGTCTACGAGTCGCGCGGGGAGGACGACAAGGCGCGCCTGCTGGCGCATCGGGATCGCGACTCGCTGACGCTGTACCGCCTTCGCGGCCGGCGCGACTACCTGCAGGGATACATGGCGCCGTCAACCGGCTGCCTCACGCATTTCGCGCTGCACGCGCTGCCGACCGGCTTCATGCTGCAGTTTCCGCACCAGCGCCAGCCCGGCAGGCTGGTGCCCCTGACGCCCTACCCGAAGCTGTTCGAGGTGTTCGAGCAGGCGAGCGACTGGCTGGACCGGCTCGGCATCCGAAGCGCGGGCGCGCTGAACGACGCGATCGCCGGCGACCGGATCCGCGGCGTGTCGCTGGTCGCCGAGGCGCTGCACGAGGCCGGCATCGCCCGGATCGCGAGCCGCATCGCCGAGACGCCGGGAAAGGTCCGCGTCGTGTTCATCGCCGGGCCGAGTTCTTCGGGGAAGACCACCTTCTCGAAGCGGCTGGCCGTCCAGTTGCTCGCCAACGGCATCCGGCCGATGCCGCTCGGCCTCGACGACTATTTCGTGGACCGCGACGCGACGCCCCGCGACGAGAAGGGCGAGTACGACTACGAGACCATCCGCGCCCTCGATCTGGATCTGTTCGGCGATCACCTCCGATCGCTCATCGGCGGGCAGCCGACCGCGCTGCCGCACTACAACTTCCTGACCGGGCGCCGCGAGGCGGGGCCGACGGTGAGACTCGGCGCCGACGACGTGGTCATTGTCGAGGGCATCCACGGCCTGAATCCGGTGCTCGCCCAGGGCCTGCCGGCCTCGTGCGTGTTCCGCGTCTACGTGTCGGCGCTCACCCAGTTGAACCTCGACCGGCACAACCGGGTGGCCACCTCCGACTGCCGCCTCCTCCGGCGCACCGTCAGGGACGCGGCCACGCGCGGCTACAGCGCGACGGCCACGCTGAGGCGCTGGGATTCGGTCGTGCGAGGCGAAAAGCAGCACATCTTCGCCTTCCAGGAGAACGCCGACGCCGTCTTCAACTCGGCGCTGGTCCACGAACTGGCCGTGCTGAGGCCGTTCGCCGAGCCGCTGCTGCTGCAGGTGCGCCCCGACTCGCCCGAGTTCGTCGAGTCGAACCGGCTGCTGTCGTTCCTCACGTGGTTCCGGCCCGCGCCGCCGGAGCACGTGCCCGACAACTCGATCCTCCGGGAGTTCATCGGCGGCTCGATCTTCGCGCGCCTGAGACTGTAGCGGGGCGCGGCGTGGCCGAGGCCTGTCCGGGCGTTCCCATCTGCCCGCAGGGTGACCGTCGCCGGTCTCCCTGCGCGCAGATGGGAAGCGCCTCGGCCAGGCACGGCCGACGCTCCGATGTCGGCGTTCACGCCCGGTCCAGATCGTCGCGGCCGGTGCGGACGTTCCACGCCAGCAGTTCGTACTGGCCGACGCCGGCCTTCCAGTACGGATCGCCGTCCCTGACCGCGTCGAGGGCGGCCTCGACGGCGTCGTCGGGCACTCGCAGCAGCAGGGCGCCGCCGGTGCGGGGCTCGAGCGGGCCGGAGGCGACCAGCACGCCCCGGGCCTTGAGACTCACGAGGTAGGCGTGGTGCGCCTCGTAGTGGACCAGCACCTCTTCGAGCGGTCTCCGGTAGCGGATGATGGCGAGCGCGTACATGGGGCCTCCTGTGCCGGCCCCATTGTGCGGCACGGGCGCACGCCGGGTCCAGCCGCCCGGCTGCTATAATCGCGGCCCGGTACCCCTCGAGCCTGGAGGAACGATGAGCAGACCAGTGTTCCGCCGACTTGTGATGACCGCGATCGTGACGGCGCTCGCCGCGGCCCTGGCCGCGCAGGCGCCGGTCGGCTACGACCTCGTCATCCGGGGCGGGCGTGTCCTCGACGGCGCGGGCAACCCCTGGATGATCGCGGACGTGGCCGTGCGGCAGGACGGAGTCGCGGCGATCGGCCCGAACCTCGCGGGCAAGGGACAGCGCGAGATCGACGCCCGCGGCCTGGTGGTCTCCCCCGGCTTCATCGATACGCACACGCACGCCCGGCGCGGCATCTTCGAGGTGCCCACCGCCGACAACTACGTCAGGCAGGGCGTGACGACGGTGTTCGAGGGCCCCGACGGCGGGTCGCCGGTGCCGTTGAGGCCGTTCCTGGAGAAGATCGCCGCGCTCGGCATCTCGCCGAACTGGGGCATGTTCATCGGCCAGGGCTCGGTGCGCGAGGCGGTCATCGGCCGGGCCGACCGGAAGGCCACGCCCGACGAGATCGCGAAGATGAAACAGCTGGTGCGGGAGGGCATGCTCGACGGCGCGTTCGGCCTCAGCACGGGCCTGTTCTACGTGCCGGGCATCTTCACGCCCACCGACGAGGTGATCGCGCTCGCGGCCGTCGCCGGCGAGATGGGCGGCATGCACGTGTCGCACATGCGGAACGAGGCGTCGGGCGTCATCGACAGCGTCAAGGAGACCATCGCGGTGGGGGAGCAGGGGCGGATGCCCACCCAGATCACCCACCACAAGATCATCGGCAAGCCCAACTGGGGCCGGAGCGTCGAGACCCTGAAGCTGGTGGCCGAGGCCCGGGCCCGCGGCGTCGACGTGACCATCGATCAGTATCCGTACACCGCGTCGAGCACCGGCATCAACGCGCTGCTGCCGCCCTGGGCGCTCGAGGGCCGGCAGGCCGACATCGTCGTCCGCCTGCGCGACGCTGCCGCAGCGTGCCCGGATCAAGGCGGCGATTGTCGAGTCCCTCATGTACGACCGCGGGGGCGGCGATCCCAGGAACGTGCAGATCGCGGCGTGCGCCTGGGATCCGTCGCTCGCCGGAAAGAACCTCGCCGACATCACCCGCGCGCGCGGCGCCGAGCCCACGCTGGAGCACGCCGCTGAAACCGTGATGTGGATGGTCGAGCAGGGCGGAGCGTCCGGGATCTTCCACGCCATCGACGAGGCGGACCTCGAACGCATCCTCAGAGACCCGCTCACGATGATCGCGTCCGACGGCGAGGTGCCCGTCTTCGGCCGGGCCTCGCCGCATCCGCGCAGCTACGGCACCTTCGCGCGGGTGCTCGGCCGGTACGTGCGCGAGCGGCAGGTCATCCCTCTCGCCGAGGCGGTCCGCAAGATGACGTCGTTCCCGGCCCAGCGCGTGGGCCTTCACGACCGCGGCGTGCTGCGCCCGGGGATGAAGGCCGACATCGCCGTCTGGGACGCGGCGGCGATTGCCGACACGGCGACGTTCGATCGGCCGCATCAGTACGCCGTCGGCGTGCACACGGTGATCGTCAACGGCCAGATCGTGTTCGAGAACGGCGCCATGACGCCGGCCCGGCCCGGCCGCGTGCTCTACGGCCCGGCCCACCGGGCGGCCCGCTGACGGCAGGCTCGAGAGGATCGCCCCGATGAAAAGGTGCTGCGCCTGGATCGCCCTCATCGCCGTGGCCGCCGCCGCGGCTGCGGTGACGGTCTCCACCTCGTCCGAGCCCGTGCGCGCGACGCACGGCATGGTCGTCTCCCAGGAGGCCGCCGCGTCGAAGATCGGCGTGGACGTGCTCAGAGCCGGCGGCACCGCCGTCGACGCGGCCGTCGCGACGGCCTTCGCGCTGTCCGTCGTGTACCCGACCGCCGGCAACATCGGCGGAGGAGGGTTCATCGTCTATCGCCCGGCCACCGGCGATCCCGTGGCGTACGACTTCCGCGAGAAGGCGCCGGCGGCGGCCACGCCGACGATGTTCCTGAGAGACGGGAAGTACGACGCCGTCAAGCACCACGGCAGCCATCTGTCGGTGGGCGTGCCGGGGACCGTCGCCGGGCTCCACCTCGCCTGGAAGGCGCACGGGAAGCTGCCGTGGAAGCGCCTGGTCGAGCCCGCCATCGCGCTCGCGCAGGGAGGGTTCCCGCTCACCGAGTCTTTCGCGTCGTCGCTCGCTCGCGTCCTGCCGTCCATGAAGGCCTACCCGGCGTCGGTGGCGCAGTTCTCGAAGAACGGCGTGCCCTACGAGCCCGGCGAGGTGCTCGCGCAGCCGGACCTGGCGCGCACGCTGGCCCGCATCGCCGAAGCTGGCCCCGCGGGGTTCTACGAGGGAGAGACGGCGCGCCTCATCGAGCAGGAGATGACGGCGAACGGCGGCCTCATCACACGGGCCGACCTGAAGGCCTACGCGCCCGAGCGGAGGGCGCCGCTGCGCGGCACGTACCGCGATCACGAGATCATCTCGATGCCGCCCGTCAGTTCCGGCGGGACGGCGCTCATCCAGATGCTCAACGTGCTCGAGGGATTCGACCTCGCCGCGAACGGCTGGGGCTCGGCCGAGAACACGCACCTCACGGTCGAAGCCATGCGGCGGGCCTACGCCGACCGCGCGCGCCATCTCGGCGATCCCGCGTTCAACCCGTCGATGCCGATCGCGACGCTCATCTCCAAGGACTACGCCGCGGCGCTCCGGGCGGGCATCCGGCTGGACCGCGCGTCGGTCTCGTCGCCGACCTCGTTCGAATGGCCCCCGGAGTCCGACCAGACGACGCACCTCTCGGTGGTCGACGCCGGCCGCAACGCCGTGGCCATGACGTTCACGCTCGAAGCCGGCTACGGATCCAAAATCGTCGTGCCCGGCGCGGGCTTCCTCCTGAACAACGAGATGGGCGACTTCAACGCGGGCCCGGGGCTGACCGACGCGACCGGGCTCATCGGAACCGAGCCGAACCTGGCGGCGCCCGGGAAGCGCATGCTGTCGAGCATGACGCCGACGATTGTCGCGCGGAACGGCGCGCTGCTGATGGTGACCGGCGCCGAGGGCGGCCGCACGATCATCTCGACGGTGCTTCACACGATCCTGAACGTCGTCGATCACGGCATGAACGCGCAGGAGGCCGTCGACGCGGCCCGGTTCTATCACCAGTGGCTGCCCGATACCGTGAACTACGAACGCAACGGGCTGTCGCCGGACACGCTGGCGATTCTCAAGGCGCGCGGCCACGCGTTCAGGGCGATCGAGCGGCAGGGCAGCGCCGAGGTGATCGTCGTCGAGGCCCGCAGCGGCAAGCTGGCCGGGGGCGACGACCGCCGCAGCGCGGGCGGCGGCGCGGCGGGGTACTGATGGGGCCTGACCCCACCGGCGGAGGGACGATGGCGTTCGATGTCGCAGGCGTCGGGGCGAGTTGCGTCGACCAGGTGTGCAGGCTGCCGGTGTTTCCCGAGGCCGGCGGGCCCCGCGCCAAGGTGCGGATGCAGGACCAGACACGGACGTGCGGCGGGCAGATTGCCACCGCGCTCGCCACGTGCGCCAGCCTGGGCTTGCGCGCCACGTACCTGGGGGCCGTCGGCGACGACGACGACGGCCGCCGGATTCGCGGCGAACTCTCGGCGCGAGGCATCGACCTCGCGCACCTGGCTGTCGGCGCGGCGCCGACCGCCACGGCGACCATCCTCCTCGATCCCACCGGCGATCGCATCGTCTTGTGGCACCGCGACCCGGCCCTGCGCTACGCGCCGGACCGCCTGCCCGCTGACGTCATCGCCGCATCGCGCGTGCTGCACGTCGACGATGTGGACGTGCCGGCGGCCATCGCGGCGGCCAGGATCGCGCAAGCCCACGGCATCCCGGTCACGTGCGACATCGACCACGTGACGCCGGGCACGCGGGAACTCCTGCGGCTGGTCAGCCACCCGGTGTTCGCCGAGAGCGTGCCGCTCGAGCTGACCGGCGAGGCCAGCCCGGAACGGGCGCTGCGCGCGCTCCGGCGGACGCATCCCGGGACGCTGGTGGTGACACTCGGCGAGAAGGGAGCCATCGCGCTGGAGGGGACGGAGCTTCTGGCGGCGCCGGGATTCCCGGTTCCCGTGGTGGACTCGACCGGCGCGGGCGATGTCTTCCGGGGCGGGTACATCTTCGGCATCGTCTCGGGATGGCCGCTCGAGCGCCAGCTCTGGTTCGCGAACGCGGCCGCGGCCGTCAGCTGCACCAAGGCCGGCGCGATGGGCGGCGTGCCGACGCTCGCCGAGGTCGACGACCTGCTGGCCCGCAGGTCGTGAGCGGAGCCGGCGGTGCGCCGGCAGTCCGTGCACGGCCCGGAATATCGAGGGTAAGATAGTCAGTCCCGGCCCGGCCCGTCAGGGCCGACGCGTCGAGCCCCCGCGAATCCAGCGGCGACATCAGGAGGTCCCATGAACATCGGAGTTCCACGCGAGCGGAGGGTCGACGAGCATCGCGTCGGTCTGACGCCGGCGGGCGTCGAGCTGTTCGTCTCTGCCGGCCACCCGTGCGTGGTGGAGCGCGACGCCGGGCGCGGCGCGGGTTTCAGCGACGTGCAGTACGAGCGGGCCGGCGCCCGGGTCGTGTACTCCGGCGAAGAGGTGTACGGCCGCGCCGGGCTGATCGCCAAGGTGGCCAAGCCCACGGCGGAAGAGGCGGAGTGGATGCAGGAAGGGTCGGTCCTCATGGGCTTCCTGCACCTCGCCGCGGGGCGCCGGGATCGTATCGAGACCATGCTGGCCAAGAAGGTCACGGCGATTGCGTACGAGACCATCCAGAACGACGACGGGTCGCTGCCGGTCCTCGCCGCACTGAGCCACATGGCCGGCCTCATGGTGCCGCAGGTGGCGGGGACGCTGCTGCAGAGCGATCGCGGCGGCAAGGGGATCCTGCTGTCGGGGGTGCCTGGCGTGCCGCCCGCCGAGGTGGTGATCCTGGGCGCGGGCACCTTCGGCATGGCGGCGGCACGGGCGTTCCTCGGCCTCGGGGCCAGCGTCTACGTCCTCGACATGGACATCGGCCGGCTCCAGAAAATCGAGGCGCACCTCGGCATCGGCCGCCACGTCGTGATGATGGTGGCGCACCCGACGAACATCCGGAAGGCCGTGGCCTTCGCCGATGTCGTGGTCGGCGCGATTCACGTGGCCGGGGCCCGGAGCCCGGTCGTGGTCACGCGCGAGATGGTGCGGGCGATGAAGCCCCGCTCGGTCGTGATGGACATCGCGATCGACCAGGGCGGCTGCATCGAGACGAGCCGGCCCACGACGCATCATTCGCCGACGTTCGTGGCCGAAAACGTCCTGCACTACTGCGTGCCGAACATGACGTCGGTCGTGGCCCGATCGGCGACCCACGCCCTCACCAACGCGGCGTGGCCGTTCGTGTCGGCCGTCGCGGATCACGGCCCTGAGCGCGCGCTCGCCTCGCATCCGGCCCTCAGGCGCGGCGCGGCGACGCACCAGGGGCACGTGGTCAACGCGGTGTTGGCGGCCCACCTGGGCGTGCCGGAGGTGACGCTGTGAGCTGGATGGATGTCTATCGCCAGCGGGTGACCACCGCCGAGGGGGCCGTCAGCCGCATCCAGTCGGGCCAGCGCGTCTTCATGACGGGCAACTGCGCGGTGCCGCGGGTCCTGATGGACGCGCTCGTGGCGCGCGCGCCGTCTCTGCGGGACGTGGAAATCTGCAACATCCTGACGTTCGGCCCAGCCCCGGCCGCCGACCCGGCGATGGCCGGGCACCTCCGCATCAACACGCTGTTCATCAGCGACGAGCACCGGCGGGCCGTCAACGAGGGGCGGGCGGACTTCACGCCGTGCTTCCTGTCGGAGGTGCCGGGGCTGTTCACGCGCGGCATCCTGCCGCTCGACGCGGCGTTCGTTCACGTCAGCCCGCCGGACGAGCACGGATTCTGTTCGTTCGGCGTCGAGATCAGCACGACGAAGGCGGCCGCGCAGGCCGCCAAGGTCGTCATCGCGGAGGTGAACCCGCAGATGCCGCGCACCCTCGGCGACGCCTTCATCCACGTCTCCAAGCTGGACTGCATCGTCGAGGTCGACTACGCGCTGCCGTCGATCCAGATGGCCGGCACGTCGGAACTGGCGCAGCGGATCGCCGGCAACGTCGCGGGCCTCATCCCGGACGGCGCGACGCTCCAGACCGGGATCGGCGCGGTGCCGGACTCGGTGCTCCGGCTGCTCACCGACCGCAAGCACCTCGGCGTCCACACCGAGCTCTTCTCGGACGGCGTGATCGACCTGGTGGAGCGCGGCGTCATCGACGGCGAGATGAAGTCGCTGCACCCGGGCAAGATCATCGCCGGGTTCATCGTCGGCACGCAGCGGCTCTACGACTTCGTGCACGACAACCCGATCATCGAGATGCACCCGCACGGAATACGTCAACGACCCGTTCGTCGTCGCGCAGAACGACCGGATGGTGGCGATCAACTCGGCGATCGAAGTGGACCTGACCGGCCAGGTGTGTGCCGACAGCATCGGCACGCGCATCTACAGCGGCGTGGGCGGCCAGGTGGACATGATCTACGGCGCCGTCGCGGAGCAAGGGCGGCCTGCCGATCATCGCGCTTGCCGTCGACGGCCGTCGTGAAGGGGCGAGACGCTCAGCAAGATCGTCGCCATGCTCAAGCCGGGCGCGGGCGTCGTGACCAGCCGTTACCTCGTGCACTACGTCGTGACCGAGCACGGCGTGGCGGCGCTGTACGGCAAGACGCTCCGCCAGCGGGCGCGGGCGCTCATCGACATCGCGGCGCCGGAGTTCCGGGCGGAACTCGAGCAGCAGGCGATCGAGCTCAGATACCTGTAGAGGCTATCGCTGCTCGTACCAGTACCGCCTGGCCGTGGTGTCGCGGCGGCGGAGGGCGTCCCAGACGATGCGGAAGGGCATCGTGAAGTAGTGCCAGTCCCCGTAGCGGTCGAACTTGCGCGTCGAGACGATCGCCGGAGCGCCGGTCGCGCCTTCAAGCCGCCGGCCGCTGCGCCAGCCCCGCCGCAGCAGATCGAACAGCAGCCACACGTCCTCGCCCCAGCGGTATCGCTCACGGTAGCCGCCTATCGCCTCGAAGTCCTCCCTGCCGCAGAAGACCACGCCGATGTCCATGCCTCGGCGGCGCAACGCGCGGAATCCGCGGAACGCCAGCCCGAGCAGCGCAATGCCTGTGAAGGTGCACCGCAATCCCGCTGACTGCCGTTCGAAGATGGCGCCGGTCGTCCCGCCGATCACCCGGCCGCTGTCGAGCAGGTGGCCAATCACGTTGAACGTGTCGGGATGCACCTGCGAGTCGGCGTCCACGAACGCCAGGATGGTGCCGCGGGCCGCGCGCGCGCCGGCGTTGCGCGCCCCGGCGATACGCCGCGCCTCCAGCCTTACCGTCCTGCATCCGCGAGCGCGGGCGATATCGGCGGTCGCGTCCGTCGATCCGTCGTCAGCGACGATGACCTCGATGGTCTGCGGCCCGCCGGAGTACGACAAACGAGCGCGTTCGACGGAATCGAGGAGGCGGGGAAGATACGCCTCCTCGTTGTGAGCAGGAATGACGAGCGAGATCCTGGGAGTGCCCGCCGGTGGATGTCCATCGGACACCCGACTTTCGATCAGGCCAGCCATCGCGTGTCAGTAAACGAAGGGCACGAGTTTGCGCACGCGCCGCCGGTACTCGGCATAGGACGGGAACTTCTCTGCGAGCCACTCTTCCTCTCGGCGCGCCTTGGCGTCGAACAGCAGGAAGAGCAGCGCCGCATACACGAGCGTGAGCCAGCCATGGCGCCAGAGCGCCCAGCCGAACGCCGCCGACAGCGCTCCGCTGTACATCGGGTGCCGGACAATGCGATACGGCCCGGAGTGGATCACGGTGCCGTCGTCGCTCGGATACGGCAGGGCCTGGAGCGCGGCGCCGTGTTTCAGGCCGCCCCAGACCGCCAGAGCCAGCCCGGCGACAATCATGGCGACGCCGACGATTCCCGCCGGCTGGCCTCCAGGGAACCGCCAGGGCGGCCACCCGCGCCACGTCACGGGGCCTGCCGCCACCAGCGCGAACAGCACGAACTGCGTCGACGACGTACCACTCGCCGCGATGTCCCCGCCACCAGGCGGCGTCGCGGCGCGTGGCATCAGCTGCGGCGGTCCTCTGTTCAGGCATGGCCGCCAGGCTCGTTTCTTCCCCGGTCCCGAGTCCCGAACTATCGTCCGACGTCCATCCCCATCCCGGCGGTGAGGACGTGCAGCGTCACGTCCCGCGCCGCCGAGAGGGCGCCGGGCGGCCGCGGTTCGATCTTCGCGCGGCGGGCGTCGACCACGAACACCGAACTCTCGCCGACCACCTCGAAGCGCGGGCCCGACACGATGGCGGCGGTCCGCTCGTCGATGCCGACGCCGACCAGTGCCGGGTGCTCGAGCACGAGGCTGATGAGGCGGCTCTGGCGCTGCCGTTTCAGGTGATGCTGATCGACGATGACCTCGGGCCACAGGCCCAGTCCCGGGGCGGTCTTCGTGGCCCCCACCGTGATGCTCTGCAGGTCCGCGTCGCCGGTCAGCATGATCGCCGACATCACCGCCGCTCCGGCGCTGGTGCCGCCGACGACCGCGCCCTCGCGGTAACGGCGAGCGATGACGTCTGGCACGCCGGTCCCCTCGAACGCCTTCATGAGCTTGGCCTGATCTCCGCCGGGAAACCAGATGAACGCCGCCGCCTCGACCGCCTGTCGTGCCGCCGCCGCGTCGGTGAGCGGCATCCAGCGCACGTTCGTGGCGCCGGCGTTCTTCCACATCTCGGCGGCCACGTCCCCGGTGTCCGCGAGCTCGGACGCCTGCGGGAATATCACGATGGGCGCCGACGGGCCTCCGGCGAGCTCGAGCGCGCGCTTGAGAATCACATCGGGCACGCCGCCGCCGCCGACCACGACGAGATGGCCCTTCGGCGCGGGCTGGGCGTGCGCTGGCGCGGCGGGCGCCAGAAGGCCGCGGCCAGCAGGCCCGCCGCCAGCAGCACGACGATCGGGTTTCGGCCTGTCATGCCCTACCTCCTCCTGAGGCTGACGATGAGGCCGCCCGACCCGAGTGCCAGGAAGATGATCGACTGCACCAGCGTCCGGAACTGGATGGGAGACGACGAGAAGGCGACCCAGCAGAACGCGACGCCGACAAGCAGCACCAGCGCGTACACGCCGCTCATCACCGTCCTGGCCTTGCGGCGCGTCTCGGGCGTGTCGGCCGTGAACGCGCGCGCGAACAGGATCAGGCCGGCCGCCGCCACCACGTCCAGCACGGCGAACATCAGCCAGAACGTCCGCGTGGCCGCGAGCGCGTCAGGCGTGCCGACGACCGGCTTCAGCATGAGCGTGTAGAGGAACGCTCCGAGGTTCGAGCCCAGCAGCGACCCGAACACGCCGTACAGGAACGCGTACCCCATGTAGACGGCCTTCCGATCGGCCGGCGCCACGAGGCCCACGAAACTGTAGTACTTCGGGTGCGCCGTCATCTCGCCGAGGGAGAACACCGCGATGCCGAGGACGAAGATCCACGCGTTGTGCGAGGAGGCCAGCAGCAGGAACCCGACCCCGCCGATGAGCATGCCGGTGACCATGGTGGGCAGCGCCGGCTTGTCCTTGACGATGCGGCTGACGAGCACCTGCAGGAGGATGATCGTGCCGGCGTTGATGACGGTGACGTGCTCGGCGTCGAACGTGAACTCGGCGTTGATGCCAACGGCCTGAAGCAGGTTCGTGACGGCGGCGCTCACGGGCGCGCCGTCGACGAAGTCGCGCAGGTACCACAGCACGGAGCCGAAGTTCTGGAAGTAGAGAATCCAGAATCCCGAGTACACGACGATCATCAGCATGAAGCGGGAGTCGCCCATCACCTCGGCCGCGCCGACCAGCACCTGCTTGAGCGTCTTCGTGCTCGCCGGCCGCGGCGGATCATTGAAGACGAACATCGTCGGCAGCAGCATCAGCCCGCAGTAGATCGCCGAGGCGATGAACACGTACTGCCACGAGAAGCCCTTCAGGTAGCTCACGACGAGGGGCGCGAGGAACGCCCCGAGGTTGATCATCCAGTAGTAGATGCCGAACCCGAAGGCCGAGTTGCTCTCGTCGGTCGTCCTCGCGATGGTGCCCGAGATGATGGGCTTGAACAGGCCCGAGCCGGTCGCCATCACCAGCAGGGCGAGGAAGACCATCCCATAGGTCGAGGTGAAGCCGGCCGAGAAGTACCCGGCGGCCATGAAGGAAAACGCCACCATGAGCATCCGGCGGTACCCGTACCGGTCCGCCAGCGCGCCGCCCAGGATCGGCAGCACGTAGGTCAGGGCGTAGACGATGCTCTGCAGGAACCCGACCGACTGCTCGGCGAACCCGAGGCCGCCGTCGACAATGGAGCGCGTGAGATAGACGGCCAGCACGGAGTTCATCCCGTAATAGGCCGCCCGCTCGAAGAGCTCCATGACGTTGGCGACCCAGAACGTGCGCGGGAACTTGCTGCGTGTCGTGGTCTCGGGCATGCACGGCTCCTCTTGCGCGGCGGGCGGACCGCGGCTGAAGCGCGATTCTACCGCAGACGGTAGAATGGAGGCATCATGGAGTCACAGCCTGCCGACCTGGCCGCTGCGCGCCTGAAGGCCGAGCGCGTCGGGATTCCTTCCGCCCGCCGCCACATCTTTCTGTGCTGCGACCAGACCACGCCCAAGTGTTGCGACCGCGAGCGGTCCATCGTCGCCTGGGAATACCTGAAACGCAGGCTGGGGGAACTCGGTCTGTCCGACGCCGGCGGCGTGCTGCGGACCCGCGCGAACTGCCTCCGGGTGTGCGAGTCGGGGCCGGTGGCCGTGGTGTATCCCGAGGGCGCCTGGTACGCCCACTGCGACCCGCCGGTGCTCGAGCGGATCATCCAGGAGCACCTCGTCGCCGGCCGCGTCGTCGAGGACGCGCTGATTCTCGCGCACCCGCTCGGCTGATCTACAATCCGATCCGGGATGGGATCAACACTGCTTCAGAAAGTCTGGGACCTGCACACGGTCCGGCGCCTGCCGACGGGGCAGACGCAACTGCTCGATCGGCCTGCACCTGGTGCACGAGGTCACCAGCCCGCAGGCCTTCGACATGCTCCGCCTGCGCGGCCAGCGCGTCGCGTTTCCCGACCGCACCTTCGCGACGGTCGACCACATCGTGCCCACCGACGGCCAGCCCCGCCCGTTCGCCGACCAGATGGCGGAGCAGATGATGGCGGCCCTCGAGCGCAACTGCCGCGAGTTCGGCGTGCCGCTGTTCGGCCTCGGCAGCGACGACCAGGGCATCGTCCACGTCATCGGCCCGGAGCTCGGCCTCACCCAGCCGGGGATGACCATCGCCTGCGGCGACAGCCACACCTCCACGCACGGCGCGTTCGGCGCCGTGGCCTTCGGCATCGGCACCTCGCAGGTGCGCGACGTGCTGGCGTCGCAGTGCCTCGCCATGGAGCCGCTGAAGGTGCGGCGCATCGCCATCGGCGGCGCGCTCGCGCCGGGCGTGTACGCCAAGGACGTCATCCTCGCCATCATCCGGGCGCTCGGCGTGCAGGGCGGCGTCGGCTTCGCCTACGAGTACGCCGGGCCCGTCGTCGAGCGCATGACGATGGACGAGCGGATGACGCTGTGCAACATGTCCATCGAGGGCGGCGCGCGGGCGGGCTACGTCAACCCGGACGACACGACGTTCGCGTATCTGCGCGGGCGCCGGTTCGCGCCCGCCGGCGACGCGTTCGACCGGGCTGCCGCGTGGTGGCGGTCGCTCGCCTCCGACCCCGACGCGGCGTACGACGACGAGGTCCGCGATCGACGGGGCGGCGCTCGAGCCGATGGTGACCTGGGGCATCGAATCCCGGGCAGTCGGTCGAGGTCGGCGGGCGCGTGCCGCGGCCCGCGGATGTCGCCGGAGGCGGAGCGGATCGCCCTGGCCGACGCCCTGGCCTACATGGGGCTGCAGCCCGGGAGCCCGATCGCCGGCACGCACATCGACGTGGCGTTCATCGGCTCGTGCACCAACGGCCGGCTGTCCGACCTGCGCGAGGCGGCCCGCATCGTGCGGGGCCGGCGGGTCTCGCCGCACGTCCGCGGCCTCGTCGTGCCCGGGTCGCAGCGCGGTCCGGGAGGCCGCCGAGCGCGAGGGGCTGCACGAGGTGTTCAGGGACGCCGGGTTCGAGTGGCGCGAGGCCGGCTGCTCGATGTGCCTGGCGATGAACCCGGACCGGCTCGAAGGCCGCGAGCTGTGCGCGTCGTCGTCGAACCGCAACTTCAAGGGCCGGCAGGGCAGCCCGACCGGCCGCACGCTGCTGATGAGCCCGGCGATGGTGGCCGCCGCGGCGATCGCGGGCGAGGTGATCGACGTGCGCCGCCCTGCTGCCGGCGGCGGAGGCGTGATCATCGACGATCGTCGGGCAGGGCCATCGTGCTGCGCGGCGACGACATCGACACCGATCGGATCATGCCGGCGCGGTTCCTGCGGGCCGTGAGCTTCGACGGCCTCGAGGCGCACGTGTTCGAGGACGACCGCCGGGCTGCCGCGGCCGCCGGCGCGCGCCACCCCTTCGACGACCCGGCGTACGCGGGCGCGCGCGTCCTGCTCGTCAACCGCAACTTCGGCTGCGGGTCGTCGCGCGAGCACGCGCCGCAGGCCCTGGCGCGCTGGGGCATCGCGCGCCGTCGTCGGCGAGTCGTTCGCCGAGATCTTCTTCGGCAACGCCGCCGCGCTCGGCGTGCCGTGCGTCGGCGCGCGGCCGGACGATGTCGAGGCGCTGATGTCGCTGGTCGGCCGCGACCCGGCCGCCATCGTCTCGGTGGACCTCGATCGCATGCTGGTGCACGGCGGCGGCATCGAGGCCGCCTGCGCCATGCCGGCCGCCGCCCGCAGCGCCTTCCTGGCCGGCACCTGGGACGCGACAGCCCTGCTCACGGCGGACTTCGACGCGGTGCGGGCCGCGGCCGCCCGCCTGCCCTACATCGCCGGCTTCCCGCCCGCCTCAGCCTCCAAACGGTGACACTTCCGTTCTGCCGGGACCGGTCGCTCCGGCAAGAACGGAAAGTGTCACGTCTTCGGGGGCGACATCGGTGGCCAGTTCCTGGACGACGCGCAGGAATTCGTGGGCCGCGTGGGAGTGCGCACCGGTCCTGCGGTAGACGAGGCGGATGCGGCGCCTGAGGTGGAGCTCCGGCACGTTGACCGCCACCAGGTCCCGGCGCGCCAGTTCGGCGGCGGCGCACCGCCGCGGCAGGATCGCGACGCCGAGCCCCATCTCGACCGCCCGCTTGATGGCGTCGAGGCTCGGCAGCGACAGGCGGATGTTGAGCGGCTCGTGGCGCTGCTCGTAGAGCCGCAGCACGCGCTCGCGCGCCGGCGACGGGTCGTTGTGCGCGACGACGGGCTGACGGCCCACCTCGTCCATGTGGACCACCCGCCGCCTGGCGAACGGATGGGCGGGGGGCACGAGCAGGACGAGGTCGTCGGCGTCGATGGCCACGCTGCCGAGGCCGCGCTCGGCCGGCAGGAAGGTGAGGATGCCGAAGTCGAGGCTGCCGGTGCGCCACCTCGACGCCGATCCGGCGGGCATGGACGCGCCGCACGTCCACGTGCACGCCCGGGCAGCGCTCGCGGAAGCCGGCGATGAGCGGCAGCAGGCTGTGGACGGTGCCGTCGTTGGCGCCGACGAGCACGCGGCCGCGCTGGAGGTCGGCGAGCTCGCGGACGGCCGTCTCGGCCTCGTCCGCCAGCCGCATCAGGCGCTCGGCGTAGTCCTGCAGGACGCGGCCGGCCTCGGTCAGGCGGCCGTCCTTCGTCGAGCGGTCGACCAGCCGCTCGCCCAGCTCGTCTTCGAGGCGGCGGAGGGCCTGGCTCACGGCCGACTGCGTCCGGTGCAGGCGCTGGGCGGCTTTCGAGAAGCTCCGCTCGGAGGCGACCGCCAGGAAGACCTCGAGTTCGGGGATGTTCATAGATTAGCGTTCCTTATGAAAACGTAAAGATTATAACCTTGCGGGCCATCCGGCGCCATCGTACAAGTGGAGCCATGGAGGCCTCCATGGAACGCGACCGCCTGACGGTGTTCGACACGACCCTGCGCGACGGCGAGCAGGCGCCGGGATTCTCGATGCGGATCCACGAGAAGGTCCGCCTGGCCCGGCAGCTCGACGCCCTCGGCGTCGACGTCATCGAGGCCGGGTTTCCCGATCGCGTCCGAGGCGGACGCCGAGGCGGTCAAGGCCGTGGCCGCCGCGGTGCGGCGGCCCGTCATCGCCGGCCTGGCCCGCGCGTGCGCCGGCGACATCGACATGGCCGGCGCGGCCCTGCGCGGGCGCGGCGCGTTCGCGCATCCACACGTTCATCGCCACCTCCGACCTGCACCTCGAGCGCAAGCTCAACATGACGCGCGAGGCCTGCCTCGCCGCCGCCACCGCGGCCGTCACGCCAGGCGCGGCGCTACACCGACGACGTGCAGTTCTCGGCCGAGGACGCCACGCGCAGCGACGTCGACTTCCTGTGCCGCGTCGTCGAGGCGGTCATCGCCGCCGGCGCGACGACCATCAACCTGCCGGACACGGTCGGCTACTCGACGCCCGACGAGATCGCGGAGTTCTTCACCGGCGTCATCGGCCGGGTGCCGAACGCCGGCAAGGCCGTGTTCAGCACGCACTGCCACAACGACCTCGGCCTCGCCGTCGCGAACTCGCTCGCCGCCGTGCGGCGCCGGCGTGCGCCAGGTCGAGTGCACGATCAACGGCATCGGCGAGCGCGCCGGCAACGCGTCGCTCGAAGAGGTGGTGATGGTGCTGCGCGTCCGGCCGGACCGCCACCCGTACGACATCGGCCTCGACACCCGCGCCATCTACGCCACCAGCCAGCTGCTCACGGCGCTGACCGGCCAGGCGGTCCAGTCGAACAAGGCCATCGTCGGCCGCAACGCGTTCGCGCACGAGGCGGGCATCCACCAGGACGGCATCCTGAAGGACCGCCGGACGTACGAGATCATGCGCCCGGAGGACGTCGGCGTGCCGTCGACGACGCTCGTGCTCGGGAAGCACTCGGGCCGCCATGCCGTCCAGAAGCGGTGCGAGCAGTTGGGCGTCGCGCTGACGCGGTTCGAGGTCGACCGTGTCTACCGCCGCATGGTCAGCTTCGCGGACGCGCACAAGCAGGTGAGCGATGCGCAGCTGAAGACCATCATCGACGAGGTGAAGGCCGGCGAGGCGGCCGGGGCCGCAGCCCTGCCGAAGGCGCCTGCGCGGAGCAGGCGGGACGAGCGCGGGACCGTCGCGGAACCGGGTTACGGGCACGGCGTGTAGAGGACGAGGCTCGCGAGCTGGACGCAAGCGTGATCGTCGTCCTTCCCGGAGACGGGATCGGCCCCGAGGTCATCGACGCCGCACTCTCCGTCCTGCGGGCCGTCGCCGGCCGTCATGGTCACCGGTTCGAGCTCGAGCCCGCCGGGATCGGGGGCGCAGCCGTCCGCCAGGCTGGCACGTCGCTGCCGCCGACGACCCTCCAGGCCTGCCAGACGTGCCGACGCGGTCCTGCTCGGCGCCGTGGGCGACCCGGCCTACGACTCGGCCCCGCGCGAGCAGCGCCCCGAGTACGCCCTCCTGACGCTGCGGAAGGCGCTCGGCGTCTTCGCCAACCTGCGCCCGGCGAAACTCTGGCCGGCCCTCGAGGCGGCGGGCCCGCTCAAGCCCGACCGCGTCGCCGGGACCGACCTCTGTTTCGTGCGCGAGCTGACCGGAGGGCTCTACTTCGGGGAGCCGCGGGGGTGGGACGTCGAGAAGGGCGAGGCCGTCAACACGCTCCGCTACTCACGAGCGGAGGTGGTGCGCGTGGCCGAAGTGGCCTTCAGCCTGGCCCGGCAGCGGCGCTGCCTCGTGACGTCGGTCGACAAGGCCAACGTCCTCGAAACCTCGCAACTCTGGCGATCGGCGGTGGCGGAGGTGGCGGTGCGCTTTCCGGGCGTGCGCCTCGAGCACATGTACGTCGACGCCTGCGCGATGGCCATCGCGCTCGACCCCCGCCGGTTCGATGTCGTGCTGACCGAAAACCTGTTCGGCGACATCCTCTCGGACGAAGCGGGGGCCGTGGTGGGATCGCTCGGCCTGCTGCCGTCCGCCAGCCTCGGCCAGGGTGTCGGCCTCTACGAGCCCGTCCACGGCTCCGCTCCGTCGCTGGCGGGGAAAGACGAGGCCAACCCGATCGGCGCGATCCTCTCGGCGGCGATGATGCTCCGCCACAGTTTCGGCCTGATGAACGAGGCGAACGAGATCGAGGCCGCAGTCGGCCAGGTGCTGACCGCCGGCGCCCGGACGCGCGACCTCGTCTCGGTCGCGGCCGAGCCGCACCTGACCTGCTCCGCGATGGCCGCGCGCATCGTCGAGGCCGTCGAGTCGGCGCCTGCTCCGCGGCCTGAGCGCGACGCCGGCTCCTCGCTCAGTGCCTGCCCGACGATCTTCCGGCACCGATCCGGAAATCCGTGACACGCCTCCGGCACATCGCCATCGCCGGCCGCAGGCCTCGCGCGGATCCCGCCCGATCTCTCAACTTCGTTTGCGCCGCGATGGCATCGGCCTTGCGATACGAACAGCAGCCCGCCGCCCGGGCCAGTGGGAATCCGATGGGGGCCGGAACCCTCAGGACCGGGCGTCGGGCTACTGTTTTGTCCTCGAACCCCCGGTCTTCGCGGCGTCGGCCGGTCAGCGCGAACGAGCGCATTGAGAGCGTGCCGTGGCGGAACCCGTCGTAGATGTCATACACAACATCGCCGGGCAGGGCGGTCCCCACTGTGAACAGGAGCGGGTCGAAGTGCTCCGTGGTGGGCACAGCTGCGTGTGCGTGCGGCGCCAGCCCGGGGTAGCCCGCGAGCGCCTCCGCATCGAGCGCGCCGACTTTCTCGCGCACCCAGCCATCGAACTCCGCCGCCCACGGCTCGGGGAACGGGGTGTCCATGTCCGGCTGCAGGCGTGCGAGGTTGTGAACGATGCCGCCGGTGGCCACCAGCAGGATGTGCTCCGACGCGCAACGGCGCCAGCGCCTGACCCATCCGAAGCATCATCGCGGGCGTGGACGGCAGGGGCAGTGACACCTGGATGACCGGGACCGTCGCCTCGGGAAACGCGAGGCTCAGCGGCACCCACACGCCGTGGTCGAGGCCGCGGTCGGGGTCGAGCCTCGCTTCCATGCCAGCCCGCTCCAGCATCACCGCCACCATCTGGGCCGTCGCGCGGTCACCCGGGCACGGGTACGCGATTTCGTACAGCCAGCCCGGGAAGCCCGCGAAGTCGTAAATGATGCTCGGTTTCGGATTGCTCGTGACCCGAAGCGGGCCCGGCACCTGCCAGTGCGCCGACACCACGACGATCGCGCGCAGTTTGCGCTGGCGGGACGTGAACTTGTAGACGGCGCCCGCGAAGTCCTTGTCGAGGACGGTCATGGGCGAGCCGTGCGCCAGGAAGAGGCTGGGCACGCGGCGGACGCGCGACACGCGGCGGTCGACGAGCGGCGGAGAGGGAAGTGGCGGGTTCGTCATGGCTGTGTCGGGGCGATTATACTGGCCATGTCCACCACACCGAAGATGGGAACGATAGGCTGGATCGACCTCACCGTACCGGACGCCGACGCGATCCGCGACTTCTACAGCGCGGTGGCGGGCTGGCGCCGTCGCCGGTGCCCATGGGCGGATACGACGACTACGCCATGACCGCGCCGGAACGGGAGAGCCGGCGGCGGGATCTGCCATGCGCGGGCGCCAACGCGGCCTCCGCCATGGCTGGTCTACATCCGTCCCGGACGTGGACGCTGCGCGCCGCTGCCGCGACGGGCGGCGACGTGCTGCTCGCCCCGAAAGACGCGGGCGGTACGGCCGCTATTGCGTGATCCGGGACCCGGCCGGGCCGTCGCGGCGCTCTTCACGCCGGCGTCCGGGGCCTCAGCGCCGGGTCACCGCCAGCTCCCGCGGGGCGGGAGCCTGGGCGATGCCCATCGGCAGGATGGGGCCCAGCGTGTCGCGGTGCGTCGAGATGAGCGTGCGCATGTAGGGGCCGATCGCCTCCGGACTGGCGAAGCCGGCCTTCTTCGCCGCGGCGGCGCTCACGTCAGCAGGGATGGTCTCCTGTTCCCCGTAGTGCCGCCAGTCGCGGTACACCCCCAGCGTGATCACGTCCCAGGCGGCGCCCTGGTCGTGGACGAAGATCAAGGTGCCCCCGCGCCCGCGCTCGCGGTTGAACACGTTCTCCCTCTGACGCTCCTCGATCAACTCGTCACGCTTGCCCGCCAGCGCGAGCAGCATCTCGAAGTGCGCGAGCCCCATGCCCCGGACGTGCTCGCGGAACACCTCGAGCGGCGGCCCCGCCGCGTACAGATCCTCGTGCCAGGAGATCATCGAGTAGAAGCGCCTGGCGAACTCCGCGTTCGGCACGCCCGACGCGTCGCCGGCCGCCTGCCGCTTCGCCACGCGTTCCCTGCTGTAGTACTCGGTGAAGCTGCCGCTCGGGTAGATGATGCAGAGGTCCCAGTGGTCGCCCTGTGAGTGCCGCACGATGAGGGGCAGTTCGTCGCCGCCGGCGGCGATGACGGGCATCCGCGACCTGTACAGCTCGATGAGGTCCAGCAGCTTGCCGGGAGCGGCCTGCACGATGACGAACCGGTACAGGTAGTCCCCGGTGTCACGGACAGGGGACGGGCCCTGGCCGGATGCCACGGGCGCCGCCACCGACAGGGCGAACATCACGGCCAGCGTGAGTGGGACGAACCGCTTCGGTGGCATGGCCAGTCACTCCTTCGACTCAGGTGCACGACCCGTTCCGCGGCTCTGGCGGACCGCTGCACGCAGGTCGTGAGCCGTCCCTATTTGTTCGCCAACTCCACGGTGGACAGGAAGACGATCCGCGCCAGGTCTTCCATGATTTCGGGCGTCAGGATCTCCCACCGGTCCTTCGTCGTGTGGTAACTCGCGTAGGGCAGCGGCGGCGCGCCCGATGTCCCGATGGACACCGTCGGGACATTCGCCCACAGGAAATGCGCCGCGTCCTGCCTCGGCCTCGCCAGGTTCGCGTTCTGGCTGGCGCTCATCGGGCGGTGCGTGTACCGGGCGTTGATCCGCTCCATCACCTCGAAAATCTGCGGGTAGTTCCGGCCCGATCCGACGCCGATCCGCTCGCCGCGCCCGACGCTCTCGAGGTTGATGAACGCCGTCACCTTCGTGTTCGGGACGAACGGGTGAGCCACGTAGTACTCCGAGCCCTTCACGCCCTGCTCTTCGGCGCCGAACAGGATGATGACCACGGAGCGCTTGAGCGGCACCGCGGCTTTCGAGATCGCCTGCGCCACCGCGAGCGCCACGGCCGCGCCCGAGGCGTTGTCGTGGGCGCCGGGCATCAGCGCGGGGTTCAGTCCCAGGTGGTCGAGGTGGCCGCCGACGATGATCGCTTCCTGCTTCAGCACGGGATCGGATCCTTCGAGCCACGCGATCACGTTCGCGCCGACGCCCTCCGGATGGTGCTCCGTCACGTTCTTCATCGTCATCCGCTTGCCGAGGGGCATCGACGCCGGCGTGAGCGTCTTGCGGATCTGGGCGACGACGTCGCTGTGCTTCTTGCCGGTGCCCGCGAACAGGTCGTCCATCACCGCGCGGCTCACGGCGGCCCACTGGAGCCCCTTGATGAATGGCGCGTTGGGATTGACGATGAAGTAGTCGTAGACCACGCCGATGGCGCCGTGGGCGGCGGCGTTCTTCATCTTGTAGTCGTGGAAGGAATACGGGCGCCACTTCTTGAAGAGCTCCGCGTCGGGCTCCGGGCCCATCGGCGCCTCGGGTTCGAAGGCCACGAACTTGCCCTTCACGTCGAGGCCCTTGTAGTCGTCGTAGCCGAGCTCCGGCGCGGTGATGCCGTAGCCCGCGTAGACGACCTCGGCCGTCGCGCTGAGCGAGTCGGAGGTCGAGCCCGGGAAGTACTCGTCCTCGATGACGTAGCTCTTGACGATCTCGCCGCCGCCGGGAGCCGGGACGTGCAGCTTCAGCTCGGCGCCGGGGCGCACCAGCGTGTACGGATTGGGAAACTTCTGGAAGTACGTGCCGGCGTCGCCTGCCGGCTTGAACGCCCACCCTTTCAGCAGGCCGGCCGACCACTCCGCCACCGCGTCGTAGCTCGGCGTGCCGGTCAGGCGGCCCTCGTACTTGTCCGCCACCATCTCCTTCACCCAGTCGAGGATGGTGTGGCTCGAGATGGTGTGCATGGCGGCGACGAGCTTGTCCTCGGGCGTCTGGGGAGACGCCGCCGGGCGTTGCGCGGCTGCCTGCGCACCGAGCAGGAGCGGGAGCAGCAGGGCGAACGCGAGACGGAGCAGGCGCGTGCGGACGGGCATGGATCACCTCACGGACAGGGAATTCGGGTGGGGCGGGGGCGAGCGGCCAAGAATGTATCACGGGTCGGAGCCGCCTCCCGAATCCGAGTCCCGATCCCGATCTTTCTTTTCGCGAGGGTCTTGACAAACTACCTACTACCTACTAAGTTATTAGTAGTCATGAAGCCCGCAACCGCCACCCTCACGCCCCAGGAACTCGAAATCATGAAAGTGGTCTGGCAGAACGGCGAGGCCACGGTCCGGGACGTCTACGAAGACCTCCTGGAGCGCCGCAAGATCGCCTACACCACCGTCATGACCATGATGAAGGTGCTCGAAGGGAAGGGGCACCTCAAGAAGCGCCAGGACGACCGGGCCTACGTCTACCGGCCCACCCGCCCCGAGGCGGCCGTCGTCCGGGGCATGGTCCGCGAGTTCGTCGACAGGCTGTTCGACGGGGCCGCGCACCCCCTGCTGGTGCATCTTGTCAAAGATCGGCGTCTAACGAAGAAGGAACTCGAAGAGCTGGCCCGGACCATCGAAGAGGCCTGACATGCTTGAGCTCTCCCTCGGCAACGTGTGGGCGTGGGCGCTGCAGGTCGCCGCACTGGCCGGCGCCGGCGTGCTCCTCCCGTCGCTCCTTCGCATGACGTCTCCCAGGGCCCGGCTGCTGCACCTGCGGGCGCTCCTCCTGGTCTGCCTGGCGCTGCCGCTGCTGCAGCCCTGGGTGACGAGGCCGGCGGCGGACGTCTCGGCTGCGGCCATCGCGCCGGCGGATCTGCCGGCGGCCGGCGGTGCGGAGGACCTCTCCGCCGCGGACTGGCGGCGCGGGGCCGGCTGCCGGCTCCGGACTCTCCGTGCTCTCCTCTCTCCGCGGCTGGCCCGTCGAGTCCGTCGTGGCGGGCGTCTATCTCGCGGGTGTCGCGGCCCGGTTCGGGTGGCTCGCCCTCGGGCTGATCTCGCTGGCCCGGCTCCGCCGGTCCGCCGTGCCGCTCGACCCTCGTCCGGACGCCGTCGATGCGGCCGCGCTTCTCGTGGGCGCCGACGCCGGGTTCCTCGTGTCGCCGAAGGTCGTCCGTCCCGTGACGTTCGGCATCCGCCGGCCCGTCGTCCTGGTCCCGCCCGGCTTCGCCTCGTTCGAGCCCGGCCAGCAGACCGCCGTGGCGGCGCACGAACTGCTGCACGTCGCCAGGCGCGACTGGGTGCGCACGATCGGCGACGAGCTCCTGCTGTCCGTGCTCTGGTTCCACCCGGTGCTGTGGTGGCTGGTCGAGCAGATCCGCCTGAGCACCGAGCAACTCGTCGACCGTGAGGTCGTGCGCCTGGTGGGCGCCCGCAAGCCGTACCTCGAAGCCCTGCTGAAGCTGGCCGCGGCCGGTCCGACGCCGATGCTCCAGCCCGCGTCGCTGTTCCTGAAACACGGCCACCTCGCTCAGCGGGTGGCGCTGCTCGTGCGGGAGGTGTCCATGTCGCGCGTGCGCCTCGTCTCGTCGTTCGTGCTCGTCCTGGCCGTGCTGGCCGCCGGCGGATGGGCCGTCGTGCAGGCCTTCCCGCTGACGGCCGCGGCTGACGCCGCCGTGCTGCCGTCGGTGCCGGTCGCCTTCGGATTCACGCAGGCCCCGCCGCCGCCGCCTCCACCCCCGCCGCCTGCGCCGCCGAAGCAGTCCAAGCCGACCGTCGGGGTGACGGTCCCCGCGCCGGGCGCGGTGCCGGCGATCGACGGGTCGCTCGCGAGCTACGTGGCCGTGGCCAGGAAGTACGAGGAAGGCGGCGACCTGAAGAACGCCGAGAAGACCCTCCTCGAGATGACCAGGGCCTGGCCGCAGGACCCGAAGGCGTTCCTCCAGCTCGCCGGCTACTACAACCGCCGCGGTGACTTCGCGAAGACGACCGCGGCGCTCACCAAGCGCATCCAGCTCGAGCCGACGAACCCCGAGGGCCCGTACACGCTGGCGACCTACTACTGGGACAAGGCGTACCGCGACACGACGCTCGACGCCGCGCGAAGCGCGACTACATCGAGAAGGGGATGGAACAGGCTGACCGCGCCATCCAGATGAAGCCGGACTACATGGAGGCGCTGACCTACAAGAACCTCCTGCTCCGGCTGCAGGCGACGACGGAGACGGACCCGGCCGCGCAGCAGGAACTCATCGCCGAAGCGGACAAGCTGCGCGACCAGGCCTCAAGATCCGCAGGCGCGGACGCCTGGGACGCGGTTCCGGCCAACGCGGTCAGGGTCGGCGGCGGCATCAAGCCGCCGACGAAGACCAGGAACGTCTCCCCGGTCTATCCGCCCGACGCGCTCGCCGCGAGGTCGCGGGCGTCGTGATCATCGAGGCGGTGATTGGTGAGGACGGCAAGGTCCGCGATACGCGGGTCCTGCGATCGATTCCGATGCTGGATGCGGCCGCGACCGACGCCGTCCGGCAGTGGGAGTTCACGCCGACGACTGCTCAACGGCGCCGCCGTGCCGGTCGTCATGACGGCCACGGTGAACTTCGTGCCCAAGGAGTCCGCGGGCGTCGCCGGCGGAGTGGCCGGCGGGGTAGCCGGCGGCGTCGCGGGTGGCGTGCGTGGGCGGAGTAATCGGGGCCTTCGACGCGCCGCCGCCTCCTCCGCCACCGCCGCCTCCGCCTCCCGGCGAGAAGTCATCGCTCGACCCGACGGCGCTGAAGGTGGGCGGCGGCATCACGCCGCCGGCCCGGGTGGTGAACGTCAACCCGGTGTATCCCCCCGACGCGAAGGACGCCAGAGTCCAGGGCGTGGTCATCCTGGAGGTGCTGATCGGCGCGGATGGCAAGGTCGAGCAGGCGAAGGTCCTGCGCTCGATCCCGATGCTCGATCAGGCGGCCATCGACGCCGTCCGCCAGTGGGAGTTCACGCCGACGCTCCTGAACGGCGAGCCGAAGAAGGTCATCATGACGGTGACCGTCAACTTCACGCTCCAATAGCCGCGTCGGGATCGGGATCGGGCGCGCTTGAGAATCGAGCCCGATCCCTACGTCCCTGCCATCCCCGGCCACTTCCAGGCACGGCGCCAGCGCCCTTTCGACGCGCGACCCACGCGCTCGATGCCAGTTCGTAGATCGTCGGCAGGACGATCAGCGTCAGCAGCGTCGAGGTCACGATGCCGCCGATGACCACGGTGGCCAGCGGCCGCTGAATCTCGGAGCCTGCGCCGGAGGAAATCGCCATCGGGATGAAGCCGAGCGAGGCCACGAGCGCGGTCATCAGGACCGGCTTGAGCCGGGTGCCGGCCCCCTCGATGATGGCCTCGCGGATCGACAGGCCGTCCGACCTCAGCCGGTTGATCGCGGCGATCATCACGACGCCGTTCAGCACGGCCACGCCGAACAGGGCGATGAACCCCACCGATGCCGAGAGGTTCAGGTTCAGGCTCCTTCCCCAGAGCGCGCCGATGCCTCCGACCAGCGCGAACGGCACATTGAGGATGACGAGGCCGGCGTGCCGCACGTTGCCGAACGTGATGAACAGGAGCAGGAAGATGAGGGCCAGCGAGAGCGGGATGACCAGCACGAGGCGCTGCATGGCGCGCTGCTGGTTCTCGAACTGGCCGCCCCACGTGATGTGATACCCCTCGGGCATCCTCACCCGGCCCTCGAGGCGGCGCTGCGCTTCGGCGACGAAACTGCCGACGTCCCGGCCGCGCACGTTCGTCTGGACGACCAGGCGCCGTTCGCCGTTTTCGTGGTTGATGGCTTCGGGACCCCGGACCATGGCCACGCTCGCCACGTTGCCGAGGGGAACGCGCTCGCCGCCCGGCGCCGTCAGCAACAGGTTGGCGATGGCCTCGGGATTGCTTCGCATGGCGTCCGGGAACCGCACGACGACGTCGAAGCGCCGGGAGCCATCGAGGACCTCGGTGGCGATCGCGCCGCCGACGGCCGTTTCGACCAGCTCCCGCAGGTGCGCGACGTTGATGCCGTACCGCGCCATCCTGGTCCGGTCGGCCACGATTTCCAGCTGCGCGGCCCCGGACAGGACCTCGACCTGGAGGTCTGCGGCGCCGGAGACCTCGTTCAGGACGGCCTGGATCTCGCCGCCGAGCCGCTCGAGCACGGCGGCATCCGGGCCGAACACCTTCACGGCGACGTCGGCCTTCACCCCGGACACCACTTCGTCGAGGCGCATGGCCATCGGCTGGGTGAAGTTGAACTCCACGCCCGGCAGCGAGCCGAGCGCCTCGGACATCGCGACGATCAGGTCGTCCTTGGTCCGGCCGCTCTTCCAGGTGTCGATGGGGTGCAGGATCACGTACACGTCGCCCTGGTAGATGCCCATCGCCTCGGTGGCGAGATCCGGCCGTCCGATCTTCGTGACGACCTGCTTCACTTCGTCGAACCGGCGCAGGATCGCCTCGACGTGCGTCGAGATCGCGACCGACTCCGGCAGCGACACCGAGGGCAGCTTGCGGGTTTCGACGAGGATCGACCCTTCGTCGAGCTTGGGCATGAACTCGGTCCCGATGAACGGCAGCGACCCGAGGGCGATGGTCACGGCGATGATGGACACCCCGATGGTCCGCACCCGGTGATCCATCTGCACCGCGAGGTGATGCGTGTAGAAATGGCGGAGCCGTTCGAACCAGCGGCCCTCGTGCTCTCCGCCGCCGAGCTTCAGCAGGTACGACGCCCCCACGGGCACCGCCGTCAGCGAGAGGATCAGCGAGCCCAGGATGGCCGAGCACACCGTGATGGCCATCGGCTTGAACATCTTCCCCTCGAGCCCCTCGAGCGCGAAGATGGGCAGGTAGACGGCCACGATGATGAGGACGCCGAACAGGATGGGCCGGGCGACCTCGGTGGCCGCGGAGGTGAACAGGGCGAGGCGCGACTCGGCGGGGTCCGCGCCCGGCAGGAGCCGGTACTCGCCGCGCCGCCGCACGAAGTTCTCCATCATCACCACGGCGCCGTCCACGATCAGGCCGAAGTCGATGGCGCCGAGCGACATCAGGTTCGCCGACACGCCGAAGTACCGCATCCCGATGAACGCGACGAGCATCGACATCGGGATGACCGCCGCCACCAGCAGGGCCGCGCGGGCGTCGCCCAGGAACACGAACAGCACGATCACGACCAGCAGCGAGCCTTCGAGCAGGTTCTTCCGCACCGTGTGGGCGGTGCGGTCGATGACCTCGGTCTGGTCGTAGAACGGCGCGATGGACAGGCCCGACGGCAGCGTCGCCCCGATCTCGGCCATCCGCGCCTTCACGCGGTCGGCGACGTCCTTGCCGTTCTCGTCCTTCAGCATGATGACCATGCCGGCGACGCTCTCGCCCTTGCCGTCGCGCGTGACAGCCCCCTGGCGGGGCATCGCGCCGACCGACACCTCCGCGACGTCGCGGATGTAGATCGGCGTGCCCTCGACGGAGGAGACGACGATGTTGCGCAGGTCGTCGACCGTCTGCGCGAGTCCGATGCCGCGCACCGTGTAGCGCTCGGACCGGTGTTCGATGAACCCGCCGCCGAAGGTGGCATTGTTGTCGGCCAGGGCCTGGAACACCTGCCTCAAGGTGAGCGCGTACCGCTCGAGCTGCCGCGGGTCCACCAGCACCTGGAACTGCCGGGTTTCGCCGCCCCACGAGTTGATCTCGCTCACGCCGCGCACCGAGCGCAGGCGCGTGCGGATGTCCCAGTCGTGGAGGGTCTTCTTCGTCATCGCGTCGGTCGAGTCGCCCTCGATCAGGTACTGATAGATCTCGCCGAACGCGGTGGCCACCGGCCCGAGCGTCGGGTCCAGCCCGTCCGGGATCCGGCTCCGCGCCTCGAGCATCCGCTCGTTGACCAGTTGCCGCGCGAAATAGACCGGCACGGCATCCTCGAAGATGATGCTCACAATCGAGAGCCCGGCCTTGGAGACCGATCGGACCTGTTCGGCGCCCGGCACGCCCATGACCGCGGTTTCGATGGGGTACGAGACGCGCTGCTCGACCTCGGTGGCCGCGAGGCCCGGCGCCTCGGTCACCACCACGACCTGGTTGTTGGTCAGGTCGGGGAAGGCCTCGACGGGCAGGTCCCGGTAGGCGACGACGCCAGTCGCGACGAGCGCCGCCAGGCAGAGCAGGACAAACAGGCGCTGCCGCAGGGCGGCCGCGACGAATCGTTCGATGGCGCCCACCTTAACCCTCCGGCGTCGTCGACTTCAGCAATTCGGACTTCAGCAGGAACGCGCCGGCGACAACGATGCGCTCGCCCTCGCGCAGGCCGCTCCGCACCTCGATCGCGCCGCCCCGATCCGGCCCCACCGTGATGTCGCGCCGGCGGTAGCGGCCCTTCCCGTCTTCCACGAACACCACGGGCTTGCCGTCGATGTCCTGGACGGCGGCCGACGGCACGAGCACGACCGGCCTGGGCTCACCCTCGCCGAGCATCACCGTGGCGTACATCTCGGGCTTGAGCCTGCCCTGGGGATTGGGCAGGGCGCAGCGCACGGTGACGCGCCGGGTCTTCGGATTGATCATGTCGGCGACCCAGGCGATGGTGCCTGTAAACGTCTCCCCGGGGTACGCCGAGACCGAGACCTCCACCGGGACGCCGGCCTTGACGTGTGAAATGGCCGTCTCGTCAATCTCCGCCAGCGCCCAGAGCGTGGAGAGATCGCTCACGACGAAGAGGGGCGTGCCAGGCGTGACGGCCGTTCCCTCGGTGATCAACTTCTCGAGCACCACGCCGCTCAGGGGCGCTTTCACCGGGATCTGTTCGCCGGATTCGCCGGTGGGATCCTCGCTGTTCGTGATGCCGAGGTGCTCGAGTTCCTCCTCGGACCTCCGCACCTCCGTCTCGATGATGTTCAGCGCCTCCTCGGCGGCGACGCGGTTCGCCCCGGCGCGCTGCACCTCCTGCTCGGAGATGGCCTTGTCGGCGAAGAGGCGCCTGGCCCGGTCGTCGGCCTGGACGGCGAGCTTCAATTCCGTCTGGGTCGTGCGCCGCTCCGCGATGGCCTTGCGGTAGGCCGCCCAGGCGTCGTGGACGATCGGACCGATCATGTGCGCCAGTTCCTTGCCCTGCGGAACACGGTCGCCGATCTCCACGAAGACCTCGATGACCTTGCCGTCGACCGGCGACCCGATGCGCGCCGTCCGGCGCTCGTCGAGCGCGAGCACGCCCGGCGCCTCGAGCTGTTGCCGCCGCGTCACGCTCCTGGCCGCCTCCACGACGAGACCCGCCTCGCGGGCGGCGGCGTCGGAGAGCGCGACGGTGCCGGCTGGAGCGGTCGGGCCGGCGGGCTCAGCCGGGGCCGGCGCCGGAGCGCGAAGGGTGAAGAAGGCGGCCAGCGCGATGACCGCGAGCACCGCGACGCCGACCAGGACCGGCCTGAGCCGGACGTTGCCACCGGGCGCTTCCGCGTTCATCGCACGATCTCCTCTCCCAGGAGCAGCCGCGCTTCGAGCGCGGCCGCAATCGCATCCAGCTTGAGCTGCACCGCTTCACGGCGGGCGTCCACGTAGACGCGCTCGGCGTCGACGAGCACCAGGATGTCGGTCGCGCCTTCGCGGAAGGCCGACCGCGCGGCGGTCCGCACGGTCTCGGCCGGCCTGAGCAGGTCGTCATCGACCCGTGCGGCGAGCGCGCCCAGGGCCGCCGCCGCGTCAAAGACGACCCGGGCGTCCGCCAGCGCGCGCGCCTCGGCGGCCGCCACGTCGGACAGGGAGGCGGCGTGGTCGCCGGCGGCGATGGCCACGGCCTGTTTGTTCCTGTCGAAGAGCGGGATCGCAATCATGAGGCCGGCGACCGCGGTGTCGAAGCCTGCGGTGCGCTTGTATCCGCCCGCCACGTTCAGGTCCGGGACGCGCCGCGCGCGCTCCAGCGCCAGCGCTTCGGCGGCCCGCGCCGACCTCGCCCTGGCGGCGAGCACCTCCGGGGACGCGGCTGCCGCCTTCGCCGCAAGCTCGGCGGGATTTCCGGCCGGGATCGGGCGCAGCGCCGGTTCCGTGAGTTGCTCGGATCGCAGCGGGACGGGCTCCTGCATCAAGGAGCCGAGCTGGGCCAGGCTGCGCGCGAGATCGAGGCGCGCACGGAGCAATTGCGTCTGCACGCGCGCCGACTCGGCCTGGAACTTCGCGAGGTCCGCTTCGGCCGCGTACCCTTCGCGCACGCGCGACGTCATGGCCCGGAGCAGCGTGTCGAGGCCCTCGCGGTTGCTTTCGAGCGCCCCCAGCCACTCGCGGCTGCGCACGGCGTCCATGAAGAGCCGCACGGTTTCCATCACCAGCGCGCGGTCGGTCTGCGCCATCGCGGCTTCGGCGGCGGCGTGCTCCGCTCGAGCAATCCCGATGCGCCTGCCGCGCTGGCCGCCCAACTCCACAGGCTGGGTGAGCACGGTGAAGAAGTCGAGGCCAGGAGGCGATCCCGGTTCCGGGAGGGGCGTCCAGGACCAGGACCCGAATGTCCAGTTCTCCGAGCGCACCTCGACAGCTAGGGTTGGGCCACGAGCCGGACGACTCCGCGGCCATCTTCGCGGCATCACGTTTCGCCTGGGCCGATTGGCGGCTCGGCGCGCGGGCCAGTACCGTCGAGACGGCCTGTTCCACCGAGATCGTGCCAGGGGAGCCGGCCGGCACCGCCTGAGGGGGCGGAGGCGCCGACACACCCGCGGCCGTCAGGGTAACAGCGAGGAGAAGAGTACTGATCATCTGAAGCACCTGACCGGGGACGCCGGTGAGCGTCTGTGGCGCCATCAGGATATCAGAGACGAAGGCGTGCCGGGACTCGCCACGCTGCGGTACAGTGGATTCGAGAGACTCACGTGAAAGGACCGAAGTCATGAACACGTTGATCCGTACGCTGTGCACGGCGGCCGCGCTCGCGATCGCCGCCGGAACGCTGCCGGCCTCCGCCCAGGCGCCCGCGGCGCCGCTGCCCACGGGAGAGGCCGTGCTGGCGAAATATATCGAGGCGACCGGCGGGATGGCCGCCTATGACGCGATCAAGAACCGCGTCGTGCGCGCCCGCATGGAGATCCTCGGGGCCGGCGTGACCCTCAACCTCACGATGTACGCCGCCGCGCCCGCGAGCCTCTTCACGGTGGTCGAGTCGGAGGCGACCGGCCGCATCGAAAGCGGCGTCTCCGAAGGCATCGCGTGGGAGAACTCCGCCGTCCGCGGCGCCGTCGTCAAGGACGGCATCGAACTCGACGACGCCAGGCGAGACGCGATCTTCGACCGGTTGGCGCACTGGAAAGAGCACCTGAAGAGCGCCGAGTGCGTCGGCACCGCCGATGTCAACGGCAAGCCGGCCTATCGCGTCGTCATCACGCCGAAGGCCGGGTCGCCCCAGACGGTGTACTTCGACAAGGAGACCGGGCTGCTCGCCCGCACGGAGACGACGGTGAACTCGGCGGCCGGAGCCGTGACCGTGGTGGCCGAGCCGGGCGACTTCCGGAAGGTGGACGGCATCATGCTGGCGTTCACGAGCCGCATGAAGGTGATGGGGCAGGAGCGTGTCGTGACCGTCGAGCAGGTGGAGCACAACGTGACGCTGCCCGCGGACCGTTTCGCGCTGCCCGCCGACGATCGCCGCGCTCGTCAAGAAGTAGCGGGGTCTGGCCGCTTTGCATAAATCGTCCTGACCCCTTAGGATCTGCGGGATGAGCGTCATGCGGAGCGTGCTGCTCGCCGTTTCCGAGAACCGCTGGATGCGCGAGCGCGGTCCCAGGCTGTGGTTCGTGCGGCGGGCGTCCCGGAAGTTCATGCCCGGCGAGTCGGTCGACGACATGCTGCGGGCGGCAGGCGAGCTGCGGCCGCGCGGCATCGACGCCGTGTTCACGCGGCTGGGCGAGAACGTCACCGATGCCGCCGAGGCTGCCGCCGTGACGCGCCACTACCTGGAGGTCCTCGATGCCATCGCGTCGAAGGGGACGCGCTGCGAGCCGTCGATCAAGCTGACGCAGCTCGGCCTCGACCTCGGCGCGGAGCAGGCCTACGCGAACCTCCGGGCGCTGGCCGAGCGTTCGCACGCGACGGGCAACTACCTCTGGATCGACATGGAGCAGTCGTCGTATGTCGACGTCACGCTCGACCTGACGCGCAGGCTGAAGGCCGAGTTCCCCCGCGTCGGCGTCTGTCTCCAGGCCTACCTCTACCGCACGCCGGACGACCTGAAGGCCCTCGTCGACGAGGGCATCGGCGTGCGGCTGGTGAAGGGCGCCTACAAGGAACCGGCCGATCTGGCCTACCCGAAGAAGGCGGATGTCGACGCGCAGTTCTTCACGCTCGCGGTGAGCATGCTCGAAGGCCTCGGCCGCCGCAACGGATTCAGGCCCGTGTTCGGGACACACGACGCGAATCTGCTCACCCGCATCCGCGCGCACGCCGAGCGGGCGGGCCTCGCGGCGCGCGACGTCGAGGTGCACATGCTCTACGGCATCCAGCGCGGCGAGCAGGAACGCCTGGTCCGGGAAGGCGCCGTCGTCCGGGTGCTCATCGCCTACGGGGCCTACTGGTTCCCGTGGTACATGCGGCGGCTGGCCGAGCGCCCGGCCAACGTCTGGTTCGTCGTTCGAAGCATGTTCGCGGGCTGACGCGCCGCGACGGTTACACGAGGGTTACGCGAATGTCCCAGCTCTTCATCGGCATCGACAGCGGCACGCAGAGCACGCGGGCCGTGCTGGTAGACGGCGCCACGGGCCGCGTCCTGGCGGCACGGTCCGCGGCCTACGGCATCCTGCCGTCCGAGGTGCCCGGCACCAAGGAGCAGGACCCCGCCGACTGGGTCCGCGCGGCGACGGAGGTGGTGGCGGGCGTGCTGGCCGCGGCCGGGGCGGATGCCGCCGGGCGGGTCGCGGCCATCGGCATCTCCGGCCAGCAGCACGGGTTCGTGCCCCTCGACGCCGAGGGGCGGGTCATCCGGCCGGCGAAGCTCTGGTGCGACACGTCCACCGCGCCGCAGTGCGACACGCTGATCGCGCGCCTCGGCGGCCTTCCGCGGACCATCGAACGGCTCGGGAACGGCATCCCTCCGGGGTTCACGGCATCGAAGATCCTGTGGATGAAGGAGCACGAGCCGGAACGCTACGCCCGCCTCGCGACCGTGCTCCTGCCGCACGACTACCTGGCCTTCTGGCTCACGGGACGCGCGCACATGGAGTGGGGCGACGCCTCGGGCACGGCGCTGATGGACGTGCGCACACGCCGATGGAGCGCCGGAGGCGGTGGCGGCGATTGGCCCCGAGCTGGCCGGAAAGCTGCCGCTCCCCGCGTACTCGCGCGAGCCGGCGGGCGTCGTGCGGCCGGACATCGCGCGCCAGTTCGGCTTCGGACAGCGACGTCTTCGTGTCGGGCAGCGGCGACAACATGATGGGCGCCATCGGCACCGGCAACGTGGCGGACGGCATCGTCACGGCCAGCCTCGGGACCTCGGGCACGATCTACGCCTGCTCGACACGTCCCGTGGTGGATCCGGCCGGCGAGGTGGCCGCCTTCTGCGACGCGACCGGGCGCTGGCTGCCGCTGGTCTGCACGATGAACGTGACCGTGGCCACCGAAATGGTGCGGAAGCTGTTCGGCCTCGACCACGCCGGGCTCTCCGCAGGCCGCCGCTTCGGTGGAGACCGGAGCCGAGGGCCTGCTGCTCGATTCCCTTCTTCGAAGGCGAGCGGACGCCAAACGTGCCCGATGCGACGGGCGTGTGGATCGGCATCCGCCCGCGCACGGCCGACCGCGGCCCACATGGCGCGCGCGGCGATGGAGGGCGCGACGCTGGGCCTGAACTACGGCCTCAACCGGCTGCGCGCCCTCGGTGTCGTGCCACGGGAAATCCGCCTGACCGGCGGAGGCGCGCAGAGCGCGCTGTGGCGCCAGATCGCGGCCGACGTCTTCGACTGCCCGGTGGTCTGCCCGACCACCGAAGAGGGCGCCGCGTACGGGGCGGCGCTGCACGCCATGTGGGTGCAGGGCCATGCGACCGGCGCCGGGCGCGAGATCGCGGACATCACGACAGCGTTCGTGACGATGAACGATGCGACCAGGGTCGTGCCCGAACCCGGCGCGGCCGCGCGCTATCGCGACCTGCAGGCGATCTTCGATCAGGCCGCCCGCGACCTGGCGGGCACCTTCTCGCTCCACCGCCGCTTCCTCGGGGTCAGGTCTCGAAAACCGGCAGGTCTGACCCCAATAGCGGCAGCTGCGCGCCTCGTCGGCGAAGGCGTGCAGCAGCGCGTCCTCGGCTTCGAAGAAGTGGTCCGAGGGCGCCAGGATGAAGCCGCCGCCGCCCCCGGCCGCGTCGAACGCGTCGCGCACCGCTCGCCGCGTGTCGCCGGGGGCGCACCCGGTGAAGTAGTGGAACTGGTCGAATCCGCCGATCATGCACACCGCCGAGCCGATGCGCGCTTTCGCCTCGGCGAGCCTCGCGTCGCCGCCCATGTCCTTCGGGGTGAACGTCTCCATGGCGTCCGGCCGCATGGCGGCAATGCGCTCGAGGAGCGGCATCATCCCGCCGCACGTGTGATACACGACGCGCTGGCCGGCCTCGTGCGCCGCCGCCACGACGGGCTCGTCGAACGGCGCGACGAAGCGGTCGAAGATCTTCGGCGAAATGACCGTCGACGAGGCGTCGCCGCCGCCGAGCTCCAGCAGGTCGAACGGCGCGCCCGCCGTCGAGCGCATGAACGCGAGCTTCCGGTCGCGGAGCATCCCCAGCAGTGTCGGCCACCCACGCCGGGTCTTCGTAGGTCTCGAGAATCAGTTCCTCGATGCCAACGAGCACCGCGGCGTCCTGCCAGCAGCCCGGCTGCCCGTAGATGGGGAATCCCGGTACGGCGCCGCGCACGATCCCGTCATCGCCGATGGCGGCCCGGGCCACCTCGACGGCGGCCGCATCGCAGCGGGGCACCGGCGCGAACGCCGCGAGCACGTCGATGTCGGACTTCTCCTTCAGCAGGCGCTCGGCCACCCACACCGTTCGCCCGTCGTCCTGCAGCACCATCGAGAGCGCCTTCCGCGGCGTCGTGATGGCGTAGCGGACGGTCCTGAAGCTGGCGTCGGGCAGCGGCGTCCGCTCGACGCGCCAGGTCTCCGAGACATGCGACCATGCTTCGACGGCGGGCTCCGCCCCGGGATCCGGCCGGCAGCCGGTTGCCGGCCTCAGGGGTGTGGTCCAGTGGATGGCATCGAGGCCGTAGCGGTCGAAGAAGCCGCGCTCGCCGATCCCGCCCAGCTCCGCCAGGAACGACGGCATCAGATGGTGCGTCGTCACCGGCAGCCGATCCGGCACGCCGCGGGCCAGCGCCGTCAGGAGGCGTTCGCGCGGAGTCAGCCGGTCAGGCTCCGGCACGTTCATGAGCCGGACCCCGACTCCCGGCCGGCCATCCGCTCCATGTAGCCCGGGTCGATGAACGGATCGTCGTTGGCGTGGCGTTCCATCAGCGCGATGCGCCGCACGAGCAGGTCTTTCAGATTGCGCCCGTGCATGAGCGGCGATTCGCCCAGGTCTGTCGTGGCCATGAACTCGACGCCCGTGTCGACCAGGTCCATCAGGTCGCGGCTGTTGGCGATCTCTTTCGCGATCATGCGATCGAGCACCGTGCGCCAGCGCGCCTTGTCGGCGCTTGTCGCCGCGCCCATCCACCCGTAGACGCCGGCCACCCACGCCGACACGTTGCGGTGCGTCATGATCCAGCAGCGCAGGGCGCGCAGGCGGACCCACTGGTCCCTGATGACGTTCGACGGCCCGAGCCGGGCGGCGGCGTCGGCCTCGTGCGACGCGAGCAGATCGATGGCGTGATTGAGGGGCAGCCACACGTTGGCGTCGATGCGCTCGAGGTCCAGCGCGCTCTTCTCCGGCGTCAGCAGCGTGAACAGCACGTCGCGGCTCAGGTCCACGTTGTTCGGGTTGTGAGGCGTCGTGCACATGAAGTCCTGGTAGTACGCCCGCTCGCCGAGGGGGATGTTCTCGATGTTCGGCACGAACGGCCGCGCCCAGAGCCGGTACCACGTGAACCCGATGGTGGAGTAGAGCGTCGTGGTGTTCGGGAACGCGAGGATCGCCTCCTCGGCGAGCGACCAGGCCTTCTGCAGGACCGGTCCGAACGCCTCGCCCGCCCATCCCGCCGCGATTGACGCGACGGTGCGGTCGATGTCGAGCCGGGCGTCGAACTGGAAGCGGCGCAGGATCTCGTGATTGACGTTGAACGGCACGAGTTCCGGCGGGCACGTGCCGCCGACGTTCGCCAGCGCCCTCACGCCGTTCTCGTGCAGGAGCTTCAGCCGGCGCCACGTCAGCACGGGGTAGGGCACGCCGACAAGCGGCGCGAACATCTGGTGCGGGCCGGCCGAGAAGTAGTGATGCGCGGACGCGCCGCGGCGCTGCAGGTCGGCGCCCAGTTCGCGCTCGCGATCCGCGAACTCGAGCTGGTAGACCGATCCGCTGTTGATGGCGCTCGAGTCGGGATAGCGGGGGTGGCGGTACGGCATCTCCCAGCCGCGGGCGATGAGCGACGTCGTCTCCACGTCGAGGCCGTCGCCGAGCCCCTCCCACACCGTGTCGTGCTCGCCGTAGAACGACTCCAGGCGCGTGATGACGCGGAACTCGGGGTTGACCGCGCGCGCCGCGTCCCGAAGCAGGCCGAGAAACCGCACCGCGTGCGTCCCGGCGGTCTTCGCGATCTCGGCATCGTCTTTCCACTCGCGGATCATGTAGGCGCCGCCGTTGCGGCCGACATAGAGCGACTTCGTGTGTTCGAAACCGGCGCCGCTGTCGTTGGTCCAGACCGACAGGAAGCCCAGGTCCGGCACCTCCCGCATGAGCGCCGTCATCATGTCCGCGTAGTGCTCGCAGACGCGCGGGTGCGTGATCGTCATCGTGTAGCGCGGGCGAAACGACCGGAACGGGTGATCGACGCGCGGGCCCCGGAGCATCGGGTATCGGGCGAAGAACTCCTCGGGGACCGAACGGGGCTCGAACGAGAGGAGGCCCGGAACGAGGCCGTACTTGCGGGCAAGCGCCGCGTTCCGTTTCAGGACGGCGAGATTGGCCGACAGGTAGTAGAACGGATAGAGCCCCTTGTTGAGCGACGAGTACACGAACTGATCCAGGGCGGGGCAGTAGGTGTAGAACATCGGGTAGATTTCGCCCTTCGGCCCGCTCTCGAGGCCCATCGGGTAGGCGAGGGCGTTCACCTCGACGTGGGTGTATCCCGACGCGGCGAGCTGGCGCACGTACGACTCGGGATCGAGGCCCCGCTGGATGCGCCCCTCCTGGGTGAGGAACACGTCGTAGCACGAGCGGTTCCACGCGAACGCGGGCGTGATGGAGACGCCGTGTTCGAGGGCGCCGAGATCGCCGCCGGCCATGACGTCCGCCAGGTGGCGCGCGGCCGCGTAGAGCATCCGGCCGCCGGCGCTTGCGAGGCGGCCCGACCCGTCCGGGCGCAGGCGCAGCTCGATGCGCGGCGCGGGCAGGCCTCCGCGCGCAGCCGCGTGCACGGGCGCCGCGATCTGGAAGACGCCCGCGCGGGACGCGGGCTCAAGCGCCTCGGACTCGAGGATGGCCGCGCCGCTCAGGGCGGCAACGGCCTCGGCCGCCGATCGGACGACCGGCGGCGAGCCATCCGGGATCTGGACGAGCGTGATGCGCGCGAGAGCGTCTCGAACCGTCATGTCCATGCCTCGTCATGCCGCCGTGATGTCGATCTCGATTGTCGCCAGGCCCTCGACCCGGCAGGATCCGTCCGCGTACGGGCTGGACTCGACCTGCCCGGTGTCAACCGCCGTCTCGCGCCCGTCGCACCGGGCGCGCTGCGGCGCGATGCCCGGCCGGCAGCAGGACGTGCCACTGCACATCGGCGCCGGCCGCCTCGATCTCCAGCGTGATGCGGCTTCCATCGCGCCGGTACCGGTAGCGCACGGACGCGCCCGATGCCGCGTATCCGACAGAGACGTCGGCGCTGTCGATCCCGGCGGCTTCCCATCGCGGCGAGAGTCGCACCGAGTCGAACGTCCGACCGCGATCGACGACGCCGGCGAGGCCTTCGACAAGCGCCCACGCCATCGCGCTCGACCCCCATCCGTCGGTCGGCTGGGCCTCGGGGCTCGTGCTCGTCTCCACGCTGCTCGGGCGCCCGTCGGGAAAGTACCAGAGATAGGCTTCGCCCTTCTGCGCCACGAGCGCGTAGTAGCGCGCCAGGATGTCCGCGCCGTACGCCTCGAACCCGTGCTCGAAGGCCGCGCGGGCCAGTTCGCCGCCGACCAGCGGCATGATGCCGCCGTTGACGTAGGCCCCTCGCACCAGCCGGTCGTCGCCGAAGATGCCGTCGGGGAACGGCGGGTCGATGGAGAACCACTCGGCGAACGCCCGGCCTTCGGCGCCGCGCCGCTGGTACTCGCGCAGGATCGACACGGCCTGCGCGTGGTCCGCCGCCCCGCGGTTGATGGCCATCGGATTGCTGAGGCTCAGCTGCGCGGCTTCGTCGACGCCGGCGATGGTCACGGGCGTGATCTTGACGAAGTGCGTGTAGAAACGCCCGTTCCAGCAGGCGGCGTTCATGGCCGCGCGGAGGTCGGCGGCGCGCCGCTCCCAGTAGCGCGCGATCCGCTCGTCGCCGAATCGGCGCGTGCAGCGCCGCCATCAGCACGAACGCCTCGTAGTAGCCCGAGAGGTCGCCGTGCATGTAGCCCCAGTAGGTGTCGTCGGTGATCTGGAACTGCAGCCACTCGTGCCGGCCCGCCGTGTAGGCGAAGTCCCAGGTGTCGATCGTGTACGGGCGCTTCACGAGGCCCCGGCCCGAGTCCCAGTACCACGGGTGCGTCGTGATGTAGCGCAGCGCCCGCTCGAGGGACGGCAGCAGCTCCGTCATCCACTCGTCGTCGCCCGAGGCCTGCCAGGCGAGGTACGCGGCCTTGACGAACCGGTACTCGACGTCCGCCTCGACCGGCACCCGGACGTATTTCGTCCAGTTCTCCCGCTCGCAGGGCGGCTTCTCCGGAAACGTCGTCACGTAGTCGAACACCCGGCCGTTCGCGGCCTGCGTGTCGGCGAAGTGCTGGACCGCGCTCGTCAGGTCGGGCTCGAAGTGACGGAACGCCCGCATCATGTCGCTGTGGTCCCGGATCCAGACCGACCGCGCATCAGGCGTCCGGTAGCCGCGGATGCGCTGGCCGTCGATGGCCAGATCGAGGACGCTCCGCTCGAGGAACCCCCGCACGAGCGGCAGCAGCCCGTCGAACTCCGGCCGGCCCGTGCGGATCGCCGTCTCAACGGCCATCGCGGCGGCACCTTCACCGTGTCGCGCCAGTAGCGGACCTTGTCGATGCCGCCCGGGTCGGACGTGCCGTCGAACTGCAGGCCGTGGAACGACTGGCCCGACTGGAACAGCACCTGCTCGCCGTACTGCGCGCGGGTCATGTTGACGATCGTGTAGGAGAGCGCGTCGCCGTCCTGGCTGGTGAACACGAAGTCGCCGTCGGTCACGAGCGGCCCGTAGCGCGATGCGGCCCTTCTCGAACGTGTAGCGCGGCCGGCGGTAGTCGCGCGCGATGTCCAGGCGCAGGTCCTGCTTGGCGGCCACGGTGATCCGCCGCGACCCGGCCTCGATGGTCACGGCCAGCCCCGCGCGCTCGGGCGCCGTGTCGACGATGCGCACGCGCGACGCCAGCGCCGCCGGGTCGGCGTCCTTCGCGTGCGGCACGAGCACGGTGACGAACCCCTCGGTGTGGCCCTGCTCGAAGTGGTGCGCCGTCGTCTGGTGAATGGTCAGCTCGTCCTGGTAGTTCCGCTTCTGCGGCTCCACGCCCTCGAGCCGGAAGTGGGTGGACGGGAAGAGCACCAGCAGCCGGTTGGTGTCCGGCAGCGCCTGCTGCCCGATGACGTCGTACCCGGTGTCGTACCAGTGCTCGCCCCGGGCGTAGATCTTCCGCGTGTGCCAGAGGTTGGCCAGCGTGAAGAACTCGTCGGTCCGCGACTTGAAGATGTCGAAGACCACGAACAACCCGGGGTCCTTCACGTACGCGACGACGCGGTCGTAGTCGTAGCCCCACCCGTCGTCGATGAGCCGCGTCCGGCTGTAGTCGAATTCCGGCAGCGACAGGAAGTCCACCTTGCGGGTCCGGACCGGCCGGTAGGAACCGGCGTTGCGCAGGAACTCGAGCAGGGGCTGGGCCGGGACGGCCTCCTTGGTGCTGTAGCGCACGTCGCCCTTGCTCTGGCCCATGAAGATCTTCTCGGGCCGGACGACGAGGCGGTTGTGGAAGTAGTCCTGGCGGTACGCGCCGAAGGGGCCGCTCGGCATGTAGTCGCGGTACCCGCCGTCCCGCAGCAGCACCGACCCGCCCGACATCAGCAGGACGATGCTGTTCTCGTCGGCGTGGCCGTGCGTCATCTTCTCTTCCTCGACCGGGATCGAGTCGCGCAGGTAGTCGCGGAAGTTCATGCCGCCGTCGCCCTCGTCGCGGTAGTTCAGCAGGAGGTACGTCGACGAGGGCTCCCAGCCGTTGCGGAAGACGATCTTCTTGCCCTGGACGTCTTCCATCACCTCGCCGCTGAGGTGCTTTCGGCGCGGCCGGCTGGATGCCGGCCCGGCCCCAGCGGTAGCTGTCGAGCAGGAAGCAGGCCAGCCCCACGCTGTTCGGCGTCGAGAAGTCGATGAAGCGGGTGGCGATCTGCTGCGCGGCCCACGCCATCGCGGGGTCGTTGAGCCGCGCGGCGGCCGCTTCGAAGAACACGAAGAAGTGCTGCCAGTTCTGCGTCCACGCCGCGTCGCCGAAGTCGGGCACCACGCTCGCCGGCGACATCAGGTTCAGGAAGTAGTGCGCGTAGTAGTAGACCTCGGGCGTCTTGAACAGGTCGTCGAGCTGGCCGAGGGCGTCGGCGTACCCCATCAGCGCGTAGAGCCACACGCCGTGGTAGATCGTCGCGTCCTCGATTTCCCAGTTGCCCCAGTTGTCGTCGCCGAGCGCCTTGCGCTGCTTCTCCCAGACGGCGGCCCGCGGGTGGTTCGGCAGCGCCCTCACCGCCCACGCGAGCGACTCCGCGCGCAGCACGGTCCGGTTCATCGTGCCCCACTCGGAGGTCTGCAGCAGGTAGTCGATTGAGTGGCCGACCATCTCCTCGACTGACGCGACCTCGGCGGGCGACAGCTTGCCGAGGCGGTGCAGCGCGTCGTAGGCGCGCAGGTACCGCATCACGACGAAGAAGTCGGGCAGGGCGGGCACCCCGTGGTCGTAGTCGGGCCGCTTCTTCGCGGCCCAGTCCGGGAACGCCGACCGGTAGTCTCCGTAGGTGAGCAGGATCTCCCGCGCGCGCTCGGCGTAGCGGGGCGTGCCCTCCTTCTCGAAGAGGTACGAGTAGACCAGCGCCGTCTCGAGCAGGCCGCCGGGCGGCCGGTAGCCGAACGGGCTCTCCGGGTCGAACTGGGCGCGCCAGCGGGCCAGGCTCTCCTCGCGGTGGTCCCACGCGTAGTCCGCCGCGGCGCGCGCGTACTCGAGGTAGCGGGCCGGCGAGGGCGCGGGCGCGGCGGCGCGGGCCTGGCGCGCCGCGGCCTGCGGGGCGGCGGCGTCCGGACCGCCGGCGCCCGAGGCGAGGACCAGGCGCTGCAGCCGGCGACCAGGGCGAGAGTCAGAAATCGGGAAACGGGCTTCATTGAACCACTCCGCGTGTCTCAGGACGTTCCGTCGAGCGACTGCCAGGTCTCGAACACGTGCCACACGTTTTCCGGGATCGCGCCGGGGCCGAACTCGCACTGGGCGATCACGCCGCCGTCCGCATACAGGTGCGTCCGCACGTCGCGGACGGCGGCCTCGACCTCCGCGCGCGTCCCGTGCGCGAGCAGGATCTGCCGGTCGATCTCGCCCCAGAACGTGATCCGGCCGGCGAAGCGGCGGGCGAGTTCCCCGACGCCCATGCACGCCACCTGGCTGTTGATGGCATCGATGCCGATGGCGATGAGATCCTCCATGATGTCGAGGATGTTGCCGTCCGAGTGCATGAAGACGAACTTCCCGTGCCGCCGGGCGATGGCGACGAAGTCCTCGTACATGGGCCTGAAGTGGCGGCGGAACACACGCGGCGACACCATCATGCCGCGCTGCGTGCCCCAGTCGTCCATGATCATGATGGCGTCCACATCCGTCCTGGCCCACACCTCGACCTCGCGGACGTAGTGCTCGCGGATGCGCCGCAGCAGCTCCAGGAGCTCCGGCGGTTCTTCCACCAGGTCCACCATCGCCTGCTCCATCGTCCGGAGGAAGCACAGCCGCTCGAACGGGCGCACGAGGGTGCCGGCGAGCGTGAACACGCCGGAGTCGCGGCAGAACGCCCGCACGGCGTCCGTGTCGACGGTCAGGACCTCTTCGGGCGTGCGGAACCCGTCCAGCTTCGACCAGTCGTCGAGGACCGGTTCGTGGACGATGCCGATCACGCCGCCGTGGACGTTGTGAAAACGGCATCCCCACTCGTCGATGTAGAGGCCCTTCTCGTAGCGGCTGCCGACGACCGGCAGCGGCACGCGATACAGCTGCGGCGCCGCCATCAGGTCGTCGGGAAACGCGGCGCGGAGGCGGGCGACCCAGTCGGGATAGCGCTGCTCGGCCCACGGGAGCACCCACGCCTGCCGGGGCACTCTCGAGGGCTTGTCGAAGCGCAGCGTGCGGACGACGAGTTCGCGTGACGTCATGTGGCGCTCCTGCCGGGGACAGGCGAGACGGCAGGCCCGGCGTCGAGGAAGCAGGAGGGCAGCGTCGGCAGCACCCGCCGGCCCGGCTCCGCCCAGGGGCAGCCGATTTCGCTCGGCAGCACCGACGCGTGGTAGCACCGCAGCAATTCGTCCTCCAGCGAGATGACGTGCACGCGGTCATCCGGATGGCCGCGGCGGAGCAGGGCGGGGAAGCGCACAATCTCCTGCGCCGACTCGTGCATCGCGACCACGCACACGGTCTGGGCGGCCGCCGCCTCCACGCCGCACGCGACGACGCCCGCGGGGCTCCGGACGCAGATCGATGGCCGCGAAGAGCTTGCGGAACTGGTGCGTGGCGTCGGGGTCGCCGTAGTCCGTGACGCGGCCGTCTTCGGTCGTCCCCACGACGTGCCGATCGCGCTCGCCGTAGACGATGACGCCGCCTTCGCATTCGAGGCGGAACCGCGGCTCGAGCGGCCCGGCGGTGACGTGCGAGGCGAGAAAGAGCACCTCGCAGCCGCCTTCCGTCAGCACCCGGCACGCGGCGGTGTCGGCGCTCTCGATCGGATAGGCGCGGGCGAGTTCGGCGGTGACCGCGGCGGGCAGCGCGCTCCGCGTCATGGCAGGCCCGACGACGAAGAGCGCGTTGTGCAGGAAGTGCGCCATGGCGTTGTTCGCCGGGCTGTCGAGCACCCAGGCGCCGCTCGCGGCGTCGCGCAGGCGGCCGGCCCACGTGTTGCGCCGGTAGTAGCTCACGTCGCGCGGCCACGCGCACAGCGTGGCCATGCGCAGCGGGCGGCCGTACCGGCCCGCGAGCAGGTCGCGCTTCAACGCCTGGATGGCCGCCGAGTACGACCACTGATAGCCGATCATCACGAAGCGGCCGGCCCGATCGCGCGCACCCGCGAGATGGTCGATGTCCGGGACCGTGGCGCCGAGGGGCTTGTCGCAGAGCACGTGGCTGCCGGCCGCGAGGGCGGCCATCGACTGCTCGACGTGGCAATGGATGGGCGAGGACACGACGGTCAGGTCTGCGCGGTGCCCGGCTGCGAAGAACGCCTGGACCGTCGTCGACCACCGGCACGCCGAGATCCCGCACCCTGGCCCACGCGGCCGACGTCGGTCGCGAACGGGTCCACGACGCCCGCCAGCGTCGCCAGGCCGGCGGGCACCTCGTCGAGCAGCGCGTGCAGATAGTGGTAGCCGTAGCCGCCGATGGCGACCATCAGCACTCGCACCGGCGTTGCCGCGCGTTCGTCAGTCATGCTGGCCTACCGGCCCTCCGCCTCTTCCAGCAGGTCCGTCTCGCGGACCTCGCCTGACTGCAGGTCCACCGCCACCGTCTTCAGCTCGAATGGCCCGAACTCGAGCGTGGCTTCCGCACCCAGCGCGGGAATGCTCAAGGTCGTCTGCCGGGGCGCGCCCGTCGGCTCGAACAGGCGCACGATCACGCGCCGGCCGTCCTCGGCCAGTTTCATCGCCGGCATCTGCATCACCGGGTCCGACAGGAGTGCGCCGGGGAGGACCGGTGTGCCGCCGCCCGCCGGGAACGCCACCAGCGCCATCGGCGCCTGCAGGCGCGAGGTCGCCTCGCGGTCGATGGCGTCGAGGCGCGCCGCGGCGGGCCCCGCCCTCAGCCAGAACCTGAACACGTGCTCCCCGCGGTCCACCCGGGTCTCGACGCGGTCCTGCCTGACAATCGGCGTCACATCGTCGACAGGGTGGCCGGCATAGGCCGGCGATCGCAGGCAGGAGATCCTGAGTTCGGCGCCGGCATAGTCGAACCCCGACGTCGCGTCGGTCACGATGCTCAGCGCGCGCGTGCCGTCGCTCGAGACGCAGGCGAGCCACTCGTGGCCGACCAGTTCCTCGCCCTCGCGGGCATGGCGCTCGACGCCGAAGGCGACCTGCCCGTGCACGCGCATGCCCGGCATGGCGGTGGGGACGGCGAGTTTCAGCATCGCGTCGGTTTCGGCCCACAGCACGAGCGCTTCGACTTCGACGTCGGCGTCGCGCTTCGGCAGCGCGTAGCGCAGGCGCATGACCGAGCGGCCGTGCGCGAAGACCGCTTCGACGATGGTCCGGACCGGCCCGTCCTCGATGATCCGGACCGGCGCCAGTTCCGGCGCCCGCACTCCGGCGAGCGCGGCCGTCTCGCGCGGCGACATCAGCACGAAGTCGCCGAGGCGATCCCTGAAGCCCCGGACCTTCATGCCCCAGGGGTCGGCCGAATCCCGCATCACGAGGCCGCGGAACGCCCCGCCGTCGATGTACGGCGAGCCGTGCAGCCTGTAGCCGACGAGCAGGCCCGTCGATCCGTCGATGTCGATCTCGCAGCCGTTCGAGCGGTGGCGGTAGATCCCCGAAATCGGGCGCGGCCCATCCGGCGGCGGCCTGGGGACCGTCCGCAGGCGGCCGACGTAGCGGGTCGTGCACGACGGCGGAAGCGAGGCGTGAAAGACGATGCGCTTCCGCTGGTCCGCCTGGATGTTGCAGCTCTCCTTCTCGACCTGCAGCGGAACCGCGGCGCCGCCGGGCAGCGCCAGCTCCGGGACCAGCCGCGTGGCGGGGTCGGTGTTCGGCTCCGGCGGCTGGAACTCGCAGATCACGGTGGCCGAGACGGGAAACGGGTGCGGGTTGTGCACGAAGACCGGGTACTCGCCCTCCGCGGCGGCGGGCTGCCCGGAGAGCAGCGCGAAGAACGCGCGGGCCCGGAGGCGATCGACGATGTCGAAGCCGCGTCCGAGGCGATCGAGCGCCTGCGCCTCGACCTCCGCGACCGACGAGCCCGGGCAGGATGTCGTGGAACTCGGAGAAGAGCAGCGCCTCGAGCGCGGAGGCCAGCTCGGCGCGGGGGTACGGCATCAGTTGCTGAATCGCCGCGCTCGCGAGCATCTTCTCGGTGCCGTAGAGGCGGCCCTCGAGCCGGCGGTGAGCGCGCTTCACGGTGGACATCGAGGTGTAGCACCCCGGCGCCCACGGATTCAGGTCGGCCTCGTGCCGCGGAAGCGCAGCCTTCCCGGCCCGCCAGCCGATCGAAGTAGTCCTCCGGCGCGCCGTGCACGATCGTCCGGTCGGCCGTGTCGCGGGCGAGCGCCGCGAGCGCCCGCAGATCGTCGCGGGACGGGCCTCCGCCGTGATTGCCGACGCCCCACAGCAGCACGCCGTCGTCGTCGCCCTCGTGCGCCTGGAGCCACCGCTCGACTTTGGCGCGGGCGCGGCCGCGCTCCGAGTTGTAGTGCTCGGACGAGCGGTGGGCCAGCACCGTCGAGCCGTCGTAGCCGACCCAGAGAAAATCGTCCGAGAGCAGCGGCAGGTGCTGCGCATCGGGCCGGCAGAAGAGATAGCCGCGGTAGCCGGCCTGCTTCAGCATCTGCACGAGGCCCGCGGCTGTGGCCGAACGGATCGACGTTGAAGGCGACGCGCGGCCGGACGCCGAACTTCTCCAGGAAGTAGCGCAGGCCTGTCGTGATCTGGCGCACGAACGACTCGCCCGACGGAAGATTGCAGTCGGGCTGCACGTACCAGCCGCCGATCACGTGCCAGCGGCCGGTCGGCGACGAGCCTGCGGATCCGGTCGAACAGCGCCGGCTCGTACTCCTCGACCCACTGGTAGAGCAGCGCCTCGTTGTGGCAGAAGACGAAGCCGTCGAACTCCTCGCAGAAGCCGGCCGCCGCGCGGAACGTCGCCAGCGTGGCCGCGAGCCCTTCCTCCCAGGGCCACAGCCACACCGGGTCGATGTGCGAGTTGCAGACGAGGACCAGCCGCCGCCCGGCGCTCATGGGAGCGTCCTCACGCGGGCGATGAGAGACATCTCGCCCGCCTGATACGGCACGAGGAACGACGCATCCGCCGGCGCCGCCGCGTCGGCGCGCAATTCCAGCTGCAGCCAGCCGTCTCTCACGGGAATGCGCGCGTCGGCGCCGCGCATGCCGGCGAGCAGGCGCGGTGTCACGCGCACGCCGTCGCGCTCAGGCCTGACGCCGAGGACGTGGTGGATGAAGAACAGGATCAGCTCGGCCCACGTCCACGGGACGATGCCGACCTGGGGAAACGGCGGCGCGATGCGCGGGCCGCCGAACTCGAACCACGCGCCGGCAGCGCCGCCGTCAGTCGTCGCGAGCCAGCGCAGCGTGCGCCAGGCGCCCGCCGAATCGCCCGCCTCGACAAGCGCCCTGGCGACGAAGAGTGAGGCGAATGGCCAGGCGCCCGGGGGAGTCGGGCTCGGAACTCACGTGATAGCGGCCGTATCCGCCGCCGTCCCACTCCTGGTTCCAGAGCGACTCGACGCCCGCCAGTGTCGCGAGGGACACCGGCGAGCCGGGATCGGTCCATGCCGAAGACGATGGGCAGCACGCAGCACGTGTCGGGATTCAGCAGGTGCGGCCGATCGGACGCCAGCGGCACGCCCGCCGGCAGGTCCGATCCCGGGCGCGCGGAGATGGTCTCCTGCACGGAGCCGTCGAGCGACCTGCGCTTCAGGAAGCCGCGCGCGTCGCACAGGGCGTAGTCCGGGTGCGAGAGCATCGCCTCGCGCAAGGCCGCGGCCGCCTCGTCCCATCGTGCCGCCTCGCTTGCGCGGCCCAGCTCCCGGGCCATGCGCGCCGCGCTCGCGAGGCCGAGCGAGACGAACATCTGGTAGACCATCTCGATGCCCGGCTCGATGCCGTGGGCGGCGTGGCGCTCCCAGTACTCGCGGCTCCCGCTCAGCATGCCGCTCGGGCCGTGGCGGAACTCCGGGCGCAGCGGGTAGTCGGCGACGGCAGCGATGCGCTCCCAGTTCTCGGCCACCAGCGCGCGGTCTCCGGTCCAGGCGACGTATTCGCCGAGGACGTGCAGCAGGATGCCGTTCTGGTCCAGCTCCGCGTCGTCGCGGCTCCGCACCTCGCTCGAGTCCAGCGTCGCGCCCTCTGCGGTGACGAACTCCGTCACCAGCCGGCGCAGAATCGTCGCGGCGAGGGTGCGCGCGCCGAGCTGGGTGAGGGCGAGGGCGGCGAAGGCCTGGTCGCGGACCCACTCGCGGTTGTACTGCCAGATGCTGCCGTCCATGCGGCCGCCGGCGGACACCGCGGCGGGCAGCTGCGCCCGGCTGGCACGGAAGAGGTGGTCGAGGACCGGCTCGTCGAACGTGATGTCGGTGGAGCCGGCCTGGACAGCCCGCGCGTCCGCTTCCGAGGGGTCGGTCGCGGCCGCCGTGACACGGAGCGCGCCGGCCGCCGGGTCGAGATCGTAGATGAGCCACACGCGCGTGCGGGCGCCTGGCTTGACGGAGAACCGCGGCATGACGGTTGATCCCGGGACGCTCGTGCGCACCCAGCCCACCTGCGGGTCCGTGGATCGATTGGTGATCGTCACTTCGCGGGCCAGCCGCGCGCGCGACGCCGACGGGCAGTAGAACCGCTCCTGCACCGTGAAGCCGCGGGCGCCCCAGGCGGCGACCACCGTCGGCACGGCCGCGTCCGACTGCCACGACACGGTGAGCGCGTTCAGCAGCGGGCTCAGGTCGTTCGTCGCCGTGACCAGGTGCACGGCGGACGGCTCGAGGCCGAAGCGCGGGTGCATCGTCAGCGCGTCGCGCTTCTTGCGCAACCGCTCGGGGTCCATGACGAGCAGGCCCAGCGGCGTGCCCTCGCCCCGGGAGGCGTGCTGCACGGCGGCCTGGATGAGGCCGTTGCCGAGGAGGTAGTAGTTCACGCCGGCGAGCCGCGTGCGCACGTCCGCATGCCCCTGCGCCGGGGTCGTCGTCGTAGACGTGTTCCGCGACGTCCACCATGGTCAGAGCCTCGGCAGCGTCAGGCCGCCGCCGACGTCGACGACAAGGCCCGTCGAGTAATCGAACGCTCCGCGCGCGAGGGCCACGACGGCGCGGGCCACGTCGTCGGGTTCGCCCCAGCGGCGCTGCGGCACGAGGCCGCCGGCGATCTCGGCATCGTAGCGCTCGTGGACGGGCGCCGTCATGTCCGTGCGGATGATCCCCGGGCGGACCTCGAAGACGGGGATGCCTTCGCCCGCCAGGCGGTCCGCGAAGACCCGGGCGGCCATGCTCAGGCCGGCCTTCGAGATGCAGTACTCCGCGCGCGACGGCGACGACGCGATGGCCGAGACGGACCCGATGAAGACGAGACGCGGCGTGCAGCCGGCGACCGCCGGGCGCCGGTCCAGCATGTAGCGCGCGGCGCGCTGCGCCAGAAAGAAGGCGCCGCGGAGGTTGGTGCCCATCACGCGGTCGTAGCTCTCGGGCGTCGTGTCGAGGACGTCGAGGCGCTTCTCGGGTGCCACGCCCGCGTTGCTCACGAAGAGGTCGAGCCGGCCCCAGATCTCGTCGAGCCTCCTGATGATGTCCGCGTGGGCGTCCACATCCGACACGTCGCTCTCGATCGCCAGCCACCGTCGGCCGCGCGCCGTGACGAGCGCGCCGACCTCGTCGAGCGCGCCGGGGCGGGCCGCGGCGCCGGGCGCGCGGGCCGTGGCGGCGATGTCGAACCCTTCGGCGGCCAGCGCGAGGGCGATCGCCTGGCCGATGCCGCGGCTGGCGCCGGTAATGAGGGCAACGGGGGAGTCGGTCACGTCTTCACTCCTGCGTCAGTCGAACACCGTTCCGTCCCTGTACGCCTTCCACGCCGTCTCGAACCAGGCGTCGCCGCCGGGAATCGGCCTGATCGCCACCCACTCCGTGCGGGGCGTCAGATCGTGTCCCACCGAGACCTCGAGGATGCGGCCGTCGACGAATGCGTCGGGCGGATTCAGGCTCCACGCGCCCGCATCATCGACGACGAGGAACGACCCGCGGCTCAGGCCTCCGCGTTCGAGGTACTCGGTGATGGCCGTCAGATACACCGCGTGGGCCAGCGCGAGATCGCGGTTGCGGAACGCGTCCGGCAGTTCGCCCGGGCCGGAGACCCATGCGCGCGCATCCAGGCCGCGGCACATGCGCCACGCGTCGTCGCGCGCCTCGCGCGCCGTGTCGAGGCGGCGGATGTGCGCGCCGGCCCGCGACATCCGCGACTGGATCTCGCGCCGCACGTCATCCACGCTCTGTCGCTCGCCGGGCTGAGTGTGCTGGATGGCGTGCGCCAGGCCGAGGAAGGCGGCGGCCTGCTCGGCAGCGGCCCGCGAGAAATCCTCGGCCGCCAGCGCGTCGCTGCGCCGGCGGTTCGCGATGCGCATCGCGGCTCTCAGCGCGCCCACCTGGCCGGCGTTCAGCGACGCGCCGCCGGGCCGCCTGACGCCGTGCGAACCGTTCACCTCGCCGACGGGGAACAGCCCGCCGATGTTCGACTCCCACCAGAGGTCGCCGGCGAGCCCGCCGTTGTTGTGCTGGGCGCAGACCGCAATCTCGAGGGGATCGCGCCGCAAATCGATGCCGTTCGACAGGTAGAAGTCGAGCGCGGGCTGGTTCATCCGGGCGAGGCGCTCGACCGGCGTGCCGCCTGTCGCGCCGCATCTCTCCAGATACTCGCGCGGCTCGTCGTGGAGGATGCCGAGGGAGAACGGGCCGAGGCGCGCGCCGCCATCGGGGTTCTGCGTGAAGTCCAGGAAGACGCGACGGCCCCGCTCGATCCGCTCCCGGTGGACCAGCATGTCGATGAGCGACGACCCGTGGCCATGCACCCGGCGCGGATCGAACGGCCACTGGTAGCCCTTCCGGAAGATCGCGGCCGTCAGCGTGCCGAGGTCGGGGAACTCGTCGTTCAGGAATTCGCGCGCGTCGCCGCCGTCGGCGTCGGTGGACACGTACCGCGGCACCACCTGCTGATACGAGCCGGACACGTTCCAGCGGACCGCGGTCGAGGCGAGGCCGTACTGCGATTCGGTGAGGTTCTGCGCGGTGGCGCCGGCCCGAAGGGCCACGCCAATCGAGCCCGTCTGCTCGGACGGATAGACCGAGTCGGCGTACATGCCCCCCGGCCCGCCGGTGCCGAAGACGACGTTGACGGCGCTGAACAGGGCGAACCGTTGCTCGCCTCTGGCGCATCCAGCGAGATCGAGGGCCAGCGCGCCGATGACGCGCGTCCGGTCGCCGTCGTCGGCGGTCAGCAGTGACACGACCTGCCAGGGTTCGAAGAGGGGCACCCGGCGGGCGACGATCTCCTTCGAGAGCGCTGCCACCATCTGCTGCGAGGTGCGGGGCCCCGCCGAGGTGGCCCGCCCGCGCTCGTCGTGGTCGGTGCGGTAGCCCGGAAACCCGCCGTAGCGATCGTGGGGAAACGGCACGCCGAGCTGCACGAGTCGGTAGAACGCCTGCGCCGAGTGCCTGGCTTCGCAGAGCGCGATGTCGCCGTGCATGCTGCCGCCGGCGAAGAGGTCTTCGGCCAGCAGGCGGGCCGAGTCCGGCACCCGGCCGTCGAGGGCGAGCTTGTAGTAGGTCTGCTTGTCCGATCCCGCGTGGGCGGATGTGCCGCCGCCCCAGCTCTCGGTGACGATGGCGATGTCGTGCTGGCCGAAGTCGCCGAGCCAGACCGCCGCCGCGAGCGCCGCGGCGCCGGACCCCACGACGAGCGTGTTGACGCTGTACACGGGCATCTGCACGCCGGCGATCGTCAGGCGGTCTTCGGTCACGGCGCGCTCCCGGCTGCCCTCGCCGCGCTGCGGTGCAGGGACGAGTAGAGGGGGTGATCGCGCACGGCGCAGCCCGCGGTGCTGCCCATGCGCATGAGTTCGGTGCATCGCGAGCACGCGATGCAGCACTTCACCGGATCGAGTTCGCCTCGCGCCATCAGGTCGGCGGGGGCGTCGGGGTAGGCGAACATGCCCCGCCCGAGGCCCGCGAACCGCGCGCCGCCGGCGCGCAGCACGCCCGCCGCCACCTGGGGCCAGAACTGCCGCAGCCACGACAGGCCGGTCGCGACGACGGGAACGGCCGGCACCTCGGCCTGAATCGCGGCCGCGAGGCCGAGCAGCCGCGACACGCCGACGAGCGGATGCTCGGGCGGCGGCGCGGTCCCGGCGACCGGCCGATCGAACGGCCGGTTGATGTGCGGGCCGTGGGTCGGGATGCCGGCCGTGATGTTCAGCAGCGTGCAGCCGGCGTCGGCCAGCATCCGCGCGAGCCGTCTCGGCTCGTCGAGATCGACGCCGGCACTGCCGTCGGGCGGCGCGCCGAACCCGTACGGGAAGGGCACGCCGTCGGTGGCGTTGAACCTGACGGCCACGGCCACGTCCGGCACCTCGGCGCGGACCGCCGTGACGATGTCCAGGAGCAGCCGCGCCCGGTGCTCGAACGGCCCGCCGTAGCGGCTGTTCGTGCGCGTGTGCGCGCCGAGCAGTTCGTGGAGGAGGTAGCCGTGGCACGCCTTGATGTCGACCGCATCGAAGCCGGCGCGGGCCGCGAGGCGAGCGGCCTCCACGAAGGTGCCGCGCAGGCCTGTCGAGTTGCTCGTCCGTCCACGCCGGCAGCGCGTCGCGATCGAGGTGCGGATTGAAGCAGGCCGCGCGGCGCTCGCCGGCGGGCGCCGTCCGGCTGAAGCGGCCCGAGTGGGTGAGCTGCAGCACGAGGTACGGCTCGTGCCCCGGCCCGAATCGCCGCCGCGCGGCCTCGCGGGTGACCTCGACCAGGCCGCGGAACGCCGGTTCGGTCGCCGGCGTGATGAACAGTTGTCTCGGATTCGCGCGGCCGTCCGCCGCGACGCTCGTGGCCTCGAACCAGATCAGGCCCGCGCCGCCCGCGCCGAAACGCTCGTAGCGGCGCACCGTCAGGTCGGCCGGCGCGCCCTCCGGTGTGCCGTCGCAGCCCTCCATCGGCTGGGCGGCGATCCTGTTCGGCACGCGCCGGCCGCCAACGACCGTCGCTTCGAGCAGCACGCCGATGTCGTCGTCGAAGGGCAGGGCGACGCCCAGCGACTCGGCCTTGCGGCGCAGGGCGTCGGCCGTCTTGAACGCGAACCGGTCGGCGAGCGGCTGCGTGTTCAGGATGACACCTCCCGCGTCCGCGGGACCGACGCCGGCAAGCTGGCGCACGGCGGCCAGGTCGGCGGCGATACGCGCCTCGCAGACCGCCGGCCAGTCGGCGCGGTCGAGCGGGCGGCACGCCGGCCTGGACTGCGTGGCCTCGGCCAGTTCGAACATCGCGCGCAGTTCGGCGCCCGTCAGGTCCGGGAACCGCGACAGAAAGCCCTCGTCGTGGATCGGCAGCAGGAAGCTGCCGCCGTGATCCTCGACGGAGAGGTGCACGGGCCGGTCCAGCGCGTCGAGCCGGCGGATGATGGCGGCAAGATCGACGATGCCGTCGCCGACCGGCACGGGGAAGGTGACGAGTCCCTCCGGCGTGCCGAGGACGCCGCCGTCCTTCACGTGCGTGCTCACGACCCACGGCAGCAGGCGCTCGGCCGCCAGCACCGGGTGCTCGATCATCGTCATCAGGTTCATCGTGTCGAGGCAGATGCCCAGCCAGTCGCCGGGCTCCGCGCTCGCACATGTCGAACAGGCGGAGCAGCTCGAAGGAGGTGAACTCGAAGTGCGTCTCGATCGCGAGGCACGACGCCGTGGTCGCGCAGCATCGTCCGCTGGGCCCGCAGCGCCTCGGCCGTGTCGCGGAGCAGCACGTCGGTCGACGGGTTGCGCGGCGTCCCAGCGCATCAGCCCGCCCGAGCACGAGCGGACGATGGTCGCGCCGAGCGCGGCGGCCTGCCGCGCCGCGCGCCGGTTGATCGCGGCGAGGTCCTTTCGCGCCCAGGACGTCATGTCGCGCGGGATGTGCTGCGCGCCGCCCCACTCGAGGTAGAGGCCGTGGCCGCGGGCGACATCGCGGATGGCGTCCAGCGCCGGCGCGTCCATCCGGTCCTGCCACGTCGGGGTCAGCCCCGAGAACGCCACGCCGTCCGCGCCGTGGGCGGCCGCCCACTCGAGCGTCTGCGATCGGCGACAGATCGAGCGGGAACAGGCCGTAGTTGTCGAGGCCGACACGCCTGCGCCGCGCGGGCGCCTCGCCGTTCATCGGACCGTCACCATCGCCCAGAGCAGCAGGATGATCGACGCCGACCAGCGCCCAGGTGCCGAAGAAGCCGATGTAGTCGCTGCGGGCGGGCTTCAGGATCTCCCAGTTCCGGCCGCGGAAGACCTTGTCCGCGTCGAACTGGCGCGGGTTTGCGCAGGCGGCCTCGAGGGCGGCGGTCTCGCGCCTCGCGGCGTCGGCTGCACCGGCGTGTGCATCTTGGCGAAGAACCGGTCGAGCGCCGTCCTGCGGCTCCGGGCGCGTGAACCACGAGAACACGACGAGCGCGAGGAACGGGAAGAGCGCGTCGAAGTAGAACCGCGCGGCCACCAGTTGCGGCTTCGTCCAGCGCGTGAAGTCGACGCCGAACCAGCTCATCACCCACAGCTCGGCGTGGAAGCGCCCGCGGCCTTCCTTGGGCGAGTCCGGGTCGCCCGGATCCATCGGGCACGACCCGCTCGAAGAAGATGCCGATGGGCGGCACGGTCTGCGACCGGGCGACGGGTTCGCCGGCGCGCGCGGCCCGGCCGGCCGCCACGTCGTCGTGCGTGGCGGGCGCCGTGGACGGACGACCTGCCGCGGCGCGGTCTCCAGCGAGCCACGCCGGGTGGCGGCGCGCGGCGTCGATGCCCTGGAAGGCCGTCGGGATGGCCGCGTAGAGGAGGATGCAGATGGCCACCTGCCAGATGACCGCCCACTTCGTGACCCGGCGCCACACGAAGCCGAGCCAGATCGACGCGCCGAAGATGGCCGGCACCGAGATGATGTACTGGAACAGCTCGAGCAGGTTGTCGGCCATCATCGCGACGAGGATGGCGCCGGCGAGCGTCACGGCGATGACCACCCGGCCGACCAGCAGGTAGTGTGCGTCGCTCCTGCCCGGGACCAGCGGCGTGTAGAGGTTCCGGATGAACAGCGCGGCGTGCGAGACGGCGGACGCGTCGAGCGTGGACATGTTCGCGGCGAGCACGCCCGACGAGCATCAGGCCGATGGCGCCCGGGCGGCAGCAGGTCGCGGGTCATCACGCCCCAGATGAGATCCGGGTCGTGCAGCCTGCCCGGCGTAGAGCCCGATGGCGATGAGCCCGGCGAGCGCCCAGAAGAGCATCAGGACGCGCTTCGTGAACATGCCGCCGATCATGCCGATGCGCGCGGTGAACTCGTTGGTCGCCGACCCGGCGGTCTGCATGCCCGACACGACGGCGACGATGGACACGAGGTTCGCGAGCACCATCGCCGAGCACGGTGTACCAGGCGTAGTCGCTGAGCGACGCCGATCCGAACAGCTGCGAACATGTGCGCCGGCACGGCGGCGTGCAGGCCCTGCGAACCCGCCGAGCTTCGCCAGGCCGACCGGGACGAGGATCACCGAGAAGATGATGATCAGCACCCCCTGGATGCCGTCGGTGATGGCCGCCGCGCGGAACCCGCCCATCATCGTGTAGGCGCCGACCACGATCGGCGTAGATCAGGAAGAACCAGACCGGGTTGACGTGCGACACGAAGGAGCGCAGCTCGCCGCGCTGCTGCTTCTGCCGCAGCACGTCCCATCGCGCCTCCTGCGCGGGCGTGAGGCCGGCGGACGCGGCCGCTCTCGAGCTGCCGGTACTCCTCGAACTGCTCGATGCTCGCGCGCTCGGCCGGCGTGCACTGCTCGATGGCCTTCGGCGTCATCGCCACCATCGTCTTGCCCGCGACCAGCATGCCGATGCCGCCGCCGATGAACGCGGAGAGCGCGAGCGTGAAGACCGCGTAGGCGGCGGCGAGGAACGGGCTGCCGAAGCGCTCGGCGTAGTAGTCGCCGATGGTCGTCAGGCGGACCCGGCGGAAGAACATCGTGCTGAACCAGTAGAACGGCGTCAGGAACAGCACGAGCGACTGGATCCACATGCCGCCGATGCCCTGGCGGTAGACCTCGCGCGACACCGCGACCGCCTGGTCGGCGTTGGTCGAGCAGCCGAAGTTCAGGAAGAACTGGTAGAGCTTGCCGAGCTTGCGGCCGGCCAGGAAGAAGTCGTCCATGCCCTCGGTTGCCCGGCCGACCTTCAGCCCGATCCAGATCATCGCCGCGAGGTAGACGGCGATGATCGCGATGTCGATGATGTGGAGGCCCCAGATCTGCATGGATGGCGCGCCTCGGCTTTCGTGAAGGGGGACGGCGAAGGCCGAGCAGATTGTTGCAACCGGCGGGAGGGAGTCAACCGGCGAATCGGCGGGCGGGGAAGAAACGGGTGGGGTCAGACCCGGGTCTGACCCCACCGGCGGCAGCTAGACCAGCGGCGTCGTGCCCGGGACGGCCACGGGGTCGACCGGGTTCGGGCCGAACTCGTACTTCGCGGGCGACAGGTCGAGCTTCGACGTGTTCATCGCCCACTCCCACGAGATCGCGCGGCCCGTGTAGGCGCTCATGCGGCCCATGATGGCGCACAGCGTGCTCTCGGCGACCTGCCGGCCCTCGTTGAGCGGCGCCCCCTTGCGGATCGACGCGATCAGGTCGATGTGCTCCTGGACGTAGGGATTGATCTCCTCCGCCTCGAACGTCCACGGCGCCGCCCCGGTGATCCTCGTGGCGCTCGACGTGCTCCACGCCACGCCCTTCGTGCCGACGATCCGCTCCTCGACGCGGTCGTTGCAGCCCTTCGTCTGCCGGCACATGCTCGTCACGCGCACGCCGTTCGGGTACTCGAACTCGACGGCGAAGTGGTCGAAGATGTTGCCGTACTCCGGCGCGACGCGCACCTGGCGCCCGCCCATGCCCATCACGTTCTTCGGCATCACGCCCATCGCCCAGTTGGCGACGTCGATGTTGTGCACGTGCTGTTCGACGATGTGGTCGCCCGAGGTCCAGGTGAAGTAGAGCCAGTTGCGGCACTGCCACTCGATCTCGGACATGTTGGGCTCGCGCTGCTTCACCCACAGGTCGCCCTGGTTCCAGTAGACCTGGGCGGCGACGATCTCGCCGATCTGCCCGTCCTGGATCCGCTTCATCATCTCGAGATAGCGCTGCTGGTGCCGCCGCTGCGTGCCGGCGACGAGCGCGAGCTTCTTCTGGGCCGCCAGCTCCGAGGTGGCGATGATCGAGCGGATGCCGACCGGGTCGACCGCCACCGGCTTCTCCATGAACACGTGCTTGCCGGCCTCGACGGCGGCCTTCACGTGGATCGGCCGGAACCCCGGGGGCGCGGCGGTCACGATGAGGTTCACGCCCGGCACGGACAGCACGCCCTTGTAGTTGTCGAAGCCCGTGAAGCGGTTGCCGGCCGGCACCTTCACGCGGTTCGGGAACTCCTTCGTCAGCCTGGCCAGCGAACTCTCGACGCGGTCGGGCACCAGGTCGCCGAGGGCGACGATTTCGACCGCCGGGATCGGCCTTCAGGCAGTCGATGGCCGCGCCCGTGCCGCGGCCGCCGCACCCGATGACGCCCACCTTGAAGGCGTCCGAGCCCTGGGCGAACACGTTGAAGCTGGCGGGAAACGTGGCCGCGATCGAGGCCGCGGCCGCGGTCCTGACGAAGTCGCGACGGGTGACTGACGTCTCGTGCTGGTTGCTCATCTCGCTCTCCCTAGAACTGATCGCACGCGCGATACGCGTCGATCACGGCGCGTTCGCCTTCCTTGCCCGGCTTGCTCTGACCGTGCTCCATGCACAGGACGCCCTGGTAGCCGCGGCCGTGGATGTACTTGAACACGTTGCTGTAGTTGATCTCGCCGCTGGTCGGCTCCTTCCGCCCGGGATTGTCGCCGAGGTGGAACGCGGCGATCTCGTCCCAGCCGGCCTCGATGTTCGGGATGAGGTTCCCCTCGGTGATCTGCTGGTGGTAGATGTCGTTCACGATCTTGCACGACGGGCTGTTGACCGACTTGCAGATCTGGTACGCCTGCGGAATCCTCGTGAGGAAGAGGCCCGGGTGGTTCTTCGGGATTGAGCGGCTCCAGCACGACGACCAGGCCGGCCGGCTGGCACAGGTCCATGCACGCCCGCAGGTTCTCGACGACGTTGGCCGTCTGGTAGTCCCAGGCCAGGCTCTCGTCGAACCGCCCCGGCACCACGAGCGCCTGGCTGACGCCGGTCCGCTTCATCGTCTCGATGCCGTCGCGCATCTTCTGGAGCAGCGCGGCCCGGACGTCCTTGTCGCGCATGACGAAGTTCTTGTTGTTGAAGTCGGCGAGCAGGACGAACGGCCCGAGCTTCATGTTCCGCTTCTGGATTTCGCGGACGATGAGGTCCTGGTCGGCCGGCGGGCGGCCCATGAGGCCGTTGTCGAACATCGCCGTGAAGCCCTCGTCGGCGGCGAACTGGACCTGGGCCGCGAGGTCGGTGCCGGCGTGGGCCTTGAACTGGCCGAGGCTCGGGGCGTAGTTGAGACGGAAGCGCTTGCCGCCGGACGGCGCCGGCGCCTGCGGGAGCGCGGCCGCCCGGGCCTCGCCGGTGAAGCGCGTGGCGGCGAGCGCGGCCGCCGAGGCCAGACTCGCGGTGATGAAGTCTCTGCGTTTCAACGGATGCGACCTCCTGCCGGGCCCGGTGGGGCGGGCCGGATAGGGCAGCAGTCTACCACCGACGAGCAGCAGGATGAATCCGGGCAGACCCGCACCCGGGGCTACGGCGCGACGATGTCGCAGTGTCGGAAGGTACGTGCGGTAGCGCTTCGGGTCCCGCGTGAGGAGCGTCAGGCCCTCGATCGCGGCGTGCGCGCCGATGTAGAAGTCCGGCAGCGGCGAGCGGCGCGCTCCGCCGCGGCGGCGGTACCTGACGAAGCACTGGCCGGCAAGAAATGCCGCCTCCCAGGGGAGCGGGCGGCGCTCGTAGCAGTCGCGGGGAAGCGCGTCGTCCAGGTCCTCGATTCGCGCGAACCTCGCGGCCACTTCGGCGTAGACAATCGGGTTGATCACCAGCGGCGACGCGTCGGCTGCGCGGGCGAGCGCGGCCGCCGACCAGTCGAGCCACTCTTCGTCTTCGGTGATCGACGTCGAGGAGCACGTTGCTGTCGACCAGCGTTGCCGGCACCTCACTCGCCCCGCGTGAGCGCCAGGATCTGGTCGGTCGAGAGCCTGGGGCCGGCCGCGCGGCGCCCGGCGGCACGGAGGTGCGCCACGAGCGCGTCTCCGCGTCCCTGCTCGCCCGCGCGCCGGATGCGGACGCTGTCGCCGACGACGTCGAAGACGACGCGGGTGCCGGGCATCAACCCCAGTCGGTTCCGGATGTCCTGGGGGATGGTCACCTGGCCCTTGGTGGTGAGGGTCACGGTATTACTCCGTACCAGTAAGAGTAATACCACCTCTGCCGGCCGTCAGCGCGGGTCCGGACGCGCCGGCGCTCGGGCGTCCAGGACGGAGGGCGCGGACGCGGCTCCGGCTAGCCGAGGACCCGGCTGGACACCTGGTACGCGAGGTAGGCGACGGTGGCCGTGAGCACGGTGCCCCAGGCCAGATCGACGACGGTGACCAGCACAGGCCAGTCGCGCATGGTGGCCTGATTGGTCAGGTCGTAGGTGGCGTAGGCGATGAAGCCGAAGGCCGCGCCGTAGGCCAGGGCCCGCGCCGCGCTGCCGACCTCGATCGCCGGCTTGACGGCGAAGAAGACGATCCCGCCGATGTAGACCAGGTAGAAGAGGACGGCCGCGCCCCAGTTCACCTCCGCGCTCATCAGGTGCCCGATGTGCTGCCGGTAGAAGTTCTTCGCGACCACGCCCAGCCAGACCAGGTCGATGGCGAAGAAGATCACGAGCGTGATGGCGTAGGTGCCGATCGCGCGGCCGAGGCTGAAGCTGGACGTGAATTCTGCCGGCATGACGTCACCCGTTTCGTATCCGAGGAGGACCCGTCCGGGGCAGGCCTGACCCCGCGCGGCGCCCCGGCGCAGACAGTATATCGACGCGGGTTCGCGGACGGAGGATTCATGATTCTGGGTTAGGATCGCCGTGCGGTCCGCCCCCTGGAGACGTCCCGTGGCCAACCGACAGACGCCCATCGACGCCGACGCCGTGACCCGCGCCCTCGACGCCTCCGGCATCCGGAGCGTATCGCAGTTGTCGATCCGTGAAATCAAGAAACTGATCGATACGGTGGAAGGTGCGACGGGGCAGCGGTACATCCGCATGGAGATGGGCATCCCCGGCCTGCCGCCGCACCCGATCGCCGTCAACGCGCAGATTGAAGCCCTGAAGCGCGGCGTCGCGGCCGTCTACCCCGACATCCAGGGCATCCCGCCGGTCAAGCGCGAGATTGCCCGCTTCGTGAAGAACTTCCTCGACGTCGAGGTGGACCCGGAGCACTGCCTGCCGACGGTGGGCTCGATGATGGGGGCGATGGCCTGCTTTCTGACCATCAACCGGATGTACGCCGATCGCGAGGGCACGCTGTTCATCGATCCGGGGTTCCCGGTGCAGAAGCTGCAATGCCGCGTCCTCGGGCACGACTTCATGAGCTTCGACGTCTACGACTACCGGGGCCCGCGGCTGCACGACAAGCTGCGCAGCTACCTCGACACCGGCAAGGTGTCGTCGATCCTCTATTCGAACCCGAACAACCCCGCCTGGATCTGCCTCACGGAAGCGGAGCTCGAGACCATCGCGCGGCTGGCCGACGAATACGGCGCCGTGGTCATCGAGGACCTCGCGTACTTCGGGATGGACTTCCGGAGCGACTACTCGCGCCCCGGGGTGCCGCCCTTCCAGCCCTCGGTGGCGCACCACACGGACCGGTTCGTGCTGCTCATCTCCAGCTCCAAGGTGTTCAGCTACGCGGGCGAGCGGATCGGCATGCTCGTGGTCTCGGACGCGATCTGGAACACGCGCGCGCCCGACCTGAAGCGGTACTACCCCTCGGATTCGCTCGGCTACGCGATGGTGTTCGGCGCGATCTACGCCCTGTCGTCGGGGACGTCGCACTCGGCGCAGTACGCCCTCGCGGCCGTGCTCAAGGCCGTGAACGACGGCGAGCTCAATTTCGTGGACGGCGTGCGCGAGTACGGCGAGAAGGCGCACGTCATGAAGCGGCTCTTCACGGACAACGGCTTCCGCATCGTCTACGACACGGACCTGGACGCGCCGATTGCCGACGGCTTCTACTTCACGTTCTCCTACCCGGGCCTGACGGGCGAAGCACTGCTGCGGGAACTGCTGTACTACGGGATCAGCGCCATCGCGCTGGGCACCACCGGCAGCGAGCGCACGGAAGGCCTGCGCGCCTGCACGTCGCTCATCAAGCGGTCCGAGTTCCCCACGCTGAACGAGCGGCTCGCATGGTTCCACCGCGACCACCAGGGGACACCGGCGCGTAGGCCTGGGGATCCCCGATCGGACGGGTCGATTCGTGATCAGTCCGCGGCCGGCGGCTCAGCGGCAAGCGTCAGCACGATCGACGTCCAGCCGAGCGCTTCATCCGCCTCGCGGAGACGCGGGCCGGCTCATGTCAGGCGAGCCGCGCGGCGGCGGGACTGCTTCACCGACAGCAGGAGGTTGTCCTCCTTGATCGCGTGCGCCTGCAGGACGTGCAGAAAATCCCGGAACGACTGTTCCAGGCGCTCCAGATCGCGAGCGCTGCCGGGAGCTCGGATGTCTCGCATCTTTCGCCGCAGTCCGCGGACCGAGCTCATCATGGCTTTGTGCTCGCCGACCAGTTCCTCCACGGCGCGGCGGGTGGACGGCGCGGCCTCCTTCGCGAGCAGTTGCGGGAAGACGTGCTTCTCTTCGAACGAGAAATGTCCCACGACATGCTCCGCGAGGAACGCCCTCATGGACGCGAGCCGCTCGCGCGGTTCTGATTCCCTGAGCAGCGCGGTCGACTGCTGGACGTTCGCGACGTACTCCGAAAGGTAGCGATGGTCCTCGATGGCCTGCTGAAACGCCTGAACCTGTCTCAGCGTGGCGTGGGCCTTCGCCGCAGGGGATTGGACGCTGACGGCCATGTCGTCCTCGGTGGTGCTCTGCGAGTGGACTCCCTCGCTTATACCACGCGTCAAAACGCCGGGGCAAGCCGGCGGCGCGCCGGGGCACGTCAGGAGAGTCACGCGGCGGCGGGCCCTTCGATGTCGACGACGACGAAGGTGATGTCGTCCTGGCGAGGGGCGTGCTCCGGGCGCCAGTGGTCGATCGCCGCGAGCAGATGATCCGAGAACTCGGCAGGTGGCCGAGGCAGTTGCTCGCGCATGACGGCCTCGAGCGCGGAGTCGCCGAAGAACTCGCCCCCGCCGTTCTCCACGTCGGTCACGCCGTCGGTGTAGAGCAGGAACCGATCACCGGGACCGATCGACAGCGTGCACACCGGATAGTCGCACTCCGGCGACCATGCCGATGAGCAGCCCGTTGCTCACGATGCGCTCGAGCCGCTCCCGCCGCCAGGCGAGCAGCGGGGGATGTCCCGCCGCCGAATAGCGCGCCTCCCGCCGCTCCGGATCGAGCCACAGGTACGCGGCGGAGATCATCTGGCTGCCGGGCTGGGCCGACAGGATGCGGTTCAGACCCGCCCAGCACCGCCGCGGGATCGTCCGCGCGCGACGCCACCGAGTGCACGGCGACCTTGATCATGGACGCGATGAGCGCGGCCGCCACGCCGTGCCCGGCGACGTCGGCCACGAGGACCCCGACGCCGCGGCCGTCGACGGGGATGAAATCGAAGTAGTCTCCCGCGACCGCGGTCATGGGCCGGTAGGCGGCCGCCATCCGCAGGTGCGCGGATCTCGGGCGCGCCACCCGGCAGGATCGCCATCTGCATCCTGCTCGCGATGTCGAGTTCGTTCTCCACGGCCAGCAGGCGGCGCTCGTTCGCGAAGACCAGTTGCAGCGCGACGAATCCGAACGACGACGAGCAGGACGCCGAACCCCACGTGGTCGAGCAGGCGCGACGAGGTGAAGCCCAGCGGGCGGGACAGGCTGTTGTAGAGCGCCTCGAGCGCGAACACGAGGATGCCGGCCACCAGCACTCTTCGGTCCTTGAGCGCGAGGAACCGGGAGGCCAGTCCCGGAGCGGCTGCGACAACGGCGAGCACGGACGAGCATGCCGGCGGCCAGCAGGTTGTTGTACGGCATCAGGTCGGGACTCGATCGCCCGGCCACGAAATCAGGATGCCGGCCACGCCGATCGCCAGTGCCGCGAGGGCCGCGAACTGGACCAGCGTCCGAAGGCCGCCGAGGCTCAAGTCTCGAAAGGCGAGCAAGGCCGCCACCAGGAGCAGGTACATGACCGCCGTGCTGACGTACGGCACGACGGCTGAAGCCCGGTGCGGCAACGCCGCGACGACCGCCGGCGACTGGCTCGAGCTGCGCGACTCCGTACAGGGCGCTCCAGACGCCCAGCCACGTCAGTGTCCGCATGCCGGCCTGGCGGCGGGTGAGGCCGATCGAACAGGCCGCCAGCCCGATGAACAGGAAGATCGATCCCGCCACGATGTCGGCGAGCTGGCCGCGAAGCAGCGACGCGACGTGTTCGGTCAGGCAGGGCCTCCGGGGGCATTATACGGGGGCGCGCGCCGCCGAACTCGCGTCCCGCGCCGCTGACTGGATCGGCTTCGAAGAACGGGCTAGAGTACGAGCAGGGTCAATGCTGCAGCCAGGCCGTACCGTTCGCCGCCTCGGGATGGTCGCCCTCGTCACGGTGATGGCCGTGCTGTCCCTTCACGGGCAAGGGCGGCGGTTCCGGTTCAGCGCGCCCCCGCCGGATTCGAACCGCTTGCCGGACGACGGACGGTTCACGATCGTGCGCCTCTGGTACCCGCACTACGGCGGGTGGTCGTTCGACTACCCGGACATGGAGCAGAACCTCACGCTGATCCTCAACGACCTGACGGCCGTCCGTCCGCGTCCCGATGGCAGCAGCATCCTCCGGATGGACGACCCGGAGCTGATGAAGTTCCCGATCGCCTACCTCTCCGAGCCGGGTTACTGGTATCCGACCGACAGCGAGGCGAACGGGTTGCGGACGTATCTCGCGAAAGGCGGATTCCTGATCGTGGACGACTTCCACTTCCAGAACGAATGGGACGTGTTCGAGGCCGCGATGAGGAAGGTGCTGCCGGGCGGCAGGATCGAGCGGCTCGCGGAGACGCACCCGGTCTTCAACTCGTTCTTCTCGATCGCGTCCCTCGACGTCCCGTACCCGGGCAGGCTCGGGCAGAACGGCCTGATGGGCGAGTTCTACGGGATTCACGAGGACAACGATGCGTCGAAGCGGCTGATGGTCGTCATCAACTACAACATGGACATCGGCGACTACATGGAGCATTCGGCAAGGGGCTTCTACGCGGTCGATCCCACCAACGAGGCGTTCAAGTTCGGCGTGAACTACATCATCTACGGACTGACGCACTAGCCTACCGCGCCGGTCCTCCCAGCGACGCGCTTGAACTGGTCGCCGGCCGCGAGCGTCGCCGCGCCCTGGAGGTTGTTGATGAGGCCCACGGTCTGGGGGCTGACGGTGGACGGGTAGTCGCGGAGCAGCGTTTCGAGCGTCGCCGTCCGGTTCAGATCGACAATCTTCAACCGGCTCGGCTGCACGTTCAGCACCGCCGGGTCGGTCTCCCGGCCGAAGCTGGTGATCGACGCTCCAAACACGTTGCTGTACTGGTTCCAGCGCGCTTCCGGTGTGTACCCGAGAATCTGGAACACACGCTCCCGGTAGTCGATCCAGGCCACCAGGCCGCGAAGGTAGCCTCCCTCGGTCTGGACCCGGAACGTCGACATCACCGCGGGAAACCCGCCGATCTGCCGGCGCGACGTCTCTCCCGACTCGACGCCCTGCTGGGAGAAGAACTTCTGGGCCGCCTGCTGCGCCGTCGGGGCCGGCGCCAGCTGCAGCATCACGATGGCATCCTCGTTGGGGCTCATGGCGCCGACGGACTGCTTCTGGTTGCTGGTCTTCCACCCCTGCGGGAAGTCCATCCGGAATGCCATGTCGGGGTGGCGGAACGACGCGTTCTGAAAGAACCCTTCGCGCGGGTTCTCGCCGAACATCATGCCGTCCAGGCGCCGCATGTACTCGGGCCGATTCACGGCCAGCCGCGACAGGTCCTCTGTCGAGACCCGCGACCGCCTTCGTCGCCCACAGCCTGCCGGTTCTCCGGGTCCGGGTGCGTCGACATCCACTGCGGCAGCCGGCCGGCGCCGGACTGCTGGCTCAGGCCGTCGAGCATCGTGAAGACATCGACCAGCTCCCGCGGGTCGTAGCCGCCGGCCATCATGTACTTCAGGCCCAGCGCGTCCGACTGCGACTCGTCGGAGCGGCTGAACTTCATGAACATCAGGCCCATCGCCGCCTGGGCGAGGTTCCCGAACTGCGCGAATTCGGGAGACAGGATCATCCCGGCGGCGAACCCCACCTGGGCCAGTTGCTGCTTGCTCATCTGGCTGACCGAATGGCGCGCGGTCACGTGCCCGATCTCGTGGCCCAGGATGGCCGCCAGTTCCGCCTCCGAGTTCAGGTGGGCCATGATGCCGCGCGTCACGTAGATGAAGCCGCCGGGGATCGCAAACGCGTTCACCGCCGCGTCGTCGACGACGCGGAACGTCCAGGGCAGATTGGGCCGCTCGGTGGTGGCGGCGATCCGGGTGCCGAGGTCCTGGACGTAGCGCTGCAGCGACTCGTCGGGATACAGGCCGATCGACGCGACGACATCCTTGTCCGCTTCGCGGCCCATCTCGATTTCCTGCGCCTCGCTGATCAGGGCCAGCTGGCGCTTGCCGGTGACGGGGTTGGTGGCGCAGGCGACAACCCAGAGGCAGCACAGGGTGAGGCTGCCCAGCCACAGGGACCGTAGTGCTCGTTTCTTCATTGCGGCTTCTCCTGGAGCGGACCCCGAGCCAGGGCCCTGGTGAATCGTATCCTCGACGGCTCGCCAGTGCACGCCCGCCATTGGTCAATACAGTAGCGGATCGGTTGGCACGTTGTCTGTCCGGTATTGAACAGAGGTAGGATTCCTCTCATGTCGATTCGCATGAGCCGCACACGCGTCATCTCCGTGGTCATCTCCGTGATCGTCATCGCCATCGGTGGCGCCGCTGCGGTGGCGCGGCTCTGGCCCGTGCAGTCACACAGCCAGATCACGCTGGACTACCCCCGAGAGGGTGCCCTCTTTCCACCCGACTTCGCGCCGCCAACGCTCGAGTGGCGTGACGCAAGTCCGAACGCCGAGGTGTGGACGATCGACGTGGGCGCCAGCGGCGGGAATGCGGCATCGTTGCACGTGACCTCGCGCGGCGAGCCGGCACAGATCGGGGACATCGATCAGGCAGCGATCGGCCCGTCGAATCAGCTTCCCACGCTCTCGCCGGAGCGCGCCACGGCGCACACCTGGAAGCCTGACGCCGCGACGTGGGAGGCGATCAAGCGGATCGCGACCGGCAGCCCCGCCGTCCTCACGATCACCGGCTACAGCGGCACGTGGCTGCGGCGGGCCGTGTCGCGCGGACAGGCGACGATGCAGATCTCGACCGACGAGGTCGGCGCGGCCGTCCTCTATCGGGACGTTCCGCTGATGCCCTCGGCAGGCGAGCGTGGCGTGATCCAGCCGCTCAACAAGAAGTTCATGCCCCTCATCGCCTGGCGCCTGCGCAACCTGGCCGAGCCGAACAGTCGTGTGCTGATGACGGGCCTCCACACCTGCACGAACTGCCACTCGGTCTCCCGCGACGGCAAGACGATGGGGCTGGACGTCGACGGACCGCGAAACAACAAGGGACTCTACGCGTTGTTCCCGATCCAGCCCGAAGCCGCGATCCGCCAGGAGCACGTCATCGAATGGAGCACGTTCCGCGGCAAGCTGGGCGGCAAGATGCGCGTGGGCTTCATGTCGCAGGTCTCGCCCGACGGCCGCCACGTGGTGACGATGATCAACGATCCCGGCCGCGGCCAGACCGACTACCAGCGCCGGCAGAGTCCCGACGACCTGCGCCAGAACTACTACGTGGCCAACTTCACCGACTACCGGTTCCTGCAGGTGTTCTACCCCACGCGCGGGATCCTGGCCTGGTACAGCAAGGCCACCGGCATGCTGAAGCCGCTGCCCGGCGCCGACGACCCGGGCTACGTCCATACCGGTGCCACCTGGAGCCCCGACGGGAAGTACCTGGTGTTCGCCCGCGCCAAGGCGCGCGATTCGTATCCGCCGGAGAGCACGCAGGCCACCTACGCCAACGATCCCAACGAGACACCGATTCAGTACGACCTCTACCGCATCCCGTTCAACGACGGCCAGGGGGGCACGCCCACGCCGATTGCGGGCGCCTCGGCCAACGGCATGAGCAACAGCTTCCCGAAGGTCTCGCCCGACGGACGCTGGATCGTCTTCGTGCAGGCGCGCAATGGGCAGTTGATGCGTCCTGACAGCAAGCTCTATATCGTTCCAGCCGAGGGCGGCCAGGCGCGCCAGATGCGCGCGAACACCCCGCTGATGAACTCCTGGCACAGCTTCTCCCCTAACGGGCGCTGGCTGGTCTTTTCCTCCAAGAGCCGCTCGCCGTACACCGAGATGTTCCTCACGCACATCGACGCCGACGGCAACGACACGCCGGCGATCGTGGTCGAGAACAGCACCGCGGCCAACCGCGCGGTCAACATCCCGGAGTTCGTGAACATCCCGCCGGGAGGTCTGCTCAAGATCGACACGCCGGTTGCCGAGTACTTCCGCCTCGTCGATCTCGCTGCGGATGCGCTCGAGGCCGGTCGAAGCGCGGAGGCGCTGCCGCTCCTGAAGCAAGCGGTGGAGTCGAGCCCGGGCGACGCGGCGGTCCACAACGACTACGGATGCGCGCTCGTCTCGGAGGGACACGTCGCGGAGGCGATCGCGCAGTTCCGCGTCGCGATTGACTTGAGCCCGGACTACCCCGATGCGCACAACAACCTGGCGTCGGCCCTGGCCCAGACTGGCCAGGCGGGTGACGCGGGCAGCGAGTTCAAGAAGGCCCTGGCCCTGCGTCCCGACTACCCGGAGGCGCAAGCGGGTCTCGGCACGCTGCTGACGCTCGGTGGCAGGTTCAGTGAGGGCATTCCGCTCCTGCTCAAGTCCGTCCAGGGCCGCCCGCAAAGCCTCACCGCACGAATGGGGCTGGCCATCGCGTTGTCCGAGTCAGGCCGACCACAAGAGGCTATTCCGCACGCCAGGGAGGCGGTCGCCCTCTCGAATGGACAGAACGCGGAGATCCTCGAGCTTCTCGGCCGGCTCTACGCTCAGACGGGCGCTACCGCGGACGCGATCGTGTGGACGCGCAAGGCGTTGGACATGGCCGCGCAGGCCGGCGACCAGCAGCTGGTCGCCGAACTCCGCGCGCAGCTCGCGTCGTACGAGGCCTCGGCCGCGAGGCTCCGCTAGGGCCGGAGATCCGCCTTCGCTGCCCGGCTCGTCCCTCGGGACGCCGCTCTGCCAGGCTCAGCGCCCGAATGTCCTTCGCCGACAGGCCCAGGCCCACCAAGGCCGAACCGAGAAGCATGACCGTCGGACCGCCGTCCGGCTCGGGCACGCCCTCGGACTGAGTGAAGCCCAGGAGACTATCCGGGCCACCGTTCGACACCTGGCACCGGTAAGCTCAGCGCGAGATCGGCGCCCCGTCATTCGTCACAAGCGGCGCATCCTGCTGCCTGAGCCGCGCGTCGAGGTGTCGCATCGCGTCGAGCGCCGCCTGTTTGACGGGTTCTGGCTGGTTGGCGAGGAAGGACGCGAGCCACGCGAAGTCGCTCCTGGAACCGGACTTCGCGATGACGGCAATCGCGGCTGCCCGGCGTTCAAGGCTCGACGCTGGATCGACGGTCGCCTCGCGAGCGATGCCATACGCCGCCGTCTTGTCGGCGATTCCATTCAGCTTGGCGTAGGCCGCCAGCACGAGGTCCGCCGGCGTCTTTCCCTCCGCGGGCGTGCGCTCCATACCCGGCCGACTCCTTCCAGATGGTTTGCAGCACCGGCTCGGACTGGCGCCCAAATGACGCAAGAACGGTCGCGAATGCCTCGAACGACGAGGGGTCGTTCAGTAGCCGCGGATTGCCCGTGGCCAGGCGCACCAGCTCGTTGAGGGCCTCCGGCGATCCGAACTGCGCCAGCGCGCGCAGGCCGGCCACGCGCGTCTCGCCCGCCGCCGCGTCCTGAATCGCTTGGCCCACCTGTCGCTCTACCTGGACCGGTGACGGCTGGTGCATCCAGTCGATGGCCTGCGACAGCTGGGTCGCGGGCGACAGCGTCAGGTAGCCCACCGCCAAGCCCGGCACCAGCGGCACGAGCACGTAGGTAATCAGGAACTGCAGCCGTCCGGTGATTGGGGCGCCTTCGGCACGACCAGCACTCGGCCCCATTTTCCAGTAGGAATAGAACTCCAGGAACAGCATCAGGCTGAACGAGGCCGCGACGACAACCGTAGTGCCGGCGGCAGCGGCCGCGTGGCCTGGTTCAGCATCGGGACGTAGTCCGCGACCAAAGAACGCACCCAGAGCGAGATGGTAAGCGGTAGGATGCCCATGATGACGGCGCCCAAGAGCCACACGCCAATGCGTCTCAAGAACCCGCGTCGCACCGGCACACCTCGGCGCTTCCTGAACCGTCCTTCGCCTTCCTCCTCGTCATGCACGGCCGGATCTCCTATGACGCCGGGGCTGTTGCCCTCCTGGCGATGCCTCGATTAACGCAACGACCTGCAACCCGCGCCCCGATGATTCTGTCACAGCGCCGACGTCGGGAGACGGGAATGGTAAGGGTCCGTCGGGCCGATCATCGTGCTGGTGGACACCAGCGACGCCTGACGTTCGCTGGTCATGCCCTCCGGCTCTGCATGCGACGTGGGATGGCCGCGAGGCTCATGGTCACCAGAGCAACGGGCGTTCGCCCTGCGGAACAACGGTGAGCCAGACGGCATCGACGCAGCCGAGCCTGCTATCGGGGCTGCGTCCACCCCTCCCATAACGGCTGTAACTTGTTGTCGACGGTCCGCCTTCGCCTGAGGCTGGCTTGCCCAGCCGTCCGCCTTCGCTGTGGTCCGGATGGCACTGTCCTCCCACAGCGTCGGGAGGAGGGAATCGAACCCACACGGGGGGTGAACCCACGGGATTCTGAGACCGCCAGACGCAGTCGTGCTGAGTGAGGCTGAGTGAGATGGCTTCGGATTCCGAGAGCCCCACGTTCCTGTCGGCTCTGGCTGAGTTGGGCCGAGCGTGGGGCCCCTCGGGCGCCGAACGCGGGCGGAGGCTCCCAGCCTTCGGGCCGGATCGATTGCAGTTCGATGAGTTCTCCTCACTCGCGGACCTTGTCTCGAGGTAGCCGCCAGGCGCGCCGCTACCTCCCCGGCTTCCCTCGGGCTCTCCTCGTAGCCGACGGTGATCGGCTTGTGGCCGGCGAGGTCGATCTGGATCCGGTGGTTGCGTCGCTGGCGCAACACCGACACGCCGAGGACGCTGCTGATCGGCACGCTGAGGTCCGCCGGTGGATGCCGAGATCCCGAACGGCCTCGATCAGCCCACCCCGAGAATCCACGACAACCCAGGTTCGGCCGACGACGACAATCCAGACAGGCGCAGCGGACAGCAGAAACAGGGCGAGGATGACCAGGAACCCCGGAAGCCCGGACAGCCACTCGGCGGGAGCCGCGTGGCGGACTGTACTCGACGAGGCCGGTGACCAGGTAGTAGAGAAAGAACAGTGGCACAAAGGCCAGCACTGCGGCAACTATCAGTCGCGGCTGGAGCAGGATCTGATGCTCACAGACGATCTCCGCCCGATCGGTCTCCCTGAAAGTCGTCTCCACGTGTCTTCCTCCTCGTCAGGACGATAGTATGCATTTCGGGCAGTTTCCGCTCGCCTTCCGCTCAGTAGGCTCAGGAATCCGAGCGGCGTGCGGTTGCTTGAAGGGTGAGAACCAGCGGACCCGTCGTCTCCTCGACGGCGAAGAGGACGCTCTACTTGCGGCGGCGGACCAGTTATTCGAGAAGTACATCGCGTCCGACCCTGCGATGGCCAAGGTGATGCGGGCGCGTATCGAGGTGGCGATTGACCTCGGGCTGCGTCGTGGTGAGATGTTGAAGATTCAGAACCGCGACATCGACTGGCGTGCCACGCCCGACCCCATCCTGAACATCCGTCCGGCCAACGCCGAGAGCCGTCGTCAGCGGCGTATTGCGCCGGTCTCACCTCGCGTTCGCGCATGGCTCGAGTCTCGCCGTGCAGTCGGCGGGAGTGACGGTCATCCGTACGGCGACGCGCGAGGTGCCGTCGTCGAGGACTTCAGGGCTGAGTGGGACGCCGTGTTGAAGTTGGCTGGAATCACCGACCCGGCCCGAGTGCATCGACGGTGACCTGCACTGGCACGACCTGCGCCGTGAGTGCGGTAGCCGCCTCGCGGAACGTGGTGTCGATGTGCTGAAGGTGAAGGAACTGATGGGCCACGCCAGCATCACGACGACGCAGCGTTACTTCGCCACCACAACCGAAGCCGTTGGCGATGCGATGCGGAAGGCCATGGGATGGCAGGGGGAGAGCGCGTGAGGGCCTACCGTCCGTCAGCCATCCGTCAGCCGAGGGCCAGCGCCGCCGAGACCCCGTTTTCCAGAATAGCTGTAACTTATTGAAACGATTGGTGCCGGAGGAGGGAATCGAACCCACACGGGGGGTGAACCCCACGGGATTTTGAGTCCCGCGCGTCTGCCAATTTCGCCACTCCGGCACGGCTGGGTGAGCGCGAGGCAGTCGAATGCCGAGTATAACACGCGGGTTCGGCCTCGCCCCGCCGCCGCCGGCCCTCAGAACCGGAGGTTCGCCGTGAGCAGCGCGCTCACGCCCGGCGCCGACACCGCCCGCGCGTCGGGGCTCACCGGATACGTGAAATCGAACATGTTGCGGACGGTCAGATTCAGATCCATCCACTTCGCCACGGTGGCGCTGGCGATGGCGTCCACGACGCTGTAGCCCGGCATGCGGACCTCCGTCGGCCCGGGCCGCTCGTCGGAGGCATAGAACGCGCCCCGGACCTGGACGAAGGCCTTCGAGCCGACCGGCCTCCGCAGCCCGAGCGAGAAGCTGACTGGCGGCATGTCGTCCAGCGCCTTGTCATCGTCGAGCGCCACCCCGCGCGTCACGGTCGCCGTGGAATCGAGCGCGAGCTGCCACGGAAGCTGCGCCTGCACCTCGAACTCCACGCCGCGGATGCGGGCCTCGCCTCGATTGCGGAAGTAGAAGTAGTCGGGCTCGGTCTGGTAGCGCTCGATGAGGTCGGTGATGTTGTACTGGAAGGCGAAGACGCCCAGCCTGAGGCGCGCGGGCGGTGTAGCGCAGCCCCAGGTCGGCCTGCACGCTCCGCTCGGGCTTCAGGTCGGGGTTCCCGGTGATGAATCCCCGGCCGGTCGGTCCACGATAGTAGCGATCCGACACGGTGGGGTCGCGGAACCCGCTGCCGGCCTGCGCCACGAACGACACGCCGGCCCACGGCCCGACGGTCAGCGATCCACTGCCCGACACGGCGCCGTTCGACGTGGCGTGATCGCCGAAGTACCCGCCGCGGTTGTGGCTGGTCACGTAATCGCCGCGGACGCCGGCGGCGACGGTCGCTTTCGCGTGGAGGGCGGTCTCGATGGTGGCGTAGACGCCCGAGCCGTTCCGGCGAGCCTCTTCGATCGACACGCTGGAAACCTCGCTCGCCACGCTGCCGTCGAGCGCGTACTTCGTGAACGAATCGGTGGCGTGGACGTTGAAGCGCCCATTCACGTCGACGCCCGCCTCGAAGCGGGACCTCGCGAAGAGACGTTCGCCGGAGGCGCGGACCTGGAAGTCGTCGGCGTCGTAATCGGCCCGCTCGAGCTCGCGGCCGCGGGTGGCGGTCGCGAAGCGATCCTGGTCGGTCACCTGCCGGTAGCTGCCGGCGAACGCGTTGACGGTCAGGCGCTCGAACCCGCCCACCTGCCGCAGTTCGTACGACGTCGTGAGCCGATGCGAGTCCTCGATGGGGTAGTAGAACCGGATCGTCCTGGAGTTGTTCCGCGGCCGGTCGATGTCGCGGCCGAAGTCGCTCTGCCAGCTCGCGCCGAACAACCCGCTTCCGAGCTGGTATTCACCTCTCGCGAGGAACCCCTGGTCGGTGGCGCCGGAATTGAACACCACGCCCTGCGGGCTCCGGTAGTCGTCGAAGTCGCGGTAGTGGGCCTGGAGCGCGACGCCGCCCTTGCCCAGGCCTTTCGAGATCTCGGCGCCGATGCGGCCCTGCGGGGTGCCGGCCCCCAGTGCGCCGACGACGCGCCCGGCCAGCGGGGCGGCGGGGTCGATGCGCCGCGTGCGGGCGTAGATCACGCCGCCGAAGGCGTCCGACCCGTAGGCCACCGAACCGGGGCCGCGCGCGATCTCGATGCCGTCGAGGACGAACGGGTCGAGGAACGTCGCGCTCGGACCGACGCGCCGGTCGCTGGTGACGCGGGCGCCGTCGAGCAGGATGAGCGTCCGCCCTCGTGCCAGCCCCCGGATCGCGGGCACGGCGGCGTGGCCCTCCGACACGGTCGACACGCCCGCGACGGTTTCGAGCGCCTGCGCCAGGTTGGCCGGCTGGCGGGTCTGGATCTCCTGCGCCGGCAGCAGCGTCGTGGCGTTGGCCATCGTCGCCTCGATGTCCGGGGCCGTGCCGGCCGTGACGGTGACGGTTTCGTCCACGAGCGGCGAGATCCGGATCTCGAGGGGACCGTCGGCCGGGATCGATTCGACCAGGACCGGCTTCGTGAACCGCTCCCCGGGCAGGATGACCAGCACCTCGAAGGGCGGCGTCAGGTCGGGCTTCCACGAGAAGCGGCCCGCGGCGTCCGTATAGACGGCGCCCGGCCGGCCCAGAATCGTCACCTCGACCTTCGCCATGGGCTGGCCGGTCCGTTCGTCGATGACCAGCCCGTCGGTGGCGTACGCTGGTGTCCCAGTCAGGAGAACGGCCAGGCAGATCAACCCACCGGCCCATCGCGACCCGCTCACACGCATAGTGACGCCCTCGAGGGGGAACGTAGCTCTGGAGCACTCTACTTCGAACCGCCGAAGTCTGTTTACCGGCGAGGCGCGGCGGGTACGACCGCCGGCGCACAGGTGAGGCTCCCCGGGGGAGCCGCCGTACAAGCTCTGACTGTGCAAGAACTTGGCGTGTGTCCGGCGGCCCGGCCGCGTCGCACGCGCGCTCATCGCCGGCGTCAGCAGGGTGACTGGCGCAGGCGAACACAAAGCGAAACATGGAAGAAACACGCGGGATTTCGATTGATTTGTCCAGAAATTACGGCTACAATAGCGGTGTTGTAGGTGCCTCCGGCCCTCCGACCTTTCGTTCACACCACGAGAAAGTGAGGAGACCTCAGTGACATTCCAGATCGGTGACAAGGTCATCTACCCTAATCACGGGCTTGGCATTGTCGAGCGCATCGAAGAGAAGACCATCCTCGGGACCACCTGCGGGTTTTACCACCTTCGCATCGCCGCCAACGACACGACCGTACTCGTGCCCGTGGCGAACGTGGACGGTGTGGGGCTTCGCCGGGCGATTGACGACGGGGAAGTGGACAGGCTCTTCAAACTGCTCGGCGACGGCAAAATCGACAGCCAGCAGAACTGGAAAGGCCGCTTCAAGGACAACTCCGAGAAGATGCGGACGGGTTCGATTTACGACGTGGCCGACGTGCTGAAGAGCCTGACGCTGCTCAGCAAGTCGAAGAGCCTGTCGTTCCGCGAGAAGCGCATGCTCGATCGCGCGCGGTTCCTCATCATCACCGAGGTTGCCGAGGTCACCAGCCGCGTCGCGACGTCGGTGGAGGGGATCCTCGACCAGGCGCTCTCCAAGTGCATCGCCGCGCGCAGCCGCAACATCGAGAAGGCCAAGGCGGCCAAAGTGCCGATCAAGCTTCCGGTGGTGAAGCGGGCCAAGGCTTCCTAGCCACCGGATTTCAACCGCTCGACGCAAGGCCCGCTCCGGCATGACCGGGGCGGGCCTTTTCACTTATGATGCGAGCATGGAGCTTCTCGCCGGACTGGGGCGCACGCTGGGGTTCTCGTTCGCGGCGGGCATCAACCTCTATGCCACCGTCGCGCTGCTCGGGCTGGCCTCCCGCTTCGGGTGGGTCGCCCTGCCGCCGCAGTTCAAGGCGTTCGACCACGACTGGGTGATCTACACCGCGCTTGCCCTTTACGTGGTCGAGTTTCTCGCCGACAAGATCCCCTGGGTCGACACCATCTGGGACACCCTGCACACGTTCATCCGCCCCCTCGGAGGGGCGCTGATCGCGATCACGACACTCGGCGAGGCGTCGCCGGCCGTCACGGCGCTGACGGCGCTTGTCGGCGGCGCCGTGGCCGGCACGACACACGTCACCAAGGCCGGCACGCGCGTGGCGGCCAACGCGAGCCCGGAACCCTTCAGCAACTGGCTGCTCAGTCTGGGAGAGGACGCGCTCGTCGTCGGGCTGGGGCTCGTCACGCTCAAGTACCCGGTGGCGGCGCTCGTCGTGGTCATCGGGCTGCTGGGCCTCATCGTGCTCTTCGCCGCGACCATCATCAGGGCGTTCAAGCGCCGGTTCAGGCGCCCGGCCCCCGCCGCGTCGAATGTCGTCGTCTGCCTGCTCATCGCTCTCGCGCTTGGCGCCTCGCAGGTGGTGCGTGCCCAGTCGGGAGCCGCGCCGCCGCAGGGCGCCCCGCCGCAGGGCACGGCCGGACAGGCCGGACAGGAGCAGCGCCCGGTGTTCCGGGGCGGCGCGAACTTCGTCCGGGTCGACGTCTTCGCGACGAAGGACGGCGTGCCGGTACAGGATCTCAAGGCGGAGGACTTCGAGATCGCCGAGGACGGCGATCCGCAGAAAGTCGAGACGTTCGAGTTCGTGAAGATCCAGACCGGCGGCGACCCGATCTCCCGGGTCGAGCCGCGAACGGTGCGCGAGTCGAGAGAGATGGTCGCCGACCCGCGGGCGCGGGTGTTCGTGCTGTTTCTCGACACCTACCATGTCGGCCAGGGATCGGCCGTCAACGTGAGGCGCCCGCTCATCAACATGCTGAACCGGCTGGCGGGCCCCGACGATCTCATCGCCCTGATGACGCCGGACATGGCCGCCAGCGACATCACGTTCACCAGGCGGACCGACAAGATCGCGGACCTCATCGATCGCGCCGGCTTCTGGGGCCAGCGCGGCGAGCTCATCAAGAAGGACCCGATCGATCAGATGTACCAGCAGTGCTATCCGCCTGAGGTCGGGAGCGGGCGATCGACCTCCGTGGTGGCGGAAGAGATGATCCAGCGCCGCCGCGAGAAGGCCACCATCGACGCCCTCGAAGAGCTGGTGTTCTACCTCGGCGGGCTCCGGGAGGAACGGAAGGGCATCCTGCTCGTCAGCGAAGGCTGGCTGCTGTTCCGGCCGAACCGCGCGCTGGCGGAAAGCGGCACCCCGAGGCGGCCCGGCGTGTTCGTGGGGCCCGACGGACGGATCACGACGTCCGATCCGCGGAACTACGCGGGCGCCGACACGTCGCGGTGCGACCAGGATCGGGTCGCGCTCGCGTCGATCGACAACGCGCGCCGCTACCTCGACATCCTGCGGGTGGCCAACCGGTCGAACGCGAGCTTCTACCCCATCGAGCCGCGCGGCCTCGTGGTGTTCGACACCGACATCGGGCCGAACCCGCCGGCCCCGATCGACGTCGATTTCGCCATGCTCCGCCAGCGCCACGAGACGCTCAAGACGGCGGCGCTCGACACGGACGGCATCGCCGTCATGGACTCGAACGACATCAACGCGGGACTCCAGCGCGTCGTCTCGGACCTCTCCTCGTACTATCTCCTGGGGTACTCCTCCACGAACGCGAAGGCCGACGGCCGCTACCGGACCATCCGGGTGCGCGTCAAACGGCCCGGCATCGACGTGCGCGCGCGCAAGGGCTACCAGGCGCCCACGGCGGAAGAAGTGGCCAAGCGCGCGGCGCTCGCGGAGTCGGCGCCCGCGGCCAGCCCGGAGGCCGCTGCCGTCGGCAAGGCCGTGGCCTCGCTCGAGAGCATCCGGGCCGGCGCCGCGTTCCGGCTGACGGTCAACGCGGGGTGGTGGATGCCGGCGGGCGAGCCGGTGAAGGGCCAGCCGCAGGGTGCCGAGCCGGCGCTCTGGATCCTCGGGGAGGTCGACCCGAAGGCCCGAGGCGGCGAAGAGTGGGTGAACGGCGGCGAGGCGGACATCGCGCTCACGACCGAGGGCGGCGCCACGATTGTCCGCTACACGGTCCCCATTCCGGCGGGCGCCACCCGGTTCCAGACGCGCTTTCCGAGATCGGCCGAGGATGTGTGGCTCGATCCGGGCGCCTACACGCTCCGCGTGCGCGCGAAGCCGGCGGGCAGCGGCATCCCCACCACCGACACCGCGCGCCTCGAGGTGCCGGCGGCACCCGGGACCGCGGGCCTCGTCATGGGCCAGCCCGCCTACGGACGCCGGCTCGGCGGTCCGAACTCCGAGGAGCTGCCGACGGCCGACCGCCGGTTCCGGCGCACCGAGCGCCTGGTCGTCCAGGTATCGGCGTCCATGGCGCCCGACGAGGTGTCGGCCGAGCTGCTCGATCGCGGCGGCAAGGTGCTGCCGCTGCCGGTCGGCGCGTCGGTCGTGGAGAAAGACTTCGTGCGCTGGTCCCGCGCGGAACTCGCGCTCGCGCCGCTCGCGGCGGGCGACTACGTGCTGCGCATCGCCTCCAGGCGCGGCGGCGAGCAGGTGGTGACGCTGGCGCCGTTTCGGATCGTCCCCTGACGGCGGATCAGGGACTAGGGGCTGGGCGCTGGGGCTGGTGACAGGATCGGCGACGTGCGACAGCGTGCACTGCGTCGCAGCCTGACGCGGCGATCAGTCCGCCAGTCCGACTAGCGCCCAGCGTCCCGAGTCCCTAGTCCCTACATGACCGCCGTCGGCGGCGCGGGCTCGTCGGCGGCGCCGGCTTTCCGCAGCGGCACGGCAATCAGGTACCACACGATGAAGGCCGCCACCGGCAGCGCCAGCCACGGCGCGATGCCCGCGAAGCCGGACACGGTCCAGAACGTGTGGCTCGCGCGGATGCCGACCACCGCCGCGATGAACAGGCCGACGAGCGCCTCGCCGGCGATCAGCCCCGATGCGGCCAGCACGCCGGCGTTCTCGACGCGGGCCTTCTGCGCCGCGTTGTAGCCGCGCTTGTCGCGGATCCGGTCGACGATGCCCCGCACCATGCCGCCGCAGAAGATCGCGAACGTCGTCCCGAGGGGCAGATACATGCCCACCGAGAAGAGCATCGGGCTCTTCACCTTCACGAGAATCAGCGCGATGCCCATCGCGATGCCGACCACGACCAGCGGCCAGGCCATCTCGCCGGCCACGATGCCCTGCGAGAGCGCCGCCATGAGGCCGGCCTGCGGGGCCGGGTACGTCTTGCCGCCGAAGCCGCCCGCGTCGCCGAACTGCGCCACGTCGGCGGTGTGCATCATGTAGAGCGGGAAGAACATCACCAGGCTGGCGACAATGACGCCGATGATGTCGCCGACCTGCATCTTCCAGGGCGTGCCGCCCAGGATGTGCCCGACCTTGAGATCCTGCAGCATCTCGCCGGCCACCGCCGCCGAGACGCAGCCCACGGCCGCGACGCCGAGCACGGCCATGACGCCCTCGACGCCCTTCATGCCGACAATCACCATGGTCAGCGCCGCGATGATGGTCGTGGTCAGCGTCAGGCCCGAGAGCGGGTTGTTCGACGACCCGATCATGCCGACCAGGTTGCCCGACACGGCGGCGAAGAAGAAGCCCGTCACCAGGATGACCAGCGCCGCGACGATGGCCGGACCGATGGCGTTGGTGAACCCGAGGTAGAGCAGCGTCATCAGCACGAGGATCACCAGGATGCCGAGGCCGACCACCTTCAAGCTGAGGTCCTGCTCGGTGCGCTTGGTGGCGGCCGCCGCCGTGGCCGACTTCCGGACGTCCTCGATGCCGCGCTTGACGCCGCCGATGAGGTTCTTGCGCATCTTGAACAGGGTGTAGCAGGCGCCCACCAGCATGCCGCCGACGGCAATCGGCCGCACGATGAACTTCCAGAGGTCGAGCACCATCGCGCCCCACGCCGCCTCTTCGCCGCCGTGGGCGGCCAGGTACTGGTCGATGAGCGACGGCCCGAGGAAGTAGATGAGCGTCGGGACGAACAGGCCCCAGGCGAAGAGGCCGCCGGCGAAGTTCAGCGACCCGAGCTCGGGGCCGATGATGTAGCCCACGCCGAAGTAGGCAGGCGTGATGTCCGGGGCCGAGAAGTGCGTCACGCCGCCGGTGGTCACCTTGGGCACGGTGTCGCCGATCCCCAGCTTGACGAAGCTCTGCTTCACCACGCCGACCCTGATGGCCACCTCGTTCGCGGCGCGGAAGACCCCGAACCCGTCCAGCAGCTTGATCACCGCCCCCACGCCCATCGCGCGGAACAGCTGCAGCGCGGCCTCCGAGCCCTTCTGGCCGGCCTTGTGGATCTCCGACGCGGCCACCGACTCGGGGAAGGGCAGCGTGTGGTCCTCGACCATCACGCGCCTGAGGATGGTGACGAACATGATGCCCAGCGTGCCGCCGAGCATCATGAGCGCGGCCGACATCAGGTACTCCTCGGCCATGTGCTCGCGGTCGAACTTCCAGAAGTTCAGGATGACGAAGGCCGGCAGCGTGAAGATGGCGCCGGCGGCCACCGACTCGCCGATCGACCCGACGGTCCGCGCGAAGTTCTCCTCGAGGATCGATCCTCTGAACAGGCGCAGCACGGCCATCCCGATGACGGCGGCCGGGTACGTCGCGGCGATGGTCATGCCGGCGCGCAGGCCCAGGTACGCGTTGGCCGCGCCGAGGACGACGCACATGACGAGGCCCAGGATGAGGGCCCGCATCGTGAATTCGCGCTGGTCGGACGAATCGGGCACGTAGGGCACGTGGCCGCCGCCCGCGGCTCGGTGGTCGCGGAGGTCTGCTTCATAGCGGCGGATCTTACACGACCCCGGCCAGAGCCGTCCACGCCGCCGCCCGATCTGCCGGAACTGTCCAAGCGCGGTCGTGCGCGAGTAACATGGGACTCTGGCCCCGGCCGCAGGGCCGGCAGACTCCGCCACGCATACCCGGAGGTCCGAGGCGACCATGACGACAGCACGGCCACGCAGGACGCAGCCCGGGGCCGCCCCGGTCCTCTCGCACCTGGACGCGGACGGCCGCGTCAGGATGGTTGACGTCAGCGCGAAGCCCGACACGGCTCGGGAAGCCGTCGCCAGGGGCTTCGTGCACCTCGCGATGCCGACGATGCGGCTCATCCGGGCGGGGCGCATGGCGAAAGGCGACCCGCTTCAGGCGGCGCGCCTCGCGGGCATCATGGCGGCGAAGCGGACCGCCGAGATCATCCCGCTGTGCCACCCGCTGGCGCTGAGTTACTGCGATGTCGCGCTCACGCCGAAGCGCGGCGGCTACCAGATCGAGGCGCGCGTCCGCACGACGGGGCCGACCGGGGTCGAGATGGAGGCGCTCACCGCCGTGGCGGCCGCCGGGCTCACCGTCTACGACATGGTCAAGGCGGTCGACCGCGCCGTGGTCATCGGCGACATCCGGCTGATGGAGAAGCGGGGCGGCCGCTCCGGCACCTGGCGGCGGGGCCGGTGAGCGACGGCTCTCTCGCAGGCGAAGCGGTGGCGAACATCGTCGACAAGCGGGCGGGATATTGACCGGACGGGCGTTCCGGACGGTCGAAGGGGCGGGGCCGGTTGATTCGGGCGTTGACGCTGGATGGAAAGTGGTCTACGGTAAACACTCTTCGCGCATGAACGTCCCTGAACCCGCACACGCCCCGGTCGCCACGCTCGCCGAACTGCCGTTCTACCTGGCGGAGCGGTTCGACCGGCCCGTCCTTCTCCGGCGCTGCGTCGGAGACGGCTTCGAGGATTTTTCGACGCGCGACTTCGTGGACCAGGTTCGGGCGCTCAGCCTCGGCCTGCAGCGCTTCGGCATCGAGCGCGGCGATCGCGTGGGCCTGGTCTGCGAGAGCCGCCCGGAGTGGTCGATTGCCGACCTCGCCATCCTGACGGCCGGGGCCGTCAACGTTCCGGTGTACCCGACCCTGTCGGCCACGCAGACGCAGTTCATCCTCCACGACGCCGGTGTGAAGCTCGTCGTCGTGTCCGACGACATCCAGCTCGCCAAGCTCCTGGGGCTGGCGCCGGAACTGCCCGCCCTGACCGCCGTGGTCGTCGTCGCGCCAGCCGCACCGCTCCCGGCACGGCAGCCCGGCGCCCCGGAGGTCCACGCGCTGCGAGAGGTCGTGGCGGAGGGCCTCGCACGGGTGGCTGGGGACGCGTCGCTGGCGCGGCAGCACGAAGAGCAGGCGAGGCGGCTCTCTGGCCGACGACATCGCCACGATCATCTACACGTCGGGAACGACGGGCCATCCGAAGGGCGTCGTGCTCACGCACCGGAACATCCTGTCGAACCTGATGGCGGTGAACGCCGTCGTGCAGATCCGCGGGGACGACGAGCCGCTGTCGTTCCTGCCGCTCAGCCACGTCTTCGAGCGGCTGGCGCTCTACCTCTTCCTGCTGCTCGGCTGCCGGGTCAGCTTCGCCGAATCGCTGCAGACCGTCTCGAGAGACCTCGTGCGGGCGCGGCCCACGGTCATGACCGGCGTCCCGCGCGTGTTCGAGAAGTTCCATCACGCGGTGATTGACGCCGTGGCCAGCGCCCCGGCTGCCCGGAAGGCCCTGTTCCACTGGGCGATGCGGGTGGGGACGGCGGTGGCCGATGCGCGTCTGGCCGGGCGGCGTCCGCCGCTCCTGGGCGGCGATGCAGCGGCCGCTCGCCGACGCGCTGGTCCTGCGCAAGATCCGGGCGCGCGTCGGAGGCCGGCTGCGGCTGATGGTGTCGGGAAGCGCGCCGCTGGCCCACACGACCGGGGAGTTCCTCTTCGCGGTCGGGTTGCCCATCACCGAGGCCTACGGCCTGACGGAGAGTTCCCCCGGCATCACGGCCAATCCCCCGGGCGCAGTCCGCCTGGGAACGGTCGGCATCGCGGTCCCCGGCGTCGAGGTCAGGATCGGGGACGACGGCGAGGTGCTCGCGCGCGGGCCGAACATCATGCAGGGCTACTTCAACCGGCCCGAGGAGACGGCGGCGGCGCTGCGCGGCGGGTGGCTCCACACCGGCGACATCGGGCACCTCGACGCCGACGGGTATCTGACCATCACCGACCGCAAGAAGGACCTCATCGTCACATCCGGCGGCAAGAACATCGCGCCGGCGCCGATCGAGCTGCGGCTGAAGGAGAGCCCGCTGGTGGCGGAGGCCGTCCTCGTCGGCGATCGGCGCAAGTTCCCGGCCGCCCTCATCGTTCCGGATTTCGTGACGCTGGAGGAGCACCTGCGCGAGGCGGGCGCCGCATCAGGCTCGCGCGAGCGGCTGGTGGCGCGCGCCGACGTCCAGGCGATTTACCAGGCCATCCTCGACGGCATCAACGTGAACCTGGCCCAGTTCGAGAAGATCAAGCAGTTCGCCCTGCTGCCGAGGGAGATGACGATCGAAGGCGGCGAGCTCACGCCCACGCTGAAGATCCGGCGGAAGATCGTCGAGCAGCACTGGGCGGCGGTGATCGAGCAGCTCTACGCCCGCGAGCCCGCCTCCCGCTAGAAGAGCCTCGCCTCCGGGATCGGCCACCACCGCACCTGCACGCGGCCGATGATGTAGCGCTTCGGCACCATGCCCCAGTGGCGGCTGTCGGAGCTGTTGTTCCGGTGGTCGCCCATGACGAAGTAGTAGCCGTCGGTGATCACCTGCGGCCCCCAGTCGTCGTGGCTCCGGTACTCGGGCGGGACGTAGCTGTCGTCGAGCGGGAGATCGTTGACGAAGACCCGGCCGTCGGTGATCTTCACGATGTCGCCTTCCTCGGCGATCACCCGCTTCACGAACGACTTGTCCGGGTTGACGGGGTAGTAGAGCATCACGATGTCGCCCCGCGCCGGCGAGCTGAGCTTGTAGACCGCTTTGTTGACAATCAGGCGATCCTGGTCCTGGAGCGTCGGCGCCATGCTCTGGCCCTCGACTCGCGCCACCTGGAACCCGAAGGTGACGATGAGCGTGGCGTACACCGCGGCCGAGCCGAGCGTCCGGACCCACGCCACCAGTTCGGCGCGCACAATGGCCCAGCGATGCGACCCGGACGAGGTTCGCGGCAGCGGGGCGGCAGGCGGAGGCGCTAGAGCTTCAGATAATCCCTCAGCCGCTTGGTCTGGGCGCGGCTCACCGGGATCTCCGTCCCTTTCGCGTCCTTCATCCTGAGCATGTAGTTCCTGCTGAACCAAGGGACTATCTCCTTGATCTTGTTGATGTTCACCAGATGCGACCGGTGGACGCGCCAGAACAGGTCCGGATCGAGGCGGGCCTGCAACTCGTCGAGCGTACCGATAGTTAGACGTTCCGGCCACCTGGGCGGTCGCCACCTCAATTGTATCCCCGTCCACGGATGCGTGGATCACGTCATCGGCCTGGACGAGCAGGAAACGGTCGCCGACCTTGATGGCGAGCTGATCGCGTCTGCGCCCCCGGTCCGCCATCAGCCGGACGAGGTGGTCAATCCGCTCGTCGCGAGCCTGGCCCGTGGAGAAGCGCCGGCGCAGCCGCTCCACCGCCTGGTCGAGGCGCCGCTGCTCGACGGGCTTCAGCAGGTAGTCGACCGCGTTCACCTCGAACGCCTCGATGGCGTACTGGTCGTAGGCGGTGACGAAGACCACCCACGGCGACGGCGACGCGTTCTGGAGCAGCAGGTTCGCCACTTCGAAGCCGGTGAGCCCCGGCATCTGGATGTCGAGAAACGCGACGTTGGGCTCGACGGCGCTGATGACCTCGAGGGCGCTGACGCCGTTGTCGGCCTGGCCGACGACGGCGACGTCCTCGATCTGACCGAGGAGGAAGCACAGTTCCTCGCGGGCGGGCTGCTCGTCGTCGGCGACCACCGCGCGGAGTTCGTGGCTCACGAGGAGCCCCCGACGCCCGCGCCGAGGTCGGGGATTTCGATGCGCACCACCGTGCCGCGGCCGGGCTCGCTTGTCAGCTGCAGGCCGGCGAGGTCGCCGTAGATGACGCGGAGGCGCTCGCCCACGTTGCGAAGGCCGATCCCGGCGCCGTTCTCCGCGGCCTCCTCGAAGGCGTGGTCGAGCCGGTCATCGGACATACCCAGACCATTATCTTCCACTTCGATGATGGTCCGGCCCTTCTCGCGCCGGCTGCGCAGGATGACGCGGCCGCCGCCCACTTTCGGCGCGATGCCGTGCTTGATGGCGTTCTCGACCAGGAGCTGGAGAATCATGGTGGGCACGAGGCCGTCGAGCGTCTCGGGGCTGAGCGCCTTCTCGATGGTGAGCTGGGAACCGAACCGCACGGTCTCGATGTCCAGGTACTCGTCGACCGACGCCAGCTCCTCCCGGAGCGAGACGAAGGGCTCGTCGTGCCGCAGCCGCCGCCGCAGCATGTTCGACAGTTTCAGGATCAGCCTGCGCGCCGTCTCGGGCTTCGTGCGGACCAGCGACGAAATCGACGCCAGGGTGTTGAACAGGAAATGCGGGTTGATCTGGTTCGTGAGGGCGTCAATCCGGGCCTTCATCAGCAGCTTCTCCTGCTCCCGGACCCGGTGCTCGATGCGGGCGTCGTTCCAGATCTTGATCGGGGCCGTGATGCAGAGGATCGTGCCGAGGTACACCACCACCGCCTGGAACGGGTTCCGGGGGTCGAGCGCGTAGAGACGCGTCGGCCACCGGTTGTGAATCGTCAGCTGCAGCAGCTGCAGGGCGATCGGCGCCGCCAGCAGCACGATCTGCCAGTCAATCGCGAAGCGCCGGAAGATCCGCCAGATCGAGCGGGGCACCTCGCCCAGCACGAACGGCGAAAAGCGCCAGATGGCCTCTTTCGGGCAGGCCTCCCGGATGCCGCCGGCCGCGAAGCCGCAGCCGATCGCGAAGGGCAGCGCCGCCCACTCCCGGGCGATGAGCGCGGGGGTGCCCAGCATCGCCCCGACCAGCGCGCCGCCCCACGGACCGGTGACGAGGCCGGCCAGGAACGCGCCCTCGAGCGTGATGTCGAGGGCCTTGTAGCCGAGCAGCAGGCGCGCCACCACCCCCGCGGTCAGGAGCAGACCGAAGCTGAAGGCGAAGAAGAACTTCATCGGCCAGCCGCGGCGCTCGTGGATGAGGAGGTCGCGGAAGCGATGGTAGCGGACCACCATGACCGCCAGCAGCGAGACGACCGCGATGCGGACAATGAGCGTCACAAACAGGAGCTGCTGGTCGGTGAGGCTGGTGCCGGACTGGGCCACGGCCTGACTATAGCGGCGGGTCTTGAAGCCTGTCAAACCGCTGAAGATGAACGTGTTATGATGGCCCTGCGCTCGACACCAGGGCTGTGGGGGCCTTCTTCTGTGCGCCGCTGGCGGCGCGGAGGCATGCCGGATGATTCGTCCCTTTCTCGTCGGATTCGCCACGACGCTTCGGCACATCTTCAAGAAGCCCATCACGGTCAACTACCCGGAGCAGAAGGTGCCGGTCTTCCCGAAGTACCGCGGGAAACAGGTGCTGATGCGCGATGAACACGGCCTGGAGAAGTGCGTGGCCTGCGGCCTCTGCTCGGTGGCGTGCCCGGCGGACGCGATCTACCTCGAGGCGGCGGAAAACGACGGCTCGGTGGCCGCCGGACCGCGCTACGCGAAGACCTACCAGATCCACAAGACGCGCTGCATCTTCTGCGGATACTGCGAGGAGGCCTGCCCGGTGGCCGCCATCTTCATGGGCAAGGACTACGAACTCGCGGTCTACAGCAAGCAGGATTTCATCTGGGACAAGCAGGATCTGCTCGTCCCCGCCGGGACGGCGGCCGCCGCCATCCGCTGACCCGCCACACGAGGATGAAGATCGGCGCCCTGGGGGACGTGCACGGCGACTTCACGTCGGTCCGGACGATCATGGCCCGCCACCCCGAGGTCGAGTGGTGGGTGAGCGTCGGCGACCTCGGTGACGAGCGCGGCGCCTATGAAGCGCCGCCCGCCCTGCTGCACTGGATCAAGGGCAACAACGACAACCTCGAAGTCATCGCCGAACTCGCCGAGGGCAAGCGGCGGATCCACAACCTGCGGCATCTCCCCAACGGTGTGCCGCTGAAGCTCGGCTCGATCACCGTCGTTGGCCTCGGCGGCACCTTCGCGCCGACCTGGTACGATCGCCTGCCGGGAGACCTGCCCAGGCCGAGGCTCGGCCCGGTGCCGGCGGGGGAGTTCCCCCGGCTGGCGCGCGACGACAAGCGGCGCCATTTCCTGCGCATCGAGGTGGACGCCTGCAAGCGGCTGCGCGGGATCGACCTGTTCCTGTCGCACGAGGCCGCCCGGCCGTTCTTCATGGACGTGCGCGGCCGTCGGCAGGACGTGGGGAAGACGCCCATCAACGAGGTGCTCGCGGTGCTGCGGCCGCGGATGCACCTGTCGGGTCATCACCACGTGTACAGCGACGAGGTCCGGCAGGGCGTCAGGTCGATCGGGCTCGATCCGGTCGGCCAGTCCTACCTGCTGATTGACGCGGCGACGTGGCAGTACGAGCGACTGGAGACCTGACAGGCGTGTCTCTCGACGTCGTGGCGGCCGTGCGGCCGCTGGTCGGTGGCGTGCAGATTGGCACCGCCGGCCGCCAGTTCTCGTCTATGCTCGGTGTGCTGGAGGCGATGAGGATGAAGGCGATCAGGACGGCCAGTTCGGAGTGGCGCGAGCACCTGGTGTTTCTCGGCGCGCTGATGCGGAACCCGCGGTCGGTGGGCGCCATCGCACCCAGCTCGGTCCAGCTCGCCAGGAAAGTCTCGCAGCACGTGACGCCGGGCTCCCGCGTGATCGAGCTCGGGCCCGGCACTGGCGTGGTGACGCGCGAACTGCTCGCGAGGACGGGCGAGAGCGGCACGCTGCTGGCGGTGGACACCGACCGCACCTTCGTCGAGCGCATCCGGCGCGCATGGCCCGAGGTCGACTGCGTGTGCGCGTCGGCGGAGACGCTCCCGCTCCTGGCCGCCGAGCGCGGCTGGACCGGCGTGGACCACATCGTGTCCGGCCTGCCCTTCGCCGTGCTGCCTGCCGCCACCACCAGGCTCATCATCGACGGCGTGCAGAGCGTGCTTCGGCTGGGCGGGACCTTCACGACGTTCCAGTACGCCCACACGTTCCGCCTTCCGCCGGCGGTGGCGTTCCGGCGTCAGCTGAGCGCTCAGCTCGCCTGCGAGCCGACGTCTCAGTTCGTGGTCCGCAACGTGCCGCCCGCCCTCGTCCTCACCTGGCGTCGTCTCGCCCACTAGCCCCGGCGAATCGGGGCCTGGCCCCGCTCAGGAGGCGGCGAGGAGGTGGCTGGCGGCGACAAGGGCGCCGTCGGTGCGGGGGCGTTCGGGGGGCGCCGGCCCGGCGGCCACGGCGTCGAGATGGTCCTGCCACCGGCCCAGAAAGAGATCCTCGCGCGGCATGAAGCGGGCCCGCAGGTACCTGTGGCATCGCCTCCACCAGCACGTCGTACTCTTTGAAGGGGCCGCGGTCCGTGTACACGATGGCGGCGTCGTTGGCGATGCACTCGGCGATGATGCCGTATCCGGGCTTGGTGACCACGACGTCGGCCGCACGGACGAGGTCTTCGTAGCGAAGGCCCATGCGTAGACGGCGGCGTCTTCGATCACGCGCACGCCGGGCGGCACCGGGCCGACCGACTCGAGGGCGTGGGCCGTGGTCACGACACTCCAGCCGTCGAGCCGGGCCAGGGGCTCGAGCGGCAGCCCGGTGATCCCGAGCCCTCCAAACGACGCGAGCGCGACGCGGTGACCGGGCGGCACCCCGAGCCGCTCCCGCACCTCGCCGGCGGAGCGCGCCGAGTGCCGCGCCACGAAGGGGACGTCGATGATGGGGCAGTGCCACCCGTCGAAACCGCCCCACATCGGCAGGCGGAGCAAAGATGTGGCATGGCCGTACGCGCGGCGGATGCGCGGCAGGAGGTCCGGCCGGCCTTCGAGCGCGCCGCGATAGCCCTCGTAGATCCAGTCCCAGCGTGAAGTTGCCGATCGCGACGGCGGGCAGCCCGGCGAGGTGGGCGGCTCGGAACGCCAGCGGCGGGATGTCGCCGGCGATCACGGTGGCGCCCCGCTGCCGGAGGAAGGCGGCTTCTGATTCGGCCATCGAGTCGAGCGCCGCCATGAACCGGTCCGCCTCGTCTATCGTGCGCCGCTCGTCAAGATGCAGGCTGTCGCGCTGGATCACGCCGGTGTCGCAGACCCGCTCGTGGAATTCGATGCGGCCCTTCACGGTGAGGTCGAACAGCCACCTCGCGGCGGAGGTCCGGACCACGACCTCCGCGGCCGCGTCCTCCGCCAGGACGGCGTTGATGATCTCGATGCAGCGGGAGGCATGGCCGAACGCGTGCCCGGAGATGTAGAAGACCAGCACGCGGCGGGGGCGCGCCGGCGCGTGGGCCCTTTCGGTCACGGCCGCGCCGCGCCAGGATCGCGCAGCGCGACGGGGCCGGGTTCGTCACCGCCGGCCCCGGGTGACTCGGACGCGTCCGCGGCGGGTGCCGCCGGCGCGGCGTCATCGGCGGTCGAAGGCGGCGCCTCGGACGGCGGAAGGGCCAGGGCCAGCACCTCGTCAATCGTCCTGACGGGCACGAACGTCATGTCCGCGCGCACTTCCTCGGGCAGCTCGGGGATGTCGACGGCGTTCCGCTCCGGCAGCACGAACGTGGTGATGCCGTAGCGGCGGGCGGCCAGCACCTTCTCGCGGATGCCGCCCACGGGGAGCACGGCTCCGCTCAGCGTGATCTCGCCCGTCATGGCGACATCCGACCGCACGGGCTGCTTCCGGATGGCCGACAGGATCGCGGTGGCCATGGTGACGCCGGCCGACGGGCCGTCTTTGGGAATCGCCCCGGCCGGCACGTGCACGTGCAGGTCGTGCTTCTTGAACAGGTCCGCCGGCAGCCCCAGTTCAGCCGCCGCCGATCGCAGGTGGCTGACGGCTGCCCTGGCCGACTCCTGCATCACGTTGCCGAGATGGCCCGTCAGCGTGATCTGCCCGTGGCCCGACGGCAGCAGGCTGGCCTCGATAAACAGCGCGTCGCCGCCGCTCTCGGTCCAGGCCACGCCCGTCGCCACGCCCGGGCGCGAGGTGCGGAACTGGACGTCGCGGCGGAACCGGGGCGGCCCGAGGTAGGGCTGCAGCTCGCCTTCGTCGACGGTGGCCACGACCTGATCCTGAGGGAGCGACGCGGCGTCGGCCACGGTGGTCGCCACCCGCGCGGCGACTTTTCTCGCGATGGTCCCGAGCTGGCGCTCGAGGTTCCGGACGCCGGCCTCCCGCGTGTACTCGCCGATCAGGCGGCCGAGGGCGGCGGCGGTGATGTCGACGGCGCCGGATGGCAGGCCGTGTTCGGCCATCTGGCGGGGGATGAGGAACCGGCGCGCGATCTGCTGCTTCTCGAGGTCGGTATACCCGGCGAGCTCGATGATCTCCATGCGGTCGAGCAGGGCGCGATGCACGGTGCCGAGCTGGTTCGCGTTGGCGATGAACAGCGTGCGCGAGAGGTCGACCGGCACCTCGAGATAGTGATCGCGGAAGTTGTGATTCTGCGCCGGGTCGAGCACCTCGAGCAGCGCGGCCGCCGGGTCGCCCTGGTAGCCGGCGCTGCACCTTGTCGATCTCGTCGAGCATCACCACCGGGTTCACGGCCCCGGCCTGCTTCAGGGCCTGGACGATGCGCCCGGGGATCGCGCCGATGTAGGTGCGCCGGTGCCCGCGAATCTCCGCCTCGTCGCGCACGCCGCCGAGGGCGATGCGCACGAACTTGCGGTTCATCGACCGGGCGATCGACTGGCCGAGCGAGGTCTTGCCGACGCCGGGAGGGCCGACGAAGCAGAGGATCGGCCCCTTCATGTCGCCCTTGAGCTTCCGCACCGCCAGGTACTCGACAATCCGGTCCTTGACGCGATCCAGGTCGTAGTGGTCCTCGTCGAGCACGCGACGCGCCTCGACCAGGTCGAGGCGATCGTCGGTCGACACGCGTCCACGGCACCTCGAGCAGCCAGTCGAGGTACGTGCGGATCATCTGGTATTCGGGCGACGCGGGCGTGGTCCGCTCCAGGCGCCGCGCCTCGCGGTCGGCCACCTTGCGGACGTGCTCGGGCAGGTGCGCCTGCTCGATGCGTTCGGCGAGTTCCCGCGAATCGGCGCCGTCGGTGTCGCCGAGTTCCTCGCGGATCGCCTTCAGCTGCTGGCGCAGGTAGTATTCCCGCTGCGCCTCGCTCATGTCCTGCTGGGCTTCCGACTCGATCTTGCCCTTCAGCTCGAGGAGCGTCACCTCGCGCGAGAGCGCCCTGGCGACGGCCTGCAGCTTCTTCACCAGCCGCTCTTCCTCGAGCAGTTGCTGCTTGTCGTCGCCCTTCATGTCCAGCATGCTGGCGATGACGTAGCAGAGCCGCAGCGGCTGATCGATGCCGGCCACGAGGGCCTTGAGGTCCTGGGGCAGGCCGGTGGTGAACGCCAGGGCCCGATCGCTCAGTTCGCGCAGGCGCTGGATGTACGCCTCCACCTCCAGCTCGCGCGCCTCATCGTCGGGGCGCACCTCGGCCGAGGCCTCCAGCACGTTGCCCGTCCGTGAGACGTCCGTGATCCGCGCGCGCACCAGCCCTTCGACGACGATCTGGATCGCCGCCGGGCCTTTCGCCATCTGGCGGATGACGCCGACCGTGCCCACGCCGCGAATCGCGTCGGGGCCGGGGTCGTCGGTGTCGCCGGCCTGCTGGACCAGCAGCACGAGGCGATCGCCTCCGAGCGCGCGGTTCACCGAGTCGACCGACACCGGCCGGTTGACGGCCAGCGGCTGGAGCGTCAGCGGAAAGACCACCGTGCCGCGCAGGGGGATGACGGGCAGCCTGGCGGGCAGCGGCGGGACGGCGGAGGTGGAAAGGTCCGACATGGATCAGGCGCCTCGGCGCCTCACCTGGCTGGCGGAGTCTCCCGCCGGAAGACGGCGGTCACCGTCGCGGGCGCGCCGCCGCGCGACACGACGAACACCGCGTCATCTGCCCAGCGTTTCTCCGACAGGAGGCGGTTGAGGGTTTCGCGGTCCTTGAGCGGCGTGCCGTCCATGGACTGCAGCACGTCTCCGACCTGGAACCCCGCCCGGCTCGCCACCGTGTCCTTCGGGACGTTGATGACCTCGAGCGGGAACTCGCCCTTGCCGTCGCGCGTCGAGAGGCCGAGCGACGGGTAGAGCGGGTCGCTTTCGGGCGGCAGCCCCCACAGGTAGTCGGCGTAGGAGGCCTGGATCGCGGTCTGAGGCCGGCCCTTGGCATCGGCGACCGGGACGGGGATGATCGACGCCATCCTGCCGTCGAACCACAGCGCGGCCTGGCGCTGGACGCCGAGGTTGTACGCCACGTGGCCGGATCCGATGAGCACCACCATGATGGCCTTCGGCCCGCCGAACTTCGTCAGGTTCTGCACGGCGTTGTAGCCCATCGAGGCGTCCCAGGTGCACTGCGCGGCGAACATGCCGTCGAACATCTGGGTGCTCATCGTGTGCATCATGCTCTCCTCGCCGGCGAAGAACGCGCGGAAGAGCGTCTTGTGGTCTTCGTTGGCGGTGTCGATCTTCGGCGGGATGCGGGACGCCTCTTCCGGTGTCAGGTTCTGGAGGCCCTTCTTGCGGACCGCCGACACCACCTCGCGCGGGGTGTTCACGCCGTACATCCTGAGGCCGTGCTCGCGCGCGAACAGGAAGATGTCGCGGTAGTAGTGCCAGTGATAGCCCCAGTTCTTGTACCAGCTCGACTTGGCGACGAACTCGTCCTCGGTGGCCTTCCCGCTGTTCCACAGGTCGAGCGACGCCTGCTCGGTGTAGGGATACATCTCGAGGCCGATGAGGACCTCGCGCCCGCGCTTCTGCAGCGCGCGGATGACCTGCAGCTGGACGCGGTGGAACGCGATGTCGGTGTGGCTCTCGCCGATGAACAGCACGCGCACGTCGTCGAGTTTGGCGGCGAGCTCGCCCGTGGTGAGCATCTTCCCGGCCGCCGTGTCGGTGATGCCGTCGAGCACGACGGTCGCCTCGCGGTCGCGCCTGGCGGCGTCGCCAATCTTCAGCTTCCAGGCCGATTCCTGCGCCAGCCCAGCCGCGGGGACGGCCATCGCCAGGGCCACGAGGGCGGCCGTGAGGGTCGTTCGGGTCATTCGCATTCCTCCACCGATGATTGTACTTCCGGACGCGGCCCGGCTCAGCGCTCCGCCAGCGTCACGTCCATCTTGATGTCCTCGGCGCCGCGCCGGATCACCACGGCCACCCGCTGTCCCGGCGCGAGCGTGCGGAGCAGGTTCGAGAACCCCTGCAGGTTCGCGACGACCGGCGTCGTCGACGCGCACGATGATGTCGCCTTCGCGGATGCCCGCCTTGGCTGCCGGGGAGTCGGGGACGACGCCGCGTGACCTTGACGCCCGGGCCGGGATAGGCGAAGTCCGGGACCGTGCCGAACGACACCCGCCGGCCCTGGCCCGCCGAAGCCGCCGACGGAGCTGGCGCAGCGCCCGGAGCCGGCGGCGAAGGCGGCCCGGCCTTGAGGCTGGTCGGCGCGGCGCCAGGCCTGATGGTGTTCGTGAGCGGCTCCGGCCGCTCCGCCAGGTACACGATGCCTTCCTTCACGAACGTGGCGACTTTCGACAGGCCGGCCACGTCGATCTTGTCGGCGGTGTCGGACGGGCGGTGGTAGTCGGCGTGCGCCGCCGTGAAGATCTGGACGGCCGGCACGTTCCGCTCGGTGAAGCTCACCTGGTCGGACGACTCGATCGACTCGGGCACGCTGCGGCTCTCGATGCCCGTGACAAAGGAGGCGCCGCGGAAGATGTGCGGCCACTCGGTCGCGGTGCCGGTGCCAAGCGCCGTGATTTTCTGCGTGCCGAGACGGCCCACGGTGTCGAGGTTGATCATGCCCTCGGTCTGCGCCAGTGGACGTACCGGGTGCGCCGCGTAGTGCTTCGATCCCAGCCGCCCGGCCTCTTCTCCCGTGAACGCGATGAACAGCACCGTGCGCGGCGGCCGCCCGCCGGCCGCGAGGACCCGGGCCAGTTCGAGCATCACCGCGACGCCGCTCGCGTTGTCGTCGGCGCCCGGGTGCACCTTGCCCTCGTCGCCCGCGTGCACGTCGGGCCATCCGGTGCCGAGGTGATCGAGGTGCGCGCCGAGCACGGCGCTCTGGTCCTTGAACGCGTCGTTCGCGCCCGGCAGGATCCCGATCACGTTGGCCGCCTCCACGGGCCGGCCGCCTTCGCCCTTCGGCACCGTGAAGCGCTGGAAGTACGTGCCCTCGTCGCCGCCGGGCATCAGCCCGTACGCCCGGAACCTGTCCGCCACGTACTGGGCCGCCTTGTCGAGGCCCGGGCTGCCGAGGCCGCGCCCCCGAAGCTCGGGCGACGCGAGAAACGCCACGTGCTCGCCGAGCGCCTGCTGCGAGAACACGGGCGGCAGGGCCACCAGCGCCTTGCGGCCGTCCGGCGGCAGCGCGGCGAGCGCGACGCCGCGCTGGCCCTCGGGCCGCAGATCCACGCGCATCGGCGAGTCGGACTGCTGCCACTGGCCCTTGATGATGTTGACGGGTTCCTCGCCCTGGAAGCCGAGATACGAGTACTTCCCGTAGTGGGGGAGCTTGCGGCCGAGGCCGGGCAGCGCCGCCAGAGGTTCGGCGACGATCCAGCCGACGGCCTTCTCGACGTTGGCCGGGTGGCGGAACGTGGCGATGAGCGTGTGGCCCGCGAGCGGCATCGTCTCGCCGTCGATGTCGACGCCCGCGGCGTCCACGCGCAGCCCGGGGCGCTCTCCGAAAAGGGCCGGGGCCAGGCGGTTCGTCCGCCCGATGATCCACGCGGCGCGGTCGGCTGGCAGGGCCTTCAGCTCGCTGTCGAGGACCACCGTGATCCGGTGCGCGTCGCTCTGCCAGCCCTTCAGCAGTTCGCGATACGCGGCGACGGCCTGTGCGCCCTCGCCGGCGGGCAGCACGGCCAGGATCGCCGGCTCTCCGAAGATCTGGCCGATGGAGGGCGGCGTCTCGCGCGGGTCGAGGCGGCGGAACACGTCGAAGTGGGGATCGACGAAGAGGGCGAGGGGCCGGCCGTCGGCCGCGACCGAGAAGGCCTGCTCGGCCTTGTCGAGGCGCACGGTGGCGGCCGTGACGCCGCGCTCGGTCTGGACGAGGACGGGAACGTCGGCCGTGAACGGCGCGCCCGCCTGCACCTGGCGCAGCACGCCGTCGACGACGAAGCGCGCGCCGTCCTGCCTGACGGCGGTCGATCCCGCCTTCACCTCCAGGACCGGCGCGCCCGGCCGCGTGAGGAGGTCGTCGAAGATCCATCCGAGCGGCTTGCCGCTCGCCGCCTCGGCCGCGCGCTGAATGTCGCGGAACGTCGCGCGCCTGCCCTTGAAGTCGCGGTAGAACCGCGCGAAGGCCGCGCGGAACGCGTCGTCGCCGATGTGAAGCCTGAGGGCGTGATAGCCCATGAGCGCCTTGCCGTACCCGACCGCCTCGGTGGCCGCGCTGGAGCGCTCGCGGAACTCGGCGAGGGGGAAGTCACGCGCCGTGCGCACGTAGTCGCGGTACTTCTGCAGCGTCGAGCGGCGGTACTCGGCGGCCGCCCCGCGCTGTTCCTGAATCAGGTGATCGGCCAGGTACGCCGTCAACCCCTCGCACCAGTTCCCGGTGCCGTAGTCCACGAACACGGAGTTGCCCCACCAGTTGTGCAGGATCTCGTGCGGGTACGACGAGTTGATGATGAAGGGGAAGCGGATGACCTGCGGGCCGAGCAGCGTGAAGGTCGGCATCCCGTACCCCGTCTCCCAGAAGTTCTCGACCAGCGCGAACTTGCCGTACGGATACGGGCCGATGAGGCTCCGGTACATTTCGAGGTACTGGGCCGTCGCCGCCAGGTACTTCCCGGCGAGCGCCGCGTCCTGTTCGTGGAGGTACACCAGCGTCTCGATGGCCCCGGCGCTGTCCTTGAACTGGTGCAGCGGGCCGCCGACGACGTAGATCTCGTCCATCGGCCCGCCCGAAGCCCAGCGGGCCTTGCCGTCGGCTCCGCGGGATGTGCCGTTTCCCTGGCTGATGACGTGCCAGGTGGCCGGCGCGGCCGCCGCCAGCGTCGAACGTCACCAGCTCGGGGCCGAATCGCGCGTGCCACACGGTCGATCCGGCCAGGTAGACGCCCTCCGGGCCGATGAGGCCGGTTGTGTCGCGGAACCCGCGCGTGTACTCCTCCTTCGGGTCCGAGAGCGGCGTGTTGATGACACCCTCGTAGGCGAGCGCGAGCGACGTCGGTTCGCCGGCCGGAACGATGCGGTACGCCTTGAGGGGGACGCGGGAGCCGCCCGCGATCCCGAGTTCGGCGAGCGCCCCGGCGAGGGGCACTTCCTCGACGGGCGGATCGGCGCGCGTGATCGTCAGCGCGGCGTTGAGCACGAACGTGCGGCGGCCGGACACGGAGGCATTCGGCCATGTCACCTCGTCGGTCGCGACCAGACGATGGCCCGCCGGGTCGAGGCGGATGTCGAGGCGATGATGCGGCCCGGCCGCGGCGGAGGTTGCCGGCGCGGGCTGCCCATACGCGGGCGCGGCGGCGAGCAGGGCGGCCGTGCAGACGGCAGCGAGGCGGTTGTTCATGCGAAATCCTGTCGAAAAGGTGCCAGTCTCCTCCATCGTATCGGAAAGCTGCCGCCGGGTGCGCGTCCGGCCCCGGTGTTATACTCCCCGGCGGTTCACACCCCATGGATGCCCACCCGCCACCCCCTCGCGACACAGGAGGCCCGCTGCCTCGCTGGGCCCGGGCCGCCGACGCGATCGCCGTGGCGGTGGCGGCGCTCGCGTTGCTCGTGGCGGGGTTCGGCGGGTTCCGCCTGCACGTCTTCGGCGCCCGCGTGTCGGTCACCTCCGGCTCGCGCATCCTGCTGGCGGCGCTCGTCATCCTGCTGGTTCGTCACGCCATCAGGCGTGATCAGCCGGTCTTCCTGCGGGCGTGGCGGATGCTCGGGCGCTGGTGGGGCACGGAGAGCGTGCGCGCGGTGATGCCGGTGTGGGCGGCATCGAGGCTGGCGGTGCTGCTGGTCGGGTTCCTGGCCGTGGGGACGTTCGGCTACCGGGACGGCGGCGCGCCCTTCAGGCTGTACAAGAACGAGTTCCTCGATCTGCCGGCCCGCTACGACGCGGGCTGGTATCTCGGGATCGCGGTGGACGGGTACGCGTGGGACCCCGCGATCGCGGGCCAGCAGAACATCGCGTTCATGCCGGCGCTGCCGATGGTGATGCGGTTCGGCGGGCGCTTCATCGGAGGGCATCCGCTCTGGGCCGGCCAGTTCGCGGTGCTGGCGGCGTGCCTGTGGGCCTTTGTCTACGTCCACCGTCTCGCGAGATCCGCCCTGGGCGACGCCGACCGGGCGTCGTGGGCCGTGGCGCTGCTGGCGGCGTACCCGTTCGCCGTCTTCTACAGCGCGGTGTACACGGAAGCGATCTTCCTGCTCTGCGCGGCAGGCGCCTTCTATCACGTCGGCCGGGGCGAGTACGTCCGCACGGCGGCGTTCGCGCTGGTGTGCGGGTTCGCGCGGCCCAACGGGTTCCTGCTCGCCGTGCCGATCGCGCTCGTGGCGCTGTGGCCGGCGTCGGTGGCGGCCTGGCGCGACGAGGGGAGCGGCATCGGCGCACGGCTCCTCCGCGCGCTTCGCGCGTCCCTGCCGGCGATGGCGGCGGCGTCGGCGGCCGTCGTGGGCGTCGTCGTGTTCTCCGCGTTCATCTATACGCTGACCGGGCGGCCGCTGGCCTGGCTGGAGGCCCACGCGGCCTGGGGCCGCACCTTCGGCACGTGGGTGTCGCAGGGCCCGTTCCAGGAGCTGGGGCGGGGCGGGCTGTACGGCTACGCGCGCTCGCAGCCGATTGATGCCGTCAACTTCGTGGCGGTGGCCGGCGCCCTGGCGGCGATCTGGCCGGTGACGCGGCGCTTCGGCGTGCCCTACGGCGCGTTCCTGGCCGTCAACCTGATCCCGCCGCTCACCAGTGGCGGCCTGCTCTCGATCGGGCGCGTGACCGCGGCGATGTTCCCGGCGTTCATCTGGCTCGCCGCGGTGATCCCCGCCCGCCACCGAGCCGCCTGGCTCACGGCCTTCGCCCTGCTCCAGGGCTGGGGCGCCGCGCTCTTCTTCACGTGGCGGGAGTTCATCTAGAGAACCTGTCCCACCACTCGACGCGCATCCGCTCGGGCCGGGGGAGCAGCAGCCCGCCCAGGGTGCCCGCCGCGGCGCCTGCCGCGACGCTCGTCGCCATCCCGACGGCGTCTGCAGGCGCCGTCCACGCCAGCAGGGACCATGCGCCGGCTCCCTGCAGCATGGCCCAGAGTCCGAACACCGCCCATGCCGGGACGTCCGTCACCTCGACGCCGATGACGACCGGGACGAGCGTCAGGATGCGCGCCCGCGGGAACATCACGAGGTAGGCCGCGACGAGGCCGGCCACCGCGCCGCACGCGGCCCAGAGCAGGCCGCCATCGCGGCCGGCGGCGAGGGGCGCGGCATACGCGGCGGCGGCGCACGCGGCGGCGAACGCCGCGAAACGGGCGTGTCCGAAGCGATCCTCGATGGTCCCGCCGGCGAGCCACACCACCACCGCGTGCGCGGCCCACGGGAGCCACCACTCGCGCACCGCGGGCCAGGCGCACGCCGCCCCCATCGCGGCCAGCAGCGCCAGCGTCACGACGGGGGTGGTTCGCGACGGGATCACATCCCGCACGGGGATCATGCGCGCAAGTATATAATCGAGCATTCGGAGCACAGGGCGTGATTTGTCAACACTGCGGTACCGAGATTTCGGACCGGGCGATTGTCTGCTTCCGCTGCGGCCAGTCGACCTCGGCGCCCCCGTCCGGGCGCCCGGCGCCGGCCCGCCGCGCGGCCGCGCAGCCGCTGTGGCTGGCGGTCAGCGCGCTGCTCGTGCTGGTCGCCGGCGGCCTCTTCATGGCCAAGGCGGCGTCGGGCCAGGTGCCCGCGTTCGCGTCGTACACCGTTGCCGCGCTGGCGGCCGTCGTTCTCGCCTGGCGCATCCTGAGGCGAAGGCGCACATGATGACTCCCCCGCGGCTCGTGATTTCCCGCCCGGACGGGAAGAAGGACAGGATCGAACTGGACCGCGACGTCATCACGCTCGGCCGGCGGAGCGAGTGCACGGTGCGCCTCAACGGCACGGATGTCTCGCGGGACCACGCGGACATCACGTCCGAGGCGCGGGGGTTCGTGCTGCGCGACAAGGGCTCGCGGTTCGGCACCTTCGTGAACGACCAGAAGGTGACCGAGCACGTGCTGGTCGACCGCGACCAGATCCGCCTCGGCAACAGCACCGAGTGCGAGATCATGTTTCTCGCGGCCGGCGCCGATTCGAGCACGCGCTCGCGTTCCGCTCTCCGGCGACTTCCGGCAGATCGCCGCGCTGCTCGAGAGCCTGCGGCGGCTGGGCTCGGGCCGCGTGCTCGACGACGTGTTGACGATGGTGATCGACTCGTCCATCGACGTGACCGGGGCGGAGCGGGGGTTCATCATGCTGGCCGGGACCGACGGCACCCTCGACTTCAAGATGGGGCGGGGGCGCGGTCGCGTCACGCTGCCCGGCCGCACGTTCGAGACCTCCCGCAAGATCCCGGACGAAGTCTTCGCGACGGGCGAGTCGCGCCTCCTCGATTTCGCGGACGCCATGCTGGCGCAGGCCCACACGGCGACGATGATGATCGGCATCCGGCACGTGCTGTGCGTGCCGCTCGTGCTGGTGCGGTACGTCGATCAGGCCGAGGCGTACAGCGGCGAGTCGCGCATCGGGGTGCTGTACCTCGACAGCCGCGAGGGCGGGGTGCTCAAGTCGCCGGCGACGCGCGGCGCGCTCGAGACGCTGGCCGGCGAGGCGGCCGTCGCCATCGAGAACGCCCGGCTCTACCGCGAGGCGAGCGAGAAGGCCCGCCTCGAGCAGGAGCTGCGGATTGCCGCGGAAATCCAGCAGGCCCTGATGCCGCCCGCCGAGCACGAGGGCGCGTTCTGCGACGTGGCCGGCGCCACCGTGCCGTGCCGCGCCATCGGGGGCGACTTCTTCGACTACCTCGAGCTCGAGGGCGGCAGCTTCGGCGTGGCGCTCGGCGACGTGTCCGGGAAGGGCGCGCCGGCCGCGCTGCTCACGGCGGCCGTCCAGGGCATGTTCACCGTCGAGGCGGACATCGCGGCGGGCCCCGCGGGCACGATCGCCAAGATCAACCGCGGCCTGAAGCAGCGGAACATCGAGTCGAAGTTCGTCACGATGTTCTTCGGCGTGCTCTCGGCGGACGGGTCGCTGGTCTACTGCAACGGCGGGCACAACGCGCCGGTGCTGCTCAGCCGCGGCGGCGTGTCGCGCCTGGAGACCGGCGGCATGATCCTCGGCATGTTCGACTTCGCCTCCTACGACCAGGAGAAGCTGATGCTCGAGCCGGGCGACACGCTGGTCATCTTCAGCGACGGCATCTCGGAGGCGCAGAGCCCCGACGGCGAGGAGTACGGCGACGAACGGCTGATCGCGTGCCTGGAAGCCAACCGCGGCGCCGCGCCGGCCGCCATGCGCGAAGCGCTGCTGGCGTCGGCGAGGACCTTCGCCGCCGGCGCGATGCAGAGCGACGACATGACCGTGCTCATCGTGCGGTACGGCCGGGCCTGATCACCCCGGACCGGGCCGGTTCGTCAGCGGGCGGGCGCCAGCAGGCGGCTTTCGATCTTCGGCAGCGCGGCCGTCAGGACGCGGCCCACCACTTCCATGCTGCGCGCGCTCACCTTGTCGAGGGTGTCCTCCGCCGTGTGCCACGGCGGGTACTCGAGATCGATGAGGTCGACCGCCGGCACGCCCGCGTTGAGGAACGGGACGTGGTCGTCCTCGACCGGGAACGGCTCGGCCACGAAGGTGGAGCCGTGGCCGAGCGCCCGTGGCCGTCGACCAGATGATGTCGGTGAGCCACGCCGTCGACGCCGGCTCGCGCTTGATCACCAGATCGCGGTCCCCGATCATGTCCACCAGGATCATCGCCTTGATGCGGGCGAGATCGCCGGTGCGCTTCGCCTCCTGGACGTAGTGCCGGCTGCCGTAGGTGTGGTCGTCGCCGAGGTACCAGTCGATGAACGCCTCTTCGCCGTCGATGAAGAGCAGTTCGATGGTGAACGGGTTCTTCCGGGCCTTGAGCACCCGCGCCATCTCGATCAGGAACGCCGTGCTCGACCCTGCGTCGTTGGCGCCGACGAACCGGAACTGCCGGAAGAGCTTCGTGTCGTAGTGGCCGGCGATGATGATGCGCTCCGGCCTGGCGCCGGGAATCGTGGCGCGCACGTTCACCATCTTCACCGGGCCGATCGGCGTCTTCGCCTCGAACGCCTGCTCGGCCGCCTGCACGCCGATGGCGGCCATCTGCGCCTTGACGTAGCGTCGGGTCTCCTCGGCGGCGGCCGAGCCCGGGGGCCTGGGACCGAAGCCGACCACCGTCCGGAGATGCTCCATGGCGCGCCCGCCGTCGAACGCCGGCGGGTCGGCAGCCGTCGTCGGCTGCGCGCAGGCGGCGATGGCGGCCACCACGGCGAGGACGAGTGCGGCACGGTTTCGAGGCTGTTGTGGGTCACGACGCACTCCTCCGCCCGGCGCCCAGTATAGCGTGGGCTCCTACGCGGCCGCGCGCCCCGACGCCACCTTCACCGGGGCGCCCAGTTCCTCTTCGAGGGGCCGCATGTTGCGCTGCGCGGCCCAGAGCTCCAGTTCGATGTCGCCGCGGCCGGCCACCCGAAGCGTCCAGTGGCGGCCCCGGCGGCGCAACTCGACCCGTTCGACCATCTGCGCGCGGCTGCGGTCGAGGCTCTCGGCCACGCGCAGCATCGCCGAGAGCCAGCGGACGGCCTTGCGGCCGGCCCGCGGCAGCGCCGAGAAGCCGTCATGGCCCTTTCGCGGCGCGCCCCGGCGGTGGTACCGCGTGACGAGCGCGATCACCTCGATCTCGTCCGGCTCGAACCCGCGGAGCTCGCCGTTCTTCACGAGATAGTACGAGTGGCGGTGATGGCGCTCGTAGCTGATGTGCTCGCCGGCGTCGTGGAGGATGCCGGCGAAGTCGAGCCACTCGCGGGCGCGGTCGTCGAGCCCGTGCACCGGGCGCGTCGCGTCGAAGATCTCCAGCGCCAGGCGCGCGACCTGCTGGGCGTGGTCGGCGGCGTAGTTGCACCGCAGCGCGAGCTCGACGACGCTGAGGCGCCGGACGTCCGGGTAGCGCTCGACGCGCTCGATGTGGACGCGGTTCCGGCGGATGTAGTCGAGCACCGCGCCCTCGCGCAGGGAGAGCTCGCACAGCGTGAACTCCTCCGCGTCCAGCTGCCGGAGGATCGTGTCGAGCAGGATCGCGCCGGGCACGATCAGGTCGGCGCGGCGGGAGTCGAGGCCCGGCAGATCGAGGCGTTCGCCCAGGGCCGAGCGACGCGACCCGCCGCCGGACGTCGCGAAGCGGCGCTGACGCCGACGCGCCGATGGTGCGTCGGCACGTCGCCCGGCATCTGCAGCGCCAGGGAGCCCAGGGCGAGCGCGGTGCCCGAGGTCGCGATGACGCGCGAGTAGCCCGACCTGGCGATGCCGCGGAGGTAGTCGCCGAGTTCGCGGCGGATGTGGCGCACCATGCGGCGCTCGTCGCCGCCCGAGAGCGGATCGCTGGTCACGAAGCGCTCGCCGAGGCGGATGACACCGAGCCGGAAGCTCTTCGCCAGCTGCACCCCGGCCGCGGTGCCGAGCGTGATCTCGGTGCTGCCGCCGCCGATGTCGACGACCACCACCTTGTCGGCGCCGACGTCGATGCCGTGGACGGCGGCCAGGTGGATGAGCGCCGCCTCCTCGACCCCCGTGATGACGCGGGCCTGGATCCCGGTCTGCTCGGCGATGGCCGCGAGGAAGTCGCCCCCGTTGGGCGCCTCGCGCACGGCGCTGGTGGCCACGGCCACGATGTCGTCGACCCGGCGCGAATCGGCCAGGCGCTTGAACCGGGAGAGCGTCTGCAGGGCGGCGGTCATCGCGCCTTCGCCGAGCGGCCGGCCCTCGAGGCCCCCGGCGCCCAGGCGCACCATGTCCTTCTCGCGCCCGATCACCTCGAAGGCGCCGTCCGCCGCGACGCGGACGAGAATCATGTGCAGCGAGTTGGTGCCGATATCGATGGCGGCCAGATGCATGGGCAGGGATCAGTATATCGGTCCCGCACCCGGCGCGAAGCGCCGCGCCGCCTCCCAGCGGACAAACGCGCCCCGGATGCGCGCGAAGGCGAGCACCTCCTCCGCTCCGGCCTCGAACTCCTCGTTCGTGTACGGCCTGGCGCGGTCCGCGTACGCCGCGGGCCGGACAAGGTCCCGAAGCCGCGCCGCCTCGCGCTCGAGCCAGCCCGGCGCAGGCTGCCCCGGCACGGCGGGGCCGTCGATCCGGTCGAACAGGGCGGCCGCTTCGAGCAGCGTGTTGTAGTAGGCCGCCTTCAGGGCGGGGACTCTGAGCGCCCGGCGCATCAGCACGTTTTCCTCGTGCCCGGCGTGGAGGGGATAGTCGAGGGCGCGCAGCGAACTCGACGCGTCCCACGGGATGAATCGGTGCAGGGTGCTCCGGTCCGGGCGGTACAGGAAGTGGTTCGAGACGCCCCAGTTCCCGAGCAGGCCGTCGGCCTCGCCGATGGCGGCCTGCACCGCGACCAGGCGCATGAAGTCCGGGAGATTCGTGTATGCCGACACGGCCGCGACGAAGCTGTCGTCGGAGGCGTCGTTCATGGCGCGGATCATGGCCTCGACTGGCAGGTAGAGGGCGCCCATCGACTCGGTGACGCGCGTCTTGGGCTCGTAGAGCGCGGCATACGGCTCCAGAGCGCTGCCGAGGTACTCGAAGTGGTAGAAGTCCGACCACCGGTACTCGAACAGGTGGCCGGCGCTCTCGCCGAACGCTCTCGTGAGGAACGCCTCGTCGACTTCCTCGACCGCGGTGTAGAGCCCCAGGTACGCGTTGTTGACGTAGAGCGCCACCGGCGCCATGCGCGGCGCCGGGAGGCCCATGGCGCGGTACGTCTTCATGGTCAGGAGTTCCCGCAGGCCCGACGCGTCCTGGGCGCCGTTGTTGAGGGCCATCGACGTCAGCCCGAGGAAGGTGCGCCCCGTGGCATACCGGTTGAAGTCGACGCGCAACGCGGGCTTCGCGTCCGAACGGGACCCCGCGCCGCGCACGCGGAGCGCGACGTTGGTCACGGTGGTGCCGTTCCACTTCATGTTCGCCGGGTAATAGTCGTTGGCGGCGAAACGGGTCTGGAGCCAGTACCAGTCCCGCGTGTTGACGTACAGGTCGATCCGCTGCACGGCCTGATCGCTGAACAGATCGTCGGCGGTCTGTGCGGCCGCCGCCCGCGCGTCGGCGCAGACGGCGGTCATCAGCATCACACCGGCCAGGAATCGACGGCTGAACATGGAGCACCTCACGATGCAGCGGCACGGCGTACGGCCGCGCCCGGGCGGCGCGGTCAGAAACCGACGCCGAATTGCGTCACCATCGTCCACATCGACGGGTAACCCGGCGCGGGCCCCAGCTCGGGGTCGTCGAGCCGCTCGTTGATGGCGTTGAACCGGATCTTCACCCAGCGATTCACGTACCAGTTCACGCCGAGTGTCCACGCGCGGTCGGCGTTGCCGGCGATGGTCGCCGCCCGCGGGCTCCTCGATGGCGGTTCCTGCGGCGAGCCGGCGCTGGCGAAGCGCAGGTGCTCGTAGCGCGCGGCCACCTCGATGGCGCCGAAGCCGCCCTGCAGCAGCGGGCGCTTCACCTTGACGCCGCCGTCACGATTCTCGCCGGTCACCACCCACGTGCCGGCGATGTACCAGCCGCGCCCCTCGATCTCGGGCAGGTCGTTGTCGACCTGTCCTTCGTCCCCGACGCCCTGGCCCTCCCGGGCCTCCCTGCGCGACGATGTACTCCGCGGCGATCGAGGCCGGTCCTATCGCCCAGCTGAGTTCGAGGCCGAACCGCTTCCGCGGCCCGTTCGTGTAGTACTGCCGATCGAAGAACGATCCTCCGAAGACCGTTTCTCCCTGCAGGTGGTTCCGGCCTTCCGGGACCGTGCCGGACGTGAAGGCGCCGCCCACCTCCAGATTGTTGTACCTGCCCGGCAGGGAGGTGAGGCGCAGCGGGGCCACCGTCGCGCGGGCGGCCCACGTCCGGCCCTCCTGCGGCGCCGGCTCGTCCGGGAGCGGCTCCACCGGCTCGAGTCCGGGGGGCACCTCCCCATCGTCGTTGAAGAGGCCGACGCCGTATTGGAGCACGCGGCCGAACACCCGGCCGTGCAGCCATGGCGCCGACGGACCGTCCCGGCGTGAGGGCATCGCTGACGCGCGACCGGTAGACGAAGTCGAGGTTCCGCGGCCCGGTCAGCCGCTCGTAGCCGAAGGGGATCTTGAATCTCCCGCCCTGGACCCGGGCGAACACGGCGGGCCGCACGTTCACGAACGCGTCGCGCAGTTCCGCGCGCGCTTCACCGGCTGCGTCGAACCCGTAGTCGATCTCGTACTCGACGTACTTCGTCACGGTTCCCTCGACGCCGATTCGCCGGCGGCTCCACTCGAACGTCACGCCGCTGCCCGAGAGATCGGGATCGGTGGACCGCACGTCCCCCTCGAGCAGGGCGCGCAGATCGAGCGTGAACCAGTCGCCGTAGCGGATGCCCGGGCGGTTGTCCCAGACAAACCCGTTCTTCTCCGCAGTCACCGCCTGAGGGGACGTCCCGGGTGCGGCCGGGGGGATCGGCTCGAGGCGAAGCGACGAGCCTGGCGCCGGCGGAGGGGCGGACCCCGGCGCCTGGGGGGACCCGGTCCGGGCGGCCGCCTGCGGGACCACCAGCAGGGCAGCCGCGACAACGACGCCGGCGATCGCGCACGAGGTACGCATGGGGCGTGGCCCTCCACCGCGACGGGATCGGCCCGGACGTTACTCGCTCTTCCGGGGCAGCTCCCAGGACACCGACTTGACGCTCGCCTTCCCGCCCTCCATCAACTGCTCGCTGAGGCTCTCGAGCGACTGATCGGGGTCGAGCAGCGTGTAGTACCGCACCGACAGCGCCTTGCCCTGGGAGACCTCGCGCGGTTCGAAGATCACCTTGTTGCGGGCGAAGACGCTCTGGACGTGGGCCGTCGGGAACTCGCGCCCTTCGGCTTCCACTTCGACCATCATCGCGCGCGGCCTCTTGGCGCCGATGCGGTTGAGCAGCACGAGGCAGAGGCAGAGAAACGCGGTGCCGAGGCCCGCGACGCCGAACAGCCCGACACCCGCCGACATGCCCAGTCCCATCAGCAGGAACAGGATCGTGATGTCCTTCGGATCCTCGACCGGCGTCCGGAACCGGATGATGCTGGCCGCGCCGGCGATGCCGAACGCCCTCGCGACCGAGCCGCCGATGATGATCATCATCAGCGCGCCGGACACGCAGAGCAGCACCTGCGCCTGCTCCATCGCCTGCGTCTGCGGGCGCTCGCGCCGGTAGCGCCGGTGCACCGCGGTCACGATGACGCCGATCGCCGTGGCGAGCACGAGCTTGGCCAGTTCGACGAAGGGCTGCCACCATGGGAGGGACGTGCCCGGCTCGCTGGCGCTGCCTCCCCACAGCACGTCCTGCACGCGGTCCGGGGCGACGGGCAGCCACCACGCGCCCGCGGCCGCCAGCAGGGTCACGATGAGGGCGCCGCCGATGACGGGCCCCACGCTGCGCCATCGGCGGCGCTTCGTCACGGCCGCCTCGACGCGGTCGTGCACGACGAACACGGAGTCGAGCTGGGCGACGTGCAGCACCGCCAGCACGTCGGGGGAGGGCGCCACCAGCTTGAAGCTGCCGCCCAGGCGCTGAGACGACGTCAGGCCGCGCACCAGCGCCCGGATGCCCGCGCTGTCGACCACGGTGACGTCGCGCAGATCCGCCACGAGATGGCGGTACCCGGACTTGTAGATCGCCTGGATGCTCGATTCGAACTCTTCCGCCGTCCCTCCGGCGACCAGGGGGCCGCTGGGCGACAGGATGAGCGCATCGCCCGCGGCCTTGGTGGGAACTGCCATTCCGCACTCCCGACTGCGCCGAACGTCGGCGAACGGCTGACGGGACACCGCGTGCGGCGATGCCCGATGGTGAATCGAAGTATGTGCAAAAACGCTAGCACAGGAACCGGGCGGGTGGCAATGAGCCGGATCCGCCGCGGGCGTGCTCCGCATACAATCTACCTATGCGCGCGCTCGCCCAGCCTCGTTCGCTCGCCCGTCGGCCCGTGCGCGCGCTGCTCGCCCAGTGGCCGCTGGCCCTGGCCGACGAGGTCGAGGGCATCCACCAGGCGAGAGTGGCGAGCCGGCGTCTTCGCGAGCTGGTCCCGGCCGTCGCGCGCGCGGCCGACGCGCGGGAGGCCCGCGCGCTTCGACGAGGGTTCCGCCAGGTGACCCGGCTGCTCGGGCGCAGCCGGGAACTGGACGTGGCCCGGACACGCTGCTGGCGATCGACGCGCGCGCGCCGGCGCACGCCGTGGCGGTGGCGGCCGTCCGCGCGCAGCGTGGCGCTCGCGCGGGCCGAGGCGGGCCGGGACGCCCGCGACCGCCTCGCGAGCCTCGACGTGAACGGACTGGCGGCGCGCACGCTGGCGCTCGCCGGGCGGAGCGCCTCCCGCGCGGACGTCCTGGCCTGCGCGCGGCGCGTCGCGGCGCGGCTGGGCCGGCGCGCGGCGGAGCTCCAGAACGCCGTCGTCGGCGCCGGCCTGATCTTCGCCCCCGGCCCGCTGCACGGCGTGCGGATCGCGCTGAAGAAGTTCCGCTACGCGCTCGAGGTGGCCGAGCGGCTGGGCCGGTTCCGGCTGTCCGGGTCGATGCGGCGGTTGAAGGGCCTGCAGAACCTGCTCGGCGAGCTGCACGACCTGCAGGTGCTCGGCGGGCTCGTCCGCGACGTGATGGCGCAGGCGCCGGCGCCGCGGCGGGCCGGGCTCGACAGGCTCGTCACCAGCATCGACGACGACATCCGGGCGCTGCACAGCCGGTTCGTCTCCGAGCGCGAGCGCCTCGTCCCGCTGCTCGCGCGTTCGGCGGGCGTGCGGAAGACCCTGGTGGGTCTGCCGCCGCCGGGACCACCCGCGTCGCCGCCGGCGGCGCGCACACGCACCCCGAGTCGGACTCCGGAGGACCGCTGATGGCCTTGCATGTCATCTACCTGGTGCGCCACGGCCTTGCCGCCGAGCAGGGCCCCGAGTTCCCCAACGACGACGACCGTCCGCTCACCAGCGAGGGGATCGAGCGCTTGCGCGTGCAGGTGCTCGGCCTGCGGGCGCTCGATGTCCGCCTCGATCGGGTGCTGACGAGCCCGCTCGTCCGCGCGGCGCAGACCGCCGAAATCCTGGCGTCCGGCGTCGGGTGCGCGGCGCCGCCGGTCCCGGTCGACGCGCTTCGGCCGGGCGGCCGCTACGACGCGCTGCTGGCCGCGCTGGCGCGGACCGGCCACGACCGGTCGGTGGCGCTGGTCGGCCACATGCCGTCGATTGGCGAGATCGCCGCCAGGCTCATCGGGGCCCGGGAGCCGCTGGCGTTCAAGAAGGGCGCGGTCTGCTGCATCGAAACCGAGACGCTGCCTCCGTCGGAAGGCGGCCGGCTGAGGTGGTTCGTGCCGCCCCGGGCGCTGCGCGCGCTCGGCCGCTGACCGGGCCGCCGCCGCTGATGCCTAGACGATGGTCCCGTCGGGGACCACGGCGCCCTTCGGCACGATGATGATGCCGCTGCGGATGTAGTAGTTCTCGCCGTCGGCCTCCTGCACGCCGCGCTCGTTGACCAGGCGCACGCCTCGGCCGATCCGGGCGTTCTTGTCGACGATCACCTTGTCGAGCGTCGAGTCCATGCCCGACGCCGAGCGGCACCGATCGGTCGCCGCCCGGCGTCCTCGTCGACCTCGTAGTAGTCGGCGCCGAGGAGCACGGACCGCCTGACGGTGGCGCGCTCGTCGATGCGCGCCCGGATGCCGACAATCGACGTCTCCACCCGGCACCGGTTGATGTAGCAGCCTTCGGCGACCATCGAGTAGCTGACGCGAGCTGTCGATGAAGCGGGAGGCGGGGAGGAAGCGCGGCCGCGTGAAGATCGGCTTCTTCGGGTCGTAGAACCGGAACGGCGGATGGTCCCGCGTCAGCAGCATGTTGGCGTCGTAGAACGACTCCACCGTCCCGACATCCGCCCAGTACCCGTCGTAGAGGAAGGCGTTCACGCGGTGCGTGCTGATGGCGGCGGGGATGATCTCGCGGCCGAAGTCGGTCGCGTCGGCCCTGCGCGAGGACGTCGAGCAGCACGTCGCGCGAGAACACGTAGATGCCCATCGAGGCGACGAAGGGCTTCTCGTCCGAGTGCCCGGCGAACGACGACCCGTCCGGGATGCTGCGCCCGATCTGCGCGAGGCGCTCCGCGTCGGGCTTCTCCTCGAACCCGGCGATCTGGCCCTTCCGGTCGAACAGGAAGATGCCCATCTCCGACGCCGACGTCGGTGGCGACCGGCTGCGCCGCGATCGTGATGTCGGCGTTGCGATCGATGTGCGAGTCGATCAGTTCCGCGAAGTCCATCCGGTAGAGGTGATCGCCCGCGAGCACGAGGTAGTAGTCCGCGCGGTAGCCGGCGAAGTGGCGCGCCGCCTGGCGCACGGCGTCGGCCGTGCCCTGGAACCAGTTCGGGTTGTCGGGCGTCTGCTCGGCGGCCAGGATGTCGACGAAGCCGCCCGAGAACAGGTCCATCCGGTACGTCTGCGAGATGTGCCGGTTGAGCGAGGCCGAGTTGAACTGCGTGAGGATGAACATCCGCCGCAGCCCGGCGTGCAGGCAGTTGCTGATGGGGATGTCGATCAGCCGGTACTTGCCGCCGATCGGCACCGCGGGCTTCGAGCGCATGAGCGTGAGCGGGAAGAGCCGGTTCCCGCGCCCGCCCCCGAGGATGATGGCGAGGACGTCCTGCATGGCCAATAGGGTAGGCGAAGCCGCGAGCGGCGGCAAGCCGAAAGGTCCGCCGAACGGTCACGGCCTGCCGGCGCTACGCCGCCGGGAGCGTGACGGTGAAGACCGCGCCGCCTGCGGGGCGGTTCGCGGCCTTCACGTCGCCGCCCAGGATTTCGACGAGGTGCTTCACGATGGACAGGCCGAGGCCCGGTCCCGCCGGATTCGCGCGAGCGCGCCTTGTCGACGCGGTAGAAGCGCTCGAAGATCCGCGCGAGATCGACCTCCGGAATGCCGGGCCCTTCGTCGGCCACCGTGATGACGACCTGCGCCGTCCGTCGCGGCGCGACGCCGAGCGTGATGGTCGTGGACGGCGGCGCGTACGCCACCGCGTTCTCGACGAGATTGCGCAGCGCGTCGTGCAGCTTGGCCGTGTCGACGAGCAGGGTCGCCGCCGCCGGCCCGACGTCGATGACGACGCGCTGGTCCTTGGCTTCGAGGGCCGCCTTCGAGCTCGGTCACCACGTCGGCGAAGAGCGTCTCGACGTCGGTCGGCGACGGTTCGACCGGCTCCTGGCCGCGCCTCGAGGCGGGCCAGGCGCAGGAGGTCCCTGACGAGCCGCTCCATCCGGTTCGCCTGCCGCGCGATGATCTCGAGGAACCGCGCCGCCTCCTCGGCCTCGGGCGGCACGTCGTCCTGCAGCGCCTCGACGTATCCCTGGATGGCCGTGAGCGGCGTGCGCAGCTCGTGCGAGACGTTGGCCACGAAGTCGCGGCGCATCCGGTCCGCGTGGCGCAGGTCCGTGATGTCGTGGAGCACGAGCACCGCGCCCGGGGCGCCCTCGGTGGTGACCGGCGCCGCGCGCGCGACGATCGTGCGGTTCGGGTCGCGGGGCGGGGAGAACTCCGTGCCGTCGGGTGTCTGGCCGTTGAGCGCGCGCCCGACCAGCGCGCCGACGTCCGGGTGGCGCACCACCTCGGCGTAGTGCTGGCCCGCCGCGAGTCCGTCCGGCTGCACCATGCGGCGCGCGGCCTCGTTGGCGAGGATGACGCGGCCCTGGGCGTTCACCACGACCACGCCTTCGAGCATGCCGGCCAGGATCGCTTCCGTGCGGGCGCGGTCCTGCGCGAGTTCCGTCATCCGCCGGCCCAGTTCGCGGGCCGTGTCGTCGAGGACGCGCGCGACGGTGCCGAGTTCGTCGCCTCCCGCGTCTCCGGTCGGCGCCGAGAAGTCGCCGGACGCGTACCGCCGGGCCACCGCCGCGATCGCGTTCACGCGCCGCGCCAGCAGGACCGACGAGAGCCAGGCGAGCGCCGAGGGCGGCGCCGAGCGCCACCGCCAGCGCCAGCAGCAGGCTGCGGCGGACCGCCCTGAACTGATCGTCGACGTCGGTGAGCGGGCAGCGCGAGCCGGACGATGGCCACGTGCGGGTGCGTGACGGCGACGGCGACGTAGAGCAGATCCGTCCCCAGCGTCGCGCTGAACCGGCGCTGCGATGCCCAGGCCCGTCGCGCCGGGCCGCGACGACCTCGGGGCGTGTGGCGTGGTTGTCGAGCGTCGCCAGCGCGGCCAGGTCCTCGGCCGAGTCGCCGACCACCTGGCCGTCCGGCGCGATGAAGGTGACCCGTGCGGCCGTGAATGCGCCGATCTGGTCCGCCTCCTCGTCGAGGGCCTCGACGGAGCCGTCGGTGCGGCGCTCCAGGAGCAGCGCCGCCGCCAGCCGCGTCTCGGCCACGAGGTTGCGCTCGATCGCCCGCAGCAGCTGGGCGCGAATCGGCACCGCGATGAGCACCGCCACGAGGACCAGGGCCACCGCCGAGACGCTGAAGACCGCCAGGAGCGTGCGCCCGCGGAGGCCGCCGAAGCTCATGGCCGCTGCGCCCCGCTGCGGGTCCACGAGGCGGTAGCCGAACTGCTTGACGGTCTCGATGGCCTCGCCGAGCGACGGGATCTTCTCGCGCAGCCGCCGCACGTGCACGTCGACGGTCCGCGTGCCGCCGGTGTAGCGGTAGCCCCAGACATCCGTGAGCAGGAGGTCCCGCGAGAGCACGCGCCCGCGGTGCTGCATCAGGTACTCGAGCAGCAGGAATTCCTTGGCGGTCAGCCGCACCGGTTGGCCGCCGTCGGTGACGACGTGGCGCTCGCGGTCGAGTTCGATGGCCCCGTAGACCATCGCGGTGCTCCCGGACTCCGCCCAGCGCTGCGCGCGCCGCAGCAGGGCGCCGACCCGGGCCACGAGCTCGCTCGGGCTGAACGGCTTCGTGACGTAGTCGTCGGCGCCGAGCTCGAGGCCCACGATCCGGTCGGACTCCTCGGTGCGGGCGGTCAGCATGATGATGGGCAGCGCGCGCGTCTCGGGCGCCCGGCGGAGGGTGCGGCAGACCTCCAGGCCGTCGACGCCGGGCAGCATGAGGTCGAGGATGACGAGGTCCGGCACGCGGGCGCGGACGAAGGCGAGGGCCTCGCCGCCGTCGCCGAGCGCGTCGGTGACGTGGCCGGCCCGCGTCAGGTAGCGCTGGAGCAGTTCGGCGATGTCGCGGTCGTCTTCGACAATGAGGATGTGGCTCATGAGGCTGGCCGCCTCGATCCTAGCCCAGCTGCGCGCATGCCGGTCCAACGGGTCGCTGTTACGTGCCGTGTAACGAGTACGGCCGGCGGCGCCTGTCCCGGCGGCAGGTTTCTGATAAGATTCGGACGCCTCGGTGCCAAAGGGAGTCGAACGTGGCGAAATTCCGGCTGATCCCGCGGGAAGAGAAGTTCTACCAGGATTTCCTGGCCATGGCCGAGTACATCTGCCAGGGAGCCCGGGCCCTCGAGGAGATGGTGTCCTCCAACCCGCCCGACGCGGCGAAGACGGAGAGCATCAAGGAACTGGAGCATCGGTGCGACTTCCTGACGCACGAGATCATCCAGCGGCTGCACCGCACGTTCGTGACGCCCATCGACCGCGAGGACATCCACGCCCTGGCCAAGGCGATGGACGACGTGATGGATGCCATCGACGCGTCGGCGCACCTGTTCGCCCAGTACCGGATCGAGACCGTGCGCGACGGCGTGCGGAAGTTCTGCCACATCACCGTCAGCGCCACCGAGCAGATCAGGGGCGCGCTCACGCACATGGAGCAGCGCGAGAGCGTGACGCCCTCGGTCGTGGAGGTGAACCGCCTGGAGAACGAGGCCGACCGCCTGCACCAGGAGGTGATCACCTGCCTGTTCGACGAGGAGAAGGATCCGATCGCCATCATGAAGTGGAAGGAGATCTTCGACTACCTGGAGGCGACCGTCGATTCGATCGAGGACGTGTCCGACGTCATCCAGGGTGTCGTGCTGAAACACGCCTGAGACGGCCATGGAACTCGCCATCGTCGTCACGCTCATCGCCGTCGCGCTGATCTTCGACTACATCAACGGGTTTCACGACGCGGCGAACTCGATCGCCACCGTCGTGTCGACGCGGGTGCTGTCGCCGGGCCAGGCGGTCGTCTGGGCCGCGTTCTTCAACTTCGTCGCGGCCTTCGGCTTCGGCACCGCGGTGGCGAAGACGATCGGCTCCGGGATGATCGACATCAACGTCGTCACCTTCGCCGTGATCTTCTCCGGGCTGTTCGGCGCGATCGCCTGGGACCTGATCACCTGGTACTTCGGCCTGCCGACCAGTTCGTCCCACGCGCTGATCGGCGGCTACGCGGGAGCGGCGATCGCCAAGGCGGGCTTCGGCGGCCATCATCCCGGCAGGCTGGACCAAGACGCTGATCTTCATCGTCGTGTCGCCCTTCATCGGCCTGACCGCCGGCCTGGTGCTGATGGTGGCCATCTACTGGCTCTTCCGGCGCGCCACGCCGGCCCGCGTCGACCACTGGTTCCGCAAGCTGCAGCTGCGTCTCGGCGGCCCTGTTCAGCCTGAACCACGGCGCGAACGACGCGCAGAAGACCATGGGCATCATCGCCGGCGTGCTGTTCACCGTGCCGGCCTACCGATCGATGGTGACCGACGCGGCCGGGCAGATGGCGATCCCGTTCTGGGTCGTGCTCGCGGCGCACGCGGCGATCGGCCTCGGGACGCTCTCGGGCGGCTGGCGGATCATCCACACGATGGGGTCGCGCATCACCAAGCTGCAGCCGGTTCACGGCTTCGCGGCCGAGACCGGGGCGGCCGGCGCGGTCTTCCTCGCGACCGTCCTGGGCATTCCCGTGAGCACGACCCACGCGATCACCGGCGCGATCGTCGGCGTCGGCGCCACGCGGCGGCTGTCGGCCGTGCGCTGGGGCGTCGCCGGCCAGCATCGTCTGGGCGTGGGTCCTGACCATCCCCGCGGCCGCGCTGCTCGGGATGGGCATGCAGCTGTCCCTCGGGGTGTTCGGCATCCGCTGAGCCGCGCGCTCCGCCGCCGCAGAACGTTACACGGACGTAACACGCCGCCCTGCCGGGTTCCGCTAGACTCGGCGCGTGAGACGCAGGCGAATCGCCCGCCGGCTCCGGCCCCCCGGCGGAACCCTCCCATGGAATTCGCGGTCGTCCTCGGCATCATCGCCACCGCCCTCATCTTCGACTACATCAACGGGTTCCACGACGCCGCGAATTCCATCGCGACCGTGGTGTCGACCCGGGTGCTGTCGCCGGGCCAGGCGGTGATCTGGGCCGCCTTCTTCAACTTCGTCGCCGCCTTCGGGTTCGGCACGGCCGTGGCGAAGACCATCGGCTCGGGCATGATCGACATCAACTCCGTGACGCTCGCCGTGATCTTCTCGGGGCTGTTCGGGGCCATCGTCTGGGACCTCATCACCTGGTACTTCGGCCTGCCCACGAGTTCGTCGCACGCGCTCATCGGCGGATATGCCGGGGCCGCCATCGCCAAGGCGGGCCTGGGGGTGATCATCCCGGCCGGGTGGACGAAGACGCTGATCTTCATCGTGGTGTCGCCCCTCATCGGCCTGACCGCCGGACTGGTCGCTGATGGTGGCCATCTACTGGATGTTCCGGCTACGCCACGCCGGCCAGCGTCGACCACTGGTTCCGGAAGCTGCAGCTCGTGTCCGCCGCCCTGTTCAGCCTGAATCACGGCGCCAACGACGCCCAGAAGACCATGGGCATCATCGCCGGCGTGCTGTTCACGGTGCCGGCCTACCGCGCCGCGGTCGTGGACGCGGACGGGAAGATGTTCATCCCGTTCTGGATCGTGCTCGCGGCGCACGCCGCGATCGGCCTCGGCACGCTGTCGGGCGGGTGGCGGATCATCCACACGATGGGGTCGCGGATCACCAAGCTGCAGCCGGTCCACGGGTTCGCCGCCGAGACCGGCGCCGCCGGGGCCGTGTTCCTCGCGACGGTCCTGGGCATTCCCGTGTCAGCACGACCCACGCGATCACGGGGTCCATCGTCGGTGTGGGGGCGACCAGGCGCCTGTCGGCGGTGCGGTGGGGCGTGGCCGGCCAGATCGTCTGGGCGTGGGTGCTTCACCATCCCCGCGGCCGCGCTGCTGGGGATGGGGATGCAGCTGGCGCTCGGGGCGTTCGGGATCAGGTAGCGTCTCGAGCCCCGCCCGCGTGCAGCCGGTCACGGCTGCGGCGCTCATCTTCCTGATGTCCGGCACGGCCGCCGCCCGTCTCGGCCACGAAGCCGACCGGCTCTCCCTTCGTGATCGGCGGAGTGGCGACGACGTAGAGGACCTCGCCGGCGAAACGGCGAGCGGATCTCCTCCAGCACCCTTCCGTGGAAGTCCGTGACCCGGGCGATGAGCGTGCCCGCGGCAACAGTCTGGCCCGGCTCCACCATGGGGTAGAGCAGACCAGTGAATCCGGCGCGCAGCACTTCGTTGCGGCCGAGCCAGACCGGGTGCGCAACGGGCGGCGGGCCGCCGGCGCGCATGCCCAGGTGCGTCAGCACGCCCGCGACGCCCCGCTCGATGCGCGCGATCGACTCCTCGTCGGTGCGCGACCAGCCGCCCGACTCCGCGGTCAGCGCCGGCTTGCCGCGGGTCATGGCCGTGTTGGCGAGGTACACGGACGCCGCGGGATCGCTCGGCCGCTCGGTGTCGATGACGATGTGATCGAGACCGAAGGCGAGCGCCAGGTCCTTGCTCGCGGCCACGACGGCCGGCGCGCCGGTCACCACCCAGTAGCTGTAGGGCCTGAGCCACTCGTTGCCGTCGCCGCAGTGAATGTCGATCACGTGCGTCGCGCGGTCGATCACCTCCGACGTCAGGACGAAGGCGATCCGCTCGGACAGCGTCCCGTCACGCTTGCCGGGAAAGACGCGGTTCAGGTTCTGCCCGTCTTTCGGCCCGTAGTAGATCGTCCTCGCGAGGAACGACGGCATGTTGGCCATGTGGATCAGCACGACCGTGCCGGCCAGGCTGCGCGGGTCGATCGACGCCCTCAGGCGCTGCAGCGCCAGCACGGGCGGGTATTCGACGCCGTGCACGCCGGCGACAAGCGCCAGCACCGGGCCCGGTCGCGTGCCGTGGATCACGGTGAACGGAATGACCGTGCCGTCGTCACCCGGGCCGGCGGGCACCTTCAGGTCGCCGGAGGCGAGCGTGCCCGGTGCGGCCGTCACGCCGCCCATGACGAACGGCGCGACGGGCTGCGCCACAGCCTGCGCCGTGCCGGCGAGGCAGATGAGCAAGAGGCCGCAGGCGGCGGCAATCCAGGAGCGGGTGACCATCGGAACCTCCTCCACAGGCGCGCGGACGCGCCGGGCCATCTGAACGGGCGCGGCGAATTATGGCATGTCTGGCCGGCATAATCGGCGCACTGATTCGCGGATTCCGCGGGGCGTCCTAGAACCTCCTCACCGCCTTCGCCCTGGCCAGGAACGCCGCGGCCACGACTGAGAGCAGCAGGCCGGTGGCCACCATGGTGGCGGGCGCCGACGTGAGGTTCGCCGCGTACCCGGCCGCGAGGCTCCCGAGCGGCATGCCGCCCCGGAACGCCATCATGTAGATGCTGACCACCCGCCCGCGCATCTCGTTCGGCGCGGCCAGCTGCACGAGCGAGGTCAGCAGCGAGAAGCTCATCATCAGGCCGATGCTGCCCACGAAGATCAGGGCGTAGCTGAGCGGCAGGACGCGCGAGGCCCCGAAGGCCGCCAGCACGATCCCGAGCGCGAGCTGCACGAGCAGGACGACCCGGCCCATCGCGGGGAAGCGCCCGAGCCACGCCACCGTCAGGGCGCCGAGGACGGCGCCGGCGCCCGAGAAGGCCATCAGCCGGCTGTAGCCGGCGGGGCCGAGGGCGAACACGTCGCGGGCCATGACCGGCAGCAGTGTCAGGACGGGCGCGGCCAGCAGCGTCGTGCACAGGGCGAGGAACGTCATCGTCAGGATCACGGGATCGTGACGCACGAACGACAGGCCGCTGCGCATCTCTCCCGCCATGCTCTGCGTCGGGACGACCGCGACGTGCCGGACGTGCAGCATGAGGAGCGACGCGATGACGAAGAGGAACGACAGGCCGTTCAGCGCGAAGCAGGCGGCCGAGCCGAGCGTGGCCAGCGCCACGCCGGCCAGCAGCGGTCCGATGACGCGCGCCAGGTTGAACTGCGTCGAGTTCAGGGCGATGGCGTTCGGCATGTCGTCCCGGCGGACGAGGGTGGGCAGGAGCGACTGGTACGCGGGCCCGCCGAAGGCCTGGGCCGTGCCCGTGATGCACGAGAGCGTCAGGATGTGCCACACGCGCACGGCGTCCCAGTAGACGAGCGCGGCCAGCGCGAAGGCCGTGCTCAGCTGGACGCACTGCGAGATGAGCAGCACCGTCCGGCGGTCCCGGCGGTCGGCGACCACGCCGCCGACCAGCGTGAAGAGCAGGATGGGAAGCTCGCCGAGGAACGCATCGAGGCCCAGGTAGAAGGCCGAGTCCGTCAGCGTCAGGACCAGCCAGCTCTGGGCGACCTTCTGCATCCAGGTGCCGATGCTCGAGGCGAAGGCGCCCGATCCACAGGACGCGGAAGTCGCGGTAGGTGAGGGCGCTCGCCACGCGGCGGAGGACGGGGTGAAGGGGCACGATTTCTGATCGATTAGTCCGGGACCGGGCTGCGGGACTGCGAGGTTATCTGGAACCTTTTGGTCGGAGATTGAGTCATAGTCCAGTGGGCCTTCATGGAACCGGCCCGCCAACTCGTCATGACCATGCCCCCACGTTCTCCTCTGGCGCGCCGCCTTGTCTTCGCCGCGATCCTCGCGCTGGTCGTGCCAGGCATCTGCCCGGCCAGCGATCGCCCAGAACCCAGCCTCGTCGGCGCCAGGCCTCGCGGCGCTCCGGACTACGGAGATCCCGGCGCGGGCCTTGACGCTCGACGACGTGATCGATCTGGCCGAGGCTCGCAGCGAGCAGATCGCCATCGCGCAGTTCGGCGTGGACAGGGCGGTAGCCGGCGAGCAGCGTGCCCGCAGCGAGCGGCTGCCGCAGCTGAGCGGCGGGGCGTCCTACGACCGCACGCTCCGGTCCGAGTTCTCCGGGCTCTTCTCCGGAGACTCCGGCGACTCCGGGGACGGCGGGTTGGGCGGCGGCGACTTCTCCGAACTGCCGTTCGGGCAGCCCAACGCGTTCCGGTTGAACCTCGCCTTCTCGCAGGCGCTCTATGCCGGCGGCCGCATCGCCGCCCAGCAGCGTCTGGCCGCGGTGGGACGCACCGTCGCGGACCGTTCCCTGACGTCGGCCCGCGCCCAGCTGGTGCTCGATGCGACGCAGGCCTTCTACGACGCCGCGCTGACCGAACGGCTCGTGGCCATCGCCGAGGCCTCGCTCGCAACAGGCGGAGGCGATCGTCGCCCAGGTGGAGCTGACGTACAAAGCCGGCCGCGCGCCCGAGTTCGAGTGGCTCCGCGCTCGCGTCGCCCGCGACAACCAGCGCCCGAACGTCATCCGCGCGAAGGCGAATCGCACGTTCGCCTACCTCCGCCTCAAGCAGTTGCTCGAAATCCCGTCGGCGCAGGCTGTGGCCGTCGCCGCCGAACTCGACGACGCGACGCTCGAACCGCCGGTCCGGTTCGCCAGCCGGCTGGCCCTCGTGGCCGCCGCCCCCGCCGGGCAGACCGCGCTCGGACGCGCGCCGGTGGAGCAGGCCGTTTCGGCCGTCCAGGCGCGCGAGGCGGCTTTGCGGATCGCGAAGTCCCAGCGGCTGCCCTATGTGTCGCTCAACTCCGCGTTGGGCGAGGTGGCCTACGCGGGGCTGCCGGGCTTCGACGACTGGCGCACCAACTGGACCGTGGGCGCGTCGGTGCAGATTCCGCTGTTCACCGGCGGGCGGTTGAAGGCGGACGAGATCAGCGCCGGCGCGGACCTCGGCGAGGCGCGCGCACGGCAGAAGCTGGCGGTCGAAATCGCCGAAGCCGAGACCGAAGCGGCGCTGGCCCTGCTCGAGGCGGCGGTCGCGACGTGGCAGGCGAGCGCGGGCACGGTTGAGCAGGCGACCCGGGCGTTCGACATCGCCGACCTTCGCTACCGCGAGGGCATCTCGACACAGCTCGAGCTGCTCGACGCCAGGCTCGTGCTGCAGCTGGCGCAGGTCAACCGCGCGCAGGCCGCGCGCGACGTGCAGGTGGCCCGCGCGCGTGTCGCCCTGCTGCCCGATCTTCCGCTGGGTTCGGCGGCGATCGATGCCGCCACGGGGCGCGACACTGTAGGAACCGGTACTGCTGGAGGCATTCGCTAGCCATGGTCGGACGTGCACATCGCGTTGGAACGGGGTTCCGGGCCGTCGTCGCGCTGCCCGTGCTGGGGGCGGCGCTCCTCATCGCCGCGTGCGGGTCGAACGGCGCGCCGCCGGCGCCGGCCGGGACCGGCCGGCGCGGCGGGCGTGTCGATCGGGCCCGAAAGCGTCGTCACGGTGACGGCGGGCGAGATTCGCACGGGGCCGTTGCTCTCCGGCGAACTGCGCGCGGCGCGCGAAGCGACCGTGCGCGCGAAGATGGCGGGGTCCGTGCTCGAGGTGCGCGTCGAGGAAGGCCAGCCGGTGCAGCGCGGCGCGGTGATCGCGCGCATCGAAGCGCGCCCGCTCCAGGACGCGCTGCTCTCGTCGCAGTCCGCCGTGCGGTCCGCCGAGCAGTCGCTCGCCGTCGCCGAGCGCGAAGCGGACCGGACGGCGAGCCTGGTCAAGGGCGGGGCCCTCGCCGAGCGGGACCTCGAGCTCGCGCGGACGGCGGTCGCCGGATCGCAGGCGCAGCTGGCCGACGCCCGCGCGCGGCTCGCGTCGGTGCGGCAGCTGCTGGACGACGCCGTCGTGACGGCGCCCATCAGCGGCGTGGTGAGCGGCCGGCCGGTGAACGCCGGCGACGTGGTGTCGCCCGGGACGGCTCTGGCCACCATCATCGACCCGTCCAGCATGATGCTGGAAGCGTCGGTCCAGTCGGAGGCGCTGGCGTCGCTCACGCCCGGGGCGCCCGTCGAATTCGAGGTGCGCGGGTATCCCGGGCAGACCTTCGACGCGCACATCGAGCGCATCGCGCCGTCAGCCGACCCGGTGACGCGGCAGGTCACCATCTTCGTCGACGTCCCGAACACGCGCGGCCAGCTGGTGGCCGGCCTCTTCGCCGAGGGCCGCGTGACGAGCGAGCGCCGGCAGGCGCTCATGGTACCGTCGACGGCCGTCGACACCGGCGGGCAGAGCCCGTGGGTGCTGCGCCTCAAGGACGGCAAGGCCGAGCGCGTGCCCGTGCAGGTCGGGGTGCGTGACGACCGCACCGAGCGCGTCGAGATCCTGTCGGGGGTCGCCGCGGGCGACGTGCTGCTGACCGGCGCGGCCCGGGCGGTGACGCCGGGCACCCCGGTGACGGTGACGGGGGCCGCGGCCGCCCCCGTCCGGTAGGAGGCGCGCGGCGTCATGTTCATCTCCGACTTCGCCATCCGCAAGCCCATCATCACCGTCGTCACCATGCTGGCGCTGGTGGTGTTCGGCCTGGCCGCCCTGCTGCTGCTCAAGACCGACGAGTTCCCCGACGTGCAGCCGCCGATCGTCGTGGTGTCGGTGCTGTACCCCGGCGCCGCGCCCGAGAACGTCGAGCGGGAGGTCATCGAGCCCGTCGAGGACGTCATCTCCGGAATCAGCGGCGTGTCGCAGATCCAGTCGTCCGCCCTGGACAGCTTCGCGGTGTTCATCGTCCAGTTCGCGTACGAGAAGGATCTGCAGGAGGCCACCCAGCAGATCCGCGACGAGATCAACGCCATCCGCAACGACCTGCCGCCCGAGATGGAAGAGCCGGTGCTCACGCGGTTCGACCCGGCCGACCTGCCCGTGGTCTCGCTCGTGCTGTCGTCGCCGACGCTCACGGGCCCGGAACTCACGCTGCTCGCCGACCCGGGCATCGTCCGGCGGCTCCGGGGGCTGCAGGGCGTGGCCCAGGCGACGGTGGTCGGCGGCATCGAGCGCGAGTTGACGGTCGAACTCCGGCCCCAGGCGTTGCAGGCGGCGGGCGTGGGCGTGGCCCAGGTGGTCGGCGCGCTGCAGGCGCAGAACCTCTCGGCGCCGGTCGGCCGGCTGCTCGGCAACCTCGACGAACGGACGATTCGCCTCCGCGGCCGGCTCGCGGCTCCGGCCGACTTCGAGCGGCTGGTGGTGTCGGAGTCGAAGGGCCGGCTCGTGCGCCTCGGGGACGTGGCGGTGGTGCGCGACGGCACGGAGGAACCGCGGTCGGCCGCCATCTTCGACGGCGCCGAGGCCGTCGGCATCGAAATCGTGAAGGCGAAGGGGTACAGCACCACCGCCGTGGCCCAGGCGATCCGCGACGAAGCGGCCAGGCTGCAGGCCACGCTTCCGCCCGGCACGTCGCTCCGCATCGTGCGCGACGCCGGCGTGCGCGTGGCGCAGTCGGTCGGCGACGTTGCAGTACGCGCTCGTCGAAGGCGCGGTGCTGACCGTGCTCGTCGTGTTCCTGTTCCTCAACTCGTGGCGGTCCACCGTCATCACCGGCATCGCGCTTCCCATCTCGGTCATCGCGTCGTTCATCGCCGTGCTCGCGTTCGGCTTCACGCTGAACACCATGTCGCTGCTCGGCCTGTCGCTCGCCATCGGCATCCTGATCGACGATGCGATCGTGGTGCGCGAGAACATCGTGCGGCACGTGGAGATGGGCAAGGACCACGTCACCGCCGCGCACGAGGGCACCAGCGAGATCGGGCTGGCCGTGGCGGCGACGACCTTTTCGATCGTCGTGGTGTTCGTGCCCGTGGCGTTCATGGGCGGCGAGGCCGAACAGTGGTTCGCGCCGTTCGCGCTCACGATCGCGTGCTCGGTGCTGGTGTCGCTGTTCGTGTCGTTCTCGCTCGACCCGATGCTGTCGGCCTACTGGCCCGACCCGCACGTGCCTACCGAGCAGCGCTCGTTCCTCGGCCGGTGGCTCGAGCGGTTCAATACGTGGTTCAACCGCCAGGCCGAGGGGTACAAGCGCCTGATCGGGTGGGCGCTGCGGCATCGCTGGTCGATGGTCGCGCTGGCGACGCTGACGTTCTTCGCCTCCATCGCGCTGCCGGCGCTCGGCATCGTCGGCGGCTCGTTCTTCCCCGTGCAGGACGTCTCGGAGTTCAACGTCATCATCGAGACGCCGCCCGGATCGAACATCGAGTACACGAAACTCAAGGCAGAGGAAGTGGCGCGGCTCGCGCGGTCGCGGCCGGAGGTGGCCTACACCTACGCGACCATCGGCGGGTCCGGCGGCCTGGGCAGCGCGTCCGGGGCCGTCGACGAGGCGAACGTGTACGTGCGCCTCGTGCCCAAGCACGAGCGGGCGAAGCACCAGGAGGTCGTGGCGCAGGAGTTGCGGCGTGATCTCGCCCGGATCGGCGGCGTGGGCGCGTGGATCAGCAAGGACACCTTCGGCAACCTGAAGGAGATCCAGGTCCAGCTCCGCGGGCCGGACATCGAGGAACTCAACCGCCTGGCGCCGAAGCTGGCCGACATGCTGCGCGCGACGCCCGGCGCGGTCGACGTCGGGTTGTCGACGAAGGGCCAGAAGCCCGAGATCGACGTCGAACTCGACCGGCCGTTCGCCGGCACGCTCGGCGTGACCGTCGGCCAGGTGGCGCAGTCGCTGCGGCCCGCCTTCGCCGGCATCGACGCGGGCGACTGGGTCGATCCGCTGGGCAAGACGCGCGACGTCACCGTGCGGCTCGTGCCCGAGTCGCGAGCGAGCGTCGCCGACCTGGAGAGCCTGCCGCTGGTCGTGCCGGGGCCGTCCGGGCCCGTGGCCATCCCGCTCGGCCAGGTGGCGCACATCAGTCGCGGCATGGGGCCGGCGAAGATCGATCACCTCGACCGCGAGCGCGTGATCACGATTCAGGCGAACACCGAGAACCGCGCGCTGACGGAGGTCATCCGCGAGTTCGAAGGGAAGCTGGCGTCGTTCCCGCTGCCGGAGGGCTACGTGATCTCGCAGGGCGGCCAGACGAAGGACCAGCAGGAGGTGTTCACGCGCATCCTGGTGGCGCTCGGCGTGGCGCTGCTGCTGATGTACTTCGTGCTCGTCGTCCAGTTCGGGTCGTTCCTCGACCCGCTGGCGATCCTGCTGTCGCTGCCGCTCTCGCTCATCGGCGTGATGCTGGCGCTGTGGATGACAGGGTCGACGCTCAACATCATGAGCATGATCGGCGTCATCCTGCTGATGGGCATCGTGGCGAAGAACGCCATCCTGCTCATCGACTTCGCGAAGGCGGCGGAAGAGCAGGGGCTGCCGCGCAAGGACGCCATCGTCGAGGCCGGCCGGGTGCGGCTGCGGCCGATCCTGATGACGACGTTCGCGCTGATTGCCGGGATGATCCCCGTGGCGATCGGGTCGGGCGAGGGCGCGGACTTCCGGGCGCCGCTGGGCCGCGCGGTGATTGGCGGCGTCATCACGTCCACGGTCCTGACGCTGCTCGTGATCCCGACCGTCTACGACATCCTGAGCGAGTGGCGCGACCGGGCGATGGGCCTGATGCGCCGTCAGAGCCGCAGCGCGTAGCAGCGCACGTCCTGCGCGACGCCCGGCGCGAGATTCGGGAACTCAACCTGACTCGTCCACGCAGGGTCCAGTGTGAACCCGCATTTCTCGAGCACGTGCCACGATGGCCGGTGATCGGGGTGGCAGAGCGCGTAGAGGCGGGTCACGCGGATGCCTCGTGCCACGTCGATCATCGCCAGAAGCGCTTCGGTGGCGTAGCCCAGGCCCCAGGCGTCCTTCGCGAGGACGTAGCCGGTCATCGCCAGGCCGGATCGTCCAGCTGAAGTCCGGTGCCGCCGAGCAGCTGCCCGTCGACGCCGCGACCGGATGAGATAGGGGCCGGCGCCGGCGCGCGCCCACTGGCCGGCGCTGAACGCGAGGAAGGACTCCGTGTCGGCCAGGCTCCGGTGCCTCGGCCAGCCCACGTAGCGCGTGACGTCCGGATCGCTCGCGTATCGCTCGAAGATGGCGGCGGCATCGGCGGCCGCCGGCGGGGCCAGCACGAGCCGTTCGGTTTCGACGCGCGACGGCGCGGTCATGGCGGTCACTCCTCTCGCGTCAGCTGCGACCCGGGAGGTCACGCCCGTTCACGGCCCGCCACGCCCGGATCGCCCGGGCATGTATCGCGTAGTGGCCGTACGTATCGAGGCGCAGGCGCCGGCGGAATCGGGTGCCGCCGCCGCACTCGGACTCCGGCACGCGCTGGAGGAACTCGACAGGCGGGCGTGGGTGTCGTCCCGCCGCTGCAGCACCTCGGAGCGCCAGTCACGCCGGGCTCCAGCAGTGCCGCGTCCGACAGGCCATCGCAGGCGGCCAGCAAGTCCTGCCACGCCGTCGCGATCCGCTTCAGCAGCCGTGTCCGCCGGCGCTCCGGCCGCCGACGTGGTGATCGTCGGCTCAGTGCCGGTAGTAGATCTTCCCGACGATCTTCCAGCCGTCCGGGAACTTGTACAGCGACAGGTAGTCGGTGAAGATCCGCTTGTCGTTCTGGTGCAATTCGAGCTTCACCGACGCGGCCGAACCCGTCACGTCAACCGACAGGAACTTGCAGGTGGTGAGCGGCGGCTTCGCCCCGTCGGCCTTCCGCTTTCCGGCCGAGGCGATCCACTCCGCGATGGGCAGACGCGTGAGCGCGCCGTCGCGCAGGCCGAGCAGCACGAAGTCGGGATGGAAGCCCGCTTTCGTCTTCTCCAGGTCGCCGAGGTTCTGCAGGCCGTCGACATAGGCCGTCTGCACGAGGGCCTTGATGGCGGCTTCTTCTGACGGGCCCTGGGCCAGAGCGGCCATCGGGACAACGAGCAGCGCGACGAGCGCCGCGACAATCACGAGATGCTTGCGCATGCTACCTCCTGGCGGGCTACCTGGATAACGTACACCGCTTCGCGCCGCCCCGTCACCTCACCGGCGTCCGGCGGCGCCAGCCGAGCGGCGCCGCGCGGCAGGGCGTCTCGCGATCTGGGCCCGCACCAGCTTCTTGATGAGGGTGGCCGGCGGCGGCTTGTCGGGCTGGAACCGAATCGTGCCCTTGCTCGTGTCGTAGCCGGCGAGCTCGTCCTTGAAGGACTCGATCACGGCGCCCGGGTAGAACGCGCAGTGCCGCGCGGCGGCGCCGAAGTGGACGAGCAGCTTGCCGTCGAGGCGGAAGCCGGGGATGCCGTAACTGATGCACTCTTCGGCGCCGGGGGCCGCGTCGCGGATGCGCCGCCGCAGCCACTGAAGGGCGGCCCGCTTGTCAGCGGGCAGCGTGGCCAGATACTCGTCCACGGTGGTCGCCTTCGGGGCTGACATGGGGGCCATGGTGTCGCTCCTTTTCAGATCATTATCCGACCGGGCCACCGCGGCTGGCAATGGCCATTGACGCGGCGCGTGTGACAGGGTAAATTCCCGTCCGCCGGCGCGCGTGCGCCGCGCCGCGAGTTCGCTCCGCGTACCTCCCGCCCTCCGACTGTTGTCTGACCCGAGGCGTTTTCATGCACCCGTCACGCTCCGTCGCCGCGTTCCTGCACCGCTGCTGTTTCCCGGCTACTGTCGCCGTCATGCTCGCCGCCGGCCTTCCAGCCGTCGCGTTCGCGCAGTCCGCGCCGTCCTCCGATGGGCCGTGGAGCATGCGCACCCGGATCCAGCTCTCCGGCAGTTCGGACTTGTCCGAGGAGGAAGGGTACAGGGTCTACAGCGGCGTGCCGATCGAGATCAGCGTGCGCCGGGAACTCGGCGGCCGCTTCGGCGCTGGAGTTCTCCGGCCGCGCTCGAGTCGCGCGAGGTGGACACGGCCGCATCCGGCGTGTCGGACCGGGTCAATCTCGGATCAATCCAGACGCTGCCGATCAACGTGCTGGTGCAGGACGACTTCAGGGGCGATGCCGCGCGCGTGAGGCCGTACGCCGGGGCCGGCCTCAACCTGACGGTGTTCTGGGAGAAGAGCGGCGCGCTCGACTCGTCGGACCTGTCACCCGGCGGCGGCCTGGCCGTGCAGGTCGGCACCGACGTTGCGCTGTCGAACGCCGTCGTGTTCAATCTCGACCTGAGATGGAATCAGCTGGCGACCGACCTCGAATTCGAGGGCCGCCGGGTCGCGAGGCTGTCGATTCACCCGCTAACAATCGGCGCCGGCTTCGGATTCCGGTTCTGAGCGGACGTGAGCCGGGCACAGCCCGCAGGCTGGCCGTTCTGCTCGGGCCCTACCGCGCCTGAGGCAGCCGCCGCGCCCTCACCCCGTCGAACGTGATCCGGACCGGGCGGATGGTGCCGTCCGGATTGAAGTGCATCTCGTCGATGCACACTTCCCGGTGGTTGCCGTTCTTCGTGCCGAGCGGGCGGCGATGGTAGACGATGTACCAGCGTATCGGAGCCGGGGACCGGGATGACGGAATGATGCCCGGCACCGGTCGCGACGCCGGGATCCTGCTGGAGCACCTTGCCGACGCGCGAGAAGGGGCCGGCAGGCGAGTCTCCGATGGCGTAGGCCACGCTGTAGTTCGGTCCCTGCCATCCGCCTTCGGACCACATCAGGTAGTACTTGCCCTGCCGCTTGAACACGAAGGGCCCCTCGACGTAGTTCGCGGGGGTGATGTCCTTGAACACCACGCCGTCGGCGAACGGGGCCAGCCCGAGCAGGTCCGGCGTCAGCCTGACGATGTTGCAGTGCTTCCACCCTCCGTAATAGAGGTAGTGCTGGCCATCGTCATCACGGAACACGAACGGGTCGATCGGCTGGGCGCCGTTGTGGAAACGGTCGATGAGCGGCTTGCCGAGCGCGTCCGCGAACGGACCCTCGGGCCGGTCCGACACCGCCACGCCGATGCCGCCCTCTTCCTGGTCGCTCTGAATGTCGTTGGCGGCGAAGAACAGGTAGTACTTGCCGTTCGCCTGGATGGCTGAAGGGGCCCAGAGGGCGAACTCCGCCCACGTGACGTCCTTGACGTCCAGCACGCGCGGGTGCTTCTGCCAGTGCACGAGGTCGTCGGACGAGAAGGCGTCGAAGAAGGTCTGCTTCAGATACTGCTTGTTGATGGCCCGCTTCTGACGTGCGGTCAGTGCGGCCTCGTCCAGCGCACGCGCAGTCGGGTAGTCGTCGGAGTACGTGGGGTAGATCCAGTACTGGCGACCGTAGACGATCGCCTCCGGGTCGGCGTACCAGCCCTCGATGACCGGATTCCCCGAGCGACCCTGGGCCTTGCGTGTGGCGTCCGGCGCCTGCGCCACCAGGTGGGCCATGGCGCCGGCAGCCAGCGCGAGGACCAGCAGCAGGATCGCCGCGGCGGGGTTCCCGGGGCTATTTCGCCGCGGGGGGTTCATCGATGCCCACCCAGAGGTTCCAGGTGTTGAGTTCGTCGCGCCCGCATGCCTTGAGGTACAGGAACAACTGCGTGCGGTAGGCCGCGCAGCCGCACAGGACCTGTGTGACCAGGAAGGCTCCGCGGCGACGTCTTCCCGGCGCCGAACGGATCGATCTCGGCGCGCAGGTCCGCCTCGGACACGTCGGCCAGCAGCGCCGCGTAAGCCTCGGGCTGAGCGGCGATGGCCGCGAGTGTCTGCTCGTAGCTCTGCGCGGCGGCCGCCTGTTCCGCAGCCGTCCACGCGGCTCCGTCGAAGGTCCCGGCCTTGGCCGCCTGCACCAGCGCGGGCCCCATCATGCTCAGGTACTTCAGCAGTTCGACGGTGCTGCGCTGCTTCGGTGTGGGGCGGTAGTCCAGTTTCGCCGGGTCGATCTTGCCGGCGAGGTGGAGCAGGATCCGCACTTCGGTCCTGCAGGGCGGCAATCAGCTCGGGCTTGGTCAGCACCATCGTCAGCTCCTGGGAATGGGGAGAGGGCAGCATAGCACAGCGCGGAGGCCGGCCTGTCCCGGTCCAACTCGACGAACACGTCAGGCCGTGGCACTCGCCAACGCGTGCAGCTTGAGCGTTGTCGCCCAGTTCCGGGTGGTGGCGGCTCGTCCTGCCTTGCCGAGGAGCGCCGCGCCGGCCTTGCTCTCGAGGATGCCCGAGGCGCACAGCAGATAGGCCGCATGCGTGCCGGCGGCGAACCGCTCTGGAGGCACCACGAGGGGCTGAAGGGCCGCCAGCGATGCCAGAGCCTGGTCGTCCTGCACGAACACGACCAGGAAACGGGAATGATCGTCGGCGCGCACCGCGATGGGGTTTTCCGCGACGATGGCCGCCAGTTCCTTCGCGGACTTGACGACGACGGGCACGTCGACGCCGAGCTGGCTCGAGAGCGCGGCAGCGATGCTCGCGGCATGCCGCGCGGGCGTGCCAGCTGCCGCCCGGAACACCGCGTTGCCGCTGTTGAGCAACGTCTCGACGCCGGTATAGCCGAGCCCCGAGAGCAGGCCGCGGAACTCCGCCATCGGCACGCGCTTGGCCTTGCCGACATTGACGCCGCGCAGCAGAACGACGAAGGCGGGCATGCCTACGCCCCGTCCGGTATCTCCGGTTCGACGAGGTGTGCCAGCAGCGTCAGCGACTCCTGCCACCCGAGGTAGCAGAACTCGACCGGGATCGCCGCGGGAATCCCTTCCTGGACGATGGTCAGTTCGGTGCCGCACGCGACCGCCTTCAGCGCGACGGTCACCTGCATTTCGCCCGGCAGGTTCGGGTCGTCGAACTGGTCCGTGTACCGCAGTTGCGAGTACGGCGTCAGCTCGACGAACTTCCCGGCGAAGGAGTGGCTCTTGCCGGTGCCGAAATTCGTGAACGACATGCGATAGCCGCCGCCGACGCGCGGCGTCCATGTCGTGGACCTTTCCCGTGAAGCCGTGCGGCGGCAGCCACTTGGCCATGGCGTCGGGGTCGAGGAAGGCTCGATAGACACGCTCAGGCGATGCGCGCAGCACGCGGTGGAGACGGACCGTTCCCGTGGGGGTCGACATGGCAGGGGGCTCCTTGTGGATATCCCCAGCCTACCACGACGCCGCCACCCACTCCCGGGACATGCGCCGGGCTCATGCCTTCCCGTGCTTCGCACAGCCGCTTCAGCGTCGCCAGCGCCTTCGGCCAGGCCGTGGTCATGTCCTCCTCCCACTCCGGCGCGACGTCGATGTCGATCTGCAGATGCGTGGACAGGCCCGCATCCGACAGCGTGTAATTCTCGAACGCCGGCGCCCAGCTTCTGACCATCTCGCTCTCGGTGTCTTCCACGCCGTCCTTCACGAAGCCGAGATGCTTGAGCGAGAGGAATTCGGGCGGCCGGCATTCTGCCACCTCCGCGACCATGCCGTCGCCGCTCGGCCCGAGAAAGCGGACCCGCGCGCCCTGCTCCCAGGCGCCTTCGTAGTACGAGCCTTCGGCGAACTCGGCCGTCCACAGACGGTACGTGTCCGGCGCCAGCATCGTGTCCCACACGGTCTGCCGGTTGGCGCGGATGTCAGTCGAGAATTGCAGCGTCTTCATCATCGTCTCCTGTCAGGCGCCGCCGGGCCGCCCAATCGGCCCGCCGGCTGACCGGCTCGAGATACGTCTGCGGCACCGGCAGGCCCTGGTGGCGGAAGAAGGACAACTGGTCGAAGTAGCCGCGCTGGAACACGATCTGCCCGTCCCGCACGTGGAAGAATCCGCAGCCGCGCAACCCGTTGGGATCGCTCCATTCGAGGGCGGCCCATTCCCCGTCCTCGAGGATGCGCTCGACGATGCACGTCATCGTGGCGCGGCCGAACTCGGTGACGAACATCTGCCTGATGGCGTCCTGGCCTGTCAGCGGCTCCATCACCACCTGGTGATTGGTGGCGCCCGGCGAGTAGAGCGCGACGAGGCCGTCGACGTCCGCGCGATTGAAACGGGACACCCATTCCTGGACGACTTGCGCTGGTGACATTCGACAACTCCTACCCGTCCCCGACCCCGGCCCTCAGCTGGCGCTGGTACTCGACCTCGTCGAAGTGCCCCTTCGACTCCGCGATCAAACCGTCGGCGCCGATGGTCCAGGCTTCGTAGTCCGCTGATGCGCACGGCCTTGCCCGTCCCTCCCGGGCCCGTGTTCGTCCCGATCAGCGTCCAGCGATACAGGACGTTGTCCCTCTCGACGTCGATACTGTCCATGCTGACCACGAGGTCGGGGAACGCCGTCATGAAGCCCTGGGCGGACGCGGCGATGGCGGCTCTCCCTGCGGCCGGGGCGCCTCCGTTGATGGTCAACGAACCACCCTCCGCGAAAAAAGCCGCGACGCGTGAAGCATCCTGGCTGCACCACGCCTCGGTATACCTCGCGCCGAACTCCGGCAGTGTCCTGGCGTCCATCGTCACCCCTTCCGACGCACCATTTCGCTGATCCAGATCGGGGCGAAGGGGGACGTGCAGCCCTTCGACACGGGATAGTCCCGATAGATCCCCAACTTCTCGCCGATGGCGATGGCCCGCTTGCGGATGCTTGGGGAAGTGGATGCCGATTGCCGCAAGCGTGATGTTCATCGTCCATTGCACTTCCGGAGCGGCGCCTCCCATCTCGGACTCGATGCGATCGAGCAGCGCCGGGAGGTCGAGCCCGTCCGGGCTCTTCGCGACCCGCTCGGCGGTGAGGTCCCATCCGGCGCGGGCCGCCCAGCGGTCGTCCGCGGCCATCCAGCTTCTGGCGAAGCGTCTCCTTGTCGGGGTGCTGCCGGACGACATAGGCGTTGAGCCAGTCCGCCACGCGCACAAAGGTGATGGACCGCACCATTCGATCCATCTCCTCGGCCGACAGCTTCTTCGGGCTCGATCAGGAGCGTGGCCAGGAACTGGGCGTCAACGTTTCCGGTCTCCCAGAGCGACAGGGCCAACTCATGGTTCGTCCGGATCTTCTTCGCCAGCACCCGGATGTCGCCGAGACTGACGCCGAACTGATTGTCGCCGGCGCCGCTCTTGGCGTTCTGCGCCCGCACCTTCGCGTTGCCGAGCGCTTTGAGCTGCTTCAGGGCTTCCTTGAGGGTCATGGTCGTCCTTTCGACACCGGAGGATACCGCCGGTGTCGACGTGATCCGGGAACCACTGCAGCTCACCGCCCGAGGACCACGTCGATGCCCGCGAGGATCAGTTCAAGCTTGGCCCTCGGAAGCTTGCCCACGCGTTCGGTGAGTATGGCCTTGTCCAGCGTCACAACCTGCGACGCATTGGCGACCGAGTCCTTTGGAAGTCCCGTGACGCGCGCAGTCAGGACCGTGTTGCCCGGGGCGTCCGCCCATCGGAGGTTGCTGGTCAGGGGCACGCACACCGCTGTCGCAAGACGGCTCCGATTCAGCGCGTCCCCCTGGACCACGACGACGGGCCGTCGAAACCCCGGTTCCGAACCGGTTGGCGTTCGGAGGTCCGCCCACCACACCTCGCCTTGCCCGACTACCATTCGCTGCGCTCCAGCGTCTGCCGCGCAGCCCGGGCAACGAACCGGTCGCCCTGCTCGCCTACCTGTTCGCAGACGCGGTCCATCGCCTCGGTGACGTCGTCCGGACTGTGCCGAGCGACGTATTCCCGGAGGGCACTGCTGAAGACATGGCTTCTCGACCTGCGAGTCCGGCGTGCCAAGCGTTCCGCCTGCTCAAAGACCTGGTCGGGAATGGATACCGCTGTTTTCATACCAATAGTATAACCACGGAACGATCTGGTCTCAAGTCCGCAATGCGCGGTCCGAATCCACTGGTGCCCTCTTGTATTTCGCTTTTATTTCGCCTATCATCTGCGTGACGAATAAAAAGCGAAACATAGAGGAGGCTCCCATGCCCGCCACCTGCCGCGCCGATGTCGAAGCCCTGCTCCGGGCGAAAAAGCTCGACCGCACCCTGGTGCCCGTCACCAAAGGCAGCGGGATCGCCATCGCGACCGAGACGATGACGACGGGGTTAGTCGTTCTGGATCAACAGCTTGGCGGCGGCCTCCCGCTTGGGCAGTTCTCGGAAATCGTCGGCCCGCGCTCGTCGGGGCGGACCAGCCTCCTCATGGCCATGCTGGCGGCGACAACGGCGCGGGGCGAACTGGCGGCGCTTGTGGACACCTTCGACATGTTCGACGTGGAGTCGATGGCGGCCGCCGGCGTGCGCCTGGACCGCCTGCTCTGGGTGCGCGGCGAAACCTCGACCGCGGCATTCCCGCCACTCACCGCCGGCCGCCGTCAGCCTGGCGCCGACCGGGCCATCGAGCGCGCGCTGAAGGCCACGAACCTCGTCCTGCAGGCGGGCGGCATGTCGCTGGTGGCCCTCGACCTGGCCGATGCGCCCGTCCACGCCCTGCGGCGGATCCCCATGACCACCTGGCTGCGGCTGCAGAAAGTGCTCGAAGGGCAGCAGGCCGCCGCCATCGTCACGGGCACGGTGCCGATGAGCCGGAGCGCGGGGGGAGTGACGCTGGCGCTCAATCGGGCTAGGGCTCGGGCTAGGGCAGCTGGGGACTCGGCGCTAGGCGCTAGTGGGATCGAGAGCGAGGTGCGGATCCAGCGCGCGCGGCTGGTGCCGGGGATGGGGGCGCCGGTGCGCCTGACGGCCACGGCGCTGGTGGCCTGAGCGGCGAGGTGCGCCATGTTCGCCTGTCTCTATGTACCGCCGTCGCCGGTGACGCGCGGCGCTTCGGCGCCTGCCGGCGAGGCGCCTGATGTGCGCGCGCTGCTCGAGGCTGCGCGGATGGTGTCGCCGCGCGTGGCGGCGCGCAGCGGCCGCCAGATCGTCATCGACGTCGAAGGCCTCGAGCGCCTGGTCGGCGATGCGCGCGCCATCGGCGAACGCCTGCGCCAGGCGGCAGCGGATCGCGGAATCGCACCGGTGCACGTGGCGGTGGCGGGCACCTGCACGGCGGCCATGCTGCTCGCCGCCGCGCGGGCGGGGGTGACGGTGGTGGCGGAGGGGGAGGAAGCGGACGCGCTCGCGCCGTTGCCGCTGCGGACGCTGCGGTGCTCGCGAATGAGGGAATAGAAGTCAGAAGCCAGAAGCCAGAAGACAGAAGCCGAAGACGAGTCAGCTCCGCAGGTCCGTCGAGGCTAAAGCCTCGACCTCCATCCCGAACCCTGCGCCGGAACGGCGCACCCTGAGCGAGCGGGCGTAGCGCCGAGTCGAAGGCCGAGCCCCGAGTCCCGACTGTCTCGCTGTCCTCGCCCGCTGGGGCCTGCGCACGCTGGGCGAACTGGCCGCGCTGCCGGCCGCCGATCTCTCGGAGCGGCTGGGGCAGGACGGCATCCGCTGGCAGCGCCTGGCGCGCGGCGAAGACACGGGGCCGCTCGTGCCCGCGCCGGAAGAAGAGCCCTTCGAGGCGTCGCTCGAACTGGAGTGGCCCATCGCGGAACTCGAGCCGCTCTCGTTCGTCCTCACGCGGCTGCTCGAGCCGCTCTGCCGGCGCCTCGAGCATCGCGATCGCGGCGCGGCCGTGCTGCACCTGCGCCTGCGCCTCGTCACGCGCGATCTGCACCTGCGCAGCCTGCAACTGCCGGCGCCGATGCGCGATCCGAAAGTGCTGCGCACGCTGCTGCTGCTGGATCTCGAATCGCATCCTGCGCCGGCCGGCATCGACGCGGTCACGCTCGCCATCGACCCCACCCCGGGCCGCATCGTCCAGGAGTCGCTGCTGACGCGCGCGCTGCCGGCGCCGGAGCTCATCTCGACGCTCGTCGCGCGCCTGCAGGCGCTCGTGGGCGAAGGCCGATGCGGCTCGCCGGCGACGGTCGATTCGTATCGGCCCGGGGCGTTCGCGATGAGGCCGTTCGTGGTGCATCAGGACGAAGGGCGAGGTCAGAAGCCAGAAGCCAGAAGCCAAGAAGCCAGAAGACGTAGCCAGTAGCTCGAGTACTCGAGCCGCCAGCAGCGCCGAATCCCGAGTCCCGAATCCCGAGCCCCGAGCTGCCCGTAGCCTGCGCCGCTTCCGCCTTCCCATTCCCGCGCGCGTGCTGATGGACGGCAACCGCCCGATCAGCGTGCGGACCGATCGGCCGGCGCTCGCCGGGCGGGCGCGTGCAGCGCGGCGGCCGGGCCGTGGCGCACGTCGGGCGAATGGTGGAAGACAGCCGGCCGTGCCGGCCGGCGCGCAGCCGTCGGCGCCAGCCGCGGCGCACGGGCTGGAACCGCGACGAGTGGGACGTGGCCCTCAGCGACGGCGGCCTGTACCGCATCTTCGAGGATCGCGAGACGGGACGATGGTTCGTGGGGGCGGTGGTGGATTGAGAGAAGTAGTCAGAAGCCAGTAGTCAGTATTCAGAAGCAAGAAGCGTGAATCGCATGTGCGCTGTCGCAGCTTCAACGAGCATTTCTACTGGCTACTGTCTACTGGCTTCTGGCTACTGATCCGTTGTGCGAGCCTGTGTTCATCGAGCTACATGCGTCCTCCGCCTTCAGCTTCCTCGAAGCCGCCTCGCTGCCCGAGACGCTCGTCGAGCGCGCGGCGGCGCTGGGCTACTCCGCGCTGGCGCTCGTCGATCGCGACGGCGTCTACGGCGCGCCGCGCTTTCACAAGGCGGCGAAGGCAGCGGGGATGAAGGCGATTATCGGGTGTGAGATCACGATAGGGGCCAGTAGTCAGTAGTCAGTAGCCAGTAGACAGAAGCCAGAAGCCAGAAGCCAGAAGCCAGAAGGCAGAATTCAGACGACAGAAGCCAGACGCCGAACGACGCGCCCAGCGCCGAGCGCCGACGCCTGACTCGAGCTCGAACCCCGAGCCCCGAGCCCCGAGCCCCTAGTCCCGAACGTGGCGTTTGCCCGTTCTCGTCGAGAGCCGCCAGGGGTACCAGAACCTCTGCCGCCTGCTCACGCGCATGAAGCTGCGCGCGCCGAAAGGGGAGGGCGCGCTGGGCTTCGACGAACTGGACGGCTTCACGAGCGGGCTCATCGCGATCGTCGGCCGCGAGGCGCTGGTGGCCAGCCGGCACGGCGTGGGCGGCCTGGTGGACCGGCTGGTGGGCATGTTCGGGCGCGCGAACGTGTGCCTGGAACTGCAGCGCCATTTCCTGCGCGAGGAGGAGACCGCCAACGGCATGCTGCGCGATCTCGCGGCGGCCTTCCACGTGCCGCTCATCGCGTCCAACGGCGTCCGCTTCGCCGAGCCCGCCGAGCGGCCGCTCTTCGACGTGCTCACCTGCATCCGCCACAAGACGACGATCGAGCGGGCGGGGCGGCGGCTGGCGCCGAACGCGGAACGGTACCTGAAACCGCCGGCCGAGATGGCGGCGCTCTTCGCGGATCACCCGGCGGCGCTGGCGGCCACGGCGGCCCTGGCGGATCGCATTCAGTACTCGATGGCGGACCTCGGCTACCGCTTTCCCGACTACCCGGTGCCGCCCGGCGAAACGGCGCACTCGTTTCTGCGGGCCCTCACGCTGGTGGGCGCGCGCGAGCGCTACCGGCCGTTCCACGATCGCGCCCGCGCCCAGATCGATCGCGAGCTCGCCCTCATCGGCAAGCTCGATCTCGCCGGCTACTTCCTCATCGTCTGGGACATCGTCAATTTCTGCCGCGGGCAGGGGATCCTCGCGCAGGGCAGAGGGTCGGCGGCCAACAGCGCCGTGTGCTACAGCCTCGGGATTACGGCCGTCGACCCGGTGGGCATGGAGCTGCTCTTCGAGCGCTTCCTGTCGGAGGAGCGCGGCGAGTGGCCCGACATCGATCTCGATCTGCCAAGCGGCGACCGGCGCGAGCGCGTCATCCAGCACGTCTACGGGAAGTACGGCCGGCACGGCGCGGCGATGACGGCCAACGTGATCACGTACCGCGATCGCAGCGCCTCGCGCGAGGTGGGGAAGGTGCTCGGCATGGAGCCGGACGACATCGACCGGCTGTCGAAGTTCCTGGGGCGCTACGGGCACGGCCACGAGCACGCGCCGGGCGGCAGCGACGAGGCGAGCGACGCGCCGATGGCGCGCGACCTGCGCACGATCGGCCTCGACCCGGACCACGCGCGCGTGCGCCTGTTCATGGACCTGTGGCAGCGCATCCAGGACCTGCCGCGCCACCTGGGCCAGCACTCGGGCGGCATGGTGCTCTGCCGCGGCCGGCTCGACGAGGTGGTGCCGCTCGAGAACGCGAGCATGCCGGGCCGCGTGGTGGTGCAGTGGGACAAGGACGACTGCGCCGACATGGGGATCGTGAAGATCGACCTGCTCGGCCTGGGGATGATGGCGGCGCTGCAGGACGCCTTCACGACGATCAACGCGCGACAGCCCGCGGGCGCGGAGCCGATCGCCATGTGGAGCATCCCGCCCGGCGACCCGCAGGTGTACGGCATGCTGCAGCGCGCCGACACGGTGGGCGTCTTCCAGGTGGAGTCGCGGGCGCAGATGGCCACGCTGCCGCGCCTCAAGCCGGCGAACTTCTACGACCTCGTCGTGGAGGTGGCGCTCATCCGGCCCGGGCCCATCACGGGCCAGATGGTGCACCCGTACCTCGATCGGCGGGCGGGCCGCGCCGAGGTGGTGTACCCGCACCCGTCGCTCGAGCCGATCCTGAAGCGCACGCTCGGCGTGCCGCTCTTCCAGGAGCAGCTGCTGCGCATGGCGATGACGGCGGCCGGGTTCACCGGCGGGCAGGCCGAGGAGCTGCGGCGCGCCATGGGCTTCAAGCGATCGGAGAAGCGCATGCGGGCCATCGAGGGGCAGCTGCGCGACGGCATGGCGCGCAACGGGATCACGGGCGAGGCGGCCGACACGGTCGTCAGGTCGATCACCTCGTTCGCGCTCTACGGGTTTCCCGAGTCGCACTCGGCGAGCTTCGCGCTGATTGTCTACGCCAGCGCCTATCTCAAGGCGCACTATCCGGGGGCGTTCTACGCGGCGCTGCTCAACAACCAGCCGATGGGGTTCTATCACCCGGCGACGCTCGTGAAGGACGCGCAGCGGCACGGCGTGCGCTTCGCGCCCGTCGACGTGCAGCGGTCGAGCTGGGCGTGCGACATCGAGGAGGACGGCTCCGTGCGCCTGGGGCTGCGGTTCGTCAACGGGCTGCGGAGGCAGGTGGGGCAGGCCATTGAAGCGCTGGGCCTGGGATCAGTAGCCAGTAGCCAGAATTCAGTAGCCAGTAGGGGAACAGAAGACGAGACGAGCGAGCCATAGCCCCGAGTCCCCAAGCCCCGAGTCCCGAGCCCCGGATACGGTTCCGCTCGCTCGAGGATTTCATCGCGCGCACGGGCGTCAACCGCGAGGAACTGGCCACGCTGGCCGAGATCGGCGCCCTCAACAGCTTCGGCCATCACCGGAGAGAGGCGTTGTGGCAGATTGAGAGAGCTGTTCGACCTGCAGGGGAGCTCTTTGAGGGGGAGCGTCGAACAGGAGTCAGAAGCCAGAAGCCAGAGTCAGTAGCAGCAGGACCGATCCCAGAGCGCCGAGCCCAGCCCCTAGCGCCCTAGCGCCTAGCCCCTAGCCCCCTGCCCCCTGCCCCCGATGAGCCTGACCGAGCGCCTCGTGGCCGATTACGAGGGCACGAACCTGACCATCGGGCCGCACCCGATGGCGTTGCGCCGGCGCGAACTGTCGCTGCGCGGCGTGCTGCGCGCCTCCGACCTTCCGCGCGAGCGGCAGGGCAGGCGCATCCGCGTGGCGGGCACGGTCATCACCCGCCAGCGCCCGGGCACCGCGAAGGGGTTCGTGTTCCTCACGCTCGAGGACGAGACGGGCATCAGCAACATCATCGTCCGCCCCGATGTCTTCGCGCGGGAGCGCATCACGATTCTCGAAGAGCCGTTCCTGCTGGTCGAAGGCATCCTGCAGAACCAGGAGAACGTCACCGCCGTGCGGGCCGAACGCGTCGAGGGGATTGCGGGCGTGCCTGTGGAGATCGAGTCGCACGACTTTTACTAGCGGCCGCCAGTTCGGCACCGGCCGCAGGTAGAAGTCAGAAGCAAGAAGCCACAGCAAGCAGAAGGCCTGTTCAGCTGGACGTCGTCTTCTGGCTTCTGACAACGTCACTGACTTCTGGCTTCTTGCTTCTGTACACTATCATTGACACGAGATGACCTCCGACGAACTGCTCCGTCACGTGCGCGACCACCGCTGGCACCACCGGCCCACGGTCGAGGTGGTCACCGCGGCGGAGCGCCCCGACGGGCGCATGGTGCAGGTCCCGACGTTCGTCAACGAGTTCTGGACCAGCCGCCAGCGCGCGGCCCACAGCCTGCACGAGATCTCGTACCGCGCCTGCTTCAAGCCGCAGCTGCCGCGGTTCTTCATCGATCGCCTCACGGAACCCGGCGCCGTCGTCTACGATCCGTTCGCCGGGCGCGGGACGACGCCCCTCGAGGCGGCGCTGGCCGGCCGCGTGCCCTGGGCGTGCGACATCAATCCGCTCAGCCGGATGCTCCTCGAGCCCCGGCTCTCGCCGCCGGCGATCGACGACGGTGCGCAGCCGCCTGGACGAGATCGATCTCGGTCGCACCGTGCGCGCCCCGCACGACCTGGAGGTGTTTTACCATCCCAGCGACGCTCAACGAGATCGCGGCGCTCCGGCACTATCTGCTCGACCGAGAACGCCACGGCACCCTCGATGGCGTGGACCGGTGGATCCGGATGGTGACGGTGAACCGGCTGACCGGCCATTCGCCCGGCTTCCTGTCGGTCTACACGCTGCCCCCGAACCAGGCGACCACGGTCCCGAACCAGCGGAAGATCAACGAGGCGCGCGGGCAGGTGCCGCCACGGCGGGACCTGCGCGCCATCGTGTTGAAGAAGTCGCGCGCGCTGCTGAAGGACTTCAATCACGGCCGACGCGCGCCACCTGGCGCGGGCGGCTGAGCAGGCGCGCCTGCTGACGAAAGCGGCGCACGACACGCCGGAACTCGCCGACGCGTCCGTCGACCTCGTCGTCACCTCGCCGCCGTTCCTGACGGTGGTCAACTACAAGATGGACAACTGGCTCCGATGCTGGTTCTGCGGCATCGATCCGGCGGACGTCCACATCACGAACCTGCGGCGCGTCGACCTGTGGCAGGCCGCGATGGCGGAGGTCTTCCGCGAGATCCGCCGCGTCCTCAAGCTCGGCGCGTGCGTGGCCTTCGAGGTCGGGGAAGTCAAGCAGGGGACCGTGCGGCTCGAAGAGGCCGTGGTTCCGGCCGCCATGCAGGCTGGCCTCGAACCGGTGTTCGTCCTCATCAACGACCAGGCGTTCACGAAGACCGCCAACCTCTGGGGCGTGACGAACAACACGATAGGCACGAACTCCAACCGGGTCGTGCTGCTGCGCAAGGCCTGAGGCTCACCCGGCTCTGCACGCCAGGCGCCGGCGGCACGCTCGAGCCGGCGGCGCCGAGCTGCCCGCAGGTACCGCCACTCCAGCGCGCGGTCGGGTGCCACGCCGTCGACGGCGGCGCGGCGGCGCAGGAAGGCCAGCTCGCTCGCCGCGCGGTGGAAGGCATGGCGCGCGCGCCACTCGGCCAGCCCGCCCCGCTGGAACGCGGTGGTCGACGCGTGCAGGCGCCCGCGGACGGAACAGAGCCGGGCGTACTCGTCGGATGTCAGCAGGCCCGTGGCCGCCTCGAGCGCCAGGTGCGCCTGGATCACGCGTCCCTCGAACTTCAGCGCCACGGCCACGATCGCGAGCAGCACGGCCAGCGCGGGGATCATGATCAGGCCGTAGACGACGAAGAACAGCAATCCGGCGGACGCGCCCGCGTTCCAGATCGCATGGAGCGCGACCGATCCCGCGAACCCCGCCGCCGGGGCGACGACGGCCGCCGCGCGGCTGCCCGACTGCCGCGCCACGCCGAGGCCCAGACCCGTCAGGCTCGTGAACAGCGGGTGCGAGAACGAGGCGATCATGCCGCGCAGCGTGAAGATCAGGGCGAGTCCGGCCGGGCCCCCTTGCTGGAGGGCGCGGCCGTAGTAGTCGACGTTCTCCGCGAAGGCGAACCCGAGACCGACCATCGCGGCGTAGATCACCCCGTCGACGACCCCGTCGAATTCGTCTTGGCGGGCGAGGTAGAACCGGACGAGGATCGCCGCCTTGAGCGCCTCCTCCACGATCGGGGCGCCGGCCATGGCGGTCCACATCGGTCCGGCGACCGCGTCCATGACGCCGTTGATGAGGCCCGAGACCAGCACCGCGACCGATGCGCCCCAGAGAAACGCCACGGCGAGCATGCCGCGAGGCTCGGGCTCGAACCGGTCGAGCCACAGCACGACGCCGATGAACAGGGGAAGCGGCAGCACGGCGACCGCCGCCGCCACCGCGAAGACACGGCCGCCCACCCCCGCAGCCGTCAGCGCGAGCGCCGCGGCCGCAACGAGCCCGAGGCCGGCGAGCGAGCGGCCAGGGGACATCAGGATTCGCGGTAGTTGCCAAACTGCAGCGCGACGCCGAAGTCCTCGGCCTTCAGCGTCTGCATCACCGCCTGGAGCTCGTCGCGCGACGGGGACGAGATGCGCAGCTGGTCCGCCTGGATCGCCGCCTGCACCTTCCTGAGCTTGCGGTCCTTGATGAACTTCACGATGGCGCGGCTCGCGTCGGTCGGGATGCCCTGTTGCAGGGTGATGACCTGGCGCACGGTGTCCTGGCCGCCGCGCTCGATCTCGCCCAGCTTGAGGTTCTTCACCGGCACCTGGCGCTTGATCATCCGGCCCTGCACGATCTCCCACAGCGCCGTCAGCTTGAACTCGTCGTCGGCGACGAGCGTGATCGTGTTGTCGGTCCGGTTGAACTGGATGTCGGCCTTCGAACCCTTGAAGTCGTAGCGCTGCACCACCTCTTTGCGGGCCTGGTTGAGCGCATTGTCGACTTCCTGCAGGTCGACGGTCGAGGTCACATCGAACGAACACGTGGCGGCCATCTGTCTCTCCCTTACTTTCCAGCCGTGAGCATGATCTCGACGCGGCCCTGAGGGCTCACCAGCCCCGTGCCGGCGATGGTGCCGGCGAATCCGCGAACGTCGGTCCTTCCGGCGAACACCTTCATGACATCCGCCGCGTCGGACACGTCGGTGACGTAGACGACCGAGTCGGCAACCTCAGGCCAGCCGAAGCCCGCCGCCGTCATCGTGCGTTCCAGCCGGTTGAGCGTCTCAGCCGTCTGCCCGGCGGCATCCGAGACGTTGGCGGGCAGCACACCGAGCATACCCGACAGGAACAGCTGCGGGCCGGTCCGGATGGCCGAACTCAGGTTGGGGTTCGGCCGGCCCGGCGCCCCGTCCGGCCCCGGCGTCAGCACGACGGCGCGCCCGGCCCCCTTCACCGCCACCATCGTAATCTCGATCAGGGCGTCCGGCGCGGGCAGCGGCGTGATCACGGTCGCCCGGGCCGGCGGATCGGTCGTGAACCGGGTGCGGTAGGCCGCGTTCATGCGCTCGAAGACGGCGCCATCGGTCAGGAAGATCCGCGCCGAGACCACGTCGGCCAGGGCGAAGCCGGCGGCAGCCAGCACCGCGTCGGCGTTCTCGAAGACGGCGCCAGTCTGCGCCTCGATGTCGCCCTTCACGGGCGTGTTGTCGGCGCCCCTGCGCGGGAGCAGGCCCGAGAGAAACAGCGTGTCGCCGGCCCGGATGGCGTAGCTGTACGGACTCGTCGGCCCCGGCCAGCCGCGCGGCAGGATCACGCTGCGGCTGGTCTCGGCGGCCGCCGCGACGGCCGAGACCTGAATACGGGCCCCCGCCACGGGAAGGCCGGCGACGATCGTCGTCCTGGCGGGAGGCGCCGAGGGCCAGTACTTCGCCCAGATCGTGTTCAGCGCCGCGAAGTCCGAAGCGCTGGCGAGGTACACGGAGGTCGAGACGACGCGGTCGAGAGACGTGCCGGCGGCCTGCAGGCGCCGGCGCAGTTCGTCGAGCACCTGGGTCGCCTGCGCGTCGAATCCTGCCGCGACCGGCGGCGCCGGCAGGATGCCCGACACGAAGACCAGGCCGCCGCGCGCGATCGAGGGCGCGAAGGCGGGCGGGGCCGGCGGCGTGGCCTGCGAGAGGCCCAGGGTGCAGGCGGCCGCAGCCGCAGCAAGCGCGAGTCGTGAGTGCATCATGGAGATGAATCCTCGAATAGCGGCGTCACCGGCCGCACGCCCGGTGTATCTTAGAACGGATGAGGACTTCGTCATACCCGCGCCTGGTGCGCCGCCGCTCCACACTGCACGGCTGGGGCGTCTTCGCGCTCGACTCGATCACCAAGAACACGCGCATCGTCCAGTACGCCGGCGAGAAGATCGCGGCCGGCGGAAGCAAGGCACGCGAGGCCGATCAGTTGCGGCGCGGCCACATCTGGTGCTTTTCGGTCAACCGCCGATGGGTGCGCGACGCGGAGGTCGGCGGCAACATCGCCAAGTACATCAACCACGCCTGCAGGCCGAACTGCTACAGCCAGGTCATTGGCGACACGATCTGGATCCGGGCCGGACGCAACATCCGGAAGGGCGAGGAACTCAGCTACAACTACTACACCAACGGCTCGGCGGGCATTCCCTGCAACTGCGTACCCGGCTGCAAGAACACGCTTTGAGCCTCGGGGCCGTGGTATAAACGGCGCGCCCTTGTTCGGAGGACGTCCATGACACCAATAGTCCGTGCCCGGCTCGCGTCGGCGTTCGTGGCGGCCATCCTTGCGGTGGCGCTGGCGGGCGCTTCGTTGATCGGCCAGGCGCCGGCTCAGTCGGCCCCGACGGCCACCGACCCGCAGGTGCGCCTGAAGTGGTTCGACCAGCACCTGGCGATGAGAGAGGCGTCTCCCTTCAAGAGCCTCTCGTGGCAGTTCCTGGGGCCGACCAACATCAGCGGCCGCGTGACGGACGTGGCGGTCGTCACGCCGCGCGGGAAGTCGTACACGATCTACGTCGCCACGGCGACCGGCGGTGTCTGGAAGACCGACAACGACGGCGTCACGTGGACGCCCGTCTTCGACCAGGGCGTGACGACGTCGATTGGCGACGTCACGCTGGCGCCGTCGAACCCGGACATCGTGTGGGTGGGCACGGGCGAGGCCAACATCTTCCGCAGCTCCAACGCCGGGGCCGGCGTCTTCAAGTCGACCGACGGCGGGCGGACCTGGCGCCACGCGGGCCTTGCCGCGACGCTCACGATCGCGCGCATCATCGTGCACCCCTCGAACCCCGACATCGTCTACGCGGCGGCGTCGGGCCACGAGTGGACCGACAACGAGGAGCGCGGTGTCTACAAGACCACCGACGGCGGCGCGACCTGGCGGAGAGTCCACCACATCAACCCGAGAACCGGCGCCATCGACCTCGTGATGGACCCGTCGAATCCGAACGTGCTGTACGCGTCGACGTGGCAGCGGATCCGCCGCAAGTGGAACGACCCGCGCAACGAGGCCGGGTACGGCGAGAGCGGCATCTACAAGAGCACCGACGCCGGCGAGACCTGGGCGCCCATCAATGCGGGCCTCCCCGCGGCGGCATCGAGGGGCCGGATCGGGCTCGACATCGCGCGCAGCCGTCCCGGCACGCTGTACGCCTTCGTGGACAACTACGAGATCGCGCGCAAGGCCAAGGAAGGGGAGCGCGACGCCTACGGGCGCCAGCGCGCCGACATCATCAAGGGCGCCGAGGTCTACCGCAGCGACGATGCGGGCGCGACGTGGCGGAAAGTGAGCGAGTCGAACGCCTCCATGGAGCGGCTCGCCGGCACCTACGGGTGGGTGTTCGGGCAGATCAGGGTGGATCCGACCAACGAGAACACCGTCTACGTGATGGGGCTCGCGCTGAACGTGTCCAGAGACGGCGGCAGGACGTTCCAGGCCATCGGCGACATGCACGGCGACCATCACGCCCTGTGGATCGATCCGGACAACCCGAACTTCCTCGTCAACGGCAACGACGGCGGCGTGGTGGTGTCCTACGACCAGGGGCGCAACTGGCGCGAGTTCCTGGACAACCTGCCTGTCGTGCAGTTCTTCAACGCCTCGTTCGACATGGACACGCCGTTCCGCGTCTACGGCTCGATCCAGGATCACGGCAGCCGGCGGGCGGTGGTGGACCTCAGCCGGGGGCGAGATCGGATCCCGGCCCAGGCCTTCCAGAGCGCCCCGGGCGGCGAGGGCAGCCGGCACGCCATCGATCCCCGAAACCCGAATGTCGTCTATTCCGCCGGCTTCTACCACAACATCAACCGCGCGGACGTGTCGAGCGTCGATGCCAGAGGCCGGGCGCAGTCAGTCAGCATCACGCCCAGGCTGGGGCCCGCCGACGGCTACCTGCGCGGCCAGTGGCTGTCGCCCATCGTGCTGTCGGTGCACAACCCGGACGTCCTGTACTTCGGCGGGCAGTACGTGTTCCGGTCGTGGAACCGCGGCGACAACTGGGAGAGAATCAGCGCCGACCTGACCTACAACGACCCGAAGCAGCTGGGCGACGTCCCGTACCAGACGGTGTTCGCCCTCTCGGAGTCGCCCATGCGGTTCGGCCTGCTGTACGCGGGCACCGACGATGGCCGGATGCACGTGACGAAGGACGGCGGGAAGAGCTGGTCCGAAATCACGAAGGGGCTTCACCCGAAGCGCTGGGTCTCGAAGGCCGCGGCGTCCGCGTTCGACGAGGGCACCGTGTATGTCACGCAGAACGGGAAGCGCGACGACGATGTGACGGCATACGTCTGGAAGTCGACCGACTTCGGCGCCACCTGGAAGAGCATCGCCGGCAACATCCCGCTCGGGCCCGTCAACGTGATCGCCGAGGATCCCACCGACGCGCGGATCCTGTATGCGGGCACCGACATCGGCGTCTACGTCACGCTGGACGGCGGCGCCACCTGGAGCGTGCTGGGCGGGAACCTCCCTTCCACCTACGTGCACGACATCGTCATCCACCCGCGCGACCGGATGATCGTCGCCGCGACGCACGGGCGGGGCATGTGGGTGTTGGACGCGGTCCCCGTACAGACGGCGAAGCGGTAGGGTTGTCCCTGTCAGGAGCACGCATGCGCCACGTCTTCTACCTGCACGGCTTCGCCTCGTCGCCCATGGCGGCCAAGGCGGTCTTCCTCTCGGACCGCCTTCGGCCGCACGGGATCGAGCTGCATTGCCCCGACTTCAATCAGCCGGATTTCGAGCACATGACCGTCACGCGGATGCTCGCCCAGGTGGACGCCGCGATGGCCGCGGTGCCGCCCGGGCCGGTGGCGCTCATCGGTTCGAGCATGGGCGGGTACGTGGCGTTCCACACGGCCGCCAGGCATGCCGCCGCACGCGGGCGGGCCCGGACGAGCGTGCGGCCGATCGACCGGCTCGTCCTGCTCGCGCCGGCCTTCGAGTTCGGCCGCACGCCGTTTGGCGGGATGAGCCAGGACGACGTGAGGCGCTGGCAGGAGACCGATCGACACGAGTTCTTCCATCACGCGGAGAACAGACCGCTGGCCGTCCGGTACGCGCTCTACCAGGACGCGCAGCGCTACGACAGCTCGGCCTGCGCCGCCGACACGCCGGCACTCGTCTTCCAGGGGCGGCGCGACACCGTGGTGGATCCGGCGATGGTGCAGCGGTTCTCCGCGGCCCGTCCGGCGATGACCGTCCGGATGGTGGACGACGATCACCAGCTCGGGTCGAGCCTCGAGCACCTGTGGCGCGAGACGGCGGCGTTTCTCGGGCTATGTGAATGACCGGGACGGCGTGATGCCGGGCGGCCCTGACGGCAGTCCGGCGACGAGCGGCTCGTTGAGGAAGTCGACGAGCGGCGCCAGCGTCCGGAACGCCGAGACCAGTGTCCGGTAGAACTCCGGCGCCGCGGCCAGTTCCGCCGGGCGCTCGCAGCCGGCGAGAAACTGTTTGAACTTCAGGAACCGGGCGGCCGGGTGGTCGGGCGCGAACCCCCGCGGCACCCGCCGCAACTGCTCGCCGTCGAGCGCGCCGAAGGTGCGCCGGAAGGCGGCCGCGCCGACGATGCGCTCGAGGCGGCGGTGGTGCGCGGCGATGTGCTCGCGGACCTGGTAGAGCAGGGCGCTCGAGGGCATGTACATGCCGCCGCCGAACCAGACGTGGTGCGGCGCCACCTCCACGTAGAACCCCGCCCCTTCGTGCTTCGGCAGCAGGCGGTGCGGAAAGATGGCCCCGATGTGCGTCTTGAGGGGCGCCTTGTTCGCGGAGAAGCGCGTGTCGCGGTAGGGCCTGTAGAGCGAGACGCGCGGGTTCGCCACCAGGTCCGGCGCGAAGTCCCTGAAGTCGGCGGCCAGTCGCTCGACCAGGGCCGTCATCGGTGCGCGTACGTCGGCGTCGTAGCGGTCCTTGCGCTCGTGGAACCACTCCCTGCGGTTGTGCCGTTCGAGCGCCCGGAGGAACGCGAGCGTGCGCGGCGTGAACACGGCTGCGGGCGCCTTCGGTGTCGGGCGGCGAGGTGGGGCGGCTCGGGTCACGGGCGTAGGCTCCTGGAAACGTCTTGAAGTCTACCCCCTGCCGCCGCCGATGGCCAGGCGCCGGGGCAGGGGAATAGACGGGGCGCCGCCCGGGTTATCCTTGGAGAGGCGCTCCATGCTGATCAAACCCGCTCCGGACATCCGTTCTTCGGACATCACCGACGAGAAGGTCTACCTCCGCCGGCGGGAGTTCATGAAGGCCGCCGCCGTGCCTGCCGTGGCCGCGTTGACCGGGTTCACGCCCGGCGCCGCCCTCGCCTCCGGCCAGGACACGCTGCCCAACGTCCGGAAGGGCGTGGTCACGCTCAACGAGGCGCTGACGCCCTGGGACGATGTGACGACCTACAACAATTTCTACGAGTTCGGCATGGACAAGGGCGATCCCGTCCCGGAACGCGAAGAAGTTCCGCACGAAGCCCTGGACCGTGAAGATCGACGGCCTGGTCAACAAGCCCGGCGATTACCACTTCGAGGACCTCGTGGCGCCGCACGCGCTCGAGGAGCGGGTCTACCGGCTCAGGTGCGTCGAAGCCTGGTCGATGGTGATCCCGTGGGTCGGCTTTCCGCTGAAGGACCTGATTGCCCGCGTCGAGCCGCAGGGCACCGCGAAGTTCGTCGAGTTCGCGACGCTGCACGACCCGAAGCAGATGCCCGGGCAGCGGCTGGATGTCCTGGAGTGGCCGTACGTCGAAGGGCTGCGCCTCGACGAGGCCATGCACCCCCTGACGATCCTCGCGACCGGCCTGTACGGCAAGACGCTGCCCAACCAGAACGGCGCGCCGCTGCGCCTGGTCGTGCCGTGGAAGTACGGGTTCAAGAGCATCAAGTCGATCGTCCGCATCCGGTTCACGGCGAAGCAGCCGGTGTCGTCGTGGCAGGCCTCGGCGCCCCAGGAGTACGGGTTCTACTCGAACGTCAACCCGGGCGTGGACCACCCGAGGTGGAGCCAGGCCCGCGAACGCCGGATCGGCGAGTTCTTCAAGCGCGAGACGCTGATGTTCAACGGCTACGCCGGCCAGGTGGCCGGCCTGTATGCCGGCATGGACCTCAAGAAGTTCTACTGACGTCCGTGCGTGCCGCCCGCCTGCTCCGGCCGATCGTCTTCGCCGCCTCGCTCGGGCCGGTGGTCTTCCTGGCGCTGGGGGCGCTGCAGGGCACCCTCGGCGCGAATCCCATCGAGGCGATCACGCGATCGACCGGCGTCTGGACGCTGCGATTCATGCTGCTCACGCTGGCGGTGACGCCCCTCCGGGTGTTGTCGGGCTGGAACGACGTCATCCGCGTGCGGCGCATGCTCGGCCTGTTCGCGTTCTTCTACGGGTCGCTGCATCTGGTGACATACGTGTGGCTCGACCAGTTCTTCGACTGGGCGGCCATCGTGAAGGACGTCGCGAAACGCCCGTTCATCACCGCCGGATTCTCCGCGTACGTGCTGCTGGTGCCGCTGGCCCTCACCTCGACCGCGGCGATGATTCGCCGCCTGGGCGGGCGCACGTGGCGGCGGCTCCACCGCCTCGCGTACCTGGCGGCCGCCATCGGCATCGTGCACTACTGGTGGCTCGTCAAGCTCGACACGCGCCCGCCGCGCAACTACGGCATCCTGCTGGCCGTGCTGCTGCTCGTTCGCCTGTTCACCGTTCGCAAATCCTGACCCCACGTGTATGCTGATACCGCCTCGCCGGCGGTAGGGCCGGCGCGCCGCCCCCCGGGTCGCCATGGCCACACATCCAGCGTCTTCCGTTGCGCCGCCGCCGTTTCACGCCGACGCCGCCGTGCACCGCGCGCTCGAGTCCCGCCTGCGGCAGGCCGTCAGGGGCGAGGTGCGGTTCGACACGGCCAGCCGCGCGCTGTACGCGACCGATTCGTCCAACTACCGGCAGGTGCCGATCGGGGTCGTCTGCCCCCGCGACACCGACGACGTCGTGGCCGCCGTGGCGGTATGCCGCGAGTTCGGCGCGCCCGTCCTCTCGCGCGGCGCCGGCACCAGCCTGGCGGGGCAGTGCTGCAACGTGGCGGTGGTCCTCGATTTCTCGAGGCACTGCCACGGCATCCTCGCCGTCGATCCCGCGCAGGCGGCAGGCCCGGGTGCAGCCGGGGGTGGTGCTCGATCGCCTGCGCGACGAGGCGGAGCGGGTGGGCCTGACGTTCGGGCCGGATCCCGCGACGCACCGGTGGTGCACGCTCGGCGGCATGATCGGCAACAACTCGTGCGGCGTGCACTCGGTGATGTCGGGCAAGACCGACGCCAACATCGACGAGCTCGACATCCTGACCTACGACGGCGTGCGCATGCGGGTGGGCGCCACGCCGCCGGACGCGCTGGAGGCGCGCATCCGGGAAGGCGGGCGGGTCGGCGAGATCTACGCGGGACTCGCGCGGATACGCGACCGGTACGGCGACCTCGTGCGTGCGCAGTTCCCGAAGATCCCGCGCAGGGTGTCCGGCTACAACCTCGACTTCCTGCTGCCGGAGAGCGGCTTCAACGTCGCGCGCGCGCTGGTCGGGTCGGAAGGCACGTGCGTCACGATCCTCGAGGCCACCGCGCGCCTTGTCCCGAGCCCGCCGTGCCGATCGCTGCTCGCTGCTGGGGTTCGCAGACGTCTACCTCGCGGCCGACGCGGTCGGCGACGTCACCGCCGCGGGCCCGATCGGGCTCGAGGGCATCGACGAGGTGCTGGTTCGGCACTCGCGCAAGAAGAACCTGAACGCCAAGGGCCTCGCGCTGCTGCCGGAAGGGCAGGGCTGGCTGTACGTGGAGTTCGGGGCTGACACCACCGCCGACGCCGAGGCGCAGGCCATGCGGCTGATGGCGCGCCTCGAGTCGCGCCCGGGCGCGCCGTCGATGCGGCTGTTTCGCGACCCGGTCGAAACCCAGCACGTGTGGGCCGTGCGGGAGTCCGCCCTCGGCGCCACGTCCTTCGTGCCCGGTGAGGCCAAGAACTGGGAAGGCTGGGAGGACGCGGCCGTCCCGCCTGCGCGCCTCGGCGAGTACCTGCGCCGGCTCCGCCGGCTGATGGGCGAGTTCCACTACACCGGATCGCTCTACGGCCATTTCGGCCAGGGCTGCGTGCACACGCGCATCAATTTCGACCTGAAGACGGCCGATGGCATCGCGGCCTATCGCCGGTTCGTCGAGGAGGCGTCCGATCTCGTCGTCGAGCTCGGCGGCTCGATCTCGGGCGAGCACGGCGACGGCCAGTCGCGCGGCGAACTGCTGCCTCGCATGTACGGCGAGGAGCTCATGCAGGCGTTTCGCGAGTTCAAGGGCGTCTGGGATCCGGGGAACAGGATGAACCCCGGCAAGCTCATCTCGCCCTACCGCCTCGACGAGCACCTGCGCATGCCGCAATACCGACCGGCGGAGGTGCGCACGCACTTCGCGTATCCCGTGGAGGGCAGTCTCGCCGATGCGGCGATGCGGTGCGTCGGGGTGGGGAAGTGCCGCAAGACCGACGGCGGCGCCATGTGCCCGTCCTACATGGCCACCGGCGAGGAGCAGCACACGACGCGGGGACGCGCGCGGCTCCTGTTCGAGATGCTCCAGGGCGAGGTGGTGACGGAGGGCTTCCGCAGCGAGGCCGTGAAGGACGCGCTCGATCTGTGCCTCTCGTGCAAGAGCTGCAAGAGCGAGTGCCCGACCGGCGTCGACATGGCGGCGTACAAGGCGGAGTTCCTCGCGCACTACTACGAAGGCCGGCGCCGGCCCCTGCGCTCGTACGCCTTCGGCCTCATCAACCACTGGGGGGCGATGGCGGAGTACGCGCCGCGCCTCGCCAATTTCTTCATGGCGGCGCCGCCGTTCAGTTCGCTGATCAAGTGGGCGCTCGACGTCGCGCCGGAGCGGCGATTGCCAGCGTTCGCCGCGCGCAGTTTCAGACGCGGCTTCCTGGCGGGTCAGAAGCCAGAAGCCAGAAGTCAGAAGCCAGACGACTAGCGCCTAGCGCCCGAAGCCCCTAGCGCCTGAATCTCGTCGCCCAGCCCCCAGTCCCCAGCCCCCGGTCCCCGTCGTGTCCTCCTGTGGCCCGACTGCTCGAACAACTACTTCCACCCGGAAGTGGCCCGCGCCGCGGTGGCGGTGCTCGAGCACGCGGGATTCGCCGTCGACATCCCGCGCGAGCGCCTCTGCTGCGGGAGGCCGCTGTACGACCATGGCATGCTGACGGCCGCGAAGCGCCGCCTCGCGGAGATCCTCGAGAGCCTGCGCGGCGAGATCGAGGCGGGCACGCCGATCGTCGGTCTCGAGCCCAGCTGCATCTCCGTGTTCCGCGACGAGATGCTCCGCTTCTTCCCCGACGACCCGCTGGCCCGGCGGCTCAGCCAGCAGGCGCTGTTCCTCACCGAGTTCCTCGTGAAGACCGGGACCGTGCCCGCGCTCGGGATGCAGGGACGGGCCATCGTGCACCCGCACTGCCACGAGCGCGCGTCGCTCTGCCTCGACGACGACCTGGCCGTCTTGAAGGCGACCGGCCTCGAACTCACCGTGCTCGACGCCGGATGCTGCGGGATGGCCGGGGCCTTCGGCTTCGAACGCGATCACTACGAGGTGTCGCGCGCGGTGGGCGAGCGCGTCCTGCTGCCCGCTGTCCGCGAGGCCCCGCCCGAGACCTACATCGTGACCAACGGGTTCAGCTGCCGGGAGCAGATCACCCAGCTCGCGGGCCGCCGTGTCTGGCACGTGGCCGAACTCCTGGAGAAGGGGCTCGCGCGATCGGGCTCGAGCGAGCATCCGGGGACAGGCGCGATAAGATAGGACATCGGGCCCGCCGCCGGCGGGCCGGCCCCTGGAGCGCGCATGGACCTGGTCTACTGGTTCGTCGAT
>CAWICP010000008.1:0-115056 GCA_963834645.1 uncultured Acidobacteriota bacterium
TCGTGAACAAGCTCCGCGCCGATGTCGAGAGCGCCGTGCGCGACAGCCGGATGACCTACGAGGAGTCCGGCCGCCTGCTGAAGTTCTACGAGGAAGGGCTGGGCGGGTATACGTACCTGGAATAGAACTCGGGACTCGGGGCTCGGGACTCGGGATGCTGTTAAGCGGCGAACCGGAGCCTGTCACGAGATGCGCCGGCAGCCAGTGCCGATCCGGGCTATTCCAGGTGCATCTTCTTCAGCAGCGCGCCGTACCGGGCGTCGCCGCGGACGGGGTCGAGGAACGGGAAGCTCTTGATCGGCATGATGATGGGGTCCCTGACCTCGATGGCCCTGTCCATCCACTCGAATGCCGACTCCCAGTCGCCGAGACCAATCGCGCAGAACATGAACGTGGAGGGCGGCACGTAGCCGGCGACAGCCATCTGTTCCGCCTGCCCACGCAGCCGGAGCACGTCGTCCTGCAGCCCGGCGCGCCCCGACACCATGGCCAGAAAGCCCAGCGTGAACGGGATCCCGCCGGACAGCGCGTGCGCCCGCCGGAGCGCGTCGACGGCGTCCGGCGATCGGCACCGTGTCGTTCAGGCCGACGCCGAGCGCCCAGTGCCCGAGGAAGTGCCCGGGGTCGAGCGCGATCATGTGCCGGCCCTCGGCGATGGTCCGGTCGGGCCGCCTGCCGAGATGCGCGAGCACGGCCATCCACCAGCGTGTGAGGAGCGACAGCGGGTCCGCCTGGAGGATCGCCTCGAGCTTCGCGCATCGCCTCTTCGTTGCGGGCGTGGGGCAGCAGACCGCTGATGGCGTAGCGGAGGCGCACGAGCGGCGACTCCGCGGTTGAGCTGGAACGCGCGCCGCAGTTCCCGGTCGACTTCCGGCCAGTTGTAGTCGAGTTCCTTCCGAAGCATGCCCAGCAGGGCGTGCGTCTGGGCGAGCGAGTCGTCGAGTTCGAGCGCGCGCAGAGCGTGCCAGGTGCTCTGCGAAAACGCCTCGCGCGGCGGCACGTTGCCGAAGAAACCGAGGTACCAGTGCAATTCCGCCATCGAGTCGTACGCGAGGGCGAAATCCGGATCGAGCGCAATTGCCCGCTCGAACGACTCGCGCGCTCGCATCAGCGCGTCAGGCGTGCCGCGGGCGAAGAAGTAGCGGCCCTCGAGGTAGGCAGCGTGAGCGTCGGGATGGACCGCCCGAAGTGGCCGGCGGGGCGAATCGCCGGCCAGCTGCACGCGCAGGCGCTCCGCGATCGCTGCCGCTATCTCGTCCTCGAGCGCCAGCACGTCCGTCAATTCCCGGTCGTAGCGCTCGCTCCAGACGTGGCTCCCGTCCGACGCACGCACCAGTTGCGCCGACACGCGCACCCGCACGCCCTCCCGGCGCACGCTCCCTTCCAGGATGTGGCCGGCGCCCAGCTTCGCACCGGCCTCCCTGATGTCGAGGCCCATGCGGGCGACGGCGAACGCCGACGTGCGGGCGATCACCTTGAGCCCGGGGATCCCCGTCAGGGCGTTGATGATCTCCTCCGCGAGTCCTTCACAGAGGTAGTCGTCTTCCACGGCACCCGTCATCCGGGTGAACGGCAGCACGGCGACGGAGGGCGATGCGAATGCCGCAGCGGCCGCGGCGCCGGATGTGGCGCGAGGCGCCAGGCAGTCGAGCAGGGCGCCCCTCAGTTCGGCGGCCGATTGGAAGCGCTCGGCGCGATCCTTGCGCAGGCACCGGCCAAGCACCCGCTCCGCCTCCGGTGTGATGCCGCCAATCGGGGCTGGATCGTCGCGGAGGATGGCGGCGAGCGTGCCGGCGACGGAGCCGCCCTCGAACGGCCGCCGGCCCGCCAGCATCTCATAGAGCACGATGCCGAGACTGAACAGGTCGCTGCGCCCGTCGACGGGCCGCCCTGCGGCCTGTTCCGGCGACATGTACGGGGTCGTGCCGACGGCCTGACCCTGGAGCGTCAGGGCCTCGGTCGTCTCCTCGGCGGCTGACGCCGCAACGAGTTTGGCGAGGCCGAAGTCGACCACCTTCACGCGATCGCCGGCCGCCACCATGATGTTCGACGGCTTGAGGTCGCGATGGACGATGGACGCCGCGTGTGCGGCCTCGAGCGCATCGGCGACCTGGGCGGCAATGCGAAGGGCCCGGTCCTGGCCGACCGGCCCATCTCGGAGGATGTCGGATAGCGTTCCCCCCGCCACGTACTCCATGGCGATGTAGTCGAGGCCGCCGGCGGCGTCGATCTCGTAGATCGTCAGGATAGTCGGGATGGTTCAGCGCGGACGCCGACTGGGCCTCCCGGATGAAGCGCCGGTGGCGGTCGGGATCGGCCGCCCAGTCGCCCCGGATCACTTTCAGCGCGGCCAGCCGGCCGAGGCGAGTGTCCCGGGCCTGGTAGACCTCTCCCATTCCGCCTTCGCCCAGCTTGGCGAGGACTTCGTATGGGCCCAGCCGCGTGCCCGCAGCCAGAGGCATGTTTGCTCCCGGGGCGCATTATAGCGCCGAGCCGGTTGCCACGGTGCGAGCGCCACGTCGCGTGTATCAGTGTGACGTCTCGACGGGCGAATCCCGAACCCCGAGTCCCGCCCCTCGACGGTGCTCGGGGCGGCCCTGAGCCTGTCGAAGGGCCGATCCCGGCTACTCGTACCGCATCGCGTCCACGGGCGACAGGTGGGCGGCCTTGAGCGCCGGGTAGGTCCCGAAGACGAGTCCGACCAGGATCGCGGCGCCCATCGCCACGGCCAGCGTCTGCCACGTCACGGCCGCGTAGACCTGCGCCATGGTGTGGGCGCGCATGATCGCAGGTCACGAGGTAGGCGCCGCGCGATGCCGAGGATCGCGCCGATCACCGCGCCGGCCAGCGAGATCACGACCGACTCGGCCAGGAACTGCACGATAGATGTCCCGCCGGCGCGCGCCGGCGGCCTTGCGGACGCCGATCTCCTTCGTGCGCTCCGCCACCGACGCCAGCAGCACGTTCATGATGCCGATGCCGCCGACGATGAGCGAGATGGCGGTGAAGGCGCCCATCAGGATCTTGAAGATCAGGATGCCCTGGTTCATCGCGAGCAGCCGGTCGAGGCCGGTCGACGCGATCGTGACCTGGTTCTTGCGCGCGCCAGTCGGGGTTGCGCCGGTCGGCCCACGCCTCGGCCTTCGCCTTGATCGCCAGGACGTCTTCCACGCGCGCGGCGTTCAGCGCCAGCGTGCGCGCGCGGGGCGTCGGCGCGGGCACCATCAGCGTCTCGGCCACGGCGAAGGGCACGGTGACGCTGAGGAAGCCGCTCTCCGAGGACCGACTCCTGGATGCCGATGATGCGGACGGCCGGCCCTGGACACGTCACATCCGCGCCGAGCGCGGACTCGGTCGGCCGACCGCCGTCAGTTCCGCGGCCAGCTTGTGGCCCACGACGGCGACGGGCGCGCCGCTCGTCCAGTTCATCCGGCGTGAACGCGCGCCCGCGCCAGAGGTGCAGGCCCATCTGGCGGGCGTTGCGCGGCCGCCAGTCCCTGGACGAGCGCGGCGCGCGACTTGCCGCGCGACCGTCAGCGTGCCGCGTGCCCTCGACGCGTCAGCAGGACCTCGGTGTCCGGCGGCACGAACGCCGCGAGGTCCCGCAGGTCGTCCGGCGTGAAGCACGGGGAAGTCGGTGCGCGGCACCTGCAGGCCGTCCACCGTGTCGATCGTCCTCGCCACGATCGGCCACCGTCTGCAGCCCGCGCCGCTCGATCTGGTCGCGGGCGAACCGCTCGGCGCCGTCGCCGAGCGACAGCACCGCCACGAGCGATGCGGCTCCCATCACCACGCCGAGGGTGGAGAGCATGGTGCGCATCGGGTTGGCGCGCAGCGTCTGGATGCCGACCCGGACGGACAGCGGAAGCGTCTGGCGGCTCATGGTCCTGACAGTGGTGACGAGCGGCGCGCGGGGTTCCCGCCGGCGCTTCGTCACTCGTTTCGCGACCGTTCGACGCACGCTCGACGGCGTCGCGCAGGTCCGGCGTCGCGCCGCCGGGCGGCAGGTCGAGGACCTCGCGCAGCGCCTCGGCGTACCACTTGCGCCAGGCCGCCATGACGGCCGCCTCGGTGGCCTCCGCCGCCGCCCTGTCCGGGGCCGCCTTCACCAGCTCGGCGCCCTGGCGCCGTTCGAGGCGCGAACCGCGCCGAGGCGGCACGCTCGAGCAGTCCGACGACGTCCATCGCGTCGCGCGGCGTCGCGCCGGCCAGCAGGAGCGACGTGGCCCCGACGGCGACGCCGACGTGCTCCATTTCCGCCGGGCTGGTCATCTGCGGCCGGTCGAGGTTGGAGTGATAGAAGCGGTCCGGGAAGTGCCACGCGAGCACCGATGGCACGCCGGCGGCCAGGAACACCGAGTGGTCGCTGCCGCCTTCGTAAGGATTGGTCTGTACGATCGAACGCTGCGCAGTTGCGCACACGGCCAGGAACAGGTCGTTGAGGAGCGTGCCCTTCAGCGACTCGGCTTTCACCGGGCTGCTGCCCCACTCGGTGTGCGGATCCGACGGCCGGGGCCAGACCGCGGTCGGATCGGGGGCCTTCTCGATGAGGAACGTGCCGCCGGTCAGCGCCGTGTTCTCGCCGGTCATGTCGAGCGAGAACATGTAGCGGACCTGCTTCGCTTCGGCGGGATGGTCCGCGATCCACTGGCGGCTCGCGCGAATCTCGTCGCCCCAGATGAACGTGAGCGTCCGGCCCGGCGCGGCGATCTTCCTGTCGCGGATCCCCTGGAGGAGGGCTCGGGCGAGTTCCACGAGCGTCGCGCACCCGCTCGCGTTGTCGTTCGCGCCGGGCTCCTGGACGTGCGCCACGAGCAGCACGCGCTCGTCCGGCTTCACCGTGCCCGGGATCTCGGCCACGAGCGAGCGGACGGGCCCCGGCGAGAAGCTGGACGCGACCTCCACCCTGACGCGCGCCGGGCCGACCGCGAGGCGCGCCCGGATGCGCGCGGCCGCCCGCGGAGTGGCCTTGAAGCCGAACCCGCGCCTCGTGTCGTCGTACGGCACGCTGCCCCACTGCAGGACGTCCCACTCGTCTCTCGGTTTCGCGTCCTCGGGCGATCCCGGCGGTCCGGGCCGGATGTAGGGCTCCAGCGCCGTGGACACGACGCCGATGGCGCCCCGCTGCACGACGGCCATCTGCCAGAGGCGCCCGGGGCCCGCGTCGCCGAGCACGACCGCGCCGCGGACGTCCCTGCCGTCGTAGTCGGCCGCGCTCGCCCCCTGGCCGACGTCCACGATGGGCGCCACGACGCCGCCGGGCGGCGTCGAGAACGAGTTGATGCAGAGCGCCACGCGATGCTGCTCGCGCGAGAGCAGCACCTCTTCGGGTTTCGTCATGTCGGCCGCGAGCGTCAGCGTGCCGACGCTGTAGTCCCAGCCCTGTGCCCGTCCGAATTCCTCGATCCACACCGATGGCCCATCGGCCGGTCCGGTCGCGCGCGCCGTGAACCCGCCGGTCTCGAGCCGGCGCTTGATCCGATCGATGGAGGCGTTGAATCCTGCGTTCGCGGCGTTGCGCCAGTACTCGTCCATGAACACGACCAGGTCCATGGCCGCCCGCTCGTCGAAGCGTTCGGCGAGGTCCGCGAGCGCCGAGGCGGTTCCTGCGGGAAGGGACCGGCTCAGGTAGCCGGGCAGGAACGGCGACTGGCGCGACGTACTGCGCCTGCCCCGACCGCCGACACCCGCAGGTCGCCCGCCGCGCCGAGCGCCAGGCACGCGACGGCGCCAGCCATCACAGCCGCGCGCGATTCGCATCAGAATCCGCCTCCCCCGCCGCCGCCGAACCCGCCGCCGGAGAACCCGCCGCCGCCGACGCCCGACCCGCCGGAACTGCGCGGCGCCGACGTCATCGCCGTGCCCGCGTTGCTCGACAGGTCGGCCAGCGACGCGGCGAACACCCGCGGCCCGAAGCTCCCGTGATGGGTTCCGACGTACCAGTCCGGCTGACTCGTATAGATGCCCTCGAACGCCTTGGCCCAGTTCCGCTCGACGCCGAGGGCCATCGCGAAGGGCAGGAACTTCTCGAACATCGCCGGCGTCTTGACGATGCGGTCGAACCGATCGCTTTCGACGCGGTCGAGGAACTCCTCGAAGCCCAGCGCGCCCTCCAGCGTGCGGGCGCCTTCGACGGTGCGCGCCGGCATGAAGTGGCCGAAGACGCCGATGATGACGCCGGAGAGGATGCTCGCGACGAAGGGCGCGGCGCCGGCCTCCGCGATGCCGCTCACGACAGAGCCGCCGATCGCCACAATGCCGGCAAGGACGTAGAACATGGCCCTCACACGATCCGGCCGGCGCAGGTAGTAGCCCCGGTCGATCAGCTGGCTGAAGATCCGCTCCTTGATCTCCGGCACGTGCTTGTAGAAGCGGTTCTTGAGGTCGTCAATCGAGACCTCGTCGATGACGGCCCCCGCGGCGCCGGGCGCGGCGACCGGCCCGGCCGTCTGGCCGAACAGCGCGTGCAGCAGCCCCTCCTCGTGCCTCCGCAGGTCCTTCCATTCGCTGTCGGCCCGCACCAGCTGGAGCGCGTACTCCGTCTTCGTGCCCAGGCCGAGGAACCGGTCCTCCTGCGTCTCCTTGATCCTGAGGAAGCCTCGCACCGCGAGGTCGACGATGGTGGCCGTGATGTCCCGCATGTCGGGGCTGTTGTCCACCAGCGTGCCGACTTCGGCCGGCGTGAGCGCGCCCGGCGGCTCGTACCGCACGGCCACCGGCTGGCGGCGCGGATCCCGCCCGTGCCGGTTCCAGAGCCAGTACATGACGCCGAACACGCCGAACGGGATGAGCAGCGCGACGTTCGCGAACAGGAAGTCGCGGGTCTTGTCGGCCCCGGTCGGACGCGCCACCACGCCGGGGTTCCACGCGATGGCCACGGTGACGCCCTCGCGGAAGTTCAGCGCGCGCGTGGTCTCGACGGTCAGCGTGGTGCCGACCTGCGTGATCCGGGCCGCCGACTCCTGCGACCCGTAGCCGCCGGTGAAGGCGTAGGACCGGATGCCCGTCGACACCCGCCGGCAGGCGCACCACGGCGCGCGCCCGCTCGATCGGCACCTCCCACTCGTCGCCGGTCACGTTCCAGTAGAGTTCGTCGTGCTCCTCGAAGAACTTGAGGCCGTTGCGCACGCGGTAGCGCACGACGACGGTCTTCACCGTGTCCTGGGCGCCCGGGATCCAGATCTTCAGCTTCCGGTAGTGCCGCTCCCGCTCGACTCGAACCGGAGCGGCGCGCCGGATCCGTCGGTCACGGATTCGACGTCCAGGCGAAGCTCGTAGCTGAAGCCCTGGGGCGTGCGGTACTCGACCGGAATCGTGCGATACAGGCCGTTCCAGCTCCCGGTGAACCGCGGCTGAATCGTCTCGGTGACCGTGATGACGCCGTCGGCGCCGACCTCGACGTCGGCGTCGAACTGCTGGATGACGAGCGACCGCTGGGCCGCGGCCGCCAGCGGCCACGCCAGCAGGCACACGGCGGCGACGCGCCGCGCAAGAGCGTTCATGGCCCGCCCTCCTCAGTTGAACTTCACGGCGGGGACGGCGCGCTCGGCCTCGTCGCCGACCTGGAAGAACTCGCGCCGCGTGAAGTTGAACAGCGACGCGAAGATGTTCCACGGCACCTGGGCGATCTTCGTGTTGAAGTCGCGCACGACCGCGTTGTAGTAGCGGCGGGCGTTCTGAATGGCCTCCTCGATCTGCGCGAGCGAGCCCTGCAGCTGCGAGAAGTTCTCGGCGGCGCGCAGCTGCGGGTACGCCTCGGCGAGGGCGAACAGCTTGCCGAGCGCGGCCGTCAGCCCCTGCTCGGCTTCACCGCGGGCCTCCGGCGTCGCCGCCGACATCGCCTTCGATCGCGCGGCGACGACGGCCTCGAAGGTGCCCTTCTCGTGCGAGGCATACCCCTTCACGGTCTCGACGAGGTTCGGGATGAGGTCGTGGCGGCGCTTGAGCTGGACGTCGATGTCCGACCACGCGTTGTCGACCATGACCTTCAGCTTGACGAGGGAGTTGTAGAGGGCGATGCCCCCAACGACGACGACGGCGAGAATGCCAAGTCCGATCAGCATCTGCGTCGCTCCTGTCGATGCGCACTTCGCTCATCAGCCCGACGGGATGTCCGTCGGGATCCTCGGTGAATCCGAGCCACACCTCGCGCCCGCCGACACGGGCGATAGCCTTCGGCGCCTCCTTGACCGGCGCGCCCCTGGCGGTGACGGCCGCGAACGCGGCCTGGATGTCTCCAACGGCGTAGTAGAGAATCGGCCCGCCCGCCGGAGGCGTCCGCCTCCGGATTGCCGTTCAGCATGATCCGGGTGGGCCCGCACTGCAGAAAGGCCAGCGACGGCGGCGCCGAAAACAGAAACGTGAGGCCGAGCACGTCGCGGTAGAAGGCGACGGCCCGTGTCGAGGTCGCGCACGTTCAGCGCCACCTGCGCGAAACCCGTGATGCCGGGGGGCTCACTGGGTCATGTTCGTGCTGGCTCCTCGATCAGGATATACGCTGCAGACAGGCCTCCGGGTTACATCTCTACTGCACGACGAGCAGCCAACCCTTCCCGGGCTCGAATCGGCACCGGCCCGGCCGCGTCGAACGACCGGCCCTCCTGGAAGCCGGCGATCGCCGGAGCCGTCAGGCGCGCCCTCGCCGGATCGAGCCCCAGCGCCTTCCAGTCGATCGCCAGGCGCACGTCCACGGCCTCCTTCGCCCAGCTCGCCAGCGCGATCATCGTTCGGCCGTCGCGGACGTAGACCGTCGCCAGCACGTCGTCTCGCCCGGTCTTCACGGGATTCGACGGGCACCCAGAACCCGATCATCCGGCTGCCGGCGAGGCCGAAGTCGTCCCACGCCTTCCACAACGGTCGCGGGTCGGCCGACCACGGCAGGCGGCCGGTCATGCCGAACACCATGCCGCGCCACGGGTTGCCGCCGTCCTGCAGCATCTCGCCCATCAGTCCGAACGGAATGCCGGAGATCTCCGTCAGCCAGTAGTCGGGCGCCGAGTTGTAGTCGAAGTACTCGCCGAACCAGAGGCGGTTCAGATAGGGGAAGTGCTCCAGGTAGAGGTTGGCGCTGCTGGCGAACCCGTCGCGCACGTTGTACTGGTTGGCCGAGTGCAGATCGATCAGCGCCTCGGGCCTGTGCCGGTCCAGCACCTTCCTGACCCGCTTCATGGTCAGCCGGTCGAACGCCACGTCGTCGATGTACAGGCCGTCGATGCCGACGTTGCGGGCGAGCCAGTCGAGCCCCTCGACGTAGAAGTTGTGCCAGCGCGACACGCCGCTGTTCACGATGGCGGCGTCCTTGAGCTCGGGCACGAACCACGCGGCGATGTAGTTCGAGCCGAGGTGCTCCTGCAGCCACGAGTAGCCGCCGCCGGGGCCGGGCGCGAAGATCTCCTCGCCGAGGCTGCGCAGCGCGAAGATCTCGGGCGCGCGGTTCGCCAGCTCGCGCACGGTGTAGTAGATCTTCACGCGCAGCCGCTCGGCGTGGGCGCGGTCGATGTAGGCCTTCATCTCCGCCGGCCGGAAGAACGGGTAGTTGATGTAGGGATTGATGGCGTTCGCGTGGTGCACGTTGACCACGTTGGCGCCCTGCTGCACCACCTCGTCGACCGGCTTGAACGCGTGGAAGTAGCGCGTGCCGAACTGGGCGGCCGTGTCGAGCGGCTTGAACGGCGTCAGCAGGAGCCGGAAGTTGTAGTAGAGCGTCTCGCCCTGCGCGATCGTGCGGGCGCCGCTGTAGCAGCTCACGAGGTACGTGGCCGCGCCCTTCTCCGCCAGCCGGCATCCGCCCTTGCCGCCGTTGAACCACGAGGCCGGCATCACCAGCGGTTTGAGCGTGTAGAAGTTGGTGTTCAGCGGCCGGACGTACTTGTCGTCCTTCAGCGTGAACTGCAGTCCGGCGTTGATGTCGCCAATCCAGGCCGAGTCCTGGTTGTTCTTGACGTCCCACTTCCAGTCCAGGCTGGCCGGCCGCTTCCCGCCTTTGAAGCCGAGGCCCATGAGAAACCGGGCGACGTCGGCCGCGACGGGAATCTCGAGGCGGATGTCGTCGACCGCGGTCGCCCGGGAGGCGCGGACGGCGACGGTGAACTCGATGTTGCCGTCGAAGTCCATCTGGGCCGACGTGTCCATGCTCAACGGACCGGCCTCGCCCGTCGCCCGCCAGGCAGCCGCCCCGGGGGCCTGTTTCGTGAACGTGACACCGCTGCCCTTCCAGGCCGTCAGGCGGCCGCGTCCGCGCGTTGCACGACGAGGGCCACCGGGCCGGTCAGCACCTTGCGGCCCTGTTCTGCCAGGTGCGTCATCTCGATGGCGAAGCGGCTCTCGATCTGGTCGGGGAACCCGAGCGCATTCAGCGTCACCGTCCGGCCCAGCACGCCGACGGTGCGGCCGGTCACGGTGACGGGCGTGTACGGCTTCACCAGGTCGTCGTCGACCGCCATCGTCGAGTTCAGCCACCGGAGCCGCGACAGCCGCCACGGCTCGTCGTCGCCGTGAGCCGGGATGATGGTGGGCGCCACGCGGATGGTCAACGGCACACTCACCGGCGCCGTGCCCCGCGCGGCGACTGTCGCCGAGCCCGCGTACTCGCCGGCCTGCGCGCTCTCCGGCACCTGCACGCCGCACCACACGGGCTGGACCTGCCCCTTCGGTACGGCGAGCGCCCTCGCGAAGGGCTGAGCGGCCGAATCGACGCCACCGAGATTGAAGCAGGTGAACGCGGACGGGCCGAGGCCGCCGCCGCCCTTCCGCTTCAGGCCGCTGAAGACGACCGTGACGTCGGCCAGATCCTGGCGGGCCGCGTAGACCCCCAACTGGAAGGGATAGAACTCGCCGCGCATGGCGTCGCCGGTGAAGGGAGCCCCGGCGCCTCGCCTCACCCATCGCAGCGGCAGGTCGGACGCCATCTTGATCGGCCGGGTGCGATCCTCCGCGAAGACGAAGAACGGCGCCGCGGGCTGCTGCGCTTCGAGGGCGGCCACCTCGGCCCTCGTCGCGACCACCTGCATCGGGAAGAAGCTGTGGAGCGGATCGATCGCCTGGAACTCGACGACCGCGGCGGCGGGAAGGCCCCCCGGCGTCCACGAGGCGTCGTTCCGCGCGTCGAGGCCGTGCTTCTTCAGCCAGGCCGAGGTCCGCCGTCGCCTGCGGCGCCGGGTACGTCACCGTCGGGTAGTTCGACCGGCCGGCCCCGATGTTCGGCAGGTAGTAGACGTAGTAGTCGCCGGCCGACGGCGCCTCGAAGACGAGGTCGCCGGACTCGCGGCCGATCCGGATGCGCTCGACGTTGAGGATCCGGCCTCCCGACCGGCCTTCGACGACGATGAGGTGGCGCTCCTCCGGTTTGGCGTCGGGGCGCCGCCACGGAATGTGCGCGAAGACCGCGTCCGCCGGCGCCGCCACGCGGACGACGGCCCGGTGGTTGCCGAACGCGTCGGCGTCCCACGAGCCGATGCCGTACGGCACGTCGGAGTCCTGAACCGGCACGACGCCGCCGCACGCTGTGCGCACGCCGTCAACGAGCCCGCGGAGCGTCGGCCTGGCGAGGATCGGCCTCGAGACCGTCCTTCGTGAACGGCAGCGACGGCGACCGGGGCGGCGATGCCGTTCACGATCGCCATCGCCTTCGGGCAGTCGCCCGCCGTCGGCAAGCGCCGCCGCGCGCCGCGCCCGCACCTCCAGCCAGATCTGCCGGACGTTGATGCCGCCCTCCTCGCGCGGGAAGAAGCGTCCCTGGAACTGCGCTTCCGCCTCGTCGAAGCGGCCCGCCTCGGCCAGCGCGATGGCCAGCTTGTAGACGAGCGAGGCGGGCAGCGCCTTCTGGTCCGGGTACGCGAGGATGGCGTCGGCGCGCTCCGCCGCCGGCCGTCCGGCCCGCGTCAGCGCCTGATCGAGGCCCGTGTAGATACCGACGTTCGCCGCGTCGTACTTCATCCCGTCGCGGAATACGCCGATGGCCTTCTCGACGTCTCCGGTGGCGAGCAGCGCGTAGCCCATGTTGCGATGGAGCGTGGGGATGGCCGGGTTCAGCGCGCGGGCCTGCTCCCACGACTTCATCGCGGCCTCGACCATGCCGCCCGACAGGTACAGCGAGCCGAGCAGGAAGTGCGCGGTCGCGTCCTTCGGGTTGGCGGCCGCCGCGTCCTTCAGCACCGCGATCGACATCGGGCGGTGCGGGAACACGTACGTCGTCGGCATGCGGGACGCGGCCGCGTAGTCGGCCGCGCCGTCGTGCGCGAGCTGCTTCTGGCAGTAGCCGCGGTAGTACGCGATGAGCGGATACGCCTCGGGCCTCGGCATGCCCGGCTCGCCACGACGGACGGGCCCGTCGGGTAGTCGGCCCCGAGCAGCGCGCGCGGCATCGCGCGTACAGGCCGAACCTCATGTAGTCGACGGCCAGTTCGATGATGCGCTCCGGGTCGGCCGCGAGGTGGGACCAGAGCGCCGTGTCGCTGCTCCCGAGGCGGCCGGCTTCGACGCGCAGCAGCGAGTTCATCGGGTCAATCGCCCGCCAGTGCGCCAGGCGCCGCGCGCGCCTCGTCGCGTCCGGCCCGACGCGCGCAGCAGCGCCACTTCCATCGCGCCGGCGCGCACGCCGTCCGGCTCCGCCTCGATGGCCCGGCCGAGCAGGCCGAGCGCCTCGTCCTGTGCGCCGCCGCGCGACGCGCGGCTGCCAGATTGAACAGCGCGGCCGCGCGGTGCGGCCCGTACTGCTGCGCCAGTCTCCCAGTTGACCGTGGCCGCCCGCGTGCGGCCCAGCGCCTGCTGCGCGATGGCGAGGTAGTACGCCGTCTCGCGGTCGTTGCTGACACGGGCCAGCGCGCTGGTGAGCAGCGGCACGGCGGCGTCGTACTGCTTGAGCGCCACCATCAGCCGGCCGGTCGAGCGCAGCAGTTCGAGGCTGTCGGGAAAGCGCGTTCAACGCCTCGCGATAGGTGGCGAGCGCCTGCAGCAGCTGGCCGTCCAGTTCCTGCTGCGTGCCGGCCGCCACCGCGTCGCCGTCGGTGCCGCGCCCGGACGGCGGAGGCTGGATGGGCGGCTGCGGCCCGGGCCGGATCTCGCCGCGCGGGGCGTAGTCGTACACGCCCTCGGTGTGCTCCAGGATGACGGCGCCCGACGCCTCGGTCACGCGGACGGTGTAGGTGCCGGCGGCCGCCTGGCCGCGCACGCTGCGCCGGAACGTCGGCCGCCGGCGTCAGGTCGACCCGCTCGTCGAGCACGCGGCGCCCGCCGTCGGCCACCTCGATCCGCGCCGCCGGCAGCGGGCGCATGACGTTCGAGGGCGACGTTCAGGGCGACCCTGCCGCCGGGCTCCTGCGCGCGGGCGAGATTCAGCAGCGCGTCGGGCGTGGCGCGCGACAGGCCGCCGAGATCCAGCATCGGCATCCAGTACTCGCTGAACGTCAGCGTCTGCTGCGGCTCGAGGAAGCCGTAGGTCTCCTGGTTCCTGAACGGCCCGGCCTGGATCTCGACGTACGCGCTGTTGTTGTCCGACAGCGCCCGGCGCCAGTCGAGCCCGTCCGCGTCGCTGCTCCACGACCAGAGCTTCTTCGACGGCAGGTCGATCGGCGACGAGTAGTGCACGACACCGGACTTCGTCCGCGGGTGGTAGACGCCCATGTAGGGCTCGCGGCTGCCGTGGCTGAACCGCGACACCGGGCCGTACTTGTGGTTGCCCACGATGCTGAGGTCGTGGCCGGCCGAGTCGATGGGCCACGTGTCGACCACGGTGAACCCGTGCGACGCGGTGAACTCCATCGGGTAGAGGATCTTCGTGTCGTCCCACACCTCCACGCCGGCGTTGGTCCACCAGTAGAAGCGGTGGCGCACGTCGCTGCGGTTGTAGAGCGACGTGTGCTGCTCGAGCACGGCGCGCCCGGGACGCAGCGTCAGCTGGACGCGCCACTGCATGCCGTACGGGCGGTCGATGTTGCCCACCCACACCGACGCGCTGCCGTCGGGCGCCGTCGTCGTCGCGAAGTCCACGGGCGACACGGTCATCCAGTTGTGCGACACCGGGAAGTTGAACTCGATGCCGAACGCCGCCCAGGCGCCGCGATAGGCGATGGCCGCCAGCTTGATCGACGGGTTCGCGTAGAACAGCTGCTGCCCGTTGCGCTTGTCGGTGCACCCGTAGAGATGTCCGCCGAGATCGGGCAGCACCAGGCACTTCAGGTATTCGTTCTCCAGCCAGAGCGCCCGCCACGCCTTGTCCACCCGTTTGTCGGTCAGGTTCGTCCGCAGCGTGTAGGGGTAGTTGAAGCGTCCCGACTGGAAGAGGTCGAACGGCGGGTTCGGGATCCGGCAGCCCCTCCTCGTAGGCCGGGATGGTGATGGTGTCCTGCCAGGCCCGCGCGGGCGGCGGCGCCTGACCCGGCCCCTGGGCACTTCCCTGCAACCGGCGGGCATCGGGCGCAGCGGCCAGCGCGAGGGCCGCGAGCAGGGTCAGGGCGACGCGTGCCGGGGCTGTGCGGGGTGTGATGAGCATGGCGGAGCAACTGTAGTGCGCGGCGTCGCGGGCCGCAAGACGCGGGCGCTGGTACAATGCACGGGGCTGGAGATGTCAGGAGCGAGATGACGGCGGCGCAACCTTCACGGAACGGAACCGGACGCCATGGAGGCCGGCGCGCCCGCCGCATTCGCCGTCCGCTGCCGGGCGCTCACGAAACACTATCCCTCGAAGGCCGGGCCGGTTCGCGCGGTCAACGGCCTCGACCTCGAGATTCGCCGCGGCGAGTGCTTCGGCCTGCTGGGCCCGAACGGCGCCGGCAAGACGACCACCATCGAAATCCTCGAGGGCTTGCTGGCTCCCACCTCGGGCGACGTCGAGGTGCTGGGCAGGCGGTGGGGCCATCACGACGACGACCTCCGCCAGCGGCTGGGCATGTCGCTGCAGGAAACCCGGTTTCCCGAGAAGCTCTCCGTCTTCGAGGTCCTCACGCTGTTTCGCAGCTTCTACCGGCGCGGCCAGGAGCCGGCGCAGGTCATCGCGTCGGTCGGCCTCACGGAGAAGTCGTCGGCCTGGGTCGGCAAGCTCTCCGGCGGCCAGCGCCAGCGGCTGGCGGTGGCGTGCGCCCTCGTCGGCGACCCTGACCTGCTCTTTCTCGACGAGCCCACGACCGGGCTCGACCCGCAATCCCGGCGCCAGCTCTGGGAGATCATCCGGGCGTTCGGGCGGCTCGGGCGCACCATCGTCCTCACCACCCACTACATGGACGAGGCCGAGCGGCTGTGCGGCCGCGTGGCGATCGTCGACCAGGGCCGGGTGATTGCCCTCGGCTCGCCCGCCGAACTCATCGCCTCGATGGGCGGCGCGCACGTCGTCGAGTTCGCGTGCGCCGCCGGCGCCGCGCTGGAACCGGCCGAGCTTGCCGCCCTGCCGGGTGTTCAGAGCGTGGCTGATGGCGCCACCGAAACCGCCCTCACGGTGTCCGAGCCGCACGTGGCGATTCCCGCACTGCTGTCGTTGCTGCAGTCGCGCCGCCGCGACCTCCTGCGGCTGACCACGCGGCACGTGAGCCTCGAAGACGTGTTCGTGCACCTGACCGGAAGGCACCTCCGCGATGACGACGAACCACCCGCTTAGGGAACTCACGATTGCGCGCATCCGCGAGTTCCTGCGGGAACCGGAGGCGGTCTTCTGGACCTACGGGTTTCCGCTGATGCTGGCGGTGGGGCTCGGCATCGCGTTCCGGGATCGTCCCGTCGAACTCGCGCACGTGGACGTGCAGGCGCACGCGCGCGGCAGCCGACATCGCGGCACGCCTCGCATCCCGCGACGACCTCGTGGTCGCCGTCCGCGGAGAGGCCGAGTGCCGGGACCGCCTGCGCCTGGGCAAGTCGTCGCTCGTCGTGGTGCCCGGAGACCCGGTCACGTTCGTCTTCGACCCCAGCCGGCCCGAGAGCGCGCTCGCGCGGGAACGGGTGAACGACGCCCTGCAGCGCGCGGCGGGGAGGCAGGATCCTGTCCGGACCTCCGACACCCGCGTCACCGAGCCCGGGGCCCGCTACATCGACTTCCTCGTCCCCGGGCTGCTGGGCATGAACCTGATGAGCGGCAGCCTGTGGGGCGTGGGCTTCGTCATCGTCGACATGCGCGTGAAGAAGCTGCTGAAGCGCCTGGCGGCCACGCCGATGACCCGCTCGGATTTTCTCTGGTCCATCGCCGGCAGCCGGCTGCTGTTCATGCTGCCGGAACTCGTGGTGATCCTGGGCGCCGGCGTCCTGCTGTTCGGCATGCCCGTCCGGGGAAGCTGGCTGGCGGTGCTCACGCTGGCGCTCGTCGGCGCCGGTGCGTTCGCGGGTCTCGGCATGCTCGTCGCATGCCGGGCCGAGCGTATCGAGACGGTGTCCGGCCTGATGAACGCCGTGATGGTGCCGATGTGGCTGCTGTCGGGCATCTTCTTCTCGTCGGAGCGGTTCCCGGACATGCTGCAGCCGCTGGTCCAGGCCCTGCCGCTCACGCAGCTGAACGACGCCCTTCGGGCCGTGATTCTCGAGGGCGCGTCGCTTGCGTCGCAGGCCTGGCGGGTGCTGGCGCTGGCGGCCTGGGGCGCCGTGTCGTTCGTCCTCGCGCTCCGCTGGTTCCGGTGGATGTAAGCTACGCGGCAGCGCTCCTGCCCGGGCGTGGGGGTGGAGCGGCGAGGAGGGCTCGATGAGCGACCTGCGGGCGAGGTTCGGAAGGCGGCTGCGGCTCGGCATGATCGGCGGCGGTCCCGATTCCTGGATCGGGCGCATGCACCAGGGCGCGGCGCAACTCGATGGCTGGTGGGACGTCGTCGCGGGCGTGTTTTCGAGCGACCCCGCCCGCTCGCGCGCGGCCGGCACCGCCGTGGGCGTCGCCGCGGAGCGGAGCTACGGTGACGTCGCCGAGATGATCGCCCGGGAACGGGCGAGGCCCGACGGCATCGACGGCGTCGCCATCATGACGCCCAACGACACGCACTACCCGTTCGCGGTGGCGGCGCTCGAGGCGGGCCTCGACGTCATCGCCGACAAGCCGGTGTCCTACGACGCCGCCCAGGCGCGCGACCTCGCCGTCCGCGCCCGGGCCGGCGGGCGGCTGTTCGCGGTGACGCACGGCTACGCGGCGTATCCCATGACGCGCCTCGCCTCGCGCCTGGTCCGCGACGGCGAGATCGGCGCGCTCCGGCTCGTGCAGGTCGAGTACATCCAGGGCGGCCTGGCCGCGAAGCATCGAGGACGGCCCGCAGACGACGAGGATCCGCTGGCTCTTCGATCCGTCGCGCAGCGGCCTCGCGCAGGTGATGAGCGCGATCGGCTGCCACGCCCAGCATCTGGCCTGCTTCGTCACCGGCCGCGACGTCGCGCGGGTCGCGGCGGAGGTCGGCACGGTCGTGCCGGGCCGCCGCGTCATCGACCACGTGTCGGCCCTGGTCGAATTCGAGGGCGGATTCAAAGGCACGTTCACCGCGTTCCAGGCCGCCGCCGGCGCGGAGAACGACATCCGGCTGCGCGTCTACGGCGAGCGGGGCATGGTGGACTGGTCGCACCGCGAATGCAGCTATCTGCGGCTGTCGATGCACGGGGAGCCGGCGCGCGTCATCGGCCGCGGAGACCCGGGTCTTCCGCCCGAGATCATCAGGGCGGGCCGGTCGCCCCGCGGGCACCCGGAGGGCCTGCTGCAGGCGTTCGCGAACATCTACGCCGAGGTGGCGCAGGAGCGCATGGCGGTCGCCCTCGGCGACGAGCGGCCGGCCTTCGCGTATCCGCGCATCGAAGACGGCGTGCACACGATGGCGTTCATCGAGGCCTGCCTGGCGTCGCACGCAGCCGGCGGCTGGGTGGACGTCGAGAGATAGGGAGCCCGACATGGCGTCGTGTGACCGGCGGGAGTTCCTGGCGAGCGTGGCCGCGGGCGTGGCGGCATCGGCCGTCAGCGGCGGCGCGGCGCGCCGACCGGCCCCGAGCAGGCCGCGGCGGCGCAGCCTCCGGCGCCTGCAGGTGGCCTCGCGCCGCTGGCGTTCACGCCCCTGCCGCATCGGCGCCATCCGCCCGGCCGGCTGGCTGCTCCGCCAGCTGCGCATCCAGGCGGACGGCCTGACGGGCCACCTCGACGAGTTCTGGCCCGATGTCGGCGAGAGCCAGTGGTTCGGCGGCAAGGCCGAAGGGCTGGGAGCGCGCGCCGTACTGGCTGGACGGCGCCATCCCGCTCGCCTGGATCCTCGACGATGAGCCGCTGAAGGCCCGGATCACGCGCTACGTGGACTTCATCGTCACCCACCAGCGCGCGCGACGGCTGGTACGGCCCGTATCCCGGAGGACGCCGTCGCGAAGCGCTACGACATGTGGGCCATCCTGCTGGCCAACAAGGTGCTCGTCCAGTATCACGAGGCCACCGGCGACGCGCGCGCGCTCGACGCGGTCGTGAAGAGCCTGAAGGCGATCCTCGCCGGCCTGGACCGGACGCCGCTCTACGGCTGGGGCAAGTTCCGCTGGTACGAGGGGCTCGTCTCGGTCTACTACGTGTACGAGCGGACGCGGGAGCCGTGGCTGCTCGATCTGGCCCGGAAGCTGCGCGAGCAGGGCGTCGACTTCGAGGCGCTGTTCGCGACCGACGACATCCGGCGCCCGACGCCGCGCCGCGGCCTCTGGAAGTGGACCAAGCACGTGGTCAACACCGGGATGGCCGCCAAGGCCGCCGCCCTGAACTGGCGCCTCGACCGGCGGCCCGGCGACAAGGCGTTCGCGAGCGCGATGATCGCGCTGCTCGACCGGCACCACGGCCAGGTGACCGGCATGTTCAGCGGCGACGAATGCCTCGCCGGCCGGAACCCGCTCCAGGGCACCGAACTGTGCGCCGTCGTCGAGTTCATGTACTCGCTCGAGCACCTGTTCGCGGCCTTCGGCGACGCCGCGTTCGGCGACCGGCTCGAGCGCGTGGCGTTCAACGCGCTGCCGGCCACGTTCGCGCCCGACATGTGGTCGCACCAGTACGACCAGCAGGTGAACCAGGTGCAGTGCACGATCAACCCGGACCACATGTGGACGACGAACGGCCCGGAGTCGAACCTCTACGGACTCGAGCCGAACTTCGGCTGCTGCACGGCGAACATGCACCAGGGCTGGCCCAAGTTCGCGGCGCACCTGTGGATGCGCACGCCCGACGAGGGCATCTGCGCCGTGGCGTACGCGCCGAGCCGCGCGGCGTTCACGGTGCGCGGCGTGCCCGTGACCGTGTCGCTCGACACCGACTACCCGTTCCGCGAGCGGCTCACCATCGCGGTGGAGGCCGGAGCGCGCCGCGTGCGCTTCCCGCTGGTGCTGCGCGTGCCGGCGTGGGCCGACGGCGCGACCGTCCGCGTCGGCGGGCTGCCCGAGCGCCGCATGACGCCGGGCTCGCTCCACCGCATCGACCGCGAGTGGAACGGGCACGGTCGACATCGTCGTGCGGTTCCCGATGAAGGCGACGCGTCACGACGCGCTACAACGAGGCGGTCGCCGTCGAGCGCGGCCCGCTGGTCTACTCGCTGAAGATCGACGAGACGTGGACGCGCGTGAACGCCGACAAGCCGCACCGCGAGCTGCCGCACGGCGATTTCGAGGTCCGGCCCGACGAGCGCCTGGAACTACGGGCTCGTGGCGGATCCGGCGCGCCCGGACGAGAGCGTGCGCTTCGAGGAGCGGCCCGTCGGCGAGCAGCCGTTCTCGCCGCAGGGCGCCGGCATGGTGGCCAGGGCCACGGGCCGCAGGATCCCGGCCTGGAAGATCGCGCACGGCTGGGCGGCCGAGATCTCGCCCGCCGACGTGGCGTGGTCCGACCCCGCGACGCAGCGTGACCGACGAGCCGGATGAGGAGGTGACGCTGATTCCGTATGGCTGCACCAACATCCGCGTCACGGAGTTCCCGCAGACTGAAACCGCGGTGACTGGCGCGCGGCGATGCCGCTGCGAGTAATATGGAGCGGATGTGCCTGCGGCGCCGCGGCGGCCTCGTCGTTCCTCGCGCTGGCGGCGGTCGCTGACCGTCGCCGTCGTGCGGCGGAGACTCGCCGGCCGATCCGTCCCCGCCGCCGGCCCAGCTGACGCTCACCTGTCCGGCGGCGCAGACGGCCGTGTCGACGACCGGTCAGCCGGTCGCCGTGACCTGGCCGGCGCCGACGGCCCAGGGCGGCACGCCGCCGATTCAGACGACCTGCACGCCGGCGTCCGGCTCGACGTTCGCCGTCGGCACGACGACCGTCGGCTGCACGGCCACCAGCGCGGCCGCCAGCCAGACCGCCACGCTGCTCGTTCACGGTCACGGTGACGCGGCCGCCGCAGCTCGCCGTGACGAGGTTCATGGCATTCGGCGACAGCATCACCTGGGGCCAGGACTCGGCGCCGGCCGGGTTCCTCGCGTACCCGATCCCCGCGCCGTCCTACTCCTATCCCAGCCAGCTCCTGTCGACTGCTCGGCGCGCGCTACGCCGGCCAGACGTTCACCGTGGCCAACGAGGGCTGGCCCGGCGAGACGATCGACACCGGCCTGGGCCGCCTGCCGTCGGCGCTCGCGCACGAACACCCCGGAGGTCGTGCTCCTGCTCCACGGCGCCAACGACCTGCTCAACAGCCCGAGCAGCGCGACGACGCGTGTACATCGCCGGCAAGCTGCGCGACATGGTGCGCGCGGCCAAGGCGCGCGTCGCCGCGAACCGCGTGCTGCTGGCGACGTTTCCGCCGCAGTTCGTCGGCACGCCGCCGAATCGCGGCGCCGGCGCGCCGTTCGTGCCGGAACTGAACCAGCGCATCGCGGCCGTCGCGCAGAGCGAGGGCGCGACGCTCGTCGATCTCTACACGCCGTTCTCGGCCGACGTGAAGCGGTACATCGGCGTCGACGGCCTGCATCCGACCGAGCAGGGCTTCGCGCTGATGGCGCAGACGTTCGCCAAGGTCATCCAGGACACGTTCGAAGTCAAACCGACAGCGCGCTGACGCGGCGCGCCGGAGACAGCATGGCGATCAGGAAGATCGGGGTTCTGACCAGCGGCGGCGACGCCTCCGGCATGAACGCGGCCGTCAGGGCGATTGTCCGGACGGGCCTCGACAACGGACTCGAGGTGTGCGCGATCTACGAGGGCTATCGCGGCCTCATCGAGGGCGGCGACAGGATCCGGCCGCTCGGCTGGTCGGATGTCGGCGGCATCATCCAGCGCGGCGGCACCGTGATCGGGTCGGCGCGGTCCGAGGAGTTCCGCACGCGGGAGGGCCGCCTGAAGGCCGCCCGCAACATGCTGCGGCACGGCATCGACAGCCTGGTCGTGGTGGGCGGCGACGGCTCGCTCACCGGGGCGGACGTGCTTCGCGGCGAGTGGCCGGACTCTCGTCGCGGAACTGGTGGCCCGGGGCGAGGTCGACGCGGCGACGGCCGCGCGCCATCCGCGGCTGACGGTGGTCGGCCTGGTCGGCTCGATCGACAACGACGCCGCCGGCACCGACATGACCATCGGCGCCGACACGGCGCTCCACCGCATCACCGAGGCGATTGACGCCATCGGCAGCACGGCCTCGAGCCACCAGCGCGCCTTCGTCGTCGAGGTGATGGGCCGGCACTGCGGCTACCTCGCGCTGATGGGCGCGATCGCCACCGGCGCCGACGCGCTGTTCATCCCCGAGTGCCCGCCGCGGCGACGACTGGGAAGCCGATCTGATCGCGACGCTCAAGGCCGGGCGCGAGGCCGGGCGGCGCGACTCGATCGTCGATCGTGGCCGAGGGCGCGATGGATCGGCAGGGCGTCGCCGATCACCGCCGAGCGCCTGCGCCAGGCGCTTGAGCGTCTGGCTCGGCGAGGCGGTGCGCGTCACGGTGCTCGGCCACATGCAGCGCGGCGGGTCGCCGAGCGCCTTCGACCGCAATCTCGGCACGGTGATGGGCCATGCCGCGATCGACACGCTGCTGTCGGGCGCCGCCGACACGCAGTCGCTCGTGATGGGCATGCGCGGCAACCGCGTCGTCCGGATCCCGCTCGGAGAGTGCGTGGCCGACTCGCGGCGCATCAACGAGGCCCTCGAGGCGCGCGAGTTCGAGCGCGCCCTCGAGCTGCGGGGCCCGAGCTTCAACGACGCGCTTCGGCACGTTCAACACGCTGCTGAAGGCGCTGCCCCACCCGCCCCGCGAGGGCCAACGCCGCCTCCGGCTCGCCATCCTGCACGCCGGCGCGCCGGCGCCGGGCATGAACGCCGCCGTCCGGGCGGCCGTCCGGCTGACGACCGACGACGGGCACGTCGCGCTCGGCGTCCGGCGCGGGTTCCACGGCCTCGTCGGCGGCGATCTCTCCGAGATGGACTGGATGAGCGTGAACGGCTGGGCGCCGATGGGCGGCGCCGAACTCGGCACGTCGCGCGACGTGCCCGCCGGCCCGGACTTCTACGCCATCGCCCGCACGATCGAGCGGCACGCCATCGACGGGCTGCTCATCATCGGCGGCTGGGAAGCCTACGCGGGCGCGCACCGGCTGTTCGAGGAGCGGTCGAACTTCCCCGCCTTCGACATCCCGATCGTCTGCCTGCCGGCCACGATCGACAACAACCTGCCCGGGCACCGAGCTGAGCATCGGCGCCGACACCGCGCTCAACAGCATCGTGTCGGTCGTGGACAAGATCAAGCAGGCCGCGGTGGCCGAGCAGCGCTGCTACGTCGTCGAGGTGATGGGCCGGCGATGCGGCTATCTCGCGATGATGAGCGGCCTCGCCACCGGCGCGGAGCGCGTGTACCTGCACGAGGAGGGCGTCACGCTGAAGGGGCTCGTGAGACGACCTCGATCTGCTGGTGGCAGGGCTTCAAGCAGGGCAAGCGCCTCGGCCTGATGATCCGAAGCGAGCACGCCAACGACGTCTACGACACCGCGTTCATGTGCGCGCTGTTCGAGGAGGAGGGCGGCGGGCTGTTCGACGTCCGCCAGAGCATCCTCGGACACCTGCAGCAGGGCGGCGACCCGTCGCCCTTCGATCGCATCCAGGCGACGCGGCTGGCGCGCCTGGGCATCCGCCGGCTCGCCGAGCAGGCCGAGGCCGGTCAGGCCCCGGCCGAGTTCATCGGGATGCAGTCGGGATCGGTCGAGTTCGGCTCGTTCGAGGACTACCCGCGGCTGATCGACGCCGCGAACCGGCGGCCGAAGCAGCAGTGGTGGCTGGATGTGCGGACCATCAACGAGGCGCTGTCACAGCCCGCTCCCCGCGCGGCCGCCCGTACACACGAACAGGGTCAGGCATGACGCGCGCCTGACCCTGTCGAATGCGTCTAGAACCGGATGCGCAGGCCGCCGCCGAACTGGAACCCGCCGACCTTCACGTCCGACGAATCGCCGCCGCCCTCAGGCGTCAGGCTCACCGTCGCCGCCGTGTAGCGCACGATGGCCCCGATCCCGAAGTTGTTCGCGATGCGAAACGTCGCGTCCGCGCCGACATTGAACCCGATCTCGCTGCCCGTGGTGGATGTCTGCGACACCGTCATGTTGACGGTCGAGTACGGCGGGCCGACCTCGGTAATCTGCGGCGAGGTCACGACACCCTGCTTGAGCTTGATCAGCGACGGGCCGCCCGAGAAGACGATGTCGAATTTGTCCGTGATCGGGAGCATGTAGAGCGCCTGGAAGTGGTAGCCGTCCTCGACGTGATCGAGGTCATCCAGCGTCGAGGAGACGGTCCGGGGCTGGTCGTAGTACACGGGGCTCGGGACCTGGGCGGTCACCTCCGCCGCGCCGTTCGCGCTGAGGCGCGTGTAGGCGAAGCCGACACCGAAATTGCCGGCGATGCGGAATCCCCCGCCGATCTCGAAGAACGGAGCCTGGCTGTCGATGGTCTGCGCGGTCGTGATCTTGCCGGTCTCGTCGTAGATGGTGAAGTTCGTCGTCGTCGTCGCCACGTCTTCGGCAATCACCTGCAGGCCGAAATTCACGTTGACGAACCCCCGGCCTTCCCAGGGAAGGGCCTGGGCGGACGCCTGCGAGGCGAACGCCGCCAACCCGATCACGCACGCCGCCAGTCGAAACACCTGCTTCATCATGCTTACCCTCGTCTGACCGGAATATTCGATACTAGCACAGGCTCCGGCGGCAGGCGGACCACGGCCCGGCGCAGGGACCCGGGCGCTGGCGCGGCCACGTCGCGACCCGCGTCCCTAGCGCCTAGCCCTGCCCTGTCCCTACTTCTGTATCGTGATCAGTTCCACGTCGAACACGAGCATCCCCGACGGCATGCCCTGCTGGCCGTCGTACGCGATCCGCTGGGGAATCCAGAAGCGGGTCTTCTCGCCCTCGACCATCAGCTGCACGCCCTCGGTCCACCCCGGAATGACCTGATCCAGCGGGAACGTGGCCGGCTGGCCCCGTCCGACGGAGCTGTCGAACATCTTCCCGTCGGTCGTCCACCCGGTGTAGTGGACCGTGACCTGGCTGCTGCGCTTCGGGTGGACGGTGCCCGTGCCCGGCCTCAGCACCTTGTAGGCGAGGCCCGACTTGGTCTTCTGGGCGTCCGCGGGCGGCTTGGCGACATCGGCCGGCGCGGCCGTGGGGTTCGCCGTGAACGAGACCAGTTCGATGTCGAACACGAGCATGCCCTGCGGCCGGTCGGCGCGGCCCTTGTAGGCCAGCTCTTCCGGGATCCAGGCGCGGCGCTTCTCGCCCACCACCATCAGCTGCACGGTCTCGCCCTAGCCGGGGATCACGTTCTTGACGTTGAACGTGCTCGGCTTCCCGCGCGTGAAGGAGCTGTCGAACATCACGCCCTTGGTGGTCCACCCGGTGTAGTGGACGGTGACGATGTCGTCGGCCTCCGGATGGTCGGTGCCGGTGCCCGGCGTGATCACCTTGGTGGCCAGGCCGGACTTCGTCTTGACGGCGTCGGCAGGCGGCGCGGCCACGTCGGGCGGCGCGGGAATCGGCCGGACGATGGGCTTGGTCTCGGTCTGCGGGGCGGGCGTCTGCTGGCCCGCGCCGGCGGTGGCGGCCAGTGCCGCCACGACCAGCGCGGCCGACATCACGAATGGCGGCGGGGCGTAGGTTCGAGAGAGTCATTCGGTCTCCGTGGTCTTCTTCCTGCGCGGCGTGGCCGCGCGCGCCCGCGGCTTGCGGGCCGTGGTGGTGGACTTGGTGCGGGGAGCTGCCGTCCCGGCCTTGCGGCGGCGGCGCGGCGCGCCCTCGGCGGCGGGAGCGTCCGCCTCGGGTTCGCCTGTGAGAGGGGCTTCAGCATCGGCGGCGGCAGCGTCGGCGATCGCCTCGGCCGGCTCGGCAGCCGCCGGGACGTCAGCGGGCACACCGTGGCCGGCGGCATCCAGCGGCGCGCCGGCCGGCTCGATCTCGACGGTGCCGTGCCCGTCGACGCCGGCCACCTCGTCGGCCTGCGTCGTGCGCCGGCGCGACGGGCAGGCGGAGCTGCGGTCCCTGGAAGACGCGCAGGACGCCCTGGCGGTCGCGGTCGAGCCGGACGAGGCCGTCGCGCTGCACCGAGCGCAGAATTTCGACCAGGTTGCCGTGCCTGCGCTCGTCGAAGCCGGGGTCGGCCGCGCGCATGGCCTGCTTCACGTTGCGGACGTACATCGGCCACCGGGCGATGGCGCCCGGCGTGGCGAGCACGCGCTGCAGGAGGCGGATGCCGTCGACGATGGACGTCTGCGGCGCCTCGCCGCGCGGCTCGGCCGCGGCGTCGGCCTCTGCGGGCGCGGCGGCCGGCGCCGGCCCGGCGCCCGGCGGCCTCGACGTCGGGCTGCGGGAGCTCGGCGCCCTCCGGCGCGCCGGCGGCGGCCTCCTTCAGTTCGACCAGCACGCTGCGGCCCGAGCTGCGCAGCGCGACCAGGCCCGCCTCGGCCAGCTTCTCGGCGAAGTCGCGGAAGCTCGACGCGCCGTAGTCGCGCTCGGAGAAGGTCGAGTCCAGCTGCAGCAGCGTGCTCTTCAACAGGCCCAGCTGCGGCGTCACCTCGCGGTCGGTCAGGAGGCCGAGCGCGCGGGTCACCAGCGGGAACGCCTTGCTGACGGGCGCCACCGAGAGCGTCGACGGGCGTCGGCGCGGGCTGTCCGCCGCCGCGCTCGCGGCCCTGGGCAGGCGCCTGCCGCCGGCTCGGCTGGCGGATGAGGTTCTCGTAGGCGATGAACTCGTGGCAGTTCTTCTGCATCACGGCGCCGGTGAACTGCCGCCCGCCGACGACGAACACCTTCTTGTCGTACTGCTTCAGCTTCTCCACCAGGCTGATGAAGTCGCTGTCGCCGCCGACGATGACGAAGGCGTTGATGTGGTCGTGGGTGAACGCCATCTCGAGGGCGTCGAGGGCGAGGTTGATGTCGGCGCCGTTCTTGTCGCCGCCCGGCGTCATGTTGCGCTGCACCATGCGCACGGCGTGCTGCGTGAGCATGCGGCTGTAGTCGCCGGCGCGCTTCCAGTCGCCGTAGGCGATCTTGGTGATGACTTCGCCGCGTTCCTTCACGGCGTCGAGCACCGCGCCCACGTCGAATTCGCGGTTCAGCGTGGTCTTGACGCCGATCTCGATGTTGTCGAAATCGATCAATACGGCGATTTTCAGAGAGTCTTCTGATGCGTGCATTGGTCCTTCTTGACTAGACGTCCAGCTCGCGGGCCTCCTCGGCGCGGTCCATGATGAAGCGGAACCGCGCGGAGGCGTCCTTGCCCATGAGCTCGTTGATGACCCGATCGGTCATGATGTGGTCGGCGACTTCCACGCGCAGGAGCCGCCGGGTCTTGGGGTTGAGCGTGGTCTCCCACAGCACTTTCGGCATCATCTCGCCCAGGCCCTTGAAGCGGGTGATCTCGGGCGTCGCGCGGCCCTTCGCGTGGCGTTCCAGGATCTGCGCCTTCTGGGCGTCGTCGAGCGCCCAGTGGGTCTCCTTGCCGATGTCGATCCGGTAGAGCGGCGGCTGGGCGAGGTAGACCTTCCCCGCCGTCATGAGCGGCGTCATGTGGCGGTAGATGAAGGTGAGCAGCAGCGTGGCGATGTGGTTCCCGTCCGAGTCCGCGTCGGCCAGGATGATGACGCGCCCGTAGCGCAGCCGCGTGATGTCGAAGCTCTTGCCGATGCCGCAGCCGAGGGCGGTGACCAGATCGGAGAGCTCCTTGTTCTCGAGCACCTTCGCGAGCGAGGCGCTCTCGACGTTGAGCACCTTGCCGCGCAGCGGGAGCACGGCCTGCCGCGCCCGGTCGCGCCCCTGCTTGGCCGACCCGCCGGCCGAGTCGCCTTCGACGATGAACAGCTCGGAGTCCTCGCGGCCGGACGCCGAGCAGTCGCTGAGCTTGCCCGGCAGGTTGAGCCGGTTCGAGGTCGCGCTCTTCCGCGTCACCTCCTGCTGCGCCGCCCGGCTCGCCTCGCGGGCGCGCGCCGCCAGGATGATGCGCGCGACGATCGCCTCGGCCACGCTCAGGTTGTGGTTCAGCCAGTGCTCAATCGCCGGCCGCACCGCCGAGTCCACCGCGGAGAGGATCTCGGGGTTGTTCAGCCGATCCTTCGTCTGCCCCTGGAACTGCGGCTCGGCGATGAAGATGCTGAGCACGCCGACGAGGCCCTCGCGGATGTCGTCGGCGGTGAGCGTGACGCCCTTCGGCGTCAGGTTGTGCGTCTCGATGAAGTTCCGGACGGCCTTGCCGATGCCCGCGCGCAGGCCGTTCTCGTGCGTCCCGCCGGATCCGGTCGGGATGCCGTTGACGTAGCTGCGGATCTGCTCGTCGGTCGACTCGGTCCACTGCATCGCCAGGTCGATGCGCAGGCCGTTGTCCCGGGAGAGGACGAAGGCCGACTCGTGCACCGTCCGCAGGCTCGCGGCGGCGAGCAGCTTCTTCAGGTACGCCTCGATGCCGTCGGCGTGCTCGAACGACCTCGCGCGACTTCGCCGTCTCGTCCTCGAACACGACCTTCACGCCCTTGTGGAGGTAGCTCGCCACCTCCAGCCGCTCGCGGATGACGGCGGCGTCGAACTCCACTTTCGGGAAGATCGTCGCGTCCGGCCTGAAGAACACCGTCGTGCCGGTGCCGCGGGCCGGGCCGAGCTTCTTCACCGCGCCCTGCGGGACGCCCTGCCTGAACCGCTGCTCCCACTGCGCCCCGTCCCGCTTGACGGTGACGACGAGTTCCTTCGAGAGCGCGCACACGACGCTGGCGCCGACGCCGTGCAGTCCGCCGGCCGTCTTGTAGCTGCCGTGCTCGAACTTCCCGCCGGCGTGCAGGACGGTGAACACCACCTCGAGCGCGCTCTTCCTGCTCTGCGGGTGCTTGTCCACCGGGATGCCGCGCCCGTCGTCGGCAATCGTCATCGACGAGCCGTCGGCGTGGAGCGTGGCCAGGATGTTCGACGCGTAGCCGTTCATCGCCTCGTCGATGGCGTTGTCGAGGATCTCCCAGACGAGGTGATGGAGTCCCGTGCTGCCCACGCCGCCGATGTACATACCGGGGCGTTTCCGGACAGGCTCGAGGCCTTCGAGTACGGTGATGTCCTTGGCGGTGTAAGACGGCATCAACGGCTAGGTTCTAGGGACTAGGCGCTAGGCGCTAGTGGGGCCAGGTGCGAGGAGGCACCTGGTTCTAGGGACTGCGCTCGGCAACGGCGGGCGTCCGATGCCCCGAAACAAGCCCCCCGGCCAACCGGGACGAGCCTAGAGCACTGGCCACGCGCCAATTCGTTGACACCATTCTACTTCGTTTCGCCCTCCCACCGCCACCCTCAGAAAGGTGACACGTTCCATGTCCGGGCGGGATGCGTCCTCCGAGGGCGCGAAATGCGAAAGTGTCACCTCGCCCATGACGGGCGTCATACCGGTCGCGTGCCGGCGAGGTTGATACGCTGAGTCCTGTCATGGTCGGGCCCGGAGCCGTTCACCCCGCTATCTTCTATCGCGCCGCCGATCTCGAGCGCGGCGCCCCCGCGTCACCGTCCCCCGCAGTCAGTGCCAGGAAGTCCTTCACGCGGCGCGGGCCCGACCGCACGCCGTTCGTCCGACGCACGTTTCAGGCGGCGTTCATCCTGCTGAACCTCTGGATCGGGGCGCGGTTCTACTTCTTCGTCCGCTACTACGAGAGCGGCGGCCAGACCGTCTGGGTCGACCGGCCGCCCGGCGTCGAAGGGTGGCTGCCCATCGCCGGCCTGATGAACCTGAAGTACGCGCTCCAGACGGGCAGCATGCCCGAGGTCCACCCGGCCGCCATGTTTCTGCTGGTCGCGTTCGTCGCCATCTCCTTCGTGTTGCGGAAGGCCTTCTGCAGCTGGCTGTGCCCGATCGGCACGCTGTCGGAATGGCTGTGGGAGGGCGGGCGCGAGATGTTCGGCCGGAACGTCGCAGGCGCCTCGCTGGCTCGACATCCCGCTGCGCAGCCTGAAGTACCTGCTGCTCGGGTTCTTCGGCTACGCCGTCGCCACGATGACCGTGCCGGATCTTCACGGGTTCATCACCAGCCCGTACGGCCTGGTGGCGGACGTGAAGATGCTGAATTTCTTCCGCCGCATCGGGACGACCGGCGCCGTGGTGATCGCCGTGCTGCTCATCGGCTCCGTCTTCGTCAAGAACCTCTGGTGCCGGTATCTCTGTCCGTACGGCGCCCTGGTCGGGCTCGTCTCGCTGTTCAGCCCCGCTCGCATCCGCCGCGACGCGGACCTCTGCATCGACTGCGCCAAGTGCGCGAAGGCGTGCCCGTCGCTGCTGCCGGTCGACACGCTGTCCACCGTGAAGTCGGCCGAGTGCACCGGATGCCTGGAGTGCGTGGCCGTCTGCCCCGCCGAAGGCGCGCTGCGCCTGTCGGTGGGCCGATCGCGCGCCATCCCCACCTGGGCCGTGGCAACCGCCATCGCGGCCATCTTCTTCGGCATCGTGGGATACGCACAGGTCACCGGCCGCTGGCACTCGCGCGTCCCCGATGCCGTCTACCGCGAACTCATTCCCGCGGCGGACTCGTTTGCTCATCCGCAGTAGGCAAGAAGCAGAAGCAGAAGACAGAAGCCAGAAGCCAGAAGCAGAAGCAAGAAGCAAGAAGCAGACTGAGCGCGAGCGAGTGGCCGGTTCTCCGCTGCGCGATCGCCTTCCTTCTGGCTTCTGACAATCGTCAGTAGGCCCTTCTGGCTTCTGGCTTCTGACGAGCCTGAGCCCCGATGTCCCGAATCCCGGCTATTGACACCTCCCCTCCCTCCCCGTCACAGTACCGGGATGCCGACGATTGATTTCGCCGCCCTGACGCTGCAGGACGCCCTCGACCTCGCCATCCTCATCGAGGAAGAAGCGAAGGAACGCTACGAGGAGTTCGCCGACAACCTCTCGCTGCACCATACGCCGGAGGCCGCGCAGTTCTTCACGACCATGGCCGGCAACGAGGCGAAGCACGAGGCCGACCTGCTGATGCGCCGCCAGGCGATCTTCGGCGAGGCGCCGACGCGCGTCTCGCGCGCCATGCTCTGGGACGTCGAAGCCCCGGACTTCGACCAGTCGCGCGTGCACATGTCGGCCCGCCAGGCGATGGACGTCGCCCTGGCGTCCGAGGTGAAGGCGCACGACTTCTTCGACTCCGCCCTCGCCTACATCAGCAACCCGGATGTGCGCGTGCTCTTCGAGGAACTGCGGGCGGAGGAAGTGGAGCACCAGGAACTGGTGAAGGCCGTCATGTCGCGCCTCCCGAACGGCGACGAGGCCAACGGCGACTACGACGAGGACGAGCCGGTCGGGCAATAGCCGGGATTCGGGACTCGGGACTCGGGGCTAGGGCCGCTGCTAGGGGCGCAGTTCGGCGCTAGGGTTCGAGACGAGGTCGAGGCTGCGGCCTCGACGACGAGTGCCTGCACGACTCGCTTGAGGGCGACCGTCAGCTGCGCGGTCCTTCGCCTCGATCAGCTCGCCGTACGACCCGGCGAGCAGAGTCTTTCGCTGCTGATTCCCAGCGCGTCCTCGCAACTCCTTCATCAGCGCGCGGGCCTGCGCCATTCCCTCGGTCACCACGACCTCAATCTCCACGAAGCATCCAAGCCCGTCGACCGTGTCGAGGTGGATCCTCGCGTTCCGGTAGAGCCACACCTCCCGCCGCTTTCGGACGCAGGCCCGAACGCCGAGCATCTGTTCGAGCAGCCTGCGCACGCCCGCGGCATCTGCCGTGGGCAGCAACTGGAACTCGCTGGTACGGGCGGCACTCCTGTCGGGGCGAAGATACGCGATGAGTTCGCCATCGCGTTTCGCACCCACGACACGCAGCTTCAGTCTCCCCTTCGGCACGCGGAAGTACCAGTCCGTCTGGCGCACGACGGGCGTGTCGACTCGCGCCATCCAGCGCGCGCAGGCGGGACCGGAGGGGCACCAGCGCCTCGACACGTGCCTTGATTTCGAGGTTGCGCATGCCGCGCCTACCCGGCCGGCTCGCCGAGCGCTTGAGGCGCCGCGAGCTCCTGGGACACGATCCGCGTGAACTGCCCCCGCTGCAGCAGTTCCCGCCCCTTCCCGCCACGGCTGGTGACCTCGTACTTCGTCGTGCTGATCGTCTGCTCGGCCCCGCGGCTGGTCTCCACCGTCAGCAGGTCGCGGTCGCCGACGGAGGCGATGAACCCGAGCACGCGATCTTCCTTCGGCTTGAGCTTGATGAGAATGACGCCTTTGCCGGGACCCGACAGGTAGTTGATCTCGTCGATCCTGCACAACATCGCCCTGGCCTGGGCCGTCGCGGCGATGATGGTTTCGCTCCCGTCGATCTTCGCGACGCCCACCACCTCGGCGCCCGCCGCCGGGCGGGCGAAGCGCCTGCCGGCGCGCGTGCTCGGCTCGACAAACGACTGGAAGCCGAATCGCAGGCTGTAGCCGTCGCTGGTGACCGCCACCGCGTGGGTGCGGGGCACGTCGCCTTCCTTCTTCGGTTCGATCCCGGGCGTCGCGCGCGGGTCGAGACTGAACGCCGCGATCACGCGTTCGCCGTCCCTGAACTTGAACAGGCGCTGGATGGGCTCGCCGTAGCCGGTTGACGCCGGCACGTCGGCAATCCGGACGCTGTAGGCCGCGCCGAAGTTCGTGAAGAACGCGGCCGTCGATCGCGTGCTGCCGGCCAGCACGGCCAGCACCGCGTCGCCTTCGCGCAGGCGCGTGGAGGCGAGGTCCTTCACCTCCTTCTGGCGCTTCACCCAGCCGTCCCGCGACACGATCACGACGTTGTCTTCGTCGACGATGAAGTCGTCGGCGGAGTACTCGACCTCCTCCACCGACTCGATGCGCGTGCGCCGGATGTCGAGTTTGCCGTGCCCGTGCGCCTTCTGCAGCGCCGCGATCTCGTCGCGCACGAGCTCCCAGCGCTGCGCCTCGCTCTCGAGCAGCGCGCCGATCGCGGTCGCGCGGGCCCGCCGCTGGTCGAGTTCCGTCCGGATCGCGAGGATTTCGAGGCGCGCGAGCCGGTACAACTTCAGTTCGAGGATGGCGTCGGTCTGCTCGGCGTCCAGGTCGAACCGCGCCATGATCTTCTTCGCGGCGTCCTGCTTGCCGTCGGACTTCCGGATGATGCGGATGATCTCGTCGAGGACGTCGAACACCCTCTCGAAGCCCTCGAGGACGTGGATCCGCCGGCGGAGGGCCGCCAGTTCGTGCTCGAGCCGGCGCGTGACGACATCGAGGCGGAAGTGCAGGAAGTGCCAGAGAATCGACTTCAGGTCGAGCCGGTCCGGCTTGCCCACCTCGGGGTTCTCCGTCGGCACGAGGCACGTCAGGTTCACCGGAAAGGTGGTCTGCAGCGGCGTGTGCTTGCAGAGGTACGCCATCACCATCTTCTCGTCGGCGTCCTTCTTCAGTTCCAGGTGGATCCGCACATCGTCGGTCGACATGTCCTTCACGTCGACGAGCGGAGGCAGCTTGCGGCCGATCACGGCCTCGGCGATCCGCTCCACGAGCTGCGCCTTGTTCACCATGTAGGGGATGCTGGTGATGACGATCGGTCTTTCCCGCGCGCGTCGCCGGGCCGGCCTCCCACGTGCCCCGGAGGCGGATCGACCCGGAGCCGGTCCTGTAGATCTCCTTCAGCTCGTCGGCCGAATTCAGGATGTGACCGCCCGTCGGGAAGTCGGGCCCCTTGACGTAGCGGCACAGCTGGACGCTGGTGAGATCGGCGTTGTCGAGCAGTTTGAGCAGCGCCGTGCACACCTCGCCGAGATGATGCGGCGGGATGCTGGTGGCCATGCCGACGGCGATGCCCGTGGCCCCGTTGACCAGCAGGTTCGGCAGCCGCGCGGGCAGCACGACGGGCTCCGACTTCGTGCCATCGTAACTGGGCCGGAAGGCGACGGTGTCCTGGTCGATCTCCTCCAGCATCTCGTCGGCGATGCGCGCCAGGCGGCACTCGGTGTACCGCATGGCCGCGGCGGCGTCACCGTCGAGCGAGCCGAAGTTGCCCGAGCCGTCAACCAGCGGATAGCGCAGCGAGAAGGGCTGCGCCATGCGCACGAGCGTGTCGTAGATCGCCGTGTCGCCGTGCGGATGGTAGCTCCCCATCACGTCGCCCACGACTTTGGCGCACTTGCGGAACTTCTGGTCGGCGGTCAGGTTCTGCTGCCACATCGTGAAGAGGATGCGGCGCTGCACGGGCTTGAGGCCGTCGCGGACATCGGGCAGGGCGCGCGACGTGATCACCGACAGCGCGTAGTTGAGGTACTTCTCCTGGGCCGCTTCGTGGAGCGCGACGATCTGCTCGCCGCCGCCCCGGCCGCCAGGGCGGTCGCCGCCTGCCGGCGGCCAGTTCCCGGCCGGAGGCCACCCGCCGCCGGGGGGCGGCCAGGCGGCGCTATCCGACGCCGGCGTGCGCTCGATGATGTCCAGCAGCGACTCTTCAGGTGTCTTGCGACGAGGTGACAACGCGGTGACTCCTTCACGCCGGGTCTGAAGACCCGGCCTCCATTCTGCCGGGCGACGGGCTGACGCGCACGCCGAGGATGGCGGCGAACTCGGCCAGCACCATCGCGGTGGCGCCCCACACTTCTTCGCCGTCGAGGTCGAAGTACGGCATCTCGAACTCGATGCCGTCCCGCATCCGGTTCACGCGACGATGACGGCGCGGGTCGAGCAACTGGGCCACCGGCGCCTCGATGATGCGGTCGACCTCACCAGGCTCCGGCCGCATCGACGGCCGGCTCGCGGCTGTGCCCACCACCGGGTGGAGCACGAAGCCGCTGACCGGGATGTGGAGCGGCGTCAGCCGGCCGATGACGCGGACATCGGCGCGGAAAAGGCCGACCTCTTCCTCCGCTTCGCGCAGCGCCGCCTCCTCGATGGACTCCCCGGGATCGACCGCGCCGCCGGGCAGCGACACCTGCCCGGCGTGATTCGGCAGCGCCGAGGCACGCTTGGTCAGGAGGACCGCGGCGCGGCCGCCCGCCGGAAAGAGCAGGAGCAGGGCCGCCGCTGGCCTGGCCGCGTCGGGCGCGAAACCCGGCTTCCAGCCGCCCCTGGGCTGCGGCGCCATCCGCAGCTGGGCCTCGACGCCGGGCAGGCTCGCCAGGCCCGTCGACCACGGCCGCCACGACATCGTCAAACGCCCCGGCACTCATCCTGTCAATGCTACTTCTTCTCCGCGGCCTCGGCCTTCGCCGCCGCTTCCGCCGCCTTCTCCTTCTCCCGCTCCGCCGCGGACTTCTTGAGGTTCGCGCGGTCCTTCAGGTGCTGCTCCATCTCCAGGCGCGGCACGCCGTCGGTCACCCACGCCGGCGCCGGCGCGCCCTTGAGGTAGTGGTCGAAGAACTCCTTCATGCGGATCGTGTAGTCGAACCGGTTCGCAGGCTTGACCAGGCCGTGGTTCTCGCCCACGTACTCCAGCATGATCACGTTCTTCCCGAGGCGGCGGAGCGTGTTGTAGTACTCCACGCCCTGGGTGAAATCCACCGCCCCGTCCTTGTCGTTGTGCAGGATGATGAGCGGCGTCTTCACGTTCCTGGCGAAGTTCACGGGCGAGTTCCGGACATAGGCCTCCCAGTTGTCCAGATAGCTGCCGAGGAACCGGCCCTGGCTGCTCTCGAAGATCGCCTGGTTGGTGCCGCCGGAGTTCTTGTAGATCAGGCTGTACATGCTGACCATGTTCGTCAGCGGCGCGCCGGCGACGGCGGCCGCGAACATGTCGGTCTGGGTGACGGTGAACGCCGTCTGGTAGCCGCCCCACGAGTGGCCCTGCAGGCCGATGCGCTTCGGGTCGACGACGCCCGTCGCGATGGCGGCCTTCACCGCCGCCGTGATGCAGGCCACGGCCGACACGCCGGGGTCGTTGAGCGCATACGTGATGTCCGGCTGCAGGACGGCGTAGCCGTTGCTCGTGTAGACGGACTTGTTGAAGCCGTTTGCCGTCGGTGTCGCGAAGTTGTTGTGGCCCTGCGTGAGCTTCTCGTAGATGTAGACGACCATCGGGTACTGCTTGCCCTTCTCGTAACCCGCCGGCAGCGAGAGCGAGCCCTGGAGCTTCTGCGGCCCCTTGGCCTTGTTGAGGGTGAACGTGTAGTCCACGAGCATCTGGCCGCCCGACCACGTGAACGCCTTCACCTGCTCGTCGGCCGCCGTGAGCTTCTTTCCGGGCTTGAGCGACGCGTCGGTGACGTAGTAGTCGGGCGGGTCTTTGTGCGTGGACTTCGCGTAGACGTAGACGTCCGCTTTCCGCGCCTTCTGCAGGCCGAACGCCGCATCGTCCCACAGCAGCATCTGGACGCCGGACTTGCCGGGCTCGAGTTTCGCGTAGCCGCCCTTCTTCGTCCACTCGCCGAAGGCCGCGACGTACTGGGGCTTCGCGAGGTCGGTGCCCTCCTCGTCGGGATCCAGGCGGGCGATCGTGCGGTACCGGATGGCGTCCTTCCTGCCGTTCCCCGTGAGATTGACGGCGGCTCCGCCCGACGCGGGCACCTTCCAGATGTCCCAGCCGTCCGAGAGCAGGATCGCGCTGCTGTCGCTGGTCCAGCCGAGCGCCGGCCGCGGCGGCTTCACCACGTTGTGGTCGTCTTCGGTGTTGACGAACGAGGCCGGGACCAGCTTCGTCAGGTTCGCCGACTGGCCCGAGGCCATGTCGTAGACGAAGTAGTGGCCGTCCTCGAAGTAGTAGAACTTCGTGCCGTCAATCGACGGCTGGCCGGGGTTGCGGGCCTTCGTGAGGGCCAGCTTCCGGTCGCCGGTCTTCATGTCGATCACGTAGACGTCCTGGTACCGCCGGCCGTCGAGGTTGCTCATCCGCTCGTACTCGCGGACGTCGTAGCCGAGGGCGAACGTCCCTTTCGGCGACGGGGTCACGCTCCGAACGGAGTCGTCGGCCAGGCGGATGAACCTGTTCTCCTTGACGCGGTAGACGGAGAGGTAGCTGAAGTTCTTGTCCGCCTGCTCCTGCACCTGCTGCTGCGACTGCAGGCGCGGGTCCTTGTGGTGCCACAGCACGAGGTCGACCTTCTCGTCTTCCGGCGTCTCCGGGGCGGCGGGCGCCGCCGGCGGCTCGGGCTTCGCGGTCGGGTCCGCGCCGCCTTCGCCCGGCTTGGAGGTCTCCGGCTTCGCATCGGACTTCTTGAGGGTACGGATGCCGAAGACGAGCGCCGAGAGATCCTCGGTCCACGCCGCGCCGCGGGTGGGGGCGATCGACATGCCCTCCGGGAAGCTCTTGTCGGTGGCGGGGTCGTACACCGCGCGCTGCGGCCCGCCGGCCGCGCCGAAGTCCCAGAAGCCGATCGCGGCGTACACCTTGTCCGAGTACCGCTTGTCGTCGGTCCCCTTCAGCACGGAGAGGCCGTCGCCCTTCCGGGTCCAGGCGAGGCGCTCGTACGACGCCTTGTCGCTGTCGAGCACGGAGACGACGCCCGATTCCATGTCGCGGAGCTGCACGCCGTTGCCGGCCTTGTCGGGCGCGTCGATCACCAGCGCGAGGAAGCGTCCCGACTTGTCGAAGGCGAATTCGGCGACGTTGCCGATGTTGAGGTCGCGCCCCGTGGCCAGGTCGCGGAGGATGAGGTCCGAGCCCTTCGGCCGGTCGCTCGCCGCGCCCGCGCCTCCGCCGGGCGCGCCACCCGGCGCCGGGGTCGCTGCGGCACCCGCACCCGGCCCGCCGGCGGAAGCCGGCGCCTTGGCGATCGCCACCCAGCCGCCCCGCTCGCCCGCGAACGCGAAGCGGCGGACGTTCTCGATGGTCACGTCCTTGCCCGAGGCTCAGCTCGAGCAGGCGCACCTTCGCCTGGACGGGCCGGCGCTGCCGGCGGAGCCGCTGGCTCTCGGCCCGGGTCGGGTACACCATGAAGGCGGCCCACTTCGAGTCGTCCGAGAAGCCGAGCGACGCCGTCGGCGCATCACCTTCGCCTGGCCCGCCGGGCCCGCCTCCCATCGACGGCGCCTCGCCCACCGGGAACGTGTAGACCTTGTCACCGTCGGTCGCCCGGATGAAGACCTCGCTGTCGCCCTCCATCGGTGACATGCGGTACGCCAACCACTTCCCGTCGTTCGACACGGAGGTCGCGCCGATGTTCTTCCACGCGATGATGTCGGCCAGTTCCATCGGCCGTGGAGCCGGGACCGCGGCCGGGGCCGCATCGGGCTTCTGCGGAGCCGCCGCGGCGGGCGCGGGCTGGGCGGCAGGTTTCGTCGCGACCTGCTGGGCCGCGATCGGCGCGAGGGCCAGCAGGCTCAGCACGAACAGGATGATCAACGCACGTCGCATCACAGACTCCTTATACAGTCGGGGCTCGGGCCGAGCAGGCCCGCGAAGACATCCGCGGCCGGCCGCGGCACGAGCGGCGGGCCGAAGGCCTGCCGGAACATCTCCACGCCGAGCAGGCGCGTGACGTCCGGCTTCGAGAAGAAGATCCGGTTGAGGCTCTGGTGCTGCGTCCGATGCGCCTTCAGCGCGGCCTCTTTGCGGGCCACGAAGGCCGACACGTCGAGCGCGACGTCGACGCCGGGTTCGAGGGCGGGTGCGGTCCGGCGCAGGAGCTCCCAGGGGCGGACCGGCAGCGTCCACAGCAGGCGGGGCGCCGCGTGGGCCGCGCCGAGTTCAGGAAACCACCGGGAGTCTCCCGCCGCCGCCACCGCGTCGGAGGTGAAGCGGCTGATGGCCACGTGATCCGGGTGCAGGTTCGCCCCGTTCGGATCGAACGTGACGACCACCTGCGGGCGCACGGCACGGATGAGTTCGACCAGCTGGCGGCGGATGGTGTCGGCGGGCGCGGAGGCCAGGCCGCGATCCGGGTAGCCGAGCACGCGCACCGTGGCGATGCCGAGTTCCGCGCACGCCGCCATCAGTTCCGCCTGGCGCACGGCGCCGAGCCGCTCCCTGGAACACACCGGCGGGTCACCGACCTTGCCGTGCTCACCGGGCGTCGCGGTGCAGAGGGCCACGCGGCCGCCGCCGGAGACGGTCTCGCAGGCCAGCCCCGCCGCGAACACGGACTCGTCGTCCGGATGGGCGAACACGAGAAGCAGGCGTCGCTCGGCGTGCGGAATCATCGCGTATTCGTGCGAGCTTACCACGGGCGGCGACGCATTAGATTTTCGGCGCGCAAACGGGTTATGTTACGCGTGCTGTCTTGTCTGGTCTCACCCGGAGAGAGGACTCCCTGATGCGCACTCATCGAATTCCCGTACTCGTGCTGGTGCTGCTGGCCACGCTGCTGGCGGCGCCCGCGGTCCACACGCAGTCGGCGATCACGCCTCCCCAGTTCACCGCCGGAGGCAAGACCTACACCGCCGGCGACGACTACTTCCTGGCGAACTATACGCAGCTGCAGGAGTACCTCGCCACGCTGGACAGGGAATCGGATCGCATCAAGGTCGTGGAGATCGGCAAGACGGCCGAAGGGCGGCCGATGCTGATGGCGATTGTCACGTCGCCGGAGAACCACAAGAACCTCGCCCGCTACAAGGACATCGCCAACAGGCTGGCGCGGGCCGAGGGTCTCTCCGACGAGGAGGCCCGGAAGCTCGCGGCCGAAGGCAAGGCGGTGGTCTGGATCGACAGCGGCCTGCACGGTACCGAGGTCATCAACGGACAGGGGATGTTCACCTTCCTCCACCAGATGGCGAGCCGGAACGACCCCGAGACGCTGCGCTTCCTGAACGACGTCATCACGCTGGTGGTGAACGTCAACCCGGACGGCATGGAGCTCGTGTCGAACTGGTACATGCGCCAGCCCGACGAGAAGCAGCGGTCGACGGCCGGGCTCCCGGTCCTGTACGAGAAGTACGCGGGCCACGACAACAACCGCGACTCGTACATGAACAACCTGCCGGAAACCGAGGTGACCAGCCGCCAGCTCTACAACGAGTGGAACCCGCAGATCATGTACAACCAGCACCAGACCGGCCCGGCCGGGACGGTGATCTTCGTGCCCCCCTTCCGCGACCCGTTCAACTACAACTACGACCCGCTGGTGCCGATGGGCATCGATCTGGTCTCGACCTCGATCCACAACCGTTTCGTCACCGAGGGCAAAGCCGGGGCGACGATGCGTTCCGGGGCCGGCTACTCGACGTGGTTCAACGGAGGGTCGCGCACGACGACGGGCTTCCACAACATGGTGGGCATCCTCACCGAGATCATTGGCAGCCCGACGCCGGGCGCGGTCAGCCTCGTCCTCGACAACCAGCTGCCGCGACAGGATCTCCCTCTGCCGATCCCGCCGCAGACGGTGTGGCGGCAGCGCCAGTCGATCGACTACGTCCTGTCGGTGAACCGGGCGATTCTGGACGTCGCCTCGAAACACCGCGAGGACTTCCTGTACCGCATCTACAAGATGGGCCGGAACTCGATCGAGCGCGGCAGCCGGGACAACTGGACCGTCCAGCCGGACTGGATTGACGAGGCGAAGGCCAAGGCCGCGGCGGATGCCGGGCCGGCCGCCGCGGCGATGGCCGGCAGGGGCGGCGGGCGCGGCGGCGCGGATCCGAAGTACTACGCCGGCATGCTGACGCCCGAGCGGCGCGACCCGCGGGGCTACATCATCCCGGCCGACCAGGCCGACTTCAATACCGCCACGCGCTTCGTCAATGCGCTCATCAAGGGCGGCATCGACATCCACCGCGCGACGTCGGCGTTCACCGTCGCGGGCAGGAACTACCCCGCCGGGTCGTACGTCATCAAGGCGGCGCAGGCGTTCCGCCCGCACCTGCGCGACATGCTGGAGCCGCAGGATCATCCGAACGACTTCCTGTACCCGGGCGGCCCGCCGAGGCCGCCCTACGACGTCACCGGCTACACGCTCGCGTTCCAGATGGGCGTGAAAGTCGACCGGCTGCTCGAACCGTTCGACGGCCCGTTCGAGAAGCTCCCGCGGACGCCCATCGCGCTCGGCGGCGGCAAGGTCACCGCGCCGGCCAGAGGCGCGGCGGCCGGCTATCTGCTGAGCCATCGGCTCACCGACGCCTTCACGGCCACGGCGCGGCTCCTGGCGGCGAAGGAAGACGTCTACTGGCTGAAGGCGCCGTTCACCGCTGGCGGCAAGACGTGGGAGGCGGGCACGATCTACATTCCGTCGAAGCCCACGACGAAGGCGCTGGTGGAGAAACTCGCCGCCGAGCTCGGCATCGGCTTCGACGCGACGGCCGTCAAGCCCGCGGGCGAGGCGCTGAAGCTGAACCCGGTCCGCATCGGCCTGTGGGATCAGTATGGCGGGTCGATGCCCTCCGGCTGGATCCGGTACATTCTCGAGCAGACCCATCCGGTGAAGTTCGACGTCGTGTTCCCGCCCACGCTCGATGCGGGCAACCTCATTCAGAAGTACGACGTCCTCATCTTCCCGGACGGGGCGATTCCGGCCCCTCCGGGCGAGGCTGAAGGCGGCGGACGCGGGGGCGGCATGGCGGCAGCCGCGGGGGCGGGAGGCCGTGGCGCCCAGGCCGGTCCCTCGAACATCCCGGCGGAGTACCAGGGTCGCCAGGGCCGGGTGACGGCGGAGACGACTGTCCCGATGCTCAAGAAGTTCGTCGAGGACGGCGGCACGATCATCGCGATCGGAGACTCGGCGAACATCGCGGCGCATCTGGGCATCCCCGTGGCCAGCGGCCTGACCGAGATCGTCAACGGTGTCGAGCGCCGGCTGCCGAACGACAAGTTCTTCGTGCCCGGCTCGGTGCTGTCCATGAACGTCGACCCGACCAACCCGCTGGCGTACGGCTTCGACGCCAGCGTCGACGTGATGTGGGAGAACAGCCCTGCCCTGAAACTGGGACCGGACGCGGCTGCTCAAGGGCGTGAAGCCGGTGGGATGGATCGCGCTCAGACAAGCCGCTCCGGAGCGGGTGGGCGTGGGGCCAGCAGTATCTGAAGGGGCTCGCGACGGCGCTCGACGTGAACTACGGCAAGGGCAAGGTGTTCATCTTCACGCCGGAGATCACGTTCCGCGCCCAGCCGCACGCCACGTTCAAGTTCCTGTTCAACGGCATCTATTACGGCAGCGCGAAGACAGTGGCGCTGCCGAAGTAGACAGCGGCAGAAGCCAGAAGCGAGCAGTCGGACGCGCGGGAGCTCAGTGGTTCCGGCCAGATGTCGTTTCGACCGCCCAATCCCGAGTCCCTAGTCCCGAGTCCCGACTCTGCGCGGGTACTTCTCCGCCACGTACTCGTCGACCAGCGCACGAAACGCGTCGGAGAGTTCGTCGGGCGTGCCGCGCAACGTCGTCGCGTGCCGCCCGTCGATGAAGACGGGGCACGTCGGCGCCTCGCCGGTTCCGGGCAGGCTGATGCCGATGTTCGCCGCCTTCGACTCGCCTGGCCCGTTCACCACGCATCCCATCACGGCGAGCGTCATCGTCTCGACGCCTTCGTGGCGGGCCTTCCATTCGGGCATCATCTCGCGGATGTAGTCCTGGATCCGCTCGGCCAGTTCCTGGAACGTCGTGCTCGTCGTGCGGCCGCAGCCGGGGCACGCCGTCACGCTCGGCGCGAACGCGCGCAGGCCGAGCGCCTGCAGCAGCTCGCACGACGCGTAGACTTCGTCGCGGCGATCGCCGCCCGGCCTGGGCGTCAGCGAGATCCGGATCGTGTCGCCGATCCCCTCGGCGAGCAGCACGCCCATGGCGGAGGCCGACCACACGAGGCCCTTGATGCCCATGCCGGCCTCGGTCAGCCCGAGATGGAGCGGCTGCGTGGTCCTGCGGGCCAGATCGCGGTAGACGGCGATGAGGTCGCGCGGCTTCGACGACCTTGCAGGAGATGATGATCTGATCCGTCCTCAGGCCGCCTCGAGCGCGAGCTCGGTCGACTCGATGCGCCGAGATCACCATGCAGTCGTTGACGATCTCCTCCGAGGTGAGGCCCAGGTCCCTGTCGGTGTTCTCCTGCATCTTGCGCATGACGAGGTCCTGGTTCAGCGACCCGCCGTTGACGCCGATGCGCACGGGCTTGCCGTTGTCGACGGCCACCTTGCAGATGGTCGAGAACTGCTCGTCGCGCCGCCTGCCGGTCCCGACGTTGCCGGGGTTGATCCGGTACTTGTCGAGCGCTGCGGCGCACTTCGGGAACTTCGTCAGCAGGATGTGGCCGTTGTAGTGGAAATCGCCGATGAGCGGCGCGGTGCAGCCTGCCAGCAGGAGCCGGCGCTTCAACGACGGCACGGCCTCGGCGGCCTCCGGCAGGTTCACCGTCACGCGCAGCATCTCGGACCCGGCCTGCCACAGCTCGAGGCACTGCCGGAGGGTCGAGTCGACATCGGCCGTGTCGGTGTTGCACATCGACTGCACGACGATGGGCGCGCCGCCGCCGACGGTGACCCCGCCCACGTTCACGCCGGTGGTCCTGTGACGTTCTGTCGCTGACATGGTGCCTGCCGATTCTTTGCTGGTCCGCAGTCTGCCATCGATATTATCATTCGCAGCCGGGCAGGCGTCCGGCCGCGGCTGCGAGGTGAGCCCGGCTGGGTGGGCAGGAGAGAAGGCGATGAGAGCGATCTGCGTGCGGCGGACAGGCGGACCGGAAGTGCTCGTGCTGGAGGATATCCCCGACCCGGTCCCCGGAGAGGGTCAAGTCGTCGTGCGGCTGCATGCGGCGGGCGTGAACCCGGTCGACGTGTACATCCGATCGGCCGCGCAAGGCCGAAACCCCACGCTCCCCTACGTGCCCGGTCTCGACGGCGCCGGGACTGTCGAAGCCATCGGCGCCGGAGTCGCCGGCCTCGCGGCCGGAGACCGCGTCTATCTCAGCGGCACGGCTCCGGCCCCGCTGAACGGCACGTACGCCGAACGCGCCCTGTGCGCGCCGGCCCAGGTGCATCCGCTTCCGACGCGCCTGACCTTCGCGCAGGGCGCGGCCGTCAACGTCGCCTACGCCACCGCGTATCGGTCCATCGTGGATCGCGCCGGCGCGCGTCCCGGAGAGACCATCCTCGTCCACGGCGGCAGCGGGGGCGTCGGCATCGCCGCGATCCAGATCGCCCGAGCCATGGGCATGCGGGTGCTCGCCACCGCCGGCACCGATCGCGGCCGATCCCTCGTCCTGGAACAGGGCGCTCACGAGGTGTTCGACCATCGGTCGCCCGACTACCTGGCCGCGATTCTCGCCGCCACCGGCGGCCGCGGCGTCGATGTCGTCATCGAGATGCTGGCCAACGTCAATCTCGACAAGGATCTCGGCCTGCTCGCGCGCAACGGCCGGGTCGTCGTCGTCGGCAATCGCGGCCGGGTGGAGATCGACCCGAGGCAGACGATGGGACGGGATGCGGCAATCCTGGGGATGACGCTGATGAACGCGACGGCGGAGGACCGCGTGCGCATCCATGCGGCGCTCGACGCGGGACTGGCGAACGGCACCCTCACACCGGTGGTCGGCCGGGAGTTCCCCCTCGCCGAAGCGGCGGCAGCGCACGCCGCCGTGATGGAGCCGGGGGCGTATGGGAAGATTGTGCTGGTCACCTGACGGGCTCGGGACTCGGGACTCGGGATTCGGGACTTCGGGATGCGACTCGAAGACGGACCTGCCAGAGGAGCGACATGCGATTCGAGGACCGCACGCTGGGCCGGACGGGAATCACGGTCGGACCGCTCGGCATCAGTGCGTCGTACGGCGTGCCAGCGTGCGGCGGTGGAACGCGCAGTCGAGTCGGGCATGACGTACGTCTACTGGGGCTCGATCCGGACGGCGGCGTTCGCCGAGGCCCTGAGGCATCTCGCGCCGGCGCGGGATCGATTCATGCTGGCCATTCAGTCGTACGCACGGCTCGGCCCGGTGCTCACCTGGAGCGTCGAGCGCGCGCTCAGGCGGATCGGGTACGACCACGCCGACGTGCTGCTCCTTGGTTTCTGGAACCGCGGCATGAGCCCGCGCATCCTCGATGCCGCGCGCAATCTGCAGCGCCGCGGCCTCGTCAATTTCGTCGCCGTCTCGAGCCACAACCGCCCTCTCGCCGCCGCCCTCTCCGCCAGCGGCGACTACGACATCCTCCACCTCCGCTATAGCGCGGCGCACCCCGGCGCCGAACGCGACGTCTTCCCGCAGTTGCCCGCAGAGAACCGGCCCGGACTGGTCTCCTTCACGGGAACCAGCTGGGGACAACTGCTGGATCCGCGCCTGACGCCGGCCGGCGAGCGGACGCCCACGGCGGGCGACTGCTATCGCTTCGTGCTCTCTCATCCGGGCGTCGATGTCTGCGCGACAGGGCCGGCATCGGCTGAGCACGTCGAGCAGGCCCTCGCGGCGCGCGAACTCGGGCCGATGTCCGAAGAGGAGCTGGCCTGGATGCGGCGCGTCGGCGTGGAGGTCCGGCGCCGCGCCTGGCTGAAACAGTAGACACCGACTGGAACAATCGGAGTTAGAATAACGTCCATCCGAAGTATCGCGCACCGCGCGCGCAGCTCGACCGGAGGACACATGCCCCCAGTGCCTTCGGGCTTGCGCTGGATTGCGTTCTGCGCCGTCAGCCTCCCGCTCCTCGCGGCGGCTGCCGGCGTGGCGCAATCCCCAGCTGAAGCCCCGCCGACAGACGTCAAGCAGCTGTACGACAAGTCCTGCGCCAGCTGCCACGGCACCGACGGCCGAGGCCACGGCCCGGCCGCCGACGCGCTCAATCCGAAGCCCCGCGACTTCACGGGCGGCATCTACAAGTTCAGGACGACGGCCTCGGGCTCGCTCCCGACCGACGACGACCTGTACCGCGCCGTCGCCGACGGGTTGCCGGGCACCTCCATGCTTGGCTGGAAGCACCTCATGAGCGACGTCCAGATGCGCGCGCTCGTCGGGTACGTGAAGCAGTTCTCGCCGCGCTTCGCCAGCGAGCGCGCGACGCCCGTGGCCGCGGGGCGGGCCGTGCCCCCGACTCCGGCAAGCGTCGAGAAGGGCCGCGCGGCGTACGACGCGCTCGCCTGCGGCGCCTGCCACGGCGATGCCGGCAGCGCCGCCGACGCGGTGGCGGTCGGGCTCCGGGACGACTGGGGCCACGAGTCGTTCGCCCCGAACCTCACCGAGCCGTGGGCGTTTCGCGGCGGGCGGACCGCGGCCGACATCTACATGCGCCTGAAGACCGGCATCGACGGCACGCCCATGCCGTCGTTCGCCGACACCGCCAAGGACGGCGATCTCTGGGACGTGGCCAACTACGTCGTGTCGCTGGCGCGCAAGCCGGTCTGGGAGATGACCGCCGACGAACTGAAGGCCCACTACGCCAGGCAGGCGGAAGCCGATGCGGCCTCGCCCGTGCAGCGTGGCCGCTCGCTGGTCGCCACGATGGCCTGCGGGCACTGCCACAGCCCGGCCGACCGCGAAGGCCGGGCCCTTCCCGGTCTGCACTTCGCCGGCGGCGTGAAAATGCGCCTCGTCGTGTGGGGTGAGGTCGTCTCCGCGAACCTCACCTCGGACAACGAGACGGGACTGGGCCGGCACAGCGACGGCGACATCAAGCAGGCGCTCACGCACGGCGTCAAGCGCGACGGCTCGCGCATGCTCCCCTTCCCCATGGGATGGCCCGCCTACGCGCACCTGACCCCGCAGGATCAGGACGCGATCGTCGCCTACCTGCGGACGATTCCACCGGTGAAGAACCAGATTCCGCCGCCGGAGCGGCTGGGGTTCTTCTCCTACATGGGCGCGAAGTTCCAGATGCTGATCGGCGGCAAGGACTTCCCCATCGTCATCTTCGCCGGCAACGCCGGCTCGGCCGGCACGCCAGCCAGCGGGCAGGCTGCCGCGGTGCGGTGAAGGAGGGCAACATGAAGCGCTTGCTGAAGTGGGTCGCCCTGGCGGTCGTCGTCCTCGCAGCGGGCGGGTTCGCCGGGTTCCTGTACTTCGTCCCTCCGCTCATGAGCACGGCGCCGGAGGAGTTCATCAACCTCGAGGCGGCGATGGCGCCTCCGGTGGACGGCATCGCCGACCCGGCTGTGCGCGCGCTCGCCGAGCGGGGGCGCTACGTGCTGCTGAGCACGGATTGCACCGGCTGCCACGTCACGCCGGGGCCCACGGGCCCGATGCCCGACATGTATCTGGCCGGCGGCCGGACGTTCATCACGAACGCGCACGGCGCCGTCGTGTCGCGCAACCTCACGCCGGACGCGGAGACCGGGCTGGCGGGCCGGACCGACGAAGACGTGAAGCGGGTGCTCAGGAGCGGCGTCTATCCGGATGGCCGGCCAATCTCCCACATGGCGATGCCGTGGGCGCAGTTCTCCAACTGGAGCGACGAGGACCTTCACGCCGTGGTGGTCTACCTGCGGCACATCAAGCCGGTGCGGCACCAGATTCCGCCGCCGGCCCCCGGCGTGGCCGACGCGGTCGTGCCCGGGGCGCTCGAAATCGCCGAGGGCGTGGACGCCGGCAAGACGTAAGCGGGGGAACTGGGGAGTTGGCAGAACCGGAACCGGGGCGGTACACTGGCTGCGCGAGCATGGCCACCCCGGAACTCCTCTCGATCCTCGTCCCGGTCTTCAACGAGTCTCGGACCGTCGCGCTGGTGATCGATCGCCTGATGACGATCGAGTTGCCCGTGTCCCGGGAGATCGTGGTCGTCAACGACGGGTCCAGCGACGGCACCCGGGAGGTGCTCGACGCGCTCCCGGACCGGGGCGACACCGTGCGGATTCTCCACGCCGAGCGGAACGCGGGCAAGGGCGCGGCCATCCGCCTCGGCCTGCGGCACGCGCGCGGGACGATTGTGGCGATTCAGGACGCGGACCTCGAACTCGATCCCGCGCAACTGGCCGCCCTCGTGGCGCCGATTCTCAGCGGCGGCACGAAGGTGGTCTACGGGTCGCGCTTCCTGGCGGGCCGCCCGGATGCGCCCTGGCTGACGGTCGTCGCCAACCGCACGCTGACGCTGACGACGAATCTCCTGTTCGGCGCCCGCATCACCGACATGGAGACCTGCTACAAGATCATGCGGGCGGAGGTGGCCCGCTCGCTCGAACTCGAGTCGAACCGATTCGACATCGAGCCGGAGATCACCGCCAAGCTGCTCCTCGCCGGCCACCGCATCCAGGAACTCCCGGTGCACTTCACGCCGCGCCGGCGCGCCGAAGGCAAGAAGATCGGCTGGCGCGACGGCGTTCCGCGCGCTGCGGGTGCTCGCCGGCTACCGATTCGGCGGCTGGCGCCCGCGCACGTCCGCGAAGGGCTGATCCCGTGACGGGCGCCCCCTCCACGCCGCGCGGAAGGTCTTCGCGTGTGGTCTGCCTGTCGGTCACCGCCGGGGCGCTGCTGCTGACGGCCTTTGTCAGCGTCCGCTGGGGAGCGTTCGCCATCGGCGGCTCCGACTCGCACTGCTACGCGGGGCAGGCCCGCATGTTCGCTGAAGGCCGCGTCTCGCTGGCGCCGCCGCTGGTGCCGCCGGTGCCGTGGCCGAACGCGGGCGCCACCTTCGCGCCATCCGGCTTCGCGCCGGGGCCGGGCCCTGATGGCGGCTCCGTGCCCCTGTGCCCCGCCGGGCTGGCCGTGGCCATGGCCGCTGCCGGGCGCATTGCTGGTGACGCGGCCATCTTCGCCGTGGTCCCGCTGATGGGACTCCTCGCGGTGTGGTGCACGTGGCTGCTTGGCAGCAGGCTGGCGGGGCCGGGCGCGGGGGCCGCCTCGGCGCTCCTGCTCGCATGCAGTCCGATCTTTCTCTACCAGCTCGTGCAGCCCATGAGCGACGTGCCCGCGGCCGCGCTGTGGACCGCCGCGCTGGCCACGGCGCTCGGCCCGGAGCCGCGTGCCCGCGGAACCGCCGCCCGTGGAGTCGCGGCGGGCCTGCTCACCGGTGCCGCCATCATGATGCGGCCGAACCTGGCGCCGCTGGCGGCCATCCCGCTGCTGCTGCTGTGGCCGTCTCGAACGGCCGCGCTCGCGTCGGCCGGCGGCGTGGCGCCGGGCATCGTGGCCGTGGCGCTCCTGCAGGCGGCCATCTACGGTTCGCCGCTGCGATCCGGTTACGGGGACCTGACACAGCTCTTCAGCCTCGCCTACGTGCCCACCAACCTGGTGAACTACCCGGCGTGGCTCGCCTTCGCGCACACGCCCGTGCTGGCACTCGGTGTGCTCGCCCCGCTCGTGGCTGCGCGTCGCGCCGTCGCGTGGCTGCTCCTGGCCTTCGTCGCGGGCGTGTTCGCGGCGTACCTGCCGTACGTCCCGTTCACCGACTGGTGGTACACGCGCTTCCTGCTGCCGGCGCTGCCCGCGCTCATCGTCCTGACGGTGGCGCTGCTGGAACGGGCGGCGCACCGGCTGCCGGCGCGCGCCGCGGTCGCCGCGCTGGCGGTGATGACGGTTCTGCTGGGGGCCCACTGGCTCGGCCGGGCCGACGAACTGGCGGTCTTCCGCCTGAAGGCGCTCGAGCAGAAGTACGTTGAACTCGGCCGCCTCGCCGCTACCCGGCTGCCGCGCAACGCGATCGTCCTTGCCGCGCAGCCGGCCGGCAGCGTGCGCTTCTACGCGCGCCTGCCCACGTTGTCGTGGGACGCCATCGACCCCGCGTGGCTCGAACGGGTATTCGCCGAGTGCCGCGCCCGCGGCCTCGTGCCCTACCTCGCCGTGGAAGGATGGGAAGCCGAGGCGTTCAGATCGCGGTTTCGCGGCCACAGCCCCGCGGCCGATCTCGACTGGCCGCCGCGCGCCGCAATCGGCAACGTGATCTTCGTCTACGACCTCGCGGACCGCGCGCGGTACCTCGCCGGGGAGCACATCCCTACCGAGCGCATCACCTGGGGAAGGCGGTAGGGGCTCTGTCTTCTGCCACTCATTGACCCGTCCATCCCTGCGAGCGCTACTGTTCCCGACACGTATGCTTACCGCACTCGTCTGCATCGTCTGCGGCAAGTCGTATCCGCCGGGGGACCATCAGACCTGCCGCGTGTGCGGGCCCGAGGGCATTCTCGATGCGCGTTACGACTACGACGCCGCGAAGCCGATGCTCACGCTCGACACGCTCGCGGGCCGCGCCGCAGACATGTGGCGCTATCAGGAACTGCTCCCCGTGCCGACCGGGATCCGGCGGCCCGACGTCCAGGTAGGCTGGACGGCCGTCCACGAGGTTCCGCGCCTGGCCGCGGCGGTGGGGGTCCGGCGTCTCTTCCTCAAGGACGAGGGCCGCAACCCGACCGGTTCGTTCAAGGACCGGGCGAGCGCGGTCGGCGTGGCCAAGGCGCTCGAGTTCGGCTACCAGGCCATCGCGTGCGCATCGACCGGGAACGCCGCCTCGTCGCTCGCCGGGATGGCCGCATCCGTGGGGCTGCGCGCGTTCATCTTCGTGCCCGAGCGCGCTCCCGAGCCGAAAGTCGCCCAGTTGCTGATGTTCGGCGCCACGGTGTTCCGCGTGCGCGGGACCTATGAGCAGGCGTTCGATCTCTGCCGCGCGGCCTGCGAGCGGTTCCGCTGGTACAACCGGAACAGCGGCACCAACCCGTATCTGGTCGAAGGCAAGAAGACGGCGGGCCTGGAAATCGCCGAGCAGTTCCTGCGCGGCCGACTGCTCGACGGCGACTTGCCCGACTGGGTGGCGGTGTCGGTCGGCGACGGATGCACGATTGGCGGCATCACCAAGGGGCTGCACGAGTTCAAACGCCTCGGCCTCGCCCGCGCGATGCCCCGGATGCTCGGCGTCCAGGCGGAAGGCGCGAGCCCGATTGTGCGCGCCTTCGAGTCGAAGGCCGACGTCGTGCCCTCCGGCGCCGACACCGTCGCCGACAGCATCGCCGTCGGCACGCCCCGCAACTGGAGGCGCGCCCTCGCGTGGGTCCGCGCGTCGCGCGGCGCGATGGTGGCGGTCTCCGACGACGCCATCCTCGACGCGATGCGTGCGACCGCACGGCTCGGAGCGGTGTTTGCCGAACCGGCCGGCGGCGGCCTCGGTTGCCGGCCTGCGCGCGGCCGTCTCGGCGGGCATCGTGCCGGCCGATGCCGCTGCGCTCGCCGTCATCACGGGGAACGGGCTGAAGGACATCCGCGCCGCCATGAGCGCCGCAGGCCACCCGCACGAGGTGCGCCCGGATCTCGGCGCCGTCGCGGACATCGTCGAGAGGTGACCTCATGCTGCTGAAGGGCGGATGGCTGGCCAGCCTGCACCCGCCGGCGCTGGTTCGCGCGGACATTCGCGTGGAGGGTGACACCATCGTGGCGCGGGGCTCGAGGCTCAGGCCGAAAGCCGGCGAGGAGGTCGAAGACTGCCGCGGTCGGCTCATCCTGCCGGGTTTCGTCTGCGCGCACACGCACATGTACTCGGCGCTCTCGCGGGGCATGCCGGCTCCGGCGGCCCCGCCGAAGTCGTTCCCCGAGATGCTGGGCCGGGTGTGGTGGCGGCTCGACCAGGCGCTCGATGAGGAGGCCGTCTACTATTCCGCCATGGTGGGCGCGGTGGAAGCCGTCAGGGCCGGCACCACCACGATCTTCGACCACCACGCGTCCCCCAACACCATCCCTGGTTCGCTGGACATCATCCGGGAGGCCTTCGGGGTGGTCGGCGTGCGAGGCGTGCTCTGCTACGAGGTCACCGATCGTGGCGGGCTGCGGCGGCGGGACGCGGGACTCGCCGAGAACGATCGGTTCCTTGCCGCGACGCGCGCGGACCCGCAGTTCCGGGGCCTGGTGGGCGCGCATGCGTCATTCACGCTGCGCGATTCGAGCCTTGCCGCTCTCGGCGACCTGGCGCGCTACCACCGCGCCGGCGTCCACATCCACGCCGCGGAGGCGCAGGATGACGAACTCCGCACCAGGCGGGTGCACGGGTGCGGCATCGTCGATCGGCTCGAGCGGCACGGCCTGCTCAACGAGCGGGCAGTGCTGGCGCACGGCGTGCACCTGTCGGAGCGCGACATCGCGCGCGTGACGGAGGCGGGTGCCTGGCTCGTCCACAACCCGCGGTCGAACATGAACAACGCCGTCGGGCACGCGCCCATCGAGCGGTTCGGCGACCGGGCGGCGCTCGGCACCGACGGCTGGCCTGCCGATATGCTCGCCGAGCTGCGCTTCGCGCACTTCAGGGAGCGGGAGCATCTCGGGCTGCGGCGCGCGTATCCGGCCGCCTCGCTGCTCCAGGGCGGACAGTCGCTCGCATCCGAGGTCTTCGGCGTGCCGATCGGGCCGCTCTCGCCGGGCTCGGCCGCCGACCTGGTGGTGTGCGACTACGTGGCGCCGACGCCGCTCACGGCGGCGAACCTGCCCGCGCATCTCATGGCCGGCGTGCAGCCGTCGATGATGACCGGTGTGATGGCGGCCGGGCGCTGGGTGTGCCGGAACGGGGTCCCGGTGAACATCGACGTGGACGCGGTCTACGGCAGGGCCCGCCAACTGGCGGCGAAGGTGTGGAGGCGCATGCGTGGCTGAGCTCGTGCCCGTGCCGCTGCGTGTCCTGCTGCGGCGTGCGCACCATGAGTTCCGGCGCAGACGCGCCATCTTCGACCTGCCGGAGCGGGCGTTCATGGCGCCGCGCAGCGGCTGCGGCTCCGGCGCTCGACTTTTCGGTTCCCCACGCCGGCACCCGAGCCGCCAATCCCATCGGGCCGGCAGCCGGGCCGCACACCCAGCTCGCCCAGAACATCGCACTCGGCTGGCTCGCCGGCGCCCGCATCTTCGAGCTCAAGACGATACAGGCCAACGACCGACTGTCGCTGTCGCGCCCCTGCATCGACATGGCGACCATCGGCTACAACACCGAGTGGTCGCAGGAGCTGCCTCTCGAGGAGTCGCTCAGGGAGTACGTGAAGGGGGCGATGATCATCGAGATCCTCGGCGCCGCTGGGGTTCTTGACGGCGCCAGCTCCGGGATTCGGGATTCCCGCCTTCGCCGGCCGGCCTGCCGGCCGGCTACGGCGCGGCAAGCGGGACTCGGGATTCGCCTGTCACGCTGTCCGATTCGTTCGTGTTCGACATCAGCGTCGGGTACGACCTCGAGGGCATCCGGAGCGGGCCGGTCGTGAGGTGGCTCGAGTCGATGCGCGATGCCGGCCCCATCGTCGACGAGCTGCGCCGGGAAATCCCCGACGAGTTTGCGCGGTTCCGGGACTATCCGTTCCGGACGTGCCTGGCCGCCGGCGTCACGCTCTCCACGTTCCACGGGACGCCAGCTCGGGAGGTGGAGAAGATCGGCGAGTTCCTCGTCGGCGAGCTCGGCTTCCACACCGTCATCAAGCTGAACCCGCCCATGCTCGGGCGGAACCGGGTCGAGGAGATTCTGCACGGCGTGCTCGGCTACGACGATGTCACCGTCAACCCTGACGTGTACGAGCGCGACCTGCCGTTTGACGAGGCGGTCGACGTCGTTCGCCGGCTGCAGGCGCTGGCCGCCCGGCGCGGCGTCACGACGGGCGTCAAGTGCGGCAACACGCTGGAAGTGCTGAACGCCGGCACGTTCCTCAAGGAGCGCGTGCAGTACCTGTCCGGACAGCCGCTGCACGCGCTGCACGCCGCCCTCGCCCTTCAGTGGCGCGAGGCGTTCGGCGCCGGGCCTGCAGGTGTCGTTCGCCGCGGGCGTGGACGCGCAGAACGCGGCGGACTGCGTGGCCGCGGGGCTGGCCCCGGTCACCACCTGCACCGATCTCCTCCGGGCGGGGGGCTACGCCCGGCTCCCCCGCTACTTCGTCACTCTCGAATCGCGCATGCGCGCAGCCGGAGCACGGACCATTCCGGAGTTCATCCTGCGTTCGGCGGGACTCGAGGCGACGACGGCCGGGAACGGTGACGCCGCACTGGATCTGGCGATGCGGGTGAACGCGAGAACGCTCCTCGAGAAGGCGCTGACCGACGAGCGGTATCGGGCGGCCCGGAACAGGAGGCCGCCGCGCAAGCTCGGCACGCATCTCTGGCTCTGGGACTGCCTGTCGTGCCGCAAGTGCATCCCGGCATGCCCGAACGACGCGGTGTTCGAGATCGACGTCGAGCCGTTCGTCGGAGACGTGCCCGTCATCGACGTCGGAAGCGACGGCACCTGGCGTGAAACGGGCCGACGGCCCTATCGCGCGCTGAAGCCGACGCAGATCGCCATCTTCGCCGACGCGTGCAACGACTGCGGCAACTGCGACGTCGTCTGTCCCGAGGACGGCGGCCCGCAGATCGAGAAGCCGCGGTTCTTCGGGAGCCTCGAATCGTGGCGGCGCGCGGCACCGCTCACGGGATTCCTGCTCACGAGGGAAGACGACGCACTCGTGCTGCGCGGACGAGCGGAGGGCGATCGTGGCGACGCGCAGCCCCGCTCACGGATTCCTGTTCACGAGAGCGCGACGCCTTCGTCCTGCGCGGGCGCATGCGGAGGGCGATTCGTGCTGACGCACGTCCCGGATCGGATCGGCCGGTTCGAGGCGCCGGCCGTCGTCACGTTGACTGGCGACGCATGAGTCCTGTCGGCCGGCATCCCGATCCCGATCCGCCAGTCCCGAGCCCCCAGCGCGAAGCCCCTGTCCCGATCGACCTGTCCTCGTACATGACCTTCCGCCTCCTGCTGGGTGCGCTGTCGAGCGGACCGCGGGTAAACTTCGCCAATGCCGCCTTCGTGGAGTGAGCGCGTGACGCCCGAACACCCGGCCGGCGAGATCACCTTCACGCTCAACGGCGCGCCGTTCACGGCGACGCTCGAGGCCGGCATGTCGCTGATGGAGGTGCTGCGCGACCAGGCCGGCCTCATCTCGCCCAAGAACGGCTGCGCGCCGCAGGGCTCGTGCGGCTGCTGCACCGTGCTGGTTGACGGCCGGGCGCTGTCGTCCTGCGTCGTGCCCGCCCGCCAGGCCGCCGGGAAGCACGTCGTCACGCTCGAGGGCTTCGACGCCCGGACACGGCACATCTTCGCCCACGCCTTCGCGGTGACGGGCGGCCTCCAGTGCGGCTTCTGCACCCCCGGGATCGTGGTGGCCGCGAAGCGCCTGCTCGACGCGAACCCGGCGCCGACGCGCGGCCAGATCGCCGATGCGCTGAACAACCACGTCTGCCGCTGCACCGGCTACGTGAAGATCATCGACGCCATCGAGACCGCGGCGAGGGCGCTCGGGGGCGAACCGCTGCCGGAGGCCGACTACAGCGGCGCGCTCGGCAGCAGCCTGCCCCGCCAGGACGCCGAGCGCCTGGCCCTCGGCGATCGCCCGTTCGTCGACGACCTGCGCGTGGACGGCATGCTGCGCGGCGCCTTCCTCTTCTCGTCGCACCCGCGCGCCCGCATCCTGCGCATCGACACGTCGGAGGCCGCCCGGCAGCCGGGCGTCGTCCGCGTCATCACCGCCGCCGACGTGCCGGGCGAGCGGTACCAGGGCCTGATCGATCGAGACTGGCCCCTGTTCGTGGCCGAAGGCGAAGTGACCCATTGCATCGGCGACATCCTGGCCGCGGTGGCTGCCGACACCGAGCGGCATGCCCGCCAGGCGATCGAGCGGATCCGGGTGGACTGCGAGCCGCTGCCCGGCGTGTTCTCCACGGACGCGGCGCTGGCTCCGGACGCGCCCAGCGTGCATCCCGGCCACGACAACCTGCTCTCGCGCTCGGCCATCGTCCGCGGCGACGTCGATGCCGCGCTGGCCTCGTCGGCGTTCGTCGAAACCCGGACCTTCACCACGCAACGCATCGAGCACGCGTTCCTGGAGCCGGAGGCGTGCCTGGCGGTGCCCTCGGGGCTCGGGGTCTCGGGACTCGGGGCTCGGGACCGCTCGGACGGCGCCAGACGTGAGCCGTCCAGCTGCCCGAGTCCCGAGCCCCCAGTCCCGAGCTCGACGTGTTCTCCCAGGGCCAGGGTGTGTTCGACGACCGCCGCCAGATCGCCTCGGCCCTCGGTCTGGACGAGACCGCGGTCAAGGTGACACTTGTCGCGAACGGCGGCGCGTTCGGCGGCAAGGAGGACCTGAGCATCCAGGGCCAGACCGCGCTGATGGCCCTGGTGACCGGGCGCCCGGTCAAGGCCACGCTGACGCGGGACGAGAGCATCCGCCTGCACCCCAAGCGCCACCCGATGACGCTGCACTACACGGTGGGATGCGACAGCCGCGGGCATCTCACGGCGGTCCGCGCGCGCATCGTCGGCGACACGGGCGCCTTCGCGTCGGTCGGCGCGAAGGTGCTCGAGCGTGCGGCCGGGCACGCGACCGGCCCCTACCGGGTGCCGGCCGTCGATATCGAGTCGCTGGCGGTCTACACGAACAACCTGCCCTGCGGCGCGATGCGGGGGTTCGGCGCCAACCAGGCGGCGTTCGCCATCGAGAGCATGCTCGACATCCTGGCGGATCGCGCGGGGCTCGACGGCTGGGAGATCCGGTGGCGGAACGCGATCGAGGCCGGCGACACCTTCTGCACGGGACAGGTCCTCGAGCACGCCGTCGGCCTGAAGGACACGCTGCTCGCCGTCAAGACCGCGTTCTACGGTGCGCCGGGAGCCGGCATCGCCTGCGGCATCAAGAACGTGGGCATCGGCAACGGCATGCCCGAGGCCGGCCAGGCCGTTGTCGAGATCACGGCCGACGCCCGGGCGGTGATTCACACGGGCTTCACCGAAATGGGCCAGGGCTTCTACACCGCGATGGCCCAGTGCCTGTGCGCGATCACGGGCATCGACCCGCGCCTGGTGCGCACCGAGGTCGACACCACCCACCCGACGCCGTGCGGCATGACGACGGCGTCGCGGGCCACGGTGCTGGGTGGCCGCGCAGTCCAGGACGCCGCGCGGAAGCTCAAGGCCGATCTCGCCCCCGGGGTCGGCCTCGCGGATCTCGCCGGGCGCCGCTACACCGGCGAGCATCGCGCCGGCGACACGACGCCGCTCGGCGCCGATGGCCCGCGCCCGCGGACCCACATGACGTACGGCTTCGCCACCCAGGTGTGCATCCTCGACGAACACGGCAGGGTGGCGCGGTTCGTGGCCGCGCACGACGTGGGGCGGATCATCAACCGCCGAATGCTCGAAGGCCAGATCGAAGGCGCGGTGCACATGGGCCTCGGCTATGCGCTCACCGAGGATCTGCCGCTGGCGCACGGCGTGCCCGAGTCGTTCAAGCTGCGCTCGCTCGGCCTCATCCGCGCCAGGGACATGCCCGAGGTCACCGTCATCCTCGTCGAGTCGAACGACCCCGAAGGCCCGTTCGGCGCCAAAGGCGTGGGCGAGATCGGCCTGGTGCCCACGGCCGGGGCGGTGGCTAATGCGCTCGCGCGGTTTGACGGCGTGCGGCGGTACGCGCTGCCGATGCGGGACTCGGCCGCGCGGCGCAGGGCCAGGGCTCGGGACTCGGGACTGGGGCTCGGGGATTCGGGATTCGGGATTCGGCTCCGACGGCGCAGAGGAGTGAGGACGATGGCGAAGATCACATCGTTCAAAGATCTCGACGCATGGCAGGCTGCGATGGACGCTGGCCGAGCAGTGCTACCAGCTGACGAAGCGCTTTCCCGACGTCGGAACGGTACGGGCTGACGGCACAGATGCGACGAGCCGCGGTCTCTGTTGCGTCGAATATTGCCGAAGGCACACCGGCGGACACGGCCCGGCTACGTGAACCACCTGCAGATCGCACTTGGGTCTCTGGCTGAACTCGAGACCCAGCTGGAACTGGCGGTGCGGCTGGAGTTCGCCGAGGCCGAGGCAGCGAAGTCGTCGCTGCAGACGTCGTTCGACGTGACGGGCGAACTCCTGCACGCGCTTGTCGAGTCGCTCGTGAGTGACGCCGAGTCCGAGCCCAATCCCGAATCCCCAATCCCGAATCCCAGACTGGAGACAGGACCCATGCCCATCAACTGGTCAACGCTGCACACCGCTACCACCGCTCCATCTTCGACGCCATCGGGCGCACGCCGATGGTGCAGCTGAACCGCATCCCCGCCGCGGCCGGCGTGAAGGCGAAGGTGCTCGTCAAAGTCGAGTACTTCAGCCCGTCCGGGAGCCTGAAGGATCGCATCTACTGGAACATGTTCGAGCGCGCCGAGCGCCGCGGCGCCCTCAAGAAGGGCATGACGGTGCTCGAGTGCTCGACGGGCAACGCGGGGATCGGCTGCTCGTTCGTCTCCGCCGTCAAGGGCTACCCGTGCATCATCGTCATGCCCGAGGGCATGTCCGAGGAACGCAAGAAGCTCGACGTGGCCTACGGGGCGTCCATGGTCTACACGCCGGGCGGCGAGAGCGACGTGGACCTGGCGCTGGAGAAGCTCGAGTCGATCCGGCGGAAGGATCCGAAGCGGTACTTCGTGCCGGCCCAGTTCGAGAACCCCGACAACGTCGAGGCGCACGTCAAGACGACGGCGCCGGAGATCTGGGAGCAGACGGCCGGGCGCATCGACGCCTTCATCATGACCCAGGGCACGGGCGGCACGCTGACCGGCGTCGGCCGCTACATCCGCAAGCGGAAGCAGGCGCTGAAGCTCTTCGCCATCGAGCCGGCCGAGTGCCCGCTGCTGTCGCGCCGCGAGTGGGGCCCGCACGGCATCGAGGGCATCGGCGACGGATTCGTCCCGAAGAACCTCGACGTCAGCCTGCTCGACGGCATCGTGACGACGACGACGGACGAGTCGATGGCGATGGCGCGCCGGCTGGCCAGCGAGGAAGGCATCTTCTGCGGCGTGTCGTCGGGCGCCAACGTCGCCGGCGCGATCAAGCTCGCCAGGCGCGCACCCGGAACTCAAGATGATCGTGACGCTGATCTGCGACACCGGCCAGCGGTACTTCTCGACGGAACTCTGCGGCCACCCCAAGCACGTCGAGATCCCCGAGCGCGACCACCCGATGGACGCCTACACGACGAAGCAGCTGGACAGGTATCAGAAGGGGTGGGAGATCATAGACTAGGCGTTAGCAGAGCTAGGCGAAGGGACTACGTGTCGAAGCTCGAGGAGCTCGGCACTCGGCTGCTCACTTCTGGCTTCTGGCTTCTGGCTACTGAACTGACACTGGAACCGACCATGTTCAACGCATTCTCGAACAGTCCCGCCTCCACGAACGCGGTCTCGTCCGCTTCCTCCGGGATCTCATCGCCATCAAGTCGCTCAGCGCACAGGAGGGTGACGTCATCCGCCGCGTCGAGGCCGAGATGCAGGCATGCGGCTACGACGAGATCCGCATCGATCCGATGGGCAACATTCTCGGCCGCATCGGCCATGGCCCGCGCGTCCTCGCGCTGGACGCCCACGTCGACACGGTCGATGTCGGCAACCCGGCCAACTGGTCGGTCGATCCGTTCGAGGGCGACGAACGCGACGGCCTCGTCTACGGCCGGGGCGCCTGCGACATGAAGGGCGCGCTCGCCTCGATCGTGTACGGCGGGCGCATCGTCAAGGAACTGGGGCTCGAAGGGGACGTGACGCTCTGGGTCGTGGGCAGCGTGCAGGAGGAAGACTGCGACGGCCTCTGCTGGCAGTACATCCTGAACGAGGACGGCCTGACACCCGAGGCCGTCGTCATCGCCGAACCCACGAATCTGGCCATCTACCGCGGCCACCGCGGACGCATGGAGATCGAGGTCCGCACGCACGGCGTGTCGTGCCACGGCTCGGCCCCCGAGCGCGGCGTGAATGCCGTGTACCGGATGGCGCCGATCATCGCCGACATCGAGCGGCTCAACGAGCGTCTCGGCGGCGAGCCGTTCCTCGGCAAGGGCACGGTCACCATCGCCGAGGTCAGGTCCACGTCTCCGTCGCTGTGCGCCGTGGCCGACTCGGCGACCATTCACCTGGATCGCCGGCTGGCGGCCACCGACACGCTCGAGTCCGCCGTCGGCGAGATCGAGGCGCTGCCGGGCGTGCGGGCGGCCGGCGCCGAGGTCGCGGTCCTGGATTATGCCGTGCCGAGCTGGCGGGGCCTGACTTACCCGACGAAGAAGTTCTTCCCGACGTGGCTGCTGCCGGAAGATCACCCCCTGCTGCGGGCCGGCGCGGGCACCTACGCGCAGTTGTTCGGCGACGCGCCGGAGGTGGGCCGCTGGGTGTTCAGCACGAACGGCGTGGCCGTGATGGGGATGCGCGGCATCCCCTGCATCGGCTTCGGGCCGGGCAACGAGATCTTCGCCCACATGGCCACCGAGCACATCCCGGTCGAGCACCTGGTGAAGGCCGCGGCCTGGTACGCCGCGTTCCCCGGCGTGTATGCCGCCGTCGCTACGCCCCTCCCGCCTTCCGGCGGGCGGCCTGCTGCGCCTGGATCGCCGTCAGGTTGATGGTGAAGACGATGTCCTCGACCAGGCAGCCGCGCGACAGATCGTTGACCGGCTTGGCCAGGCCCTGGAGCATCGGCCCCATGCTCACGACGTTGGCCGACCGCTGGACGGCCTTGTAGGTGACGTTCCCGGTGTTCAGGTCGGGGAAGATCAGGACGGTCGCTTTCCCGGCCACCGTCGATCCGGGCGCCTTCAGCCTGGCGACATCGGGCATCACCGCGGCGTCGTACTGCAGCGGCCCTTCGAGCGCGAGGTCGGGTCTGAGCTCCCTGGCGATGCGCGTCGCTTCCTTGACCTTCTCCACGTCCTCCCCGGTCCCGCTCGACCCGGTCGAGTACGAGAGCATCGCCACGCGCGCGGGGATGCCGAACGCGATGGCCGAGTCGGCGCTCTGGATGGCGATGTCGGCCAGCTCCGACGCCGTCGGGTTCGGGACCACGGCGCAGTCGCCGAACACCAGCACCTGATCGGGCAGGCACATGAAGAAGACGCTGGACACGAGGTTGCAGCCCGGCACCGTCTTGATGATCTGGAGCGCCGGCCGGATCGTGTGCGCCGTGCTGTGGACGGCGCCCGACACCAGGCCGGCCGCCTCGTCGAGGGCGAGCATCATCGTGCCCACCACGATCGGGTCCTGCAGCTCGATGGCGGCCCGCTCCGTCGTCATCCCCTTCGCCTTGCGCCGCTCGACGAGCGGATCGACGTAGCGCGGGGCCGCCGCCACCGGGTCGACGATCTCGACGGACGCGGGCAGCCTGACGCCCTGCTTGGCCGCCACTTCCCGGATCTCGTCCGGGTTGCCGAGCAGCACGCACTGCGCGATGCCGCGATTCGCGACGATCGCCGCCGCGGCGACGGTGCGGGGCTCGTTACCTTCCGGAAGGACGATGCGCTGCAGGTTCGTGCGAGCCTGCTCGATCAGCCGGTGGCGGAACGCGGGCGGCGACAGGCGAGGCACGCGCGCGCTGTGGCCGAAGCCCTTCACCCACTCGACGTCGATCCGGTCCGCGACGAAGTTCATGGTCCGCTCGATGCGGTCCGGGTCGTCGGCCGGGATCTCGGTGTTCATGCTCGCCACGTGCGTGGCCGCGCGGTAGCTCGATTCGTCGACCGCCAGCACGGGCAGGCCGGTGTCGAGCGCCTTGCGGCACAAGCGGACCACGCGCGGATCGGGGTCATGACCGCCGGTGAGCAGGAGGCCGGCGAGCGGCGTCCCCGACTGCACGCTGAGCGCGGCCGCCATCATGATGTCGCTGCGGTCGCCGGGCGTGATGATGAGCGAGCCCGGCCGCATGGCCCGCAGCGCGTTGGGGACGTTGGCGGCGCACAGGCCGACGTCGGTCACCCGCCGCGTGCGGAGTTCCCCGGCGAACACGACCCGGGCCTTCAGGGCCTGGGCCACGTCGAGCACGCGCGGCGCCGCCAGGTCGACGCTGCACGGCACGACCGCCAGCGGGCGGAGCTTCACCGAATGCAGCGCCTTCCGGTGCGCCGCCTCCATGTCGGAGAACGGCGCGACGCCCTCGCAGTCGGCGCATCCCCCGTGGGCCTGCCCGATGGTCTCGCTCTCGGCCTGCTGCCCCGCCGCACCGATGCACACGCGGTTGAGGATGCAGCCCACCTGCCGCCCCTCCGCGAGCGTGCCGTATCCGCGGGCCGCGATGGCGATGGCATCGGCCACCTCCGCCGCGTTCTGGCTCCGGGGGGCCGCCACGAACACGAGTTCGGCGTCCAGGGCCTTGAGCATCAGTTCGTTCACGCGGCTCGCGTGCATGATGCCGGGCTCGGTGTTCATGCCTTCGACGACCAGGACGTCGGCGCCAACGCCCGCCTTGCCCGCGATCTCGACGACGTGCTCCATCAGCGTCTGGTCGTCGCCGGCCGCCAGCAGATCCTCGGCCACGTGGATGGGCACCGACTTGACGGGCAGGATGTGGGCGCCGAGGGCCATCAACTCGGCCGACTGGCTCACCTCACGGTTCGCGACGGGCTTGACGAACGCGACGCGGACGCCCTGGCGATCGAGGGCCCGCACGAGGCCGAGGCACGCGGTGGTCAATCCGACGCGGCGGCCGGCCGGGGCAACAAGAATGGTCGTAGGCAACGTGTCCTCCGAAACAGACGGGTCTTCGGTCGGGCCCTCAGGACCGGCGCGCGATTTCGGCCGTGTCGAGGGCAATCATGAGTTCTTCGTTCGTCGCCACCACCAGCGCCTGGGGCCTGATCTCGTCGGTGATCCGGCCGTTCTGGGTGCGCCCGTGCGTCGCGTTGGCCGCGGGGTCGATGGTGAGGCCCAGGAACCCGAGGTGCGCCACGGTCCGCGCGCGGACAGCCACCGAGTTCTCGCCGATGCCGCCGGTGAACACGAGCGCGTCCAGCCGGCCGAGCGGCACGACGAGCGCCGCGATGGCCTTGGCGAGCACGTAGCAGAAGACGTCGAAGGCGAGGCGCGCGCGCTCGTGCCCGTCCGCGGCCGCGGCTTCAATCGTCCGCATGTCGTTCGAGAGGCCCGAGACGCCGAGCAGCCCCGACTTCTTGTTCAGCGCGTCCAGGATCTGATCGGCGGGCTTGCCGAGCGCGCCGCTGATGTGCCCGATGATCGCCGGGTCGACCGACCCGCTGCGCGTGCCCATCATGACGCCCTCGAGCGGCGTGAGGCCCATCGTGGTGTCGACGCTGTGGCCGTCGCGCACCGCGGCGCACGAGCAGCCGTTGCCGAGGTGGGCGGTGACCAGCCGGTGGTGCTCCGGCGACAGTCCCGTCAGCTGCAGGGCATGCTTCGCGACGAAGCGGTGGCTGGTGCCGTGGAAGCCGTAGCGGCGCACGCTGTGCGCCTCGAGCCACTCGTACGGCACCGGGTACGTGTACGCCACCGGCGGCATCGTCTGATGGAACGCGGTGTCGAAGACCCCGACCTGCGGCAGCGACGGAAACAGCTCCTGCGCGAGGCGGATGCCGACCAGGTTCGGAGGGTTGTGCAGCGGCCCGAGGGGGATGCACTCTTCGACCTTGGCGATGACCTCCGGCGTGATGGCGATCGAGCCGGAGAACTTCGAGCCGCCGTGCACCACGCGGTGGCCGACGCCGATGAGTTCGTCGGTGAGCCCGAGTTCGCTCAGCAGCGCCCCGACGGCCCGCAGGGCCGCCTCGTGGCCCGCTCCCGGGATGGGCCGGGACGCCTTCGCTCCGTCGCGCTTCCAGTCGAGTGTGGCGTCGGGTGAACCCAGACGCTGCGCGATCCCGGAGACTTCTTCCTTCGACGTGGCGGGATCGATGACGGCGAACTTCGCGGATGAGGATCCGCAATTGAGGACGAGTACGTCCATGAGAAATCCTGGTGTTGACGTCCGGCGTGGCGGCGGGGGCGGGATGCCAGCAGGTGACGAAGGCCGGTTCGCAGCACACGAACCGGCCAACCGCCCTTATAGTAGCGGTTTCAGGTCAACGACGCCAGCCGGGGCCCGGCGGACGGTGTATCAGAACTTCGACAACCGGCTGATGAGCGCCTCGGCGGCCGCGGGGACAGGAGTCGCGCCGGTGACGATCTGCCTCATCTCGAGGCGCTTCCCGTAGAGATCCAGGTTGGCGTCGTCGTCGCCCCGCAGCGTCGCGCCCTCGAGCGCCACGCCCGCGAACACGCCCCTCGATCGGGACCACGAGAGGATTTCGGCCGTCATGGCCGCGTCGGTCTGGGCCGCCGCGGTCCGGCCGACGCGGGCCCGCGGCCACCGACGCATCGGCGCCGAGGGTGAACTTGTTCGAGAGCAGGCGATCCACGCCGCGCTTGTTCATGATGGCGAGGATGACGTCGATCTCGGTCCCGCCGATCTGGAACCCGACGCTGCCGCCCTCCATCCGGATGCCCGCCGGCGCCGACCAGCCGGCGTCGGTCCGGCACGAGACGAACCCCCGGCCGAACTTGGCGCCGACGACGAAGGCGCCCTTCTTCAGGCCGGGTACGATCGCCACGCACTGCGCCTTCTTGAGCAGGTCCGCCGGAATCGCGCGGTCGCCCATCTTCGTGACTTCGTCGAACACCGCCACGCTGTTTTCCAGCCGCGCGACGGTCTGCGCCTGCGCGTCGAACGACGCGGCCCGAACGACGAGCACGCCATGCAACGACGGCCAGCCTGCGCGCGCCGGTCAGCGCGCGTCGCGTTGAATGACATGGCCGCCCTCCGATGACTCTCCAGCCTACTGCGTCAGCCGGACCAGGGCAAATCGTGGCATGCAGGAGCCACGTGTGGCGTAGACTTCCCGGATATGACGACACGACTGCCCGCGCTGCCCGCCTCCGTCCGGGGCAAGGACTACATCGAGACCCGCGACTGGAGCGACCAGGAGATCGAGCTGCTGCTCGAGACCTCGGCGGACCTCAAGAAGGCGTTCAAGTCCGGCCGGCCCACCCGCTACCTGCCCGACAAGACGGTGTTCCTGTTCTTCTTCGACAAGTCCACCAGGACGCGCAACTCCTTCGAGGCGGGCGCCACCCAACTCGGCGCGCACGCGCACTTCATCGCGGCCGAGACCTCGCAGGCCGCGCACGGCGAGTCGCCGAAGGACATGGGGATCATCCTGTCGAGCTACGGCCACGCCATCGCCATCCGCCACGATCTCGTCCCGGGCGAGGGCAACCGCTACATGCGCGAGGTGGCCGAGCATGCCACGGTGCCGGTCTACAACCTGCAGTGCGACATCGATCACCCGTTCCAGACGCTGGCCGATCTCATGACGATCCGCGAGGAGTTCGGCCGGAACCTCAGGGGAAAGAAGATCGCCGTCACGTGGGCGTACGCGCCGAGCTACGCCAAGCCGATGTCGGTGCCCCAGGGCCTCATCACGCTGATGCCGCGCTTCGGACTCGACGTCGTCCTCGCCCACCCTCCTGAGTGGAAGCTGATGAAGGAGCCGATGGCGTTCGCGCGGGAGCAGGCGGCCGCGCACGGCACATCGTTCGAGGTCACCGACGACATGGACGCGGCGTGCCGGGACGCGGACATCGTCTACGCGAAATCGTGGGGCATCGAGGAGCTGTTCCACAAGCCCGAGGAAGCCCTCACGCTCTCGGCGCGCTACAAGAGCTGGATCTGCGACGAGCGCAGGATGTCGCTGGCGAAGAAAGACGCCATCTACATGCACTGCCTCCCCGCCGATCGCAACCACGAGGTGACCGACGCGGTCCTCGACGGCCCGCAGTCGCGGGTGTTCCCCGAGGCCGAGAACCGGCTGCACACGTGCAAGGCGGTCATGGCGCTGACGATGTAAGGAGGGGCAGGGAGCGAGGGGCAAGGGACAAGGCCTGCCGCGACGTAGCCGAGGGAGGTGTGCCGCCGGCCGGACCGAGGCGAAGTCGGGGCTAGGGGCTAGGGCGCTAGGAAATATACACTGGTCTCGGGAGAACAGGCCAACATGACATCGACGCGTTCGGTTGCCGCCGCCGCTATGCTCGCCTCGTTGATCGCGTCGGGCGCCGGCGCCCAGGCGCCGGCCGGGAGACAGCCCGGCGCGTCGGCGGCAGCGCTGGACGCGCTGCACGCGCGCCTCGACAAGGCAGCCGAGTCGGTCCTGCCGAAGGTGGTGGCCTGGCGGCGGGACCTGCACGCGCATCCCGAGCTCGGGCAACCAGGAGGTGCGCACCTCGGCGTTCCTCGCCGAGCAGCTCCGCGCGATGGGTTACGAGGTCCGGACCGGCGTTGCCAAGACCGGCGTCGTGGCGGTGCTCAAGGGCGGCAGGCCAGGCCCCGTCGTCGCGCTCCGGGCCGACATGGACGCGCTGCCGGTCACCGAGGAGACGGGGCTTCCCTTCGCCTCGAACGCGCGCGGCGAGTACAACGGCCGCGAGGTGGGCGTGATGCACGCCTGCGGCCACGACTTCCACATGTCGATGCTGCTCGGCGCCGCCGAGGTCCTCGCCGGCATGAAAGCCGACCTGCCGGGCACGGTGAAGATCGTGTTCCAGCCAGCCGAAGAAGGCGTCCCCGGCGAACCCGGCGGCGCGGAGGTGATGGTCAAGGAAGGCGTCCTCGACAACCCGAAGGTGGACGCCATGTTCGGCCTCCACGTCGGCATCACGCCCCTCGAGGCCGGCTCGATCACCTTCAGGCCGAAGGGCCTCATGGCCGGGGGCGACACGTACAGGATCGTCGTCAAGGGCCGGCAGACGCACGGCGCCATGCCCTGGGCCGGCGTCGATCCGATCGTCGTGGCCGCGCAGATCGTGCTCGGCCTGCAGACGGTGGTCAGCCGCCAGATCGATTTGACGACGGCCCCGGCTGTCGTGACGGTGGGCACCATCGAGGGCGGCAGCCGTCACAATATCGTGCCTGACGAAGTGCGGATGAGCGGGACGATTCGGACCTTCGATCCGGGCATGCGCAAAGAGATCCTCGCCCGGGTCAAGCGCACGGCGGAGAGCATCGCCTCGGCGGCCGGGGCGACCGCCGAACTGATTCTCGACGAGGGATACCCGGTCACGTGGAACGACCCGGCGCTGACCGAGCGCATGACGCCGTCGCTGAAGCGGGTGGCCGCCGGCACGTTCAACCCCAATGCGCAGCCGACGACCACGTCCGAGGACTTCTCGTTCTACGGGCAGAAGGTGCCCGCGCTGTATTTCTTCCTGGGCGTCGCCCCGAAGGGCTCCGACCCGGCCGCGTGGGCCGCGAACCACTCGCCCCGCTTCAGCCCGGACGAGGCGGCGCTCATCACGGGCGTCCGCGCGCTCTCGAGCCTGGCCGTGGACTACCTCGCCGGCGCCGGCAGATGAGAGGGGCTAGGGACTGGACCGGGGCTTGACGTGGTCTCTGCCGGTCTGGATAACGATGCCGTGATGCGGGTGACTCCGGATCTGCTGTCCTGGGCGGACCGTATATTCGTGATGGACAAGAGCCACCGCAATCGATTGTCTCGGAAGGTTCCGCGACAGCCTCCGCGGCAAGAGAGTGACCTGTCTCGACATTCCGGATGAGTTCGACTTTATGGAGCCGGCGCTACTCCAGCTCCTGGAGCAGCGCCTGACCCTCTTTGGGTAAACCGGAAAAAGCGCACCCGACAGCGGAGGAGACCTGACGCTTCACAAGCGCGCCTTTGGCGCGCGTCTGTCGCACTGGTCACTCCGGCCGATTACTCGGCAATCCGGGTGACTTCCACGCGGAGGAAATACGTAGTGGATACTACGGCGGCACGATGGACGACCGTCGGGTTCGAGTGGGGATCCGTCCAAGGCCCGGATCAACCTGAGGAAGCACGGCGTGGCTTTCGAAGAAGCGCCGACGGTCATCCTCGACGACAGCGCGCTGATCGTCGACGATCCCGAGCGACTCCGGCGCTGAGCCGCGGGGACGTCGTCGGGCTCGCTGCGATCTCTACACGACGCGCCGGCCGCAGGCCGAGATCGCCAACCACAGATCCGGGCCTGGGACGGTCACGATTCGACGAGTCGCGTCTACTCGGCACCGTCGAGTTCGCCTGCCGTCGCGCGTCGAGGTCTCGTTGTACAGCGTCGTGATCTACGATCCGTGCGAGTTGCTCAGCGGGAACGCGAACGCGGTATTGTGCAGCAGGACCTGAACCGGGGCGGCGCCGTTCTCGTTCTGGGAGACAATTCCTGCCACGTCTCCGGAACGCCCACCATCCAGGATAGCAAATCAGCTCCTGTCCGAGCTGGGAATAAGTTTCACCAGCGGGGACCCGAAGACGCGCGACCCTTTGAGTATCCCGGTCGAGCAACAAACGGGTGTCTTCGAAGGCGTGGCGCAGGTGTCCGTGTTCCGGGTTGCCCCGCAAGTCGTCTCCGGCGACGCGGCCGCGCTGCTCAAAGACGGCGGCAACATCCTCGCGGCGATCGCACCGGCGGGTTCGCAGTCGGGTACCCGAGCACCGCCACGCCGAGGCCCGACGGCACGCGACGGTGGGGCAGGTGGCATCCCGAGCCCCGACATCTGCTAGAATCCACAGCAGCAGCGCCCCCTCCCCGTCGGTTCCCCCCGGCTGATTTCCCCCTGTTGTCCCGGGCCGTCTGGAACCGCCGTGCACGATCCACCTCCGCCGGAACGTCTTGCGTCCGGCCCCAGGAGCGACTCCCGTGGTCGAGTACCGCATCCGCCAGCACCCCATCCTGCCGCTGCCCGCCCGTGACACGGTGGAGTTCTTCTGGAACGGCACGCCCTGCACGGGCCTCGCCGGCGAGACCATCGCCTCGGCGCTCTTCGCCAACGGCGTGCGCGTCTTCGGCCATCACCACAAGGACGGCGCGGCCCAGGGGATTTTCTGCGCGAACGGCCAGTGCGCCCAGTGCTCGGTCGTCGCCGACGGCCTGGCGGTGAAGTCGTGCATGGTGCCCGGTCAGGCCCGGCATGCGCGTGGCCCCGCTCGAGGGCAAGCCGGAGCTCCCGGACGTTCAGGCGGCCGGGAAGCTGCGCGACATCCCCACGGTCGACTGCGAGTGCCTCGTCATCGGCGGCGGGCCGGCCGGGCTGACGGCGGCCATCGAGCTCGGCCGCGCCGGCGTCCGGACGCTCGTCGTCGACGACAAGCACCGCCTCGGCGGCAAGCTGGTGCTGCAGACGCACAAGTTCTTCGGGTCGATCGACGCCTGCTACGCCGGGCACGCGGGGCATCGACATCGCCACGCGCCTCGAGCGCGACGTCCGGCTGTTCGAGAACGTGCGCGTCTGGCTGAACAGCACGGCGCTGGCGGTGTTCTCGGACCGCCGGGTCGGGATCCTGCGGGACGGACGCTACTACATCGTCCGGCCCGAGATGCTGCTCGTGGCCGCCGGCGCGCGCGAGAAGTCGCTGGTCTTCAAGGGCAACACGCTTCCCGGGGTGTACGGCGCCGGCGCCTTCCAGACGCTGGTCAACCGCGACCTGGTGCGGCCGACCTCGCGCCTGTTCATCGTCGGCGGCGGCAACGTCGGCCTCATCGCCGGCTACCACGCGCTGCAGGCCGGCATCCAGGTGGTGGGACTGTGCGAGGCGCTGCCCGAGTGCGGCGGCTACAAGGTGCACAAGGACAAGCTCGTGCGGATGGGCGTGCCCATCTACACGTCGCACACGGTCCTCAGCGCGAACGGCACGGAGGAGGTGACGTCGGTCACGATCGCGAAGATCGACAAGGCCTGGAAGCCCGTGGCGGGCACCGAGCAGACGTTCCAGTGCGACACGGTGCTGGTGGCCGTCGGCCTCGAACCGGTCGACGAGTTCGTGGCCAAGGCGAAGGAGTTCGGGCTGCCGGTCTTCGCGGCCGGCGACTCGGAGGAAATCGCCGAGGCGTCGGCGGCCATGTTCACCGGGCGCATCCGCGGCCTCGAACTGGCGCGCGCCCTCGGCCGCGACGTGGGCGAGGTGCCGCCGGAATGGCACCGCACGGCGGAGGTGCTCAAGTCGCGCCCGGGCGCCACGATCGCCGAGGATCTGCCGCCGGTCTCGAGCGGCGCGTTCCCGCTCTTCCACTGCTCGCAGGAGATCCCCTGCAACCCGTGCACGTCGGTGTGCCCCCACCACGCCATCCGCATCGAGGACGGCGACATCATGGGCCTGCCGGAGTTCGTCGGCGACCAGTGCGACGCCTGCGAGAAGTGCGTCGCCATCTGCCCCGGCCTCGCCGTCACGCTGGTGGACTTCCGGAAAGACGCCGAGTACCCCACCGTCACGGTGCCGCACGAGTTCACGCGCGCAGTCGATCAAGGCCGGCGACATCGTCACCGTCCTCGACACCGAGGGCGCCATGCTCGGCAACGTCGAGGTGACGCGCGTCCGTGAGGCCAAGGCCAACGACCGCTGCCTGATGGTCAAGGTACGGGCGCCCCGCGAGATCGCGTCGCGCATCGCGGCATCCGGGTCCAGGAACCGTGGGTCACGGAGCCGTCCGAGTTGCTCGTCCCGCACCTCGACGACGAGATGATCGTGTGCCGCTGCGAACGCGTGACGGCGGGCGAGATCCGCGGGCTCATCCGCGCCGGCGTTCGCGACCTCAACGAGCTCAAGGCGATTACCCGGGCCGGCATGGGCGCCTGCGGCGGCAAGACCTGCCCGAGTCTCATCAAGCGGCTGTACCGGGAGGAGGGCGTGCCCGACAGCCAGATCATCGACTTCACGAAGCGCCCCGTGTTCATGGAAGTGCCGCTCGGCGCCTTCGCCGGAGTCGCGGCCGACGGCGCGGCGCCGGATGATGTCCCCGTCAGGCATGCGACGGGCGCGCACGAAGGAGGCCTCTGATGAGCACGGACACCTTCGACGTCGTCATCGTCGGCGCCGGCAGCGTGGGATTGCCGACGGCCTTGTTCCTCGCGGAGCAGGGGATCAAGCCGCTGGTCATCGACCAGTTCGCCAGCGCCGGCCAGGGCAGCAACAAGGCGGCCATCGGCGGCATCCGCGCCACGCACTCGTCGCCCGCCAAGATCCACCTGTGCCTGGAGTCGCTGCGGGTCTTCTCGTCGTGGGAGCAGACCTACGGCGACAACATCGAGTGGGCCCAGGGCGGCTATGTCTTCGTGGCGTACCGGGAAGAGGAAGAACGGGCGCTGAAGGACCTGCTCAAGGTGCAGCAGCGCGCGGGCCTCAACATCCGCTGGCTCGAACGCGACGAGATGCGCGACCTCGTGCCCGCGCTGAACCCCGACGGCCTGCGCGGAGGGACCTACTCGCCGGAGGACGGGTCGGCGTCGCCCATGCTCACGGCCCACGCGTTCTACAGGCGGGCGGTGGAGCGCGGCGCGCAGTTCCGGTTCCAGGAGCGCGTCACCGGCCTCATGCGGAGGCGCGGGCATGGTGGTGGGCGTGCGGACCGACAAGGGCGGGTACGCCACCGAGACCGTCATCAACGCCGGCGGACCGTGGGCCAGGGCCGTGGCCGACATGGCGGGCCTCGACGCGCCGGTCGTGCCGGACAGCCACGAGGCGGGCATCACCGAGCCGGTGGCGCCGTTCCTGACGCCGATGGTGGTCGACATCCGGCCGGCCCACGGGTCGACCAACTACTACTTCTACCAGCACAAGCCCGGGGGCGTCGTCTTCTGCATCACGCCCGACCCGCCCATCGTCGGAACGGACCGGCGCGAGACGTCCACCTACCTGCCGATGATCGCGCGACGGATGGTCGGGCTGATGCCGAAGCTGGCCAACATCAAGGTGCGGCGGACGTGGCGGGGGCTCTACCCGATGACGCCCGGACGGGTCGCCCATCATCGGGCGCGCGACGGGAACTCGAGGGCTACATCCACGCCGTCGGGCATGTGCGGGCAGGGGTACATGCTCGGCCCGGGCGTGGGCAAGCTGCTCACGCGGATGCTGACCGGAGAGGACACCGAGGCCGACGCGATCACGCTGAAGGAGCTGACGCCCTACCGGACGTTCGCCGGGACCGAAGCGCTGAAGTAGCCCGAGGGCTTCCGGCCTGAGCCCGAGGCAGCCGGAGACGCCTACCACCCCAGGTACGCCGCGAGGCCGAGGCCGACCGCCAGCATGGAGTTGGTCGCGAGATTCCAGATGACGTTGCCGGTCAGTGCGGGAATCGGGACGGCTTCGTGTGACCGCGACGCCGCCCACCGGACCGCCGGGATGGCGAACCAGAACGGCAGGCACGCCGATGAGCGCGAGGGGCGGGAGCCATCTCGCCAGCACCGCCGCCACGATCGCCACGGGCGTCGCCACGGCCGCGGCGATGTAGATCAAGGCCGCTCCCCGGCGCCCGAACACGAGCACGAGATTGCGCCGCCCTCCGGCCCGGTCGGCCTTCTCGTCCGGGAATTCATTCAGCAGCAGCAGGTTGAACGTCATCAGGAACGCCGGCACGCCGGCGGCCCAGGCGGCGGGCCCGATCGTGCCACGCTGGACCAGCGCGGCGCCGACCACGGGGAGCAGGCCCAGGCCGAGGCCCGCGAAGATCTCGCCGGTACCGGTCCGCGCGAACAGGTCGGTGTAGACCAGCACCGCCACGGCGCCGAGCGCCATCACTCCGCCGAACGGCCACCAGCCGATTTGCGTTCCGAAGTAAATCCCGATGAGCAGACCGACGATGGAGCCCGCGACACCGACGCCCACGGCGCCACCAACCGACAGGGCGCCCGAGGGAATCGTGCCGCTGCCGCCGCTGAACGGGGTCCTCGTGGTCTGAAGATCGATACCGGACCGCATGTCGCTGGCTTCGTTGAAGGCGTTCACCGCGGCGTGGAGCGCGACGAGGCCGATGACGGCCAGCACGGTGGCCAGCGCGGATGCCCGGTCGTCGTAGGCCGCCGCGGCCGCACCCGACGCGACCAGGGTGACCGGCAGAAGGAGGAACGGCGCGCGCGCGACTCCGGCGTAGGCAGCGAGCTTGGACATGGGGCGAATTGTATCGGGGCTGAGGGACTAGGGGCTAGGGGCTAGTCGTCCCGCTGCCCGGTAGCTGCCTCAGCCCCTGCCCTAGCCCCTGCCCCAGCCCCTGCTGTGAGATGATGCCGTCGATGTTGTCCGGCATCCGCCGAGAGCTGAGGCCCATGATCGCCCTGGCCGTCCCCGTCATCCTGGCGGAGATCGGGTGGACGCTGATGGGACTGGTCGACACGCTGATGGTGGGTCCGCTCGGGCCCGCGGCCATCGGCGCCGTCGGCCTGGGCAGCATCGTCTTTCTGGCCATCGGCATCTTCGGCATGGGCCTGATGCTGGGCCTCGACACGCTGGTCGCCCAGTCGTTCGGCGCCGGCCGGCTCGACCGCTGCCAGGTACCTGGCTGCGCCAGGGCGTGTATCTCGCCCTCATTTCGGCGGTGCCGTTGTCGCTGCTGGCCTTCGGCGTCACCGCCACGCTGCCCCTCTGGGGCCTCAACGCGGAGGTGCTGGAGATTGCGTCGCCGTACCTGAACGTCGTGACGCTGAGCGTGCTGCCCCTGCTCCTCTACGCCGCGTTGCGCCGGTATCTGCAGGCCGTCAATCTCGTGCGCCCGATCACGTTTGCCCTGCTCTCGGCGAACCTCGTGAACGTGTCCGTGAACTGGGTGTTGATCTACGGCAGGTTCGGATTCCCGGCTCTTGGCGCGACAGGGGCGGCATGGGCGACGGTGATCTCGCGCGTCTACATGGCGGCGGTCCTGTACGTCGCCGTCCGCGAGGCCAGCCGCGGCCGCGCGGGGAGCGAGCCTGGCCCGCGCCGCGTGGAGTGGGAGGCCCTGCGCCACCTCCTGGCGCTGGGAGGCCCCGCGGGCTTCCAGATTCTGCTCGAAGTCGGCGTCTTCGCCGCCGCGACGGCGCTGGCGGGCCGGCTGGCCCCCGCATCTCTGGCCGCCCACCAGATCGCCATGAACCTCTGGGCGTTCGTCTTCATGGTGCCCCTCGGGCTGAACGCCGCGGGCGCCGTCAGGGTCGGGCAGGCGGTCGGCCGCCGCGACCGCGAGGGCGTCTGGCAATCGGGATGGACGGCGCTGGCGCTGGGAGCCCTGTTCACCGCGTCGGCGGCGGTGGTGTTCCTCGTGGCGGCACGCCCGCTCATCGGGGCGTTCTCGCAGGATGCCACGGTGCTCGCGATCGGGCCGTCGCTGCTGGCCATCGCCGGCGTGTGCCTCGTCTTCGACGGCACGCAGGGGATCTCGACCGGCATCCTCCGCGGCCTCGGCGAAACGCGGATGCCGATGATGGCCAATTTCGTCGGGCACTGGGTCATCGGCCTGCCGCTCGGCTACGCGGCGTGCTTCTGGTGGGGCTGGGGCGTGCAGGGGCTCTGGCTGGGACTCGCGGCCGGGCTCACGGCGGTGGGATGCGCGCTGCTCGCGACGTGGAGCCGGCGCGCGAGGCAGACGCTGCCGGACCTTCCGCCCGCCGGCCCGTCACGCTGACGGCCGGGCACGCCTCCGGTGACCGGTCACACGCGGCCGAGGCACTCGCGCGTTTCGGTGTTGACCTTCACCTTCTCGCCCTCCTTGATGAAGAGCGATACCCGCACCTCGATGCCGGTTTCCAGCCTGGCCACTTTCGTCACGTTGCCCGAGGCCGTGTCGCCCCTGGCGCCTGCCTCGGTGGACGCGACCGTCAACTCGACGTGCTGCGGCAACTGCAGGCCGATGGCGGAGCCGTTGAAGAGCAGGATCTGCGCGATCTGCCCGTCCACGAGGAAGTCCAGCGCGTCGCCGATCATGTCCTCGTTCAGCGTGATGGTCTCGTAGCTCTCCTGGTCCATGAAGTGAGAGCCGAGGGCGTCGCTGTACAGGTAGGTGGCCGGTGACTGGACAAGGTCCGGCTCCTTGAACTTCTCCCCGGCCTTGAACGTCTTGTCGAAGACCGCGCGGGTCTTCAGGTTGCGCATCTTCACCCGCACGAGGGTCTGCCCTCCCCTGGCGGTCGGCGTCGATCGCTCGACGTCGAGGCAGACGTACGGGGTGTCCTCGTACTCGAAGAACATCTTGCGCTTGACGTCGATTGCTTCGATGACACTGGCCATGCTCATCCTCGGACGCAACGCACGCCGCTCATCGGCCCGATTGCCTGCGCGGCGAACATTCTATTGTAGCTGAACGCCCGCCAGACGAGGTCGTCCTTCGGCCTCGCGACGCCGGGGCTCGCCCGCGACAGAGTCGCGTTGCCGGTGCCGTGTTTCGCCTGCGTAAATTCCGTCGAATGGCGCCGGGAGGCCGTACTCGTGAGGTCAGGCGACGCGGCCGCCGGAATTAACCTCCGCGCAACAATCCCGCCACAGCCCCGTAACACGCCCGCCGTAGAGTGAAGGGGTCTCGATGGGAATGAACTGCACAGACGTTTCGGAGGAATGTGTATGTCAGCGTTTCGCAATGGTGCCACGCACGCTTCTCGTCGGTCTGGCGCTCCTCGCCGCGGCCCTGCCCGCCGCTGCCCAGTTGACCGAGTCACGCATCTCGGGGAAAGCCACCGACGCAAGCGGAGCGGTGCTTCCCGGCGTCACGGTGACCGTGACCTCCACGCAGACCGGCGCCGTGCGGACGGCGGTGACCGACGCCGGCGGCGTCTTCACCGTGACGAATCTCGGGCCGGGCAGCTATACGGTGCTGTTCTCGCTCGACGGGTTCGCGCCATCGGAATCGGCCGTGACGCTCGGCGTGGGCGACACGAAGCCGGCCAATGCGTCGCTGGGCATCGCGAGCGTGAGCGAGACGGTCAACGTCTCGGCCGAGTCGAGGGTGCTGGACGTGCAGGGCGCCAAGATCGGCGTCAACGTCACGCCGGAAGAGGTGCAGAGCCTGCCGGTGAACGGCCGGAACTTCGCGAACCTGATGACGCTGGCCACCGGCGCGACCTCCGACGGCAACGGCGGCTGGTCGTCGGTGCGGTTCAACGGCAAGTCGAACCAGCAGAACTACCTGAACTACGACGGCGTGGACGGGACCTACGTCTGGGATGCGAGCCCCGGGTACCTGAACTCCACCGGATCGCAGTTCCGCCTGCAGACGTCGATGGAGTCGGTGTCCGAGTTCCGCGTGGCCTCCGGTCTGGCGCCGGCCGAAAGCGGCCTCGGCGCGGGCGGCAACATCACGGTGGTCACCAAGAGCGGAGCCAACGCCTTCCGCGGCTCGGCGCTTCTGGTACGGGCGCAATGACGCGCTCGACTCGGCCAGCAAGTACGACAACCGGAAACAGCCGCTCGAGATGAACCAGTTCGGGGGATCGCTGGGCGGACCGATCTCGAAGAACCGCACGTTCTTCTTTGGGAGCTACGAAGGCTTGAAGCAGCGGACGGGACTCAGCTTCACCGAGGCGGTGCCGAGCGACGAGGCGCGCCGGCGGATCCTGGCCGGCGAGCCGGTCGGGTCGGGCGCGGGCCAGAGCCCGGCACGCACCCAGGCGGTGGCGCCGCTGCTCTCCGGTTTCCCCGTGGGCACGACGCCGACGTCGAACCCGCTGGTGGCGCTCTACACGCTCGACACCCAGGCGGAACAGACCGAACACACGTTCTCGGGCCGCCTCGATCACCGCCTCGGCGAGAACGACTCCATCTACGTGCGGTACCTCTACAGCAGCGGCGATCTCGACACGCCGGATCGCACCGTGACTCCGCGGCGCGTGCGCGCGAAGCAGCACCCGCAGAACCTGATGGCGAACTGGCAGCGCATCATGGGCGCGAGCCTGATCAACGAGTTCAAGGTCGGCTACAACCTGCCGCACACGAGCGCCACGGCGTTCGGCCCGACCGGCTACGATCCCACGGGCGTGTCGCTCTCGGGCAACTTCACCTCCTCGTCGATCGACGCACGCGGCACGACGGGCATCGCCCGCAGCGGCCTGCTCATCCGCGCCACGAGCGCTTCGTCGACCACCGGGTCGGCGTTCAACCCGATGTCGCTCTCCTTCGCGAACGCGACCACCTGGAACGTGGGCCGGCACACCATGAAGTTCGGGGCCGAGTACCGCCGGATCCAGTCCGACTTCCAGTTCCTCGGATCCACGGAAGTCAGCTACAACGGCATCAACGAGTTCATCGACAACCGCCCGAACACCTACGCCGTCACGCAGGACTCGCCGGTGTTCGAGCCGCCAGCAGTATCTACCTCATAGGCTTCGTGCAGGACACCTGGCGGCTCGGTGATCGCCTGACGCTCGATCTCGGCCTGCGCTACGACTACTACTCGGTGGTCAAGGAGGCGCAGGGCCGCGCCAAGCCGTTCTTCGTCGAGGAGAACGAGTTCGGCACGGATCCGAACAACTTCTACGATTCCGACACGAACAACTTCGCGCCGCGCCTGTCGGCGTCGTACATGCTGACCAGCAAGACGGTGCTGCGCGGCGGGTTCGGCTTCTACTACGGGCCGGGCCAGTTCGAGGACCGCATCCAGCCGATTGAGAACTACATCACCCGCAACCGCGTCCAGGCGTCCGATGTGCCGAGCAACGGCCTGGCGTACCCCGTCGATCAGGCGCTGCTGAAGAGCCTGCTGTCGATCCGGGGCTACACGCATCACTACCCGGCCGAGTACAACGTCCAGTACGGCGTGAGCGTCCAGCAGGAGCTGCCGGGCGCCATCAATCTGAGCGTCGGGTATACCGGCAGCCAGGGCAAGGACATGTTCCTGCGGGGCGTCGGCAACGTGCTCGACCCCGTGACCCGCGTGCGGCCGGTGCCGACCTACGGCCAGATCGACTTCAAGACCGGCGGGTGCGTCGACGACGTGAGCCTCGCCGGGAAGTACCCGATCGGCGGCTGCGGCACGGCCCAGTACGACGCGTTCCAGGTCGGCGTGACCCGGCGGTTCCAGGGTGGCTTCACCGGCGGGTTCAACTACCAGTACTCGCGCAACAAGGGCACCACGCAGGGATCGAACGAGGCGGCCACCTCCCAGAACACGTTTGATTTCGACTCCGAGTACGGGATCAATCCGCAGGACATTCCGCACACGTTCAACGGGTCGCATGGTGTACCAGATTCCGGGGACGGGCGCGTTCACGGGCGGCTGGCGCGTCGGGGCGATTGTCAACTCCCGCAGCGGCGTCCCGATCAACGTGACGATCAGCCGGCCGGACAACATTACGGTGAGCGGCGCGACCGTCACGAACATCCCCGGCGGCAACAGCCGCGGCACGCAGCGGCCGGACCTGGTTCCCGGCGTGAACCCGTACCTGGAGAGCGGCGGCGTGCGCTGGCTCAATCCGGCCGCGTTCGCCGCACCGCAGCCCGGGACGTTCGGCAACCTGCCGCGGAACTACCTCCGCGGCCCGTCGTTCGCGCAGGTGGACCTGATGGTGTCGAAGGACGTGCGGCTCACCCAGTCGCAGAACCTGCAGCTTCGCGTCGAGGTGTTCAACATCGCCAACCGGCTGAACTACGAGAACCCCGCGACGGTCCTGCCGAACGGCGCGCCCGGCGTGCCGTTCACGGACGCGCAGGTCGGGACCTTCGGCTACATGCTCGGCCCGCTCAACCGGACGGTGGGCCTCGGCACGGCGCGGCAGGTCCAGATTTCAGCCCGCTATCTCTTCTAGCGCTCGACGGCCGTGTCCGCTTCGGCGGGCACGGCCGCTCTCACCACGGCAGCCCCATCGTTTCCACCCCAGCCCGCCATGCGTTGAACGCACAGCCGCATTTCCTGCTTGACGAGTGCGTTATTATTTTGATATTTGTAGAAATATGGATATGAAGGACGAGCACGCCCGACGTCGCCAGGCTGGCCGACATGCTCGCGGCGATGGGTACCGAGCCCCGCCTCCGCATCATGCGCCTGCTCTTGTCGGCCCACCCGGACGGGCTCGTCGTGTCGGAGATTCAGAAGGAGCTGGGCATCGCCGGCCCGACGCTGTCGCATCACCTCGAGCGGCTCAGGAACGAAGAGCTCGTGATGAGCAGCCGCGAGGGCACCTACCTGCGCTATACCGTCAACACGGAATCGCTCCGCATGCTGCTCGGCTTCCTCTACGCGGAATGCTGCGGGCGCAACAAGGCCTTCACGACGGATGAGTTGTTCGATCAGTGCAACTGCTGACGCGCTCGCGCGTCGCACATCACCAGCCGGAGTTCACCATGTCGGATGTCACAAAGGTCGTCAAAGAGCGATACGGGCAGGCGGCGCTGCGGGTCCTGAGCGGCGCGGGCGGCGGTTGCTGCGGTCCCGTGAGCCAGTCGAACGCCTGCTGCGGATCGGGCCCGCTCGTGCCCGGCGCCGTCGATCCCATCACGGCCAATCTCTACGATCTTCAGCAGACCAGCGGCCTCCCGGCCGAGGCGGTCCTGGCGTCGCTCGGCTGCGGCAATCCCACGGCGCTCGCGGCGCTGCACCCGGGTGAGGTCGTGCTCGACCTGGGATCGGGCGGGGGCATCGACGTGCTGCTGTCGGCGAAGCGGGTCGGGCCGACTGGAAAGGCCTACGGCCTCGACATGACCGACGAGATGCTGGCGCTCGCGCGCGAGAACCAGCGCAAGTCGGGCCTGGAGAACGTCGAGTTCCTCAAAGGCCAGATCGAAGACATCCCGCTGCCCGAGGGCTCGGTCGACGTCATCATCTCGAACTGCGTGATCAACCTCTCCGCCGACAAGGACCGCGCCCTTGCCGAGGCCTTCCGCGTGCTGAAGCCCGGCGGGCGACTGGCCGTCTCGGACGTCGTCGTGCGGGGCGACATCCCGCCGGAGATCCGCCGCAGCGTGGAACTGTGGGTCGGCTGCATCTCGGGCGCACTCGACGAATCGGTCTACGTCGAGAAGCTGACCAGGGCCGGGTTCGCGGACGTGTCGATCGAACCCACGCGCGTCTACCGGGCGGAGGACGCCCGGGAGTTCCTCAACACCCAGGGCATCGACATCGACACGATCGCGCCCCTGGTCGACAACAAGTTCTACAGCGGGTTCATCCGCGCCACGAAGCCGGGACGGTAGCAGGCGCTGGCGGCCCAGCCTCCCGTGATGATTTCAGGGAGCGCATATTTGACAGAAGGTTACGAATAGCATAACTTTCTATCACAAATGCAGCGTCTGACTGAGGGCGTGTTCGCGCTGGCTCCGCCGGGCGGCCTGTTCGACGCAACGGTGGTGCGGAACCTGTTTCCCGCCGCGTCCGAGGGGGCCCGCAAGCTCCTGATGCACCGGGCCGTGCACCATGGTGAGGTGCTTCGCCTCCGCTCCGGGCTCTACTGCCTCGCGCCTGCCTTTCGAAAGACGCACCTCCATCCCTTCACGGTGGCTGCCGCGCTTCACGGGCCGTCCCACGTCAGCCTGGAATCGGCGCTCGCGTTTCATGGGCTGCTTCCGGAGGCCGTCTTCCAGGTCGCCAGCGTGACGGCGCGACGCAGCCGGACCTACACGACGCCGCTCGGCACCTTCGTGTTTCGTCGCGTCCCCTGCAACGACCCGAAAGCGGGGGTCAGAGCCGTGCGGCTGTCCCCGGACGCCTGGGCCTTTGTCGCGCTCCCGCTGCGCGCCATCGCCGACCTCGTGTACGTCCGCAGGGACGTCTCGTGGAGGCGCGACGGCGTGGGCTTCCTGACGAAGTCGCTGCGCATGGAGGATACCGACCTGCGCACCATGAATCTGGAGGCGCTCCCGGAGATTCGCCGCGCGATTCGCAGCCGCCGCACCCAGGACTACCTCGATGGCTTACACAAGGAGTTGCGCCCATGATCAAGGACCTCCTTGCCGCGCGCCTGCGGGAGTACGCGCCGGCCAACGCGCTGGAACAGGAACACGCGCTCGCAGAAATCATGCAGCACTACGTCCTGGCCAGCCTGGCCCGCGCCGGCTTCTTCAGTCACGCCGCGTTCCATGGCGGCACCTGCCTGCGCATCCTCCATGCGATGAACCGGTTCTCCGAGGACCTCGACTTCGTGCTCAAGGCGCCCGACGGGTCCTTCACCTGGGAGCCCTACCTTGCGCGCATCCGGAGAGATTGCGCTGACGAGGGCATTCGCGTGGACGCCCAGGGGCGCGCCGCTCAGGAGACGGCGGTGCGAAAGGTCTTCGTCAAGACCGATTCCATCGGCCAGATGCTCAGCCTGGAGTTGCCCTTTGCCCGAAACCGGCCGCGGACGATCCGCATCAAGCTGGAGGTGGACACCAATCCACCAGCCGGCGCAACGCTGGACACCCGGTTCATCACCTTTCCGATCACCGCGGCGGTGACGTGCATGGACCTGGCGTCCGGATTCGGCTCCAAGTGCCACGCGCTGCTCTGCCGGGACTACACGAAGGGCCGGGACTGGTACGACTTCATCTGGTATGCGTCGAGGAGGATCGCGCCGAACCTCGGACTGCTGTCTCGCGCGCTCGACCAGCAGGGTCCGTGGGCAGGGCAGCACCTCACCGTCACCGGCCGATGGCTTCTGGACGCGCTGCATGATCGCATCGCGTCGATCGACTGGCCGGCGACCGCCGATGACGTGGCCCGGTTCGTCATGTCGCGCGAGCAGGCGGGATTGGCCGCATGGTCGCCCGCGCTCTTCCTCCAGCAACTCGAGACCATCGAATCCGCCATGCGCGGGCAAGGCTGACGCATTCGTCAGGGCGTCGGCCGGATCTTCGCGTGAAGCGCCGGCAGCGCGGTGCCGTAGGCGGCCGTGACGCTCTCCTCGATCGCCTGGAGCGGCCGGACCGGGATCAAGTCCATCACCGCGGCCGGCGTCAGCCCGCTCCGAAGCAGGGTGGCCTGAGCTCCCTCGAGCATCTGTTGCAGCGCCTCGTCGGCGCGGTCGGGTGAGAGGCCAAACTGCGCGGCAACATCCCGCAGAGCCTGCCACTGGTACCAGTAGTAAGTCGGGCCCATGCCGGTGAGGATGGCGTACGCCTCGAGATCCCCTTCCGGCACCTCTGGCCACGCACCCCAGGGCGCGAACAGGGCCGACAGACCCTCGCGCGCCGTGACATCGATGCCCTCGCCGAAGGCGACCGGGTTGTAGCCGCGCCCGATGATCGAGGGCGCGTTCGGGATCATCCTCGCCACGCGCGCGGTGCCGAGGCCAGCCGTCAGCGTGCTCAACGGGATCTTCGGAGCCAGCGAGACGACTGTCGCCTGTGGCCCGAGGCACGGGCGCAGCGCCGGCATCACCGACGCCAGGACCGGCGGATGCAGCGCCACGAAGACGACGTCGGCCGCCGCGGCGTCTTCCATGGATGCCCGACGAACCCCGGGGCACAGCTCAGCGAGCCGCGCGAACGCCGCTTCGTCGGGTTCGTTCACGAGGATGTCCGTCGGGAGAGCGACCCCGCGTGGCGCCATCCGCCCACCAGGACGCGCGCGACACGACCTCCGCCGATGAACCCGACCCGCTGCTGTGTGTGACTTCATGCTGTCCTCGCTTCCGGGGGTCCGTGTGGAACTCGACCTGAACCGACGCGCCGGCGCGGGCAGATCGTCAGCGTGTGCGACGCGCGATCCGGACGGCGCGTCCCGGTCGAACATCACTCCCAGCCGCCGCCTCAACTCGTCGCGCGTGCGCCGGAAGGCGTCGGCCCGCTCGGCTTCGGAGCCGCCGACGCCGCCGGGTCCGGCAGCCCCCAGTGCAGTCGCCGGGCGCGGCCGAGGAACACCGGGCACTCCTCTTCGCCGCACAGCGTGATCACCGTATCGACCTGGTCCGCCGGAATCTCGGATACGGACTTCGATCGGTGAGCGGTGATGTCGATGCCAATCTCGGCCAGCGCGGCGATCGCCTCCGGCCTGACGCGCGTCGGCTGAGAACCGGCGGACCACACGGTGACGCCAGCCGGCGCGAGCGATCGCGCGATGCCCTCGGCCAGCTGGCTGCGGGCCGAGTTCGCCACGCAGAGAAACAGCACGCCCCGCGGGGCCAGGGCCCGCAGCACGGCGGCTTCGACCAGCCATTCGGGAGGCACGCCGGCCCCGTCCCTCGTACGTCCGGCAGCAGAGCCTGCCCGCCGACGCCGTCTTCCCTTCGATGTCCGCCCCGTTCACGCGGATCGACGGCGAGCCGAGAAAGCCCAGTTCAGCGGCCCTCTCGGGCGTGTCGACGTCAACACGCTCGACGGTGATGCCAGGGCCCAGCCGCTCCGCGACCGTCGTGCGCCAGCTGCATGGCCGCCTCCGCATGCGGACAGCCGTCGAACACCAGCACTTCGATACGGACCTGCTCGTGCCCTTCCACGCCCACCTCCCCTGCCGCCTTGCCGAGGCGTCGGCTTACGCCGTGTAGATCAGGTACACCCCGCCCGCCAGCACGAGCAGTCCGGACGCGTACCTGAGGTACGCGGCGCCTCGCGAGGCGTCCGTCCACCGCAGGTAGCGGCCCACCCAGCTCGTCGACGCGCCGGCGAAGACGATGATCGAACAATGACCGATGCCGTAGGCGGCAATCAGCAGCACGCCGTACGAGCACCTGCGTGCCGGCGACGGCGAACGTGACGCCCAGCATCGGCGCCATGTAGGCGAAGGTGCACGGCCCCAGCGCCACGCCGAAGATCAACCCGAGCGCGAACGCCGCCAGCAAGCCACGTCCGCGGAAGCGCGTCGAGTCCGGCGTGCTCCACCCGAGGGGCAGCACGTCGAGCAGCGACAGGCCGACCACGAAGAACACCCCGGCGACGACGTAGTTGGCCCAGGGTCCGACCTGCCCCATCAGCCGGCCCGCGGCGGCCGTGACGCCGCCGATGACGCCAATCGTCGTGAAGAGGCCCAGGGAGAACAGCCCCGCGATGGCCGCGCCGCGCGCGGGTGTCGCCTGCCGCTGGCCGTTCACGAAGCCGACGACGAGCGGGATGGACGCCAGGTGACACGGACTGAGCAGCAGGCTCGCGACGCCCCACGCGAACGCGGCCGCGAGGGCGACGGCCGGCTGGCCTTCGACGGCGTGCGACAGCGTCGTGAAGAGCGTGTCCATCGGCCGGCTCAGCTCCGCGGCGCCGGCGCGCCGGGCGAACTGAAGTCGTAGCCGAACCGTTTCCACGTGGCGAGGATGTCGGCCTTCGAGATGAACCCCTCGTGGCGGGTCAATTCCTTCCCGTCTCCGTCGAAGAAGATCTGGGTCGGGATCGCGTAGATGCGGTACGGATCACCGGCGCTGGGGTCCTTCCACACGTCGATGAAGTCCACCTGCATGCGGCCGGCGTACTCCGCGCGCAGCTCGACGAGGATCGGCGCCATGGCCTTGCACGGGATGCACTTGTCCGCGCCGAGATCCACGAGGCGCGGGATGCCTGCCGGCTGGGCCGACGTGCCGTGGCTGACCATCGGCGCCGGCGCGGCCCCTCGCGGAGCCGCATCCCGGCCCGATTTGGTCGTGACGACGTACGTCACCGCCGAGGCCAGCGCCAGGACGACGACCACGCGCCAGGCCGCTTTCGTGCCTTTCATCGTGCTCCCGCAGCCGAGACGCCCGCACCGGGCCGGCCGGCTGCGAAGTACCTTCGCTGGAACCAGAGCGAGACGTTCACCAGGGCGATGAGGGCGGGCACCTCGACCAGCGGGCCGATCACCGCGGCGAAGGCGGCCCCGTGGTTGATGCCGAACGTGCCGACGGCCACCGCGATCGCCAGTTCGAAGTTGTTCGACGCCGCCGTGAACGACAGCGTGGCCGACTGGCTGTAGTTCGCCCCCACGGCCTTGCTCATGAAGAACGACACGACGAACATCACGACGAAGTAGATCAGGAGCGGAATCGCGATCCGGATCACGTCGAACGGCAGCTGGACGATGGTCTCGCCCTTCAGGGAGAACATCACGACGATGGTGAACAGCAGGGCGACCAGGGTGATCGGGCTGATCTTCGGGACAAAGCGCTGGTGGTACCACGTCTTGCCCTTGAGCCGGATCAGCGTGAAGCGTGTCAGCACGCCGGCGAGGAAGGGGATCCCGAGGTAGATGAAGACGCTCGTGGCGATTTCGCCGATCGTGATGTTGACGGCGACGCCCTGGAGGCCGAACCACGCCGGAGCCACGGTGATGAACACCCAGGCGTACACCGAGAAGAAGAGCACCTGGAAGATCGAGTTGAACGCCACCAGGCCCGCGCAGTATTCGGAGTCGCCCCGGGCCAGCTCGTTCCAGACGATCACCATCGCGATGCAGCGCGCGAGGCCGATCATGATCAAGCCGACCATGTACTCCGGCTTGTCGCGCAGGAAGACGACCGCCAGCGCGAACATCAGGATCGGCCCGACGACCCAGTTCTGGACGAGCGAGAGCGCCAGGACCTTCCCGTTGCGGAAGACCTGCCCCATCTCCTCGTAGCGGACCTTGGCGAGCGGCGGGTACATCATCAGGATGAGCCCGACGGCCAGCGGGATCGACGTCGTGCCGACGCTGAACCGGTTCAGGAACGGCACGACGCCGGGAAGCAGGTATCCGCCTGCCCACCCCGACCGCCATCGCCAGGAAGATCCACAGCGTGAGATACCGATCGAGGAACGACAGGCTTCCGCCTACGCCTGCGTGCGACTGGCTCATGCGCGCCTCCTGGTCGTTGACGGGCTGGAACGGGGCCGCTTCGCAGCGGGCGTATGAGGAACGCCAGCCGCCGCCCGGTCGAAGCCGGTGCTGCAGAACGTGTCCAGGGGGATCCTGCGCAGCGCGTCGACGACCCTGGCGTCCTGCTTCAGCCTGTCGTCGTCATGGACGAGCCCCAGCGCCTGGCGAACCAGTTCGGCGAGCGGCCCCGCGTCGACCAGGTGGTAATGGACCCACTTGCCGCTCTTGCGCTCGGTGACGATGCCCGCGCGGCGAAGGTCGCTCAGGTGCGACGACACCGTGGAGGCGGCCAGTTCCAGCACGGCCGTCATCTGGCAGACACAGAGGTCGCCGCCGCGGAGCATCGCGAGCATCCGCAGGCGACCGGGATGCGCGAGCGCCTTCACCGCGTCGACCAGGGTCGGAAGCGTGGCGTGCGGCCACGCGAGCCACGCCTTGACCTCTTCCGGCTTCGGGATTCTCCCCGACAGCTTGATGACGCCGTCGATGGCGACCGCCGGCGTCGCCATCACGCCGGCCGCGGCCATCGCCTGGTAGTCGGACACCTTCTGAAGGTCCGCATCGTGCTGCAGTTCCGCCAGCACGTTGCGGACCACCCGCTCCGTCTCGAAGCAGCGCGCACATCCGGGGCCGTAGACGGTGATGACCATCGATGACGTCCTTTCAGAAGATGGCATTGAACAGGTACCCCACGATCAGGATGCCCGTGCCGACCACGCCGACAAACACGGCGATCAGCGGCGGGCGCAGCACCTTTCGCAGGATGATCGTCTCGGGCAGCGACAGGCCGATCACCGCCATCATGAACGCCAGCACGGTGCCGAGCGCCGCGCCCTTGGCCAGCAGGGCCTGCACGACCGGAATGATGCCCGCGGCATTCGAGTACATCGGGATGCCCACGAGCACGGCCAGCGGGACCGCCCACCACGCGCCCTTGCCCATGATGCCCGCCATGAACTGCTCGGGAACGTATCCGTGGATGCCCGCCCCGACGGCGATGCCCGCCAGGACCCAGGGCCAGACTCTGCCGACGATGTCGGCGACGGCCTCCCGGCCGGCGCGGAGCGCGGTCAGCCCACGCGATTGCGGCGCATCGGCGTCGTCTGCGGCGGCGGCGCGCACCTCGAAGACCCACGGCTCGACGTGCCGCTCGAGGCCGAGCCGGCCGATGATCCAGCCGGCTGCGATCGCGATCGCCAGGCCGGTCGCCAGGTAGAGCGCGGCCACCTTCCAGCCCAGCAGGCCGAAGAGCAGGACGAGCGCCACTTCGTTCACCATCGGCGCGGAGATGAGGAACGAGAAGGTCACGCCGAGCGGCACGCCGGCGGTCACGAAACCGATGAAGAGCGGCACGGCCGAACACGAGCAGAACGGCGTGACCGTGCCGAGCAGCGCGGCCAGGACGTTGCCGACGGACTCCCGGCGGCCGGCGAGGACGCGCCTGGTGCGTTCGGGCGTGAAGAACGAGCGGATGATGCCGACGCCGAAGACCACCAGGACCAGCAGCAGCAGGACCTTGGGGGCCTCGTAGAGGAAGAACTCGACCGCCGAGGCGAGGCGGGAGCCCGGCTCGAGGCCGGCCAGCCCGTAGGTGACCCATCGGGCTGCGCCGGCGAGGTTCCGGTAGGCGAGGATCCAGACGGCCGCGCCCGCGAGGCCACCGACCGCCATCCAGAACCGCCGGCGCGCTGCCATGACCGGGATGCTACTACATTTCGTTACATTTCGAAATGACGCGAGCCTGACCGAGGTCGGCCATCGTTCATCGGGAAGCACATGGCAGGCTGCGGACGTACTCCCGGCCTGGGAGTGATCCGCTCGCGCCTCGCCCGCCCGTCGCCGGTGCGCACACCGTGCGTCTGGCGTTACAATGCGGTTATCGCGTCAGGGACTGAGCGGCGTGGACCCGATGCTGCGGTCGGGCGTGCCATGTGTCCGGCCGCGATGAGGACCGCATGACCAGAGATGAAATGCTGGCGTTCTGCGACAGGCGCGTCGAGTCCTGGAAGCGGCGCGACCCGGCCGCCCTCGCCTCCGACCACACTGAGCGTGGCACGGTTGTCAGCCCCATCTACTCGAAGATCGCGGGGCGGGACGCCATCCAGAGGTCCTACGAGTCGCTGTTCCAGTCCTTCCCGGACTGGTCCATGAACAACGAGCCGCCCCTCATCGACGGAGACCGGGTGGCCGTGCCGTTCACGGCCAGGGCCACCCACGCGGGCCGCTTCATGGGGCTGGATGGCACAGGCCGCCGCTGCGAGATCCACGGCGTCCTGCTGATGCGGATGGCGGACGGCCTGATCGCGGACGAGCGGCGCGTCTACGACTTCACCGGCCTGCTGATCCAGTTGGGCGTGCTCCGCAGCAAGCCCGGGGTCTAACAGCCTTCCTTCTTCTTCTTCGCGGGCGGCTTCGCGCCGCCCCCCGGTGACGGCGGGGCCGCCACCCTGGGCAGAGCCGGCGCCGCAGCCGCGGCCATGCCGGGCATCGCCGCCGGGCCCGCGGCCACGGCCGCCGCGCTGCGCGGCTGCCCGCCGAAGAACGCGCTGATCGACTTCAGTCGCTCGTCGCGCGCGCGCTCTGCGGGCGTCGGGTTGTCTGCGACGACCGGGAACACGACCAGGTCCTTCCACTCGTCGAGGCCGCCCTTCAGCATGTACACCGACTTGTAGCCCTGGGCCTTCAGCAGCATCCAGGCCTGCGCCGAGTGGATGCCGCCCTCGGAGTAGAGCACGATCTTCTCCTGCCGTCCGAGTCCGGCCTCTGGCAGGACGCTCACCGGGATGTTCACCGCGGTCGGGATGGAGTACGTGGCGAACTCTCTCTCCGTTCTCAGGTCGACGAGCCGGTAGTCCGCCCGGTTCTCGATGATCCACGCGGCCAGTTCCGGTGCCTCGACGTGATCGGCCTCGGTGCCGACGACGAGCGCCAGTTCCCTGGCATCGAGCGTCACCTTGCTGCCTGGATAGGGGGCGGCGAAGAGCGCGACGGCGCCGAGCGCGACGGCCGCGAGCGCCAGTTTCTGATTCAGCGTGAGCCGAGAGAACCAGCCGGACATCACCTACTCCCCCGCCGCCGCGAACTTCTTCTCGAGAAGCCCGGCGCCATAGAACCCGCCCACCGCCATCAGGACGACGGCGAACACGACCAGGCCGTACGGCAGACCGAACGTGCCGGGTATGGTCATCGCCTCGCCCGATCCGCTCAGGTAGAAGCCCTTCAGGAAGGGGTAGAGTTCCGCGAACGCGAACATGCCGGCGAAGATGCCGAGCAGGTAGACCAGGCCGTCCACGCGGCCGGTGGCGGTCGCGGCGACGGACGTGCCCGGACAGTAGCCGCCGACCACGAACCCGACGCCGAGGATCAGGCCGCCGACGACCTGTGGAAGCAGGTACGTCGGCACGAGGTACACGAGCGAGAGGTCGAGCCAGCCCATCCACCCGAGGTAGGTGACGCCCAGCATCGCGGTGACAATCGCCGTGAACATCACTTTGAAGACGGCGAGATCGTTCAGGTAGAACTGCGACACCAGCTTCCGCGCGCTGCCGAATCCCGCGCGCTCCAGGAAGAAGCCGAAGCCGATGCCGATGAGGAAGGCGAGGACCAGGCTGGCCTCGTCGCCGAACATGCCGTACTTGAAGAAGGGTGCGGTCATCGCCATTGCCACCTTACGAAATACGCCACGGCGTACGCCCCGGCGAACACCATCATCATGAAGGCCCAGCTGCCGAGATTGAGCAGCGCGCCGCCGGTGAGCGCCTGGCCGCTCGTGCAGCCCCTGGCCAGCGCCGCGCCGAAGGCCATCAGCACGCCGCCGGCGAACGCCATCGCGAGCCGCGTCCGCACGGACACGCGCGGGCCCTTCTCGGTCATCACCTTCGCGCGGCCGGCGAGCAGGCCCGAGAACATCGCCCCGGCGAAGACGCCGACGACCTCGAAGAGGAGCCACGACTTGAGGGGCGACGCGCCGCCGTCACCCAGATAGCCGGCGATGAACTCGTTGCTCCGTGCGTGGTCGGGCGCGACGCCGCTGACCACCCACGCGATCACCGAGTTGAACGCGCCCGACGCGCCGAGCCCGCGTCCGACGAGCACGAACGACGCGAGCAGGACCAGGCCGAGGCCTATCCCGGCCAGGTACGGATTCATGTACGCCTGCGGTCGATGGTGTTCCGTTGTTGCGCTCATAGCACTCCGTGTCTTCCGTCCTGGTCGAATCCCGAGCTCCATCCGAGTCCCGAATCCCGAGCTCCGAGCCACTGCATCCCCATGGTCCCCGGCGCCCATCGGCTCACCTGCCCCGCGAGCACCAGCACCCACCTCAGCGCCAGCCCTCCCGCCATCACCATGATCGGCGCGATTGGGGTGTGCTGAATCCAGTGGCGGACCGCCAGCAACTGGATGATCAGCGGAATGACGATGCCGAGGCCGACCACGAAGACCCAGAACGGCGCGGTGAACGGCCCGCCGAGCACCAGGCTCGCGGCGTCCACCTGCTGCGCGCTTCCGTTGAGCATCGCCGACCAGGAACAGCGCGAGGATGCCGAGCTCCGAGGCGAGCACGACGTTGTCGATGCGGACGGTCAGCGCCCGCTCGTCGGGGCTGTGCGTCACGAGGTGCGCCGAACGCGGCGGCCGCCGAGACGCCCGACGCGAGGAAGAGCACCCCCAGGATGCCGCTGTTCCAGAGCGGCCTGGCGACGAGCGAGCTGAGCAGGACGCCGGTGTAGACGCCCAGCGCGACGCCGAGCACCATGCTGGTGATGCCGATCGTGCGGACGATGTCGCGCCGTCCCTGCAGCGTGGTCGTGATCCGCTCGACGGTCTGGCTGAGGTCCTCGAGGATGACCGGCGGGCGCACCAGCCACGTGACGACGAGCGCCGGGTAGACGAGCAGCAGGATCCACGAGCCCCACGACATGGGCGACGTCCACTGAAACGTCGTGTAGAGGCGCCAGACATACGCCTTGTGCTCGAGGTCGAGGAAGAGCGCCAGCATGCCGAGGCTGAGCAGGACGAGGCTCAGGCCCGGCAGCGCCGAGAGCAACGGGGACCGCCGGGTGTGGCGCCCGCCGAGCATGAAGTAGCCGGTGAGGATCATGTTGCCGGCCACCCACCCGCCCAGGAACAGGTAGACGGGGATCTGCCAGCTCCAGACGTGGACGAAGGGGTCGATGAGGTGATTGTGCCGCGTGATGAAGAGTTCGGGCGTCATCGCGTCCCCGTCAGTCCAGGTAGAAGATGCGCGGCCGGGTCCCGGCCGCGGGAAGGAGCGGGTGCGCCCGCCGCGACGCCAGCTTCCGGCTGATGGCGCTGTCGGGATCGTCGAGGTCGCCGAAGGTGAAGCAGTGCGTCGGACAGACCGACACGCAGGCCGGGTCGAGGCCTTCCTTCACGCGGTGCACGCAGAACGTGCACTTGTCCGCGTAGCCCTGCGGGTGCACGAACCGCGCGTCGTACGGGCAGGAGGCCAGGCAGGCCTTGCAGCCGATGCACTCGTTGTGCGTGACGAGCACGAGCTGGCCGAACTCGTCCACGTGGCTGGCGCCGGTCGGGCAGCAGGCGACGCAGGGCGGATTGTCGCAGTGGTTGCAGCGCTCGGAGCGGATTTCCTGGCGCAGCGTCGGGAAACGTCCCGACGGTCTCGTACGCGATCCAGTCGCGGTCGAAGCCCTCCGGCACGCGGTTCTCCGTCTTGCAGGCCACGACGCAGTCCATGCAGCCGACGCAGAGGCGGGTGTCGATTGCCATCCCGTAGCGTGCCATCGCCTACGCCTCCGCCTCGACGGCCACGAAGTTGACGTTCATGCCCGTGCCGCCCATCAGCGGGTCCGTCTTGTACCGGGTGGTCAGCTGGGCGTCGCTCGCGCCACGGCCCAGCGATCGCCGCAGCCGGACCGCCCGTGTGCCCGAAGCCGTGCACCATGTAGACGCAGTCCGGGCGGATGCGCTGGGTGGCCTTCAGCTTCACGCGGTTGCTGACGACGCCGTCCTCGTTCCGCAGCCGGACGTACCGGCCGTCGGCGAGGCCCATGCGGGCCGCGACGTCGGCGTTCAGCCAGAGCTCGTTCTCTTCCATCATCTCGTGCAGGATCGGGTTCGACTGGGTGCGGCCGAACGAGTGCACGGGCGCCCGGCCGAAGAGCAGCCGGAACATGCCCGGAGGCGGCTCGGCCGGCTTCGTGTACTTCGGCACCGGATCGAACCCCTTGTCGCGCAGCGTCGTGGAGTAGAAGTCGATCTTCCCGGATGCCGTCGGGAACTCTGGCGTCAGGCCGTCCTCGTAGTAGATCGGCTGCGGCCGGCCGCGCAGGACGCCCTTCTGCTTCAGCTCCGCGAAGCTCAGACCCGCCTTCGTGAGCCGGAACTCGAGATACTCCTCGATGGTCTTCCAGGGGTAGTACGCCTCGAGGCCGAGCTTCCTGGCCAGCTCGCGGGCGATCCACCAGTTGGGCTTCTGGTCGTGCGGCGGCGGCACCACGGGCTGGCGCAGCGCCACGAAGGGCTCGCGGAACAGCTCGACGTTCAGGTCGTCGTAGCGCTCGAGGTACGTCGACTCGGGGAGCACCACGTCGGCCCAGCCGGCCATCTCGCTCGGAATGACGTCCACGACGACCAGCAGGTCGAGGTTCTGGATCGCCTTGATGGTCTCGGCCTCGTTCGGCAGCGCGGTGACGAGGTTCGTGGCGTACGTGAACCAGCCCTTGACCGGGTACGGCTGGCCGGTGATCGTCGCCTCGCGAATGCCCGTCGTCAGCGTCTCGAGGGCGAAGGGGTACTTGCCGCCGGGGTTGTCGACCTTGCCCCGGGCCGCCGCCGGATAGGCCGGATACGGATAGCCGGGCACGTCCATCGACACGGGCGCGTAGAACCCGCCCTTCCGGCCCCAGCTGCCGAGCAGCGCGTTCAGCAGCGCCACGGCCCTGCGACCGCTGCGCATCGTCGCCGTACCAGGTGGCGTGGCGCCCGGGATGCACGAGCGTGGCCGGCCGGAATCGGGCCATCTCGCGCGCGGTCTCGCGGATGACGGCCGGTTCGATGCCCGTCTCGGGGTAGGCCCACTCGGGCGTGTACGGCGCCAGTTCGGCCGCGAAGGCCTCGAAGCCGAATCCGTGCTGCGCGACGTACTCCTTGTCGTAGAGGCCCTCGGTCACGAGCACGTGCATCCACGCCAGGACGAGCGCGAGGTCCGTGCCGGGCTTGATCGGGAGGTAGTGCTTCGCCTTGCCGGCGGCGATGGAGAAGCGCGGGTCGACGACGATGAGGCTCGCGCCCGGCGTCCATCGCCTCGGCGAATTCCTGCACCTGCGTGTTGTGCATGTTCTCGCCGAGGTGCGAGCCGATCAGCACGAGGCAGCGCGCGTTCCGGATGTCGGTGCGCTCGGGCGAGCCGACCTCCTCGCCGAACGTCAGGTGGAACCCGACGTCGCGCGGGCCGCGGCACTGCGCGAAGGACGGGGCCGCGATGTTCGGCGATCCGTAGGCCCTGATGGTGTGCTTGAGGAAGGTGCCGCCGAGGCCGTGCGAGAACAGGGCGACCGCCTCCGGGCCGTACTTCGCCTTGATCGCCTGCATCTTCTCCGCGACGTGGCTGAGCGCCTCGTCCCAGGTCACCTGCGCCCACTCGTCGTCGCCGCGCCGCTTGCGGCGGATGAGCGGCGCCTTCAGCCGATCGTTGTCGAAGTGCGCGCCCACGCCGCCGGTGCCGCGCGGGCAGAGGCGGCCTTCGACTCAGCGGGTCGGCCGGATTGCCTTCGATCTTCCAGAGCTTCCCGTCCTCCACGTAGGCGATCGCGCCGCACTTCCAGAAGCAGATGTCGCAGAAGGTGGGGATCTTCTGAACCCCGCTGGACGCGACGTCCTCGCCGGCAGCCCGGCCGGCGAGCCTCGCCACGCCGGCCGTCGCCGACGTGGCGGCAATGGTGGCGGCGGAAATCTGCAGAAAGCGACGACGGGAGAGGGAATCCATGCGACCTCCGAGCGGGAGGTCTCGCTGCAGACCGCCCCGCTGAAGTTCAGGATTCACGAATCGCTCGCTGGTGACACCCTCCCGTCGCTAACTCGTTCAATCGCGGACTCTTACGGTCCGATATCACGACTCGACCCAGAGCGGGACGAGGTTCATTCCCGCCACATCGACCAGTCCCTTGTCGGTCAGCTTCAGCGCCGGGATCACCTCGAGCGCGAGGAAGCTCAGGGCCATGAACGGATCATGCAGCGGCGACCCGAGCGAGCGGGCCGCCGCGACGGCTGCCTCGACCTGCGTCTTCACCGCCTCCACCGGCTCGGCGCTCATCAGGCCGCCCAGCGGGAGCGCGACCTCGGCCAGCACCTGGTCGCCGCTCGCCACGACCATGCCGCCGTGCAGCGCGCCGACCCGCCGCGCGGCGGTCATCATCGACGCATCGTCGGCGCCAATGACGATGAGATTGTGATGATCGTGGGCCACCGAGGACGCGAGCGCCCCGGCGCGGAGCCCCATGCCGCGCACGAAGCCCTTCCCCACGGCGCCCGATGCCATGTGGCGCTCGATGACGGCGATCTTGAGGAGGTCACGCGACGGATCCGCGAGCGCCTCGCCCCCGCGCCGGAGCGGTTCGTCGACAAGCGCGTCGGTCACGAGCCTGTCAGGCCGCAGCCCAATCACCCTGGCTCGCGTGCCCGCTGCCGGAATGCTGAAGCTCAGCCCGTCCCACGCGATGTTGATGGTGCTGCGCAGCGTCCGCGACGGCGGCCGGGGCGGCACGACCATGCGCCCGTCCCGCGCCATGAGCGCGCCGTTGCGGAAGACGAGCCGGGGCCGGGGCGCCCGCAGGTCGTCGAACACCACGAGGTCCGCGCGCCGGCCGGGCGTGACGGCCCCGCGCTGGTGGAGCCGGAAGTGCTGCGCCGGATTCCAGGTCGCCAGCCGGATGGCCGTCACCGGATCCATCCCGAGGGCGATCGCGCTGCGGATCGCATGGTCGATGCCCCCGCGATCGAGGAGATCGGCGGGCTGGCAGTCGTCCGTGCAGAAGCAGAAGCGATGCTGGTTGGCCGGCGTCACGATGGGCACGATCGCGGCGAGATCGCGCGCCACCGTGCCCTCGCGGATCATCACCATCATGCCGAGGCGGAGCTTCTCGAGCGCCTCTCCGGCGGTGGTCGATTCGTGGTCCGACTGCACCCCGGCTGCCACGTATGCCTGCAGCGCCACCCCGCTCAACCCCGGGCCGTGGCCGTCGATCACGCGGTCCTGGAACGCGCCGATCTTCTCCAGCACCGCGTCGTCGCCGCCGATGACGCCGTGGTAGTTCATCACCTCGGCGAGGCCCAGCACCCACGGGTCGGACTTCAGCGGGAACAGGTCGTAGCCGTGCAGGACCGCCCCGCTGGTCGCAAGCGCGGTCGCCGGCACGCACGACGAGGCCATGACGTACATGTTGAGCGGGCCGAACTTGGCGCTCTCGAACATGAACCGGATGCCCTCGAGGCCCAGCACGTTCGCGATCTCGTGGGGGTCGGTGACGACCGTCGTCGTGCCGCGAGGCACGACGGCGCGCGCGAACTCGGACGGCGGCACGAGCGCGCTCTCGATGTGGACGTGGGCGTCGATGAACCCCGGAGCCACGAACGCGCCGTGCAGGTCGATCTCCGCGCGGCACGGGCGGTCGCCGAGCCCGACGATGAACTCGCCGGCCAGCGCGACGCTCGTGTCGTCGACTTCCCCGCTGAGCACGTTGACGACGCGGGCGTTCCTCAGCAGGAGGTCGGCAGGCTCATCACCCCGGGCATGGCGGATGAGAGACTTCAGGTCCATGGCAGGCACCTGCCGCTCGTCAGAAGCAAGAAGCCAGAAGGGCCTGCTGACGATTGTCAGAAGCAAGAAGACGACAAGCTGGCACCGGTGGTCCTCTCTTCTGGCTTCTGGCTTCTGACTTCTAATCTACCTCGTGTACCTCTCCCGAATCATCGGAATCAGATACTCCGAAAACGCGCGGCGGAAGTCGTACTGGGGCGAGAAACCCCAGTCGGCGCGAGCGGCCGAGTCGTTGACGTCGGCCGGCCAGGTATCGACGATCCCCTGACGCTTCACGTCGTTCGTATAGGTGAGTTCGGCGCCCGGGAAGTTCTCGAGGACGACCTGGCGCACCTCTTCCGCCGAGGGGCTGAAGGCGCCCACGTTGTAGGCGGTCTTCGACAGCTGCGCCCGCGGCGCGGACGCCAGCTTGAGCAGTACTTCGACGCCGTCCGGCATCGCCATGAACGGGATCCGCGTGTCGGGCCGGACAAAGCAGGCGTACGCCTCGCCCTTGGCGGCCGCGTGAATCATCTCCGGCGCGTAGTCGGAGGTGCCGCCCGACGGCACCGTGACGGCGGAGATCAGCCCCGGGAAGCGGACGGCGCGGAAGTCGACCTTGCCGGACAGCGGCTCCGCCGACAACTGCTTGTAGTGGCGCGCGTAGTAGCGCCCGAGCAGTTCGCAATACAGCTTGTTGCAGCCGTACATCGTCGTCGGCGTGTTGAACTCCTCCTCGCGCACCTTGGCGGCCTTGGCCTTCGTTTCGAGATCGGGAAGGCCGTACGCGGCGATCGACGAGGGATACAGGAACACGACCGGGCGCCCGTGCGACTCGCCCTGCTTCTGGGCGAATTCGAGGAGGTTCATCGTGCCCTCGACGTTCACCTGGTGCGCGGTGACGGGCGTGAACTCGCTGCGCGTCGAGAGATACGCCGCCAGGTGATAGACGTGGTCGATGTCGAACTCGGCGAGGATGCGGTCGAGCGCGGAGGCATCGGTGATGGATCCGATGACTTCCCGCTGGACCATCTTGCCGAGCGCCGGCTCCAGGGCCCTGACATCGAGTGTGACAATGGTTCTCGAACCCTCCGCGGCCAGGCGCGAAATGAGACCGTGGCCGATCTCGCCGCTGGCGCCGGTAATCAGTACTCCAGGTCGTCTCACAGTGGACCTCTTCGGATGAAGGAACCGGGATGAATGCCGGTCGAGGGGGGATTATAGCCGGTTGACTCGGGATTCGGGACTCGGGTCAGTCAGGATTCAGGAGCCAGAAGGCTCACTGACGCTGTCAGACGCCGACGTGCGCGTCGAGGCTGCAGCCGTCTGTCTTCTGCCTACTGCGCTCCTGGCTTCTGGCTTCTTGCTTCTACCGTGTGAGCTTCCGATACTTGATCCTGTGCGGCCGGTCGGCCTCGGTGCCGAGCCGGCGGTGCCGGTCCGCCTCGTAGTCCTGGTAGTTGCCTTCGAACCACTCGACGCGGCTGTCGCCTTCGAAGGCCAGCATGTGCGTGGCGATCCGGTCGAGGAACCATCGGTCGTGGCTGATGACGACCACGCACCCGGCAAACGCGAGGATGGCGTCCTCGAGGGCCCGCAGCGTGTCCACGTCGAGATCGTTGGTCGGCTCGTCGAGCAGCAGCAGGTTGCAGCCGCGCTTGAGGAGCTTGGCGAGGTGCACGCGGTTGCGCTCGCCGCCGGAGAGCGAGCCCACCTTGCGCTGCTGGTCGCGGCCCTTGAAGTTGAACCACGACACGTAGGCCCGCGACGCGACTTCACGCTTGCCGAGCACCACCTCGTCGCGGCCGTCCGAGATCTCCTGCCAGACGGTCTTGTCGGGGTCGAGGGCGTCCCGCGACTGGTCCACGTACCCGACCTGGACGGTCTCGCCGAGCCTGAGCGTGCCCGCGTCGGGCTGCTCCTGCCCCGTGATCATCCGGAAGAGCGTCGTCTTGCCGGCGCCGTTCGGCCCGATGACGCCGACGATGCCGCCCCGCGGCAGCGTGAAGTTCACCTCGTCCATCAGGAGCACGTCACCGTAGCCTTTGCGCAGGCCCCGGGCCTCGACGACGATGTCGCCGAGCCGCGGGCCCGGCGGAATGTAGATCTCCGCCGTCTCGATGCGCTGCGACGTCTCCTCGGAGAGCATCGCCTCGTAGGCGTTCAGCCGCGCCTTGCCCTTGGCCTGCCGCGCGCGCGGCGACATCCGGATCCAGTCCAGCTCGCGCTGGAGCGTCCGCTGCCGCCGGGCTTCCTGCTTCTCTTCGACCTCCAGCCGCTTCTGCTTCTGCTCGAGCCAGGACGAGTAGTTGCCCTGCCACGGGATGCCGGAGCCCCGGTCGAGCTCCAGGATCCAGCCCGCGACGTTGTCGAGGAAATAGCGGTCGTGGGTGACGGCCACCACCGTGCCGGGGTAGTCGTGCAGGAAATGCTCGAGCCACGCCACCGACTCGGCGTCGAGGTGGTTGGTGGGCTCGTCGAGCAGCAGCAGGTCGGGCGACTGCAGCAGCAGCCGGCACAGCGCCACGCGCCGCCGCTCGCCTCCCGACAGGGTGCGGACGTCGGCGTCGGGCGGCGGGCAGCGCAGGGCGTCCATCGCCAGCTCGAGTTTCGAGTCCAGTTCCCAGGCCCCGACCGCGTCGATGCGGTCCTGCAGCTTGCCGAGCTCTTCGAGGACCTTCTCCATCTCGTCGGGCTCGAGCGGGTCGCCGAGCTTGCCGTTCAGCTCGTCGTACCGGGTGAGGAGCGCCTTGGTGGAGGCCACCCCCTCCTCGACGTTGCCGAGGACGGTCTTGGCAGCGTCGAGCGCGGGCTCCTGCTGAAGGAAGCCGATGCTCACGCCGTCGGCCGGGTAGGCTTCGCCCAGGAACTCTTTCTCGACGCCGGCCATCACCTTGAGGATGGTGCTCTTGCCGGCGCCGTTCAGCCCGAGCACGCCGATTTTCGCCCCCGGGAGGAACGAGAGCCAGATGTCCTTGAGCACGGTCTGGTCCGGGGGATAGACCTTGCCGAGCCCCTTCATCGTGTAGATGTATTGCGCGGCCATCAGCTCTCTAGCCTATGCTGTGTAGGCAGCCGACTCAAGGGGAGGGCGATGGTCGACGAGTGGCGGGTGGAACTTGACCGGGGCGGTCCGGTGACCGCCAGGCGTTACCGGGGCGGTCCCTCGCCCCTGGCCACCCTGGTCCTCGCTCATGGCGCCGGAGCCGGCCAGTCGAGCGAATTCATGGTGGGCATCGCCACCGGACTGGCCTCCCGCGGGCTGGACGTGGTGACGTTCAACTTCCCGTTCACCGAGCGCGGCAAGAGGCTCCCCGATCCGCAGCCGGCGCTGGAGGCGTGCTACCGGGCCGTACTCGCCGACGTGGCCGCCGATCGCGACGGGGGCGCCCTGCCCCTGTTCATCGGCGGAAAGTCCCTCGGCGGCCGCATGGCCTCCCACGTCGCCGCCGCACGCGACGTCGACGATGCCGTGGCCGGCCCGTGGTGGGACCGGCTGCGCGGCCTCGTCTTCCTCGGGTATCCCCTTCACCCGCCCGGCAAACCGCAGCAGGTCCGCGTGTCGCACCTGCCGCACATCATTCACCCGATGCTCGTCGTCCAGGGCGCCAAAGACGCCTTCGGCACCCCGGCCGAACTGCGGCTGTTCTTCGACGTGCTGCCGGCCGCCAGCGAGATCTACACCGTCGAGCAGGGCAACCACTCGCTGGAGGTGCCGAAGCGATCGGGACTGTCGCAGGCGGCCGTCTTCGCCGCGGCCCAGGATCGGATCGTGGCGTGGATCAGCGGCCGCCTCGAAGCCGCCAGACATGGAGGAACACGGCCGAGGCCGTGACGGCGGAGGCGTCCCTCAGAACTCGAACCTGGCGCTCAGCCAGGCGTGTCTTCCCGGCCCGTCGATGCCGGACCCGTGGATGCGGTAGGCTTCGTCGAAGAGGTTCGCGAGGCCTCCGGACAGGAGCAGGCTCTGCCCGACGCGCATGCCGGCCGTGAGGTTGACGACGGTCCAGCCCGGCGTACCGCCCGGCGGGATGCGGTGGTCGGCGATGTCGCCGGGCGCCAGGCGCGTCTGCGCGCCGGCGGCGCGGAGGGTGCCTTCGATCCAGACGCCGTGGTTCCAGCTGTAACGCGCACCCAGGAGGCCGTTGACCGGCGGAATGCGCCGCATCGGCGCGTCCGACGGTCACCTGCTGGCCGTAGGTGCTCGCCACGAACCCGCGCAGCGTCAACGCGGCGGTGGCGCGCCACTCGGCGTCCGCTTCGAGACCCCGCACGTAGGCTTCGCCGACGTTGGCGCGCTGGTACACATCCTGGCCGTCCCAGATCGGAGAGCCCTCGAACGTCGCCGGAAGCCGGTCGATGAGGTCGCGCAGCTGCAGCCGGAACGCCGCGAAGGTGGCGGCCACGCGGGGCGTGTTGGCCTTGAGCCCGCCCTCGATCGAGACCGAACGCTCGGGGTCGAGACTCTCGGGCGGGACCTCGACGCCGTAGTCGAACGCGCCGAGCGTGCTCAGGTCGTCGATGTTCGGCGCGCGGAACGCCTGGGCGACCGATCCGAACGCGTTCACGCCACGGCCGAGCGGCACGAGGACCGAGACGCTCCCGACGATCGCGTCGGGCGTGATGCGCAGCGGCCCGAACACCGGGTCGTCGGCCTGCGACATCGTCGCGCGTGTAGCGGGCGCCGAGGTCGACGCCGGCCCGGCCGAGCGAGACGTGCGCCGAGGGCGAAGGCCGACACCGAGAGCCGCGTGGCGCCATCGGGATACAGCCCGCGCGCCGGCTTCGAGGCGCCTGTGGCGAGGTTCGTGTCGAGGCGCCAGCTTCGCACGGTGTCGTGGTACGCCTCGAACGCCGGCACTCCACCTCGCGCGGCCCGCCAGGCGGCCGTGCAGGTCGGCCGAGAATGCCGGCGGTCGCCACGGTGTCGGACTCGGTCGTTTCAACATCCGATCCGGTCCGCCTCCGCCGCCGTCCCTCGTCGGATCGCTGCCACGAGAGCGTCACCCGGGAGAGATCCAGCCAGCGTGGAGGACACACGCTGCTGCCACTGGACGTAGCCGAGGCGCCGGGACTGCGGATCGAATTCGTACACGTCGTATCCGCGCTGCGCGACCTGGTCGAACCGCGGCACCTCCGCCTGGTAGACGGACTGAAAGACACCCGTGAAGGTGGTGCGCGGAGACGGCGCCCAGATCGCCGAGGCGTCGGCGTTGGACTCCCGATAGCCCGACGGCGCTTCGGTGCCGAGAGACCCGCCGGCAACGAGGTCGCCGAAGTTGCGGAGGGTGACGCCGCCGCGCACCCCGGCGCGCGAGCCGGCGACGCTGCCCTTCGGCGCGCGCGGTCTGCTCCATGCCCGAACTGACCAGGCGCGTGGCCACGGCGCCGCCGGCGCGCAGGCCTCCGGACGAGAGGACGGGCAGCGGCGAGATCAGATTGACCACACCGCCCAGCGCATCGCTGCCGTACTGCACGGAACCCGATCCCCTGAGGACCTCGATGCGTTCGAGGCTGAACGCGTCGATCGTGTTCATGTACTGGTTCGGGCCCAGCCGGAACGTCGCGTTGTTCAGCCGGACGCCGTCGATGAGGACCAGGACCTGGTTGCCGACCAGGCCCCGCACGATGGGCGACCCGCCGCCGTGGTTGGTCTTCTGCACCCAGCCGCCGCTGCGATCCTGCAGGGCCTCGGGCGACGTGCGATCGGCCCGCTCGTCGAGCGCGGTCCTCGAGACCACCGCCGTCGATCGCGGCACGTCGGAGGCGGCGCGGTCGGCACGGGCCGCGGACACGATCACCGACTCGTCGACGCGAAGCTCGACGGGCGCGAGCGCGACGTGGAGGACGGCTTCCGAACTGGCGATGTCGATCGACGCCTGTACGGGTCGAAACCCGGGTGCCGAGACGCGCACCACCGCGACGCCAGCCGGCAGGCTCGACGAGCCGGGCGATGCCGCCGATGTCGGTGACGGCGCCGGCGTCGTGCCCGTCGATGTCCACGCGCGCGCCGCCGATCGGAGCCCCGGAGGCGGCCGACCGCACCTCGACCCGGAGCACGCCGGCAGCCCGGACGCCGCGCCGGGCGATGGATCGACGAGCGCAACGGCGATGACCAGCGGCCGCATCAGCTGGACGAGCGCCGGCTCGCAGAAGACGCGCCACTCGAGGGTTCAGGCTGCCGCCACGACGGCGGCAGCCAGGATAGCAGCGCGCTTACACCGGCGGAATCCCACCGAGCACTTCCTCGATGAGTCCCCGCACGAGCGGCACCTTGTAGCCGTTGTGCTCGAGGGGGGCCGCCCCGGCGACCGCCGCGGCGGCGGCTTTGGCGATGAGCGCCGATTCGAGCTTCTGCCCGACGAGCAGCTTCTCCACGGCAGGGAGCCGCCACGGCGTGGGCGCGACGCCCGAGAGCACGAGGCGGGCGCCGGCGACTTTGCCGGCCTTCATCGTCACGGCATGCGCGAGCCCGGCCATGGCGAAGTCCCACGACCCTCGCGCGCGGACCTTGCGGTACCCGCTCTTCTGCCCGGCTGGAGGGGCCGGCACCATCACGCCGAGGACCATTTCACCCGGCTCGAGCACGGTCTCACGCGTGGCGTCCTTTTCCGGCAGCACGTAGAACTGCTCGAGCGGGATGACGCGCGCGCCCTTCGGCCCGACGATCCGCACCTTCGCGTCGAGGGCGATGAGCGCCGGCGCCGTGTCCGATGGATGGACGATGACACAGGCGCCGCCGCCGAAGATGCAGTGGTACTGGTTCTCGCCGCCGAGGGCGTAGCACGTGTCGCCGCCCTTGCGCGTGCAGGCGTAGTCGCCCCGGAAGTACCAGCAGCGGGGCCGCTGGCAGAGGTTGCCGCCGATGGTCCCCTGGTTGCGAAGCTGGGGGCTGGCGACCACGGACGCGGCCTGGGACAAGGCCGCGAACTTCTCGACGACGGCCGGATGCGAGGCGATCTCGGCGATCGTCGCCAGCGCGCCGAGACGAAGCTCGCCGTCGGGCGCCACAGAGATGCCGCGCAGTTCGTCGATCTTCGCGAGGCTCACGATCGTCGTCGCCTCGAACACGCCGTCGCGCAGGCAGCCGACGAGGTCGGTGCCGCCCGCGTGGATGCGCGCCCCCTTCCCCTCGATCTGCTTCAGCGCCTCGCTGACGGAGGCCGGCCGAACGTAGGCAAACGTCCGCAGCATTACTCCCCCCTCTTCTGACCCGCCGGGGCCGGCTTCTGACCTGCGATCGCCGTGAGGACGCGCGCGGGACTCATCGGCGCGTCAGTCAGGCGCAGCCCCGTCGCGTTGAACACCGCGTTGGCGATGGCCGGCGCCGTCGGGAATCGTCGCGGGCTCGCCGACGCCCTTGGCGCCCGTGTTGCTGAACGCGCGGTCCTGCGGATCGACGATCACCATCGTCTTGTCGGCCGGCGCATCGAGCGCCGTCGGCATCTTGTAGTCGTGCAGGTTCACGGTGAGCAGCTTCCCGAGCTGCCTGTCGTCCATCACGCGGTCTTCGGTCAGGCCGAACCCGATCCCCATCGTGATGCCGCCGATCAGCTGGTTGTGGAACATCTTCGGGTTCAGCACCCGCCCGCTGTCGTGGGCCGCCAGGAACCGCAGCACCTTGATTTCGCCGGTCTTCGTGTTGACCTCGACTTCGGCGAACTGCACGCCGAAGGGGTTGGTCACCGTGCCGGGCGGGTTCGGCGCGCGATAGCCAATCCCGACGAGCAGTCCGCGGCGGCCGAAGGCCTGGATCTGGCCGAGGGCCACCTTCTTCGTGGCGTCGGACTTCGACACCACCTCGCTGCCGCGCAGCTCGAGGTCCGCGGCGGGCAGCTTGAGCTGTTCGGCCGCCATGGCGTAGAGCTGCTGCTTCACCTCGATGGCCGCCGAGCGGATGGCGGGCGATTCGGTCGGCACCGTCTTGCTGCCGCCGCTCGGCGTGGCGAACTGCGTCGTGCCGGTGTCCGCGTGTTCCACCGAGATCCGGTCCATCGGCACGCCGAGCTCTTCGGCGACGATCTGCGCGCCCCAGGTCTTCGTGCCGCAGCCGATGTCGCTCGCCCCCATGTTCAGGTTGGCGCTGCCGTCGGCGAACAGCTTGACGATCGCCGTCGCCGGCGGGCTGCCGCCGCCGCCCTGCCACATGCCGCCGGCCACACCGACGCCGCGCCTGATGTGCGAGGGCGCCGGCTTGCGCGCCCGCGCCGCGGCCCACCCGAACGCCTCCGCGCCCTTCGTCAGGCAGTCGGCGAACCCGGTGGAGGTGTACTTCGGATTGCCGTTGCGCGTCTGGCTGACGAGCGGTGATGTTCTTGAGGCGCAGCGCGATCGGGTCCATCCCGATCTTCGCGGCCAGCGCGTCCAGCATGATCTCGAGCGCCCAGGCGCCCTGCGGGTGGCCGGGAGCCCGGAACGGGCGCTCGGGCCCGGCGTTGGTGAACACGTTCGCGTTCTCGCAGTGCACGTTCGGGCACGCGTAGAGCTCGCGGATGACGAAGTCGACGCCTCCCGTCCCGCCCTCCGAGTACGCGCCGCCCGACCCGACGACTTTCGACTGGAGGGCGACCAGCGTGCCGTCCTTCTTCACGCCGGCCTTGAGCGTGATGGTGTTGGCCGGCCGGTTGCCCATGCCGAGGCACACCTGCTCCCGGCTCAGGAACAGGCGGACGGGACGCCCGGTCTTCCGGGCGAGCAGCGGCGCCATCACCGAGTACTTGCCGGCGGACAGCTTCGCGCCGAAGCCGCCGCCCATGTAGTGCCCGATGACGCGGATGTTGGCGAGCGGGATGTTCAGCGCCCGCGCGACACCGGTCTGCACGCCGAACACGCCCTGCGTCGATTCCCAGATGGTGAGGCGCGGCCCGTCCCACTTCGCGACGCACCCGTGCAGCTCCATCGCGTTCTGCAGCTCGCACGGCGTGGTGAAGGTGTGCTCGATCACGACGTCGGCCGACTTGAAGCCGGCCTCGACGTCGCCGCGGACGTACGGCTTCCCGGGCGGAATCGCATTCCCGCCGTCGCGGACCGCCGGCGCGCCCGGCTTCAGCGCGTCCGCGACCGAGGTGACCTGGGGCAGGACCTCGTAGTCGACCTTGATCGCGCGCACGGCGTCCCACGCCTGGTAGATCGTGTCGGCGGCCACGACGGCCACCTCGTCGCCTTCGTAGCGGCAGTGCGGATCGAACAGCCGGCTCGCGAACCCGCCGCGGCCCGCGAACCACGGCACGTTCGTGCCGACGTCGCCGTCCTTCAGAATGGCCCTGACGCCCGGCATCTTCTCGGCCGCGGACGTGTCCACCTTCCGGACCATGGCGTGGGCATGCGGGCACGAGAGCACCGCCGCATGGAGCATGTCGGCGAGCCTGACATCGGACGGGTACTGCGCGGAGCCGCTGACCCGGTCGTAGGCATCGATGCGGATCACGGGCTTCCCGACGACCGTCGTCTCGTCCCACGGCTCCGGCACCGGACCGGGCGCGGGCGCCTGCGTCTCGGGAAGCGGGCCGTTCCAGAAGTAGAGTTCGTCATCCTTCATGGCTCACCTCCCCTGCCGCTTCAGATCGGCCGCCTTCGCGACGGCCTTGAAGATGTGGGCGTACGCCCCGCACCGGCAGATGTTGCCCGCCATGCCGTGGCGGATCTGGTCGAGATCGGGCGACGGGTTCGCGCGCAGCAGGCCCTCGGCCGCCATCACCTGGCCCGGCGTGCAGTAGCCGCACTGGAAGGCATCTTCCTCGGCGAACGCGCGCTGCGTCGGCCCCAGTTCCTCTCCGGACATGAGCCCTTCCACCGTCGTGATGTCGTGCCCGTCGGCTTCCACCGCGAGCGTCATGCAGGCGTAGCGGGCCTTGCCGTCGATGAGCACCGTGCAGGCCCCGCATTCACCGCGCTCGCACCCGACTTTGGTCCCGGTCAGGCCGAGGTGGTCGCGCAGGACGTGGAGCAGCGACCAGCGGGCCTCGACCAGCAGCTTGTGCGTGCGCCCGTTGACGGTGAGCGCGACGGGGCTCACGTCGCCGGCCTTGACGGCCTCGGCCTGGGCCTGTGGCGGCGCGCCCTGCACGAGTGCGCTCGCCGCCGCCACGCCGATGGCTCCGGAGCCGACCGACGTGATGAATCCGCGGCGACTCACGCCTCCTGCCGCCGCTGCGGGCTTGTCTTTCTCCTCGTGGTCCATGCACACCTCCGGGGGGGTCGGGGAGATTCTACTAGGGGCTGGGGGCTGGGGGCTAGGGGCTCGGGAGGTCGGAGTCGGGCTCGAGACAGACCGTCAGTAGCAAGAGCCAGTAGCCAGTAGTCAGTAGAGAAGCCGTAGTCACGCGCGTCACCGCTCTTCTGGCTTCTCTGCTTCTGCTTCTGCTCTACTGATCCGAACGCGCAGAGGTCCACCCGCGTTCACCGGCGCCTCGCCGTCTCTCGGCACCTGCTCGATCGCCTCCACGACGCTCATCCCGTCCACGACCCGCGCGAACGCCGTGTACGTCCCGTCGAGCGACGGCACGCGGGCCGTGACGATGAAGAACGACGTGCTCGCGCTCGCCGGGTCCTCGCCTCTCGCCATCGACACGATCCCCTTGTCGTGGATCGTGTCGTTGAACTCGGGCTGGCAGCGTGCCGACAAGCTTCTGCTGCGCCTCGTCCATGACGAGCTGTTTCGATCCGAGATAGCCGGTCTGGATCATGAACCCGGGCACGACGCGGTGAAAGGCCGTGCTGTCGTAGACGCCCGCGGCGGCCAGCCTCAGGAAGTTGCGCACGTGATTCGGGGCCTTGTCGGGCAGGAACTCGATCGTGATGTTGCCGAGGCTCGTCTCGAGCACCGCGCGGTGCGCGGCCAGCTCCGCCGGCGATTCCGCCGAGAAGGGCACGACGCCGGCCGGAGGGGCGTCGCGGATCGTGACCGAGGTCATCTCGATCCGCTCGGCGGCCTTGCCGGCCTCGTCAACCGGCGCCTCGGAGATCTTCGTGACGACGCCGATGCCTTCGACGACGCGGCCGAAGACGGTGAACTGGCCGTCGAGGGCCGCCTGCGGCGTCACGCAGATGAAGAACTGCGCGCCGGCGCTGTCGCGGTTGCCCGGCACCAGCACCGACGACACGGCGCCGCGCACGTGGCTGCCGGCGCCCGGCTCGAACGCGAGCATCTTGAGGCCGCCGGTCCCGTACTGCGCCGCCTTCGCCGGGTCCGTCGAGAGCGGGTCGCCGCCCTGGATGATGCCGTGCCTGATCAGCCGGTGGAACGTCGTGCCGTTGTAGGCGCCCTCCCCGGCCAGCTTGATGAAGTAGCCGACGTGGTTCGGCGCCTTGTCTGGCAGGAGGTCGATGACAATCCGCCCGGCCGTCGTCTCGATGACGGCCTGCTTCCCGGCCATCTGCTCGAGTGTCAGCGGCGTGGTGAAGAGCGCCGGCGGCGCGGCGGCCGGCTTCGCGGGTTTCGCCTGCCCGGAGGCGGGCGAGGCGCTCGCGAACGCGAAGACGAGCATCGAAACGAGAATCCCCATCCGTTGAGCCATATGGCTTCTCCGGATGGGGATTATAGCGGCTGGCGGGCAGCCGGGGGCCGGGCGGAGTTACGACTCGGTCGGGTCGGCTCCGGCAGCCGCGGCCTTCGCACGCCGGTCGGCGTAGATGAGCCAGGCGCCTGCGCCGACCAGGGCCAGCGGCCACCACTGGGCGAGCCAGTCGAGCGGGATCCGGAACATCGTGTTCGCAAAGAGCGTCAGCCCGACGACGATGAGCAGCACGCCTCCGGCGAGCGAACCGAAGACCTGCTGCGGCGCCTTGACGTCTTCCGGCAGTTCCATCGGCCGGAGGCCGGCGAGGGCCTGGTTGTAGAAGCTGGCGCGCCGCCCGGCGTCCACGATGTTGTGCAGCCAGAAGAACGCGAGGAACAGCCCGATGACGGGCTCGAGATCGTCGAGGTCACCAGTCGCGAGGATCGCGATCAGGCCGCAGATCACGAGGATGTTCCTGAACGCGAGGTTGTAGTAGCCCACGTAGACCTGTCCGAGCCCCGGCATGACCGACAGCAGCATGGCCAGCATCACGGACTTCTTGCGCGGGTCGTCGACGAAGCGGTCGCGGCGCCCAATCGGCGCCGCGCCGGGCACGCCGGTTGGCTGTTCAATCTGGTCGGTGTCGCTGGTCATCGTTGCTCCTCACACGCGGTTTGCAGACTCGCGCTCGCGGCCGTGTCGAGCCGCGGCGACGCGGGCCTCGAAACAGTCTCCGGCAGTCGTCACTGAGGAGAACGCGCGGGATCGGCCGGAGGTTCCCCCGGCGGCGCCGGCCGCCCGCCGGCGGGCTGCTCGGACCAGGAGGTCACGCGTTCCCACGCGCGCGCGATCGCGTTCACGACCGACGCGGTCAGGCCTCGCAGCCAATTGGTGGCGGCCTCCCACACGCGGACCACGGGCGGGACCGGTTCGACCTGCGGCCCGGCGGCCTCGCCCGCCGGAGCTGCCGGTTCCGGCGCGATCCTCGCGCGCCACGCTTCGAGGTCCGCGCGCAGATCGTTCACCGGCGGCCCGAGGCGTTCCCTCGCGACGGCCCTGATGCTGGTCGCGCTCCACTCGATGGCGCCGACCGGGTTGCCGAACACGAGCACCCAGCACACCGTGGCCACGTAGGCGGCTTCCCAGGCGAAGCGCGGACGGCGCACCATGGCCCACCAGGCGCCGGCGACGCGGGCGCGCCAGCCCTCGGTGGCGGGCTTGCGCGAGGTCGCCATCAGCACGCGCTCGGCGAACCCCGGGCCGGGGTCCATGTCGGCCAGAAGCGGCAGGTCGCGAACGACCGCCTCGACACCGGCCGTCCGGGCGATGACCTGCGCGGCAAAGCGGTCGGCCGGCTCGGCGGCCCATGCCTGTTCGCCGGCGGCGAAGCCGTCGAGCCAGTCCCGGCACGCCGGGCACTGCTGAATGTGCGCGGCGGCGTCGGGCCGGCGGACCCAGTCTCCCGGCACGGTGCCGGGATCGAGGACCGCCGCGCGAACGTGGTCGCAGGTGATGCGGTTCATGCGTCACCCCGCCCGCGCGACAGGGCCAGGACGCGTGCCGCCAGTTCCACGCGGGCGCGGCTGGCGCGCGACTTCACCGTGCCGAGCGGCACGCCCAGGATCGACGCCACCTGCTGGATCGGCAGGCCGTGCACGTCGCGCAGGACGACGATCTCCCTGTTGATGGCCGAAAGACCACGAAGTGCGGCATGGAGCAGACTGCGTCGATCCGACGCGATCGCCTGCGCCTCGGCGCCGGGAGCGGGATCGGGCAGTGTCGGCGATCTCGGCGTCGTCGGCAGTCGAGGCCGGCCGGCGCACGCTGCGCCGGCGCAGGTAGTCGACCGAGCGGTTCCTGGCCACGCGGAAGAGCCACGGCAGGAACTCGTCGCCGGACGGCCACTGGCCGCGCGCCTCGTAGAGCCGCACGAAGATCTCCTGGGCGAGATCGCGGGCGTCCTCGCGGTCGCCCGCGTAGCTGTAGGCCAGGGCGAACACGCGCCCCTGGAACTGGCGGACGAAGGCCTCCCAGGCCATGCCGTCGCCGGCCCGGCAGCGCTCGACGAGTGGGGCGAACTCGCTCGATTCCACCTCTGTTGAGAGCAACGCAGCCGCACCCGCGACCTGGAGACGCAGCGGGCCGGCCGGGAGGTTCCACGCTCAGATGAGCAGCTGGCCGTCCTCCATGACGAGCCGGTCGTCGAACCAGACGGTCGGCTGCTTGACGAGGCCGTCGAGGTGGCTGGCCACGCGCACGCTGCCGCCCATCGACTTGTTGTCGCCGAAGGCGATGTGGATCGTCCCCATCACCTTCTCGTCCTCGAGGATGACGCCCGTCAGGATGGCCTTGTCGTTCGTGCCGATGCCGAACTCGGCCACCGTCCGGCCGTCCCTGCCGTGCGGCTCGAGCAGTTCGACGAGCCGCCGCGCCGACGCGCCGCCGGTGATGTCGGTGGCGTAGCCGTCCTTCACCACGATGCGGATGGGCTCGTCGACCATGCCGACCGAGGCCATCGACCCGTCGACGACCACCACGCCGTTTGACCGCCCCTCGAGCGGCGCCAGGTAGGCCTCGCCGGTCGGCAGGTTGCCCCAGAGGCCCTTCTCGCGGAACACGCCCGAGCTCGCGTGGGCTTCCCTGCCCTCGATGGGCATCGTGATGTCGGTGCCGGCGGGCGCCTTGACGCGGATCGTCCTCGTCGCGCGCATGATGTCGCAGATGCGGAACGTGCGCGCGGCGATCTCGTGGTAGTCCGCGTTCATGCACCGGACCATCACCTCCTCGGTCACGCCGGGCAGCGTCGCGACGCGGACGCCCTTCGCGCTGGCGGCGCGGCGCGAGTCGGTGTGGGTCAGCGACTTCGACGTCGGGCACAGCACCACGTCGAACTGCGTCATGAGCGCGGCCACTTCAGCCGGCGGCTCCTCGCCGTTGGTCTGCCGGGGAGGCATCTCGACGAGGAGGGCGTCGTTGCCGAGGCCGCGGGCGGCCTCGAACACGGCGTAGCCGATGGTGCGCAGCGGCGCGTCGGTGACGACCAGCACGCGCTCGCCCGGCTGGACGCCCATGCAGTCGCGGACGGCGATGAGGGCGGCGGAATGGAGTTCGGGAGAAATGATCATGGGGCATTCTAGTAGGGGCTAGGGGCTGGGCGCTAGGGGCTAGGCGTCTCGCTGCACGCGACGTGACTCCGCGTACCGGGTGCCGGCCACCCATCGCGGCGATAGCCGCGTCCCGACTAGCCCCGGAGTCCCGAGCCCCTGCTGCCGTTGTGCTACAGTCAAACTGCCCCGCCTGGCAAAGGAGCCGCCGACATGCCGAATGCGATTGACGGACTGAAACCCGCCGGATTGTGGAAGTACTTCGCCGAGATCTCGAAGATCCCCCGCCCCTCGAAGCACGAAGCCGCCGTGGCGGCCTTCGTGGTCGGCACGGCCAAGAAGCTGGGGCTCGAGTGCGCCCAGGACACGGCCGGCACGGTGGTCGTGCGCAAGCCCGCGTCGAAGGGGTTCGAGCAGCGTCCGATGGTGTGCCTGCAGGGCCACCTCGACATGGTTCCCGAGAAGCGGCCCGACAAGAAGCACGACTTCCTGAAGGACCCGATCACGCTGGTCCGCAAGGGCAACACGATGATGGCCGACGGCACGACGCTCGGCGCCGACAACGGCGTGGCGGTGGCGACGAGCCTGGCCATCATGGCCGACGCGTCGCTTGTCCACGGCCCGCTCGAGTTCCTCTTCACGATCGACGAGGAGACCGGCCTCACCGGCGCGCACAGCCTGCAGCCCGGGTTCCTGCAGAGCAAGACGCTGCTGAACCTCGACTCCGAGGAAGAAGGCGCCCTGTATGTCGGGTGCTCGGGCGGGCGCGACACGATGGGCACGTGGCCGCTCGAGACGGAAGCCGCGCCGGCCGGCACGGTGGGCCTCGAGATCAAGGTGGGCGGCCTGCGCGGCGGCCACTCGGGCCTCGAGATCGACAAGGGCCGCGGCAACGCCATCAAGATCCTGAACCGCGTGCTGCTGCAGCTCGCGCCGCTCGGCGCCCGGCTCTCGCGCATCGACGGCGGCAACAAGCGCAACGCGATCCCGCGCGACGCGGTGGCGCTCGTCTTCGTCCCCAAGAAGAAGCTCGACGAGGCCAAGGCCGTCGTGTCGGCGATGCACGATCTGTGCAGCGCCGAGCTCTCGGCGTCGGTCGATCCGTCGCCGGAGATCACCGCGGCGCCGTTCAAGGGCCGCGGCAAGGTCCTCAAGAAGGGCGTGCAGAAGAAGCTGACCATGGCGCTCGCCGGCCTGCCGCACGGCGTCGTCAAGATGAGCGCCGACATCCCCGGCCTGGTCGAGACCTCCACGAACCTCGGCGTCATCACGACCGGCAAGAAGGAGATCGCCGTCTCGACGAGCCAGCGCAGCTCGGTGGCGTCGGAAATCGTCGAGATCGCCCAGGGTGTCCGCGCGATCTTCGAGCTCGCGGGCGCGACGGTGACCGGCTCGGACGGCTACCCCGGCTGGAAGCCGAACCTCGACTCGCCGATCCTCAAGACCGCGATCGCGACCTACAAGGAGCTGTACGGCAAGGAGCCCGAGGTGAAGGCCGTCCACGCGGGCCTCGAGTGCGGCATCATCGGCGAGAAGTACCCCGGCATGGACATGGTGTCGTTCGGGCCGACGCTCGAGGGCGTGCACTCGCCCGACGAGAAGATCCACATCGACACGGTCGAGAAGTACTGGGACTTCCTGCTGGCGATTCTCAAGAACGTGAAGTAGGGGCTCGGGACTTCGGCCTTCGCCGAACGGCTGCCGGGCGGCTTCGGCGGGCAGGCGGGATTCGGGATTCGGTTCGGGATTCGACGAGACTGCGACGGGGGTGGCACGCTGCATCGCGCCACCCCCGCTGTCTTCTGCCTGCCAGTCTACCGCGCCGGCGAAGAGCGAGAAGCCGTGGAGGATGGACGCCGCGATTGACAGCACCGTCACGAGGACGCAGACGACCGCCAGCGCGAGGTGATCCATCCGCTCCGGCTTGAGCGGGTCGAGGATCTTCGCCATCAGCCAGCCGCCGGCGAACCCGCCGGCGTGAGCCCAGTTGTCGATGCCAGGCATGATCAGGCCGAACATGCCCATCATGAGCGCGTACTGGAGGCCTTCCCGCTTGGCCATGCTGCTGCCCGAACGCTGGCCGTACAACACGATGGCCCCGAGCAGGCCGAAGATGGCCGCCGAGGCCCCGACGGTGAACCCGGCGCCGCCCAGAATCGGGATGCCCCCGAAGAACAGCCACGCGAACGAACTGGCGGCGAATCCCGTGACCCCGGCCACGGTGTAGATGATCACCATCCGGCCGGGGCCGAAGATCTCGGCGCACACCGGCCCGAGCTGCCGCACCCACATCATGTTGAACAGGATGTGCAGGACGCCGCTGTGCAGCCACCCCGCGCTGAGGACCGTCCACCACCGGTCGTACTGGAAGACCGGCATGCCGCCGCTTGCGCCGAACAGGAACAGGCTCGTCGTGCTCGGCGCCAGGAACGAGAAGACGCCGTTCATCCGGATGCCGCTGCCCGACATGAGCAGCATCGCCACGTACAGCCCCGTCGATCCCCACATGATCAGCGGCACGAACCCGAGGTCGTTGCCGAGCTTGCGCAGGAGCGGGGCCAAATCCCCAGAGCCCCGGGTTCCGCCGACCGCAGTTGTAGCAGGTCTCGTCGTTCACGCCCACCAGGCGCCCGCACGACGTGCACACCACCGATCCTGTCGTCTGTCGTCCGAACATGAGCCCTCGCGACAGGGATCATACCGTCGAGCGGGAACTCGGGACGCTCGCGGCCGTTCAGAAGCAGAGAAGCCAGAAGGGCCCACTGACGATGGTCAGAAGCCAGAAGGCGCATCGCGCTGCACTATACTGCGCCGGTCCGGGACGATGCTCCCGGTCACGGAGGCTGCTCATGCGCCGGGTGCTCTTCGGATCCGTCATCATCGCCGGTGTCCTTGCCGTCGGAGTCCCGCTGACGTCGGTGACGCCCTACGAGACGGCGTTCACCGGCGACACGATGCGCGTCGACTACCTGCAGACGGGAGGCCCGGGCGTCGAAGCCGTCGCGCTGGACCGCGTCGTGAACGACGGCCCCTGGCCAGGGAGCCGGACCAACCTGGTCGACGATACCAATCTGGGCAAGTACCTGTTCGAAGTCATCGACCGCGGGACGAACCGCGTGCTCTTCTCGCGGGGATTCGCGAGTCTGTATGGAGAATGGGAGACCACGCCGGACGCGCGCGCGATCCACCGGACCTTCTCCGGCACGCTGCGGTTTCCCTGGCCGAAATCGCCCGTGCAGGTGGTGCTGAAGAAGCGCGATCGGCTCAACGCGTTTCACGAGTTCTGGTCCGCCATCATCGACCCGGCGTCGAGGCAGGTGAACCGGGCGCGCCTGACGCCGGCCGGCAAGGTCTGGACGCTGTGGGAGAGCGGGCCGCCCGAGACGCACGTCGACCTGCTGCTCATCGGTGACGGCTACCCCGAGGCGCAGATGACGAAGTTCCTGGCCGACGCGCGGCGGCTGGTCGAGCGGATGTTCACGCTCGAGCCGTACCGGAGCCGGCGCGGCGACTTCAACGTGCGCGCGATCGCCGTCGCGGAAGCCGAGAGCGGCGTCCACAATCCCCGCACGGGCGCGATGCGGCGGACGCGGGTGGGCAGCGAGTTCAACGTCTTCGACAGCGAGCGCTACGCCCTGGCGCTCGACAACCGCGGCTGGCGCGACGTCGCGTCGGCCGCCCCGTACGACGCCGTGCAGGTGCTCATCAACGATCGCTATTACGGCGGCGGCGGGATCTTCAACGACCACGCCGCCGTGGCGGTCGACAGCGGATCGGCCGCCTACATCTTCGCGCACGAGTTCGGCCACCACTTCGCCGGCCTCGGCGACGAGTACTACACGTCGGACGTCGCGTACGAGACCGGCGCGGCGGAGTTGACCGAGCCGTGGGAGCCGAACGTGACGGCGCTCCACGATCCGGCGGCGCTGAAGTGGAAGGACCTCGTCGAGCCCGGCACGCCGCTGCCGACGCCCTGGGACAAAGCGGTGTACGAGAAGCGCTCGGCCGAGATCCAGGCCGAGCGGCGGCGCCTCCGCGCATCGGGCGCACCGGAATCCGCGATGGACGCGCTGTTTGCCACGCAGCAGGCGTGGGAAACGACGTTCCTGTCGTCGATGGCGCACTCGGGCAAGGTGGGCGCGTTCGAGGGCGCGTCGTACGAGCCGAAGGGGCTCTACCGGCCCGAAACCGACTGCATCATGTTCACGCGCGACGACGTGGGATTCTGCCGCGTGTGCCGGCGGGCGATCGAGCGGATCATCGATCTGCACACGGGAAGGTAGCCAGTAGTCAGAAGCCAGTAGCCAGAGAATACAGCGATCGCGGCGTCAAGCTGACCGCGCAGCGTGCACAGGCATTCCTACTGACTTCTGGCTTCTGCCTACTGTCTACTCCCTGTTCTTCGGCCTCATGTTCGCCGCGAGGACGCGCTTGCGCACGCGGATGGACTTCGGCGTCACTTCGACAAACTCGTCTTCGTTGATGAACTCGATCGCCTGCTCGAGGCCGAGCACGCGCGGCGGCACGAGGCGGATGGCCTCGTCGGCGGTCGACGCCCGCATGTTGGTCTGCTTCTTCTCCTTCGTCACGTTGACGTCGAGGTCGTTCGCCCGGGCGTTCTCGCCCACGATGAAGCCCTCGTAGACCGCCGTGCCCGCGCTGATGAAGATCTCGCCCCGCTCCTGGAGGTTGTAGATCGCGTACGCGGTGCTCACGCCCGCACGGTCGGCGACCAGCGCCCCGGTGGCGCGCGCGGGAATCGGGCCGAACCACGGCTGCCATTCGTGGAAGAGGTGGTTCATGATCCCCGTGCCGCGCGTGTCGGTGAGGAACTGCGAGCGGAACCCGATCAGGCCGCGCGTGGGGATCTCGAACTCGAGGCGGACCCGGCCGCTGCCGTGGTTGACCATCCTGGTCATCGTGCCCCGGCGGCTGCCGACCTGGGCGATCACGACTCCCTGGTGGACCTCCGGCACGTCGATCATGAGGCTCTCGACCGGCTCCACCACCTTGCCCTTCACCTCGCGGGTGACGATCTCGGGCCGCGACACCTGCAACTCGTACCCCTCGCGGCGCATCATCTCGATGAGGATCGAGAGCTGGAGCTCGCCGCGGCCGATGACGCGGATCTGCTCCGGCGAGTCGGTGTCCTCGAGGCGGATGGACACGTTCCCGAGCAGCTCCTTGTTCAGCCGGTCCCGGAGCTGGCGGGAGGTGACGAACTGGCCGTCGCGGCCGGCCATCGGCGAGGTGTTGACGCCGAAGATCATCGACACGGTCGGCTCGTCGATCGCCAGCGGCGGCAGCGGGTCCGGGTGCTCGGCGTCGGTGATCGTCTCGCCGATCGTGATGTCGGCGATCCCGGCGACGCAGACGATGTCGCCCGCCGCGGCCTCCTCGACGTCGATGCGCTTGAGCCCGTCGAACGCGAACAGCTTGGTGACGCGCGTGGGCAGCAGGACCCCGTCCACCTTGCTGATGGCCACCTGGTCGCCGAGCCGGACCCGGCCGTTGAAGATGCGGCACACGGCGATGCGGCCGACGTAGTCGCTCGAATCGAGGTTCGCCACGAACATCTGCAGCGGCGCGTCGGGGTCGCCCGCCGGCGGGGGCACGTGGGCGAGGACCGCGTCGAAGAGCGGGCGGAGGTCCGGCGACGGCGCGTCGAGGTCCGTCGTCGACGTCCCGGCCCTGGCGTTGGTGTAGAGCACGGGGAAGTCGAGCTGCTCCTCGGTGGCGTCGAGATCGATGAACAGGTCGTAGACCTCGTTGAGCACCTCCTTCGTCCGGGCGTCCTGGCGGTCGATCTTGTTGATGACGACGATCGGCGCGAGGCGTCGCTCCAGGGCCTTGCGCAGCACGTAGCGCGTCTGCGGCAGCGGGCCCTCGGAGGCGTCCACGAGCAGCAGGACGCCGTCCACCATCGACAGGGTGCGCTCGACCTCGCCGCCGAAATCCGCGTGGCCGGGCGTGTCGACGATGTTGATGAGCACGCCGCCGTAGTGCACGGCCGTGTTCTTGGCCATGATCGTGATCCCGCGCTCGCGCTCGAGGTCGATGCTGTCCATGGCGCGCTCGGCCACCCGCTCGTTGGCGCGGAACGTGCCGCTCTGGAACAGCAGCGCGTCGACGAGCGTCGTCTTGCCGTGATCGACGTGCGCGATGATGGCGATGTTGCGGCGGGCGGGGTTGGCCACGGACGGACGGGCCGTTCGGTGTTCAGGCATCCTTCCAGTATAGCGGCTGCGCGCCCCGGCCAGCCGGCCTTCGTGTAGACTGGGCCGGATGAGCGACGCCACGCCTCCGCGCACCGTCCTGGTCACCGGCGCGTCCGCCGGCATCGGGCAAGCCATCGCGGAGGTCTTCGCGAGCGAGGGCTTCGACCTCGTGCTCACCGCGCGGCGGCTCGACC
>CAWICP010000009.1:0-47161 GCA_963834645.1 uncultured Acidobacteriota bacterium
CGAGAAGGACCCGCGCAAGCGGTTGAGCTCCATCGGTGACGCGCGCCTTGAACTCGACGAGGTTGAGCCTGCGGCCGGCCTCGCCCCGGCGGAGGCCCACCGGCCGTCGCGGCGGCGTTGGGTGCCGTGGGCGATTGCCGCGGCATCACTGGTCGCTGCCGCCACGCTGGCGGTCGGCCAGTTCCGGCCGGCACCGCGCGCGCCGGACCGGACGATCCGCTTCCACGTCGAAACGCCCGAGTCGTCCAGCCAGACGCGCCGTGGACAAGGGTTCCAGCTGTCGCCCGATGGACGCTTCCTGGTCATCTCCTCGGCGGGGGAGTTGTGGGTCCGGCCGCTCGACTCGGAGAGCTTTCGCCGGATCGAAGGCAGCGACGGCGCGAGCTACCCCTTCTGGTCGCCCGACAGCGCGTGGATCGGGTTCTTCGCGGACGGCCAGCTCAAGAAAGTGGCGCGCGATGGCGGGACGGTGCAGAAGATCTGTGATGCGCCCGATGCGCGAGGGGCAACCTGGGGCCCGGACCACGTCGTCGTGTTCAGCTCCGCGCAGGGCAGGAGGGGACTCTTGCGCGTGGACGCCCAGGGCGGTCAGCCGACGGCGGTAACCCAGGTGCCAGCAGCCGAGTCCAACCGTTACCACCGGTATCCGCAATTCCTCCCGGACGGTCGCGGTTTCCTCTTCCAGTACCTGACGCCGTCACCGGAGGCCGCCGGTATCTACGTCGGCACGATTGACGGCGGCGCGCCGGTCCGCGTGCTGGACGGCGTCGATCAAGCCATGTACGCGCCGGGGCCCGCCGGACGGACGGGTTTCCTGCTGTACCGGCGTCAGAGCACGCTGATGGCGCAGCCGTTCGATCCGGCAGCTCGACGGACGACCGGGGACGCGATGCCGGTGGCCGATGCCGTCGGCTCTGGGCCGAATACCGGCTCGGGTGCCTTCTCGGTGTCGCCGGCAGGCTTGCTGGCGTTCAGCAGCGACTGGTCGCAGAGCGGCGAACTCATCTGGGTCGATCGTGCGGGGCAGCGGCTCGGGGCCATCAACGGGGAGTCGCGGGAGATGCGGGGCATCTCTCTGGCACGCGGATCGACGCGGGTCGCGTACGGCGCCGGCCCGCCCGCGGACGTGTGGGTCCAGTCGTTGCCGGGCGGCGAACCCTCGCGGTTCACGTTCGGGCCGGACCCTGGCTGGGCCTATCCGTTGTGGTCACCCGATGGCCGCGACCTGATCTACACCACGTATGATTTGGTGGGCTTTCCGAAGTACGAGATCCGTCGGCGCCGTGCCGACAGGGGCGGCGCCGAAGAGGTGCTGCTGCAAGCCAGCGAGACGTTGTACCCGTGGGACTGGTCGCCCGACGGCCGGTTCCTGGTGTTCAGCGACGAGGCGTTCGATCTGGCCCTCTTGCCGCTCGCCGGGGACCATCGTCCGGTTCCGCTGATGACGGCCCCCGGAATCCAGGCGCTCGCGCAGTTCTCTCCGGACGGGCGCCTCCTCGCGTACACGAGCGACCAGCAGGGACAGTCGGAGGTGTTCGTCGGAACCGTGCCCGCCAGCGGGGCCGTGTGGCAGGTATCGACCAACGGCGGGTCGATGCCGCGCTGGCGCCGCGACGGACGTGAGCTCTACTACTGCGCGGTCGACGGCACGCTGATGGTCGTGTCGTTCGGGGCCGGCGTGGTGGGGCGAGGGGCGGCAGCCATCGACGAGCGCTCGGCGCCCACGCCGCTTTTCAAGGGCATTCCATCGTCAGGTAACACCCCCGTCTTCACGTATGCGGTGGCCGACGACGGGCAGCGGTTCCTGGTCGGCGCGAGCCGGAAGACGGACCAACCGCCGATCACCCTGGTCGTCAACTGGCAGGCAGCGCTTGGCATCGCGCGGGTGGCACAACGTCCATGAGTCTCTCACCCGGCAACAGGCTCGGCAGCTACGAGATCGTCGACCCGCTCGGGCGAAGGCGGAATGGGCGAGGTGTATCGCGCGCGCGACACGAAGCTCAACCGCGACGTCGCGATCAAGATCCTGCCCGACGTGTTCGCGCACGACGCCGAGCGCGTCGCGCGCTTCACGCGCGAAGCGCAGACGCTCGCGTCGCTCAACCACCCGAACATCGCGCAGATCTACGGCGTCATCGAAGAGGATCAGCCCGCGCACGTCCACGCCCTCGTGATGGAACTGGTCGAGGGCGAGGATCTCTCCGCGGTCATCGCGCGCGGCGCGATACCGCTCGCCGAGGCGCTGCCCATCGCGCGGCAGATCGCCGACGCGCTCGAAGCCGCGCACGAGCAGGGCATCATCCATCGCGACCTGAAGCCCGCCAACATCAAGGTGCGCGCCGACGGCACGGTGAAGGTGCTCGACTTCGGGCTCGCCAAGGCGCTGGACTCCGCTGTCAAGGCCTCGGGGCTCCAGCGCCACGGCGTGCCCGCCGGCCCTGAAGCGGCCGGCCTACCCTCGACTGCGGCCGCCTTCGCCGACGGCTTCACGGCGCAGCCAGGCACCGCAGTTGGGCATGATCATCGGCACCGCCGCCTACATGGCGCCCGAGCAGGCGCGCGGCAAGGCCGTCGACAAGCGCGCCGACATCTGGGCCTTCGGCGTCGTGCTCTACGAGATGCTGACCGGCCGCCGCGCGTTCGCCGGCGACGACGTGTCGGACACGCTGGCGTCGGTGCTGAAGAGCGACGCCCGACTGGAAGGCGCTGCCCGGCGCCACGCCGCCGTCGGTCCGCCGGCTGCTGCGCCGCTGCCTCGAGAAGGACCCGCGCAGGCGGTTGAGCTCCATCGGCGACGCGCGTCTCGAACTCGACGAGACCGAGTTGGCTGGCGCGGCACCGGCTGCCGCCCCGAGCGTCCCCGATCGCCGGGTTCGCCGCCGCGAGTTCGTCGCCTGGACCGCCACGGTGCTGTCGCTGCTTGCGGCGGGTGCGGCGGTGCTGTGGCGGCCCGCAGCACCGACTCCCCCGCCTCGGGTGGTGCGCGCCACGCTGCCGCTCCCGGCCGGAGTCTCGATTGAGCTCGACGGCGAGCGATCCGGAATGCCCGCGCTCTCCCCCGACGGCCGGCGCGTGGCGTTCGGCGCCCGGGAGGGCGCCGGACCGATGCATGTCTGGGTTCTCGACCTCCCCTCCGGAGTCGCCAAGCCTCTTTCTGGAACCGAAGGCGGGCACCGGCCGTTCTGGTCTCCAGACGGCAAGCACATCGGCTTCTTCACGTGGGGCGCTCTGTCGACGATCCCTGCCGAGGGAGGCGCCGTCCGCCGGCTGGCCGTGGCGCGCGACGCGCGCGGCGGCACCTGGAGCCCGAACGGCACGATCCTCTTTGCACCATACCAGCGGGGCTCGCTGTGGACGGTCTCGGAGCATGGCGGCAAGGCGGTCGAGGTCACCACGACTGGCAAGGAACTCCTCGGCACGCACCGCTTCCCGCAGTTCCTGCCCGACGGTGAGCACTTCATCTATCTCGACCGGCCGGCGCCCTACGGACCCCGGACAGGCGCCTCGGCCGTGCTGGTGGGGCGCCTCGGCACCACGCAGCCGGTGGCCCGGCTCGTCGAACTCGCCACGAATGCCGTCTATGCCGACGGGCATCTGCTCTACGTTCGAGACGGGGCGCTCGTGGCTCAGCCGTTCGATCCGGCGCGCCGGGAAACGCGCGGCGAGCCGACGGCGCTCGTGGGCGACGTGCTGTACAACCGGCGGTTCTCGTACGGGGTCTTCTCGGCGGGCGGGTCGGGGATCCTCGCGTTTCTCACCGGGCGCCAGAGGGATCTGTCGCAGCTTGTCTGGCGCGATCGTTCCGGACGCCGCCTCGGCGAACTCGGCACGCCGGGCATCCTCTCCGGATACGGAGGGCTGGCATTGTCACGCGACGGGCGGCTGGCGGCCGTCGCTCGCGTCGACGAGGGGACGAGCGAAGCCGACATCTGGCTCTACGATCTGGAACGTGGCAGCGAGAGCCGTCTCGTGCGGCCAGGCGACGACGGCAATCCCGTGTTCGCCGCCGAAGGCGGCCAGATGTACTTCGGGTCCACCAGTGGAAACGTCGGAGTCCTCATGAGACGGGACTTGAAGAGCGGGTCGGAAACGCAGCTCTTCTCGGAAACGGCCGGGAGCTACATCGTCCCCCTGGCCTCGGTCCGCGACGGCGCGGCCATGCTGTATACGGCGCCGAAGGCGGACGGAGGGAGCGACCTCCTCCTTCGGCCGACCGCAGGCGGAGGAGAGGCGACGTCCGTCGTCGGTACGCCGGCGGATGAACTCGACGGCCAGGTATCGCCCGATGGCCGCTGGCTGGCATGGGCGTCGGACGAGTCGGGGCGCTATGAAGTGTTCGTCGCGCCATTCCCCGACGCTCGCGGTTCCCGGTTTCAGGTCTCTCGCGACGGTGGCACGCAGCCGCGATGGCATCCGAAGGGCGCCGAGCTGTTCTTCAAGACGCCGGACAACGTGCTGACAGCCGTTCCAGTAGAGGCATCCTCCAGCACCTTCTCGGTCGGGACGCCGACGGCGCTTTTCCGGATCGTCGAATTCACGGGGTGGACCTACGCCGTCGCGCCGGACGGCGAGCGGTTCCTGGTGCGCGAACGGTTGGCCGAGCGCGACGCTTCGCCGATCACACTGCTGACCGACTGGGGGGCCCTGGTGAAACGCCGATGACCCTCGCCCGACCAGGATCCGCCTCGGCACTACGAGATCGTCGCCGCGCTCGGCGCGGGCGGCCCGCCTCCGCTCCGCTTGACGAACACGGAGCTTCGGCGAGGCCTCGGGCCCTGACGAACGCCGATGCCGCTCGCACCAGGACTCCGCCTCGGCCGCCACGAGATCGTCGACTCCGCTGGGCGAAGGCGGCCCGCCTCCGCTCGCGTTGGCATCTGATGGGCGAGCTACGGCGAGGTCTCGCCGTAGCCAAGGAGAGGACTCGATGAAGCCCGGAGATACTTTGGGCTCGTACCGAGTCCTCGACGAGCTTGGCGTAGGCGGAATGGGTGAGGTGTATCGCGCGCGCGACACGAAGCTGAACCGCGACGTCGCGATCAAGGTGCTTCCCGCCGCGATGGCTGGCGATGCGGATCGGCTGGCGCGGTTCACGCGTGAGGCTGCAGACACTGGCCGCGTTGAACCACCCCAACATCGCGCAGATCTACGGCATCGTCGAGGAGGACCTCCCGAGTCCCGATCCCGAGTCGAGTCCCGACCGCGTCAGCTTCCTGGTGATGGAGCTCGTCGAGGGCGAGGACCTCTCCGGCGGCTCGACTCGGCGCCGCAGGCGCGGGGATTCCGCTCGCCGACGCGCTGCCGATCGCGAGGCAGATCGCCGACGCGCTCGAGGCCGCGCACGAGCAGGGCATCGTCCACCGCGACCTCAAGCCCGCGAACATCAAGGTCCGCGCCGACGGCACGGTGAAGGTGCTCGACTTCGGACTGGCGAAGGCGCTGGACGCCGCGAGGTCGCAAGACTCCGGCCGCCGAGTCGGCGAGACGCGATGCAACTCCCCCACCCTGACGGCCAGGCCGCCTTCGCCAAGGCTACGGCGAGCCAGGCACGGGACTGGGGATGATCCTCGGCACCGCCGCCTACATGGCGCCCGAGCAGGCGCGCGGCAAGGCGGTCGATCGCCGCGCCGACATCTGGGCCTTCGGCGTCGTGCTCTACGAGATGCTGACCGGCCGCCGCGCGTTCGAGGGAGAGGACACCTCTGACATCCTCGCCGCCGTGCTGCGCCAGGACGTCGATTGGTCGGCCCTCCCGGCGGCGACGCCGCCGTCCGTCCGCCGGCTACTGCGCCGCTGCATCGAGAAGGACCCGCGCAAGCGCCTGAGCGCGATCGGCGACGCGCGACTCGAACTCGACGAGACCGAGCCGCCCGTCGCGACGCTCCAGCCGGAGGCGCCGCCGTCCGCCGCACGCTTCGCCCGGTGGTTCTGGCCCTCCCTCGCGGGCACCGCGCTGGTGGTCGCCGGTGCGGCGCTGCTCAAGCCGGCGCCGCGTCCCGCACCGGCCGCGGGCCACTTCACCATTGCGCTCCCGGATTCCGCGCCGCTCGTCACGCTCGACATTCCCGGCACCAATGAAGGCCCGATCGCGGTGGCGCCCGACGGACAGCAGCTCGTCTACGTCGCCGCCGACGGCCGCAGCACGAGGCTCTACGCGCGCGCAATGGCCGATCTCACGCCGCGGGCGCTGCCCGGCACCGAGGGCGCCCGCCTCCCGTTCTTCTCTCCCGACGGGCAGTGGGTCGGGTTCTTCGCCGACGGGAAGCTGAAGAAAGCGCCGATCGCCGGCGGCACGCCCGCCATCCTCGCGGATGCACCCACAGGCTGCGGCGCCAGTTGGAGTCCGTCGGGCGAGATCGCCTTCGCTCCCAGCGACACGTCGGGCGTCTTTCTCGTGTCCGACGGGGGCGGTACGCCACGTGCCCTCACCACGCTCGACTTCGCGGCCGGTGACAATTCACACCGATGGCCGCAGTGGCTGCCTGGGGGCCGCGCGGTGCTCGTCACGGTCGTCGCCTGGAGCCGCGAAACCTCGGACATCGTCATGGTGGACGCCGCGTCGGGTGCCCGGCGCACGGTCCAGGAAGGCGCCGATTTCGCCCGCTACGTGCCGGCGGCACCGGACGCGGCGACCGGTCACCTCGTGTTCGTGCAGGGCGGCGCGCTGTCGGCCGCGCCTTTCGACCCGGCCGGCGCCGGACCGGCCGGCGCCGCCCGTGGTTGTCGTCGAGGGCGTGCGAGCCGGCCAGTTCGACGTCTCGGCGAGCGGCACGCTCGCGTATGCGCCCGGTTCAGGCGCGGCCACTCGACTATTCTCTGGTGTGGGTCGATCGCACGGGGGCGGTTCAGCCGGTCAACGACCTGCGCCGCGGCTACGAAGACCTGCACCTGTCGCCGGACGGCCGGCGCGTGGCCCTGACGATCGAGGAGGCTGGCCCGTACTCGCCGGCGAGCGTATGGCTCGCCGACACGGGCCGGGGCACGCTCACGCGCCTCACGTTCGAAGGCTACAGCCGCGATCCCGTGTGGACCCCCGATGGCAGCGCCGTGGCGTTCGGCTCGAAGCGGGGCGCGTCCGAGTTCGGCATCTATCGCCAGCGAGTGGACGGCCAGGCGCAGGCCGAACTGCTCTGGGCCAGCCCGACACCCATCTGGCCCGATCCTCAGTCGTGGTCGCCGAACGGCCGGACGCTCGTCTTCAGCACAAAGGCGAAGGACACCGCCGAGGACATCTGGACGTTGTCGCTCGAGGGTGACCGCGCCGCGAAACCGTGGCTGCAGACGGCTGCCAACGAGTGGGCCGGGCGCCTCTCTCCCGATGGGCGATGGATGGCCTACAACTCCGACGAGTCCGGGCAGCCCGAAGTGTATGTCCAGCCGTTCCCCGGACGCGGGGGCAAGTGGCTCGTCTCCCAGGGGGGCGGAGGATTCAACGCGATCTGGTCGCGTGACGGCCGCCGGCTCTACTTCCGGCGCGGGGACCAGGTCCTGGAGACCGACGTTGACGCGGCCTCGGGCTTCACGCTCGGCACGCCCAGGGTGCTCTTCTCCGGCCGCTACCTTGCTACGGGACGGGATTTCGACGTGTCACCAGACGGCACGCGCCTCGTGATGATGCGCAACGACGACCCCAGGAGCACCGCGACACTGCACGTGGTGCTCAACTGGTGGCACGCGCTCGAAGCACGCGCGAACGCCCGATGAGCCTGATACCCGATCCGCTCGCCGCGACGGGCCGAAGTGGGATAGCCTAGTTTCATCAACGCAAGGGATACGCGCGTGCCACCCGCCCAGGCAGGAGGAGTGGTCCGCAGGAACGAGATCAACGTGCAGATCGATTCCGCCTCGCCCGAAGACGCCGCCGCGCCGATCGAGTTCGAGTGCGACAACCTCGCGGTTCGCCTCGACGTGGAACTGCCCGGCGACGCGGCGGCCATCTCGCCCGTCGTCGATCGCGTGCTGGCCCTGACTCGCGACGTGGGCTGCGCCCAGGGCAAGGAGTTCGAGATCGAAACCGCGCTCCGCGAGGCGCTGGCGAACGCCGTGCGGTACGGATGCGCCCACAACCCGAGCAAGACCGTGCAGCTCTCGGTGGCCTGTGACGAAGACCTGGGGATGATTATCGTCGTTCGCGACCCGGGCCCGGGATTCGATCCCGCCCAGGTGCCCACGCCCGTCGCCGCCGAGCAGCTCTTCTCGGACCATGGGCGCGGCATCTTCCTGATCAGCCAGATGATGGACCGCGTGGAGTTCGGGCACGGCGGCAGGGAAATCCGCATGCACAAGCGGTAGGCGCGCGGCGCACGTGTCCGCGACGCATCCGCCGGAGTAGACTGGTCCCCGCCATGCAACGGATGAACGGGCGGACGGCGATCATCACCGGGGCCACCAGCGGCATGGGCCGGGCGACGGCCCTGCTCTTCGCGCGCGAGGGCGCCGCCATCGTGGCGAGCGGCCGCGACGAGGCCCGCGGGCGCGCGCTCGAGGAGCAGATCCGGGCCGACGGCGGCCGGGTCGCGTTCGTGCCCGGCGATGTCAGCCTTCCCGAAACCAGCGACAGGCTCGTGGAGCGGTGCGCGCCGCGAGTTCGGCGGCCTCGACACGATCGTCTGCTTCGCGGGGATGCTCGGCCTCGGCTCCATCACCGGCGTGCCGCTCGACACGTGGCGGCAGACCCTCGCCGTCAACCTCGACGCGGTCTTCTACCTGCTCCGCGCCGGCCTGCCGGCCATGAAGGCGCGCGGCGGGGGCTCGGTGGTCATCGGCGGGTCGATCGCGGCGCTGAAGGGGTTCCCGAACCACGCGGCCTACTGCGCCTCCAAGGGCGCGCTCCTGGCCCTGGTCCGGCAGGCGGCCATCGACTACGGCCCGGACATCCGCGTCAACGTGCTGTCGCCCGGGCCCGGTGGACACACCGCTCATCTGGGACTCGGCCTCGGCGTTTCCGGACCCGGCCAGGGCCGTCTCGGACGTCGCACAGAAGACCCTCATGAAACGCCTCGGGTCTCCCGACGACATCGCCCGCGCCGCGCTGTTCCTGGCGTCGGACGAATCAGGCTGGACGACGGGCACCTCGCTCACCATCGACGGCGGCATCATGACCGGGGCCTAACGCACCGCGTCCTCCGGCACGCCGGCGACGGCGGCAACGCACGCGGGACGACGGGGCCGGCTCCCGCCACGCGAAGTACAGCTGGTTGCCGCTGCGAATCACACGGGCATGACCGCTCGAACGGTCTGAGCTGACGCGAGCGACGACCGCAGACGGGCCGCGCCGGCCATCGGCGAAGATGCGCCGGGCCAGGAGTTCCGCCTTCCCCTGGGCGAGTGCGATCCACAGGATGACCGCGCTCCCGTCCGGCAGCAGTTCGACATCCACGCGGCCCAGTGCTCCGCCGCCATCGACCCGAACCGGCTCGCCGAACGTGGCGCCGCCGTCCGCGGAGAACGCCACGGAGACCCGGCCCTCGTCTCGGGCGGCGGTGAACCACGCCACCGCCACGCGGTCGCCCATCGACGCCAGCGCCGGGCCATTGACCGGACATCCGTTGATCGTCCCACGCGTCGGGATGCACCGTCCCTCCTGGCTGCCAACTGCCGTCCACGAGCCTGGCGATGCTGATGTCGCGGACCTCGACGTCCGATCGGTCGCGGTAGGCCACGATGGCACCGCGGCTCGTGCGGGCTGCGGCCGTCGGACAGCAGTCGCACACGCGCGCGTCGACGAGCACGTCCGCTCCCGGCGCCGCGCCGCGCCGCAGGGCTGTCGACCGGAGCGTCATCGCGCCAGCCCCGCCGCCATGACCATGGCTGAGCGGGGGCCTTCGAGCGCTCCGCCGGCCCCGCGGCAGTCTGGCGGCCGTCGAGCCATACCATGCCGACGGCGCCGTCCGGCGTGTCGAAAAACGAGAGGAATCCATGCTCGGTGAGCGATGCGTCACGATGGGGCGTGATGGGAGGCGACCAGGTTCGCCCGTGATCCTCCGACTCGCTCACGCGGATGCCATAGGCATGCGCCGGCGCGCCGGTCTTCTCGAGCCAGTGGGCCAGGAGCCTGCCGTCGCCCGCGGCAAAGACGGACGGCACATCGGCCCAGTTCGCGAAGAGGTTCGTGCCCCGGACGATGTCCGCGCGGGAGTCCCACGCGCCTGCGCTCCACTGCGCGAGCCGGAACCGCGTCGCACCCTGCGCCGCAGGCTCGAGCCAGCTCAGGAAGACCCGTCCGTCGGAGGATGCCGCCAGCTGAGGAGCCATGCTGCCAGCCGCGGCGGGAGGCTGAACCGGCGTCAGCGTGTCGAAGGGCCTCGCTGATGCATCATCGGCGGACGGGCTGCGCTCACGATGAGCGTCGTGGCGGAGATGCGGGACGCGTTGGGCCGCAGGTCGGCCCGGCGCCAGGCGGCATCGAGCCTCGCGGCGATGAGACCCGCGTCGCTGCGTGCGCCCCAGCGTCTTCAGCGCCTGCAGCAGGCCCGTGAGGGCCCAGCCGTTCTCGGGGTTTCTCCTGAGGTCCTCCCAGTAGACGGTTTCGGCCTCCGCGGGCCTGCCCGCCTCGAGCAGCACGGCGCCCAGAGCGTGACGCGGCGGATAGTGCCACTCGGCCGGCTCCGTGTAGACGAGCCCGTCATCGAGCCGCACGGCGCGCTCGAGGTGAGCGACGGCGGCCGCGTAGTCTCTCCGGGCCGCAGCGATTTCTCCGGCGAGCACCTCGGGGGCGATGGCCAGGACGGCCCTCATCGTGTTCGGCGAGAACAGCGGCGCGTCGAGATCGGGGCTCGAGAGCGCCTTGCGGACGGCGACCAACTCGCCCTCCGCGTCGAGCGCCTGTCCCTTGCCGAGGAACGCGAGGCCCGCGCATAGTGCCAGATGCCCTCGTAGAAGGGGGTGCCGGCGGGGGCGCGGGCTCCCGGCAGCACCTCGTCCCATCGGCCGAACCTCGTCAGCGCGATAGGCGGGAATGACCCGGAAGCCCGCGAGCATCGGCATCTCTTTGAGCATCGCGTCGGGAATCTTGGCCGCCACCTTGCGCGCGGCGTCGATGGCCATCGTGGCGCGGCCGTCCATCGTGGCGGACCACCAGAGGAAATGGACGTTGTGGGGGTAGTAGCCCATCGGGTACAGCCCCTGCGCGCGGCACTGGGTGATGTAGTCCTCGTCGGCCAGGATGGCGAGTTCGTTGGCGCGGACGGCATCCCCGTACCGTCCGACACGCTGGTAGATGTGCCCCGGCATGTGCACCATGTGCCCGGCCGCCGGCATCAGCGTCAGCAGCCGGTCCGCGGCCGGGATCGCGCGCGCGGCGTCTTTCGTGGACTCGAGCAGGTGAATGTAGAGGTGGAGGGCGCCCGGGTGATTGGGATCGCGCCGGATCACGCTCTCCAGCAAGGCGACGATCTCCGCCGTACCCTCATACGGTGTGCCGTCGGGCATCCAGTAGCCCCACGGGCGGAGGTCCATGACGGATTCCGCGTACAGCGCAGCGGCGTCGAGGTCATCCGGGAACCGCTCGACCACCCGCTTCATGGCGGCGGCGTACGCGCGGTCGCGGGCGGGCCGGTCGGCGGCGTCTCCGCTGTACCGCTCGGCGAGCGCGTCGATGTAGGCCTGTTCCCGCGGCGTCGCACCTGCTTTCAACGCCGTCGCCTTCGGGCCAGCTCCAGCGCGGCAGGTTCGTCTTTCGGGTCCATCGCCGCGTTGATGTTCGGCCCCAGCACGAGCGCCTGGCCCCACAGCGCCATGGCGCAGTCGGGGTCGAGACGCGCCGCTTCACGGAAGGCACGGGCGGCTTCCGCGTGGTTGAACGCGTAGGCCAGATTGAGGCCCTGGTTCATGAAGAGCTGCGCACGCTCGCTGGATGCCGTCACCGGGAACGTGTGCGATCCCAGGTTCTGCAGGCGCGGGGCGAGCGAACCGTCCGGGGCCGGCCGCTGCGCTTCGGCGGTCGTCGCGTAGTGCTGGTGGCTCGGCGCCTGGGCGGACGCTCCCGCGGCGGTGACCGCAGCGATCAGCGCGGCGTGTACGAACGGGTAGACGACGACACGAGGGGGCTGAGGCATGGGGGCTCCTGCCAGAGGTGTCGGTATCTGACGTCGATACGTTCTTTATACGTCCCGGAGCGCGCTCGGCGCAATCGTTCCGCCTGCCGCGGCGGTGAGTGCCTCGTCTCGCGCGGCCCTACCGCCTCGGCGGCATCGGCACCGGGCCGTCGTGCGTCGGCATCGGCGGATAGTCCGGCCTGGCGAACCCTGTCACCAGGTCGGCCACCTTCACCGCCTGGCCGGTCGCGAAGCACCGGTTCGCGGCGATGCCGACGAGGATCGAGGCGGCGCCGCCGCGCTCGTCCGAGTCGCGCACGGTACTTGTCGGCCGGCGGATTCGGCAGGAAGATGTCGTCGAGCATCACCTGGTCGCCGCCGCCGTGGCCGCCCTCGCCGGTCCACGGCTCGATGTCGCGGGCCGCGCCGCGCAGGGGAATCACCCGCGTGCGCACGCCGTCCTCCTCGATCCCGCCCTGCACGGTGTTCGTGCCGCTCACGTAGATCTGCTCGACAATCGAGTGCTCGAGGCGGCCCTTCGTGCCGTTGAACGCGATCTGGTAGCCCTCCCACGCGTTGAACGCGTTCAGCGAGTAGCTCAGCGTCGCGCCCGTGTCGTAGCTCGACGATGACGTTCATCGTGTCTTCGATGTCGATGTCGGGGCGGAACACGCAGCGGTCGCGGAAGTAGCCGTCGTGCTGCTCCTTGTCGAGGTAGAGCGCCTTGAGGCCGGGGCTGGCGGCGAGATCGAGCTGGAAGCGTGCATGCGGCCTTCTCGGGGCACGTCAGGCAGCGCTCGTGATGGCTGGCGAGGCCGAGGCGCTTCGCCATCGCCGGCGTGTAGAAGTCGCGCTTGCCGGCGGCGTGCACCGTCACCGGCACGCGCGCTCAGCCACCAGTTGACCAGGTCGAAGTGGTGCGTGGCCTTGTGGATCATCAGGCCGCCGGAGTTCTTCTTCTGGCTGTGCCAGCGGCGGAAGTAGTCGGTGCCGTGCATCGTGTTCAGCAGCCAGTGGAAGTCCACCGAGAGGACGTCGCCGATCTCGCCGCTCTGGAGCAGGTCCTTCACCTGCGTCCGCGGCGGCGAGTAGCGGTAGTTGAACGTGACGCTGCATGTTCCGCCCGGTCCGCCGCTTCGCGTCGAGAATCCGCTGGCACTTCTCGGCGGTCGTCGTCATCGGCTTCTCGGTGATGACGTCGCAGCCCGCCTCGAGCGCCCGGACGATGTAGTCGTCGTGCGTGGCGTCGACCGTCGTGACGATGACGTAGGTGCGGCTTCGTCTCGCGGATCATCTTCTCGAAGTCGGCGGCGGCGTAGCCCGGGCACGGTGACGCCCCGGTCCGGCAGCCGCCTTCTGCGACAGCGCGACCCGGCCGGGATTGATGTCGCACAGACCGACCAGTTCGGCGTGCGGCGCATGCGTCCCGAGAATGGCCGATGCGATACATGGCATGCCGTGACCCGAGGCCGACGATGGCATAGCGCTTCCGGCCCGGCGCGGCCGCCTGCGCCGCCAGGCCGGCCGGGGTGACGGCGAGACCCAGGCCGGCGGCCGACGCGGCCTTCACGAACGTGCGGCGGTCGACCGGGGTCGCGAGCGGATGGGCGGATGGCGGCTGGGCGTTCGGCATGACGGGTTCCTCTGCGGGGGATCCGGGTCTTCCGCCGGCAGGTGACCGCAAGCGGGAATCCCCGCGGGCCCATGCCGGCTGATACGCATTATACCGGCGCCGCCGTCGTCGAGCCCGGGCCGGCGGGCGGATGCGGAACTGGCGCTACCGGGCCGGTGCGGGCGATTTCGCGGGAGCGGGCAGCGTCCTCGGCTCCGCATCGGAGGTGAGAACGGTGAAGCGGCCGTCCTGGATGTCCAGCGCACTCGCCCGGCCGGCGTAGGATTCCTCGAGCATGCCGGTGTCGATCAGGAAGACGCGGCCCTCGAACCGGGTCGTCACTTCCTTGGTGACGAGTACGGAGTGGCCGGCCACGATGTACCGCGCCCGCAGGCGCTCGAGCATGGCGGTCAGCGGCCCCGACAGCGTGGCCTCCGGCTCCGTGGCGAGGCCGCGGTACCAGAGCGGCCCGTCTGCGGAGACGGTGATCCAGTTCTTGTAGTCGAGCAGCCGCACAATCTCCGGCCCGGCCTTGATCTCGCCGACCTTGTTGGCCGCCACGTACCAGGCCGCCTCTTCCTCGGCGAACCGCACAGCCTCGGCGAAGGTCATGTGGCGCCAGATGACCCCCGCGTCGGCCAGGGCGCGCCACATCGCGTCGAAGGCCCGGACATCGGCCATCACGCGCTCGTCCAGATCGCGAACCGAGGCGAACTCGAGCGCCGGATTGAGTCCCCCGTGCACGAACACGCCGTCGCCGACCTGCACCACGGCGTGGTGCGAACGGATCCACTTTCCGTACTTCCCGCCCGGCCCGAAGGCCTCCCGGTGCTCGAAGAAGCCCGGGGGATGTTCGTCCATCCACGCCTGGCGCGCCGCGTCGTCGGCCGGAGGGACGGCGCCGTGGCCGTGACCTTCGTGGGCGGCGAGGAACTTCAGGTAGTCCTTGTAGGCCCGCTCGCGCGTCTTCTCGGAGTCCGGCGTGGCAAAGGTGGCGAAGATCGCGGGCGTGACGTACCGCAGGTCGCCGATCACGTTCATGACCTCGTGGTTTCCCACGAGCGTGATCACCTTCCCGCCGGTGCGCGGCGCCTGGCGCTCGAGAGCCATCAGGAGATCGAGGCACTCGCGCGTCCGCGCCCCGCGATCCACGACATCGCCCGTCTGCACGAAGGTCGCCCCGCCGCCCGCCCACTGATGCCTGGCATCGATCAGGCCGACCTGCTGCAAGAGCGCCGTGAATCTCTCATAGGCGCCGTGCACGTCACCCACGGCCACCACCCGGGCCGGCGGCGGGCCGGCGGCGGCCGGGGCAAGCAGGAGCGCGACGGCGAGGGCCGTCCAGACGGCTGTTCGGAGCGCGAGGGGGTCTGGGGGTCATGTGTCTAATCCGTCTGACGCGCCTACGCGCGCGCGAGATCCCCGATGGCCTTTACAAAGGCATCGAGCTCCGCCGTCGTGGTGTAGAGGTGGGGCGTCACACGGACCCCCTTCACCGGCACGGTGTCGATGGCCACGGTGTAGATCCGGTGCTTCTCGAGCAGGGCCTCGGCGATCGCGCCGGGTGCCTGGCCCGTGATGCCGACGTTGGCGATGGCGCACGCGCGGGCGCCCTTGGGCGTGTTGAGGTACACCTTCGGAATGTCCCGCACGCGGTCGGTCCAGGACCGCTGCAGATAGCGCAGGCGGGCCTCCTTGCGCGCGCCGCCGATCAGGTGGTGGAACCTGATGGCGTCGGCGATCGCCATGACGGTCCAGACCGGATGCGTCCCGATCCGCTCCAGCTTCCTGATGTCGTCGTCGGGCACGCTGGTCTCGCCGAACAGGGGCCAGACACTCCGGATCTTGTCTTTCCTGACGTGGAGCACGCCCGCGCCGAGCGGCGTGCACAGCCACTTGTGGAGGCTGGCGCCGAAATAGTCGCCGTCGAGTTCCGGCACGGTGAAGACGAGCTGCGCGAACGAGTGGGCCGCGTCCACGATGACCGCGACGCCGCGGGCGTGGGCCATGTCGGCGATCTTCCGCACGGGAAGGATCTGCCCGGTGATGTTGATCATGTGCGAGAGGAGCAGGAGCTTCGTGCGCGGCGTGATCGCGCGGGCATAGGTGTCGACGATCTCCTGGTCGTCGCGCGGGTGGAGCGGCACCTGGATTTCGACGCACCGCAGCCCCCGGCGCCGCGACTGCTGGCGGAACTGCTCCAGCATCGTCCCGTAGTCCTGGTCGCACATGACGGCCTCGGCGCCCGGCTCGAGATCGATGCCGTGGATCACCGTGCCCAGCGATTCCGTCGTGTTGCGCGTGATGACCAGTTCGTCGGCCGGGCACCCGGCCAGCGCGGCGAGCTGCTGCTTGACCGACGCGTAGTCGGCGGCCCTCCGGCGGCGCATGTAGAACGAGAGGCCGCTGTTGACGGCCTGCTGGTGACGCTGGAAGGCGTCCCACGTCGGCATCGGCTGCGGGCTCGAGTAGCCGTTCTCGAGGTTGATGTAGTCGGGGTGAGGCGGGAACGCCTTGCGCACCTCCCGCCAGAACGCCTCCTCCGTGGCGGCCGAGGCCGGAGGGATGGCCTGGTACGCCTCCAGGCGCCGCTCGAGCGCTGTCGAGCAGACCGCGGGCCGAAGCACGGGCGCCGCCGCCCCGGCCGCGGCGGTCCTGATGAACGTCCGGCGTGATGTGCGTCATCGGCCTCGGGCTCCTTCGGTGCCGCCATCCTGAGTCGAACGGGCGGCGCGACGACACGAATGGGGTCAGACCCGGGTCTGACCCCATTCGAGACTGCCGGGCGCGGGGTCAGAGCCGGCTCTGACCCCACGCGCCTATATCGACCAGCCCGCGCGGTAGCTGTGCTGGATGGCCTTGTTGGCCTCCTCGTTGTTCGTGAACTTCAGGGCCTTCCCGTCCCAGAGCAGTTTCGTGCCCGGGAACAGCATGCCCACGTTGCCGAGCAGCACGGTCTCGGTGAACGGTCCCGAGTAGTCGAAGTGCGACGTGGCCTTCGTCTTGCCCCGGATGGCGTCGACCCAGTTCTGCTCGTGGCTGCCTTCCACGCGCGGAATCGTCTTCTTCGGCCGCTTGTACGCCTGCATGCGCGACTCGGGAATCAGGCGCGGGCTCTCGGAGTACGTCTCGCACATGATCTTGCCCTTCTCGCCGACGAAGATCGTGCCGCTCTCGGGCAGGCGGCGATCAGGCTCGAGCTCCTCGGGCCGCTCGGGCAGCAAGCCGCCGTCGTACCAATGCAGCTTCACCGCCGGCAGCTTCTTGCTTCGCGCGGGGAAGGTGTAATGGACGAGCGTTGAGGGCGGGAAGCTGTCGTTGTACTGGATCCGGCGGCTTCCGGAGGTGCCGTCGGGACGCACGACCGGCACGACGTTGTACGCGACGTAGGTGGTGACGCTTGTCGGATAGCCGAGCTGCAGCGTCGAATACGCGGCGTCCATCACGTGGCACGCCATGTCGCCAAGGGCCCCGGCGCCGAAGTCCTGCCAGGCACGCCAGCTGAAGGGATGGTACGCCGGGTGGTAGGGCCGCATCGGTGACGGTCCGATCCACATGTCCCAGTCCAGCCCGTCCGGCACCGGCGGCGTGTCGGTCGGCCGCTGCATGCCCTGCGGCCAGATCGGCCGGTTCGTCCAGCAGTGCACCTCGTGGACCTTGCCGATCGCACCGTCTTCGAGCCACTCCTGGATCAGGCGCACGCCCTCTCCCGAGCGCCCCTGGTTGCCCATCTGCGTGATGACCTTGTACTTCCGCGCGGCCTCGGTGAGCGCCCTCGCCTCCGACACGGTCCGCGTCAGCGGCTTCTGCACGTAGACGTGCTTGCCGAGCTGCATCGCGGCCATCGCGATGACGGCATGGGCATGGTCCGGCGTGGCGACGATGACGCCGTCGATGTCCTTCTGCTTCTCGAGCATCACGCGGTAGTCCTTGTAGCGCACCGCCTTCGGGAACGTCTCGAAGATCTTCGTGCGCGCGGCGTTGCGGAGCGCGGCTGCGCTGTCGTCGCAGTCGCACAATGCCACGACGTCCGCCACCTTCCCGACGGCATTGGTGTTGCTCGTGCCCATGCCGTTGATGTACCCGACGGTCGCGACCCTCACCCGGTCACTGGGCGCCTGGTAGCCCGGCCCGCCAAGCACGTGCCGCGGCACGATCATGACCCCGGCAGCGGCCGCCATGCTGCCCACGAACGTGCGCCGCGACAGGAGGTTCGAACAGTCCTTCTCATCGTCCATCTTGATGTCTCCGAATTCGGGGGCGTGGTTCAGGCTGGCACCGCACACGGTACCGCACAGAGTTTACCCGGTGCACGGCCTCCGGCGGGCAGGGAAAGTGCATCCCAGGGGCCGCCCCCCGGGGTCAGCGGGGGTAATGGCGGCGGATGACGACGAGTTCGGCAATCGCCCGCAGAAAGTCCGTCCAGCGCAGCTTCGAGCCCGGCACGTGGTGCCAGGTCGCGACGGCCAGTTCGTAGATGCGCGACGGCCTGCCAGGCGCGCCCGGCTCGACCGGCACGGCGAGGTAGCGGGCGATCACTTCGACGTCGAAGATCCACGAACTGTGGAACGGCGCCGCGAACGCCTCGGCGACGGCGTCGACGCGCCTGAAGACCTTGGCGCCGCACTGGGTGTCGTACACGGGCAAGTCCAGGGCGAGCGAGACGGCGGTGGCAAACACGCGGCCGAGGTAGTGCCGCCAGGCCTTGCGGCGGATGTCGCGGCCCATCAGCATCACCCGCGAACCCATGATGATGTCGATCTCGGGACGCTTCGAGGCGACGGTCAGGAAGTCGTCGACGGCGGCCAGCGGCGTCGCGAGGTCGGCATCCCAGAAGCCGACCAGGTCCGGTTCGCGGCGCAGGGCCTCCAGGATTCCGGCCCGCACGGCCCCGCCCTTGCCGATCCTCGTGGGCAGGTGGATGACGTCCACGACGCCCGGCGCCTTGTCTCTCAATCCGTCCAGGATGCCCGGCGTGCCATCGTCGCTCCCGTCGTTGACGAAGAGCAGCCGAACGTCCGGGTGGGAGGCGGCGAAGTCGAGGAACGCCTGCCGCTCGAGGCGGGCTGCTTCGTTGAAGCACGGAACGACCAGAATGAGGCTGAGCGGCATGGTTCGGGACTCGGGACTCGGGATTCGCAACCCTGAAAGCGCCGATTCGCCTTAGAATCTACTCCGGCACGGCCGGCAGAACAACTGCCGCGCAGAGCTGAACCAGACTCCCGGAGGCGAGGAACCGCAACATGACCAGACACGTTCGCATACTACGTACTGTTGTCGCCGTGTGCGCCATCCTGGCCGCGGCATGGGTGCTTGCCCCCTCGGCGGGCGCGCAGCAGCCGGCGGCGGCGAAGAAGAAGGTGCTGATTGTCTGGGGCGGCTGGCCCGGACACCAGCCGAAGGAAACGGTCGACGTCTTCGCGCCCTGGCTGGTGGAACAGGGCTTCGACGTGGAGATCTCGAACTCGCTCGATTCCTACCTGGACGCCGCGAAGATGAAGAGCCTCGCGCTGGTGGTCCAGGCGATCACGATGGGCGCGATCACGCCCCAGCAGGAGCGGGGGCTGCGCGACGCCGTGCGTGGCGGTGTCGGACTCGCCGGCTGGCACGGCGGGCTGGCCGACTCGTTCCGCGCGAACACGGAGTACGAGTTCATGGTGGGCGGCTCCTGGGTGGCCCACCCGGGCAACATCCTCGACTACACCGTGAACATCACGAAGCGCGACGACCCGATCATGAAGGGCCTCGCCGACTTCCGGATGCGCTCCGAGCAGTACTACATGCTCGTGGACCCCGGCGTGGAGGTGCTGGCCACCACGACCTTCTCGGGCGAGGTCGCTGCCGGCGATCAAGGATGTCGTGATGCCGGTGGTCTGGAGAAAGCTGTACGGCCAGGGCCGCGTGTTCAACTCGACGCTGGGCCACGTGGCGTCCGACTTCAACGTGGCGGAAGCGAAAGAAATCATGAAGCGCGGCATGCTCTGGGCCGCGCGCGTCACCGGCGAGGATCCGACGCCGACCAACCCCTATCGCCCGGCAGCGGGCAGGTGAGCACACCATGAAGACCAGGAAACCGACCCAGTCCGGGCGCAGGAGTTTCATCAAGACCCTCGGCGGCGCCACCGCGGCCATGGCCGCGCTGCCCGCGCTCGCGAGCGGGCAGGCCGCGGCGCCGCGCAAGGCCGGCGCGAAGTACATGGGCGACTTCGCGGCGCCGAAGCTGCCGAAGGTGCGCATCGCCATGATCGGCGTGGGCGCGCGCGGCACCGGGCCACGCGTCGCAGCTCGCCTCGATCGAGGGCACGGAGATCGTCGCCATCAGCGACCTGTACGAGGATCTCGCCAGGCGTGCGGAGCAGCGCGTCCAGGCGAAGGGCCACAAGCCGAAGCTCTACTTCGGCGACAAGAACCTCTACCGGACGATGCTCACCGAGGTGAAGCCGGACATGGTGGTCGTCGCGACGCCGTGGGAGGAGCACGCGCCCATGGGCGTGGCGGCCATGCAGGCCGGCGCCCACACGTTCATCGAGACGCCCATCGCCGTCACCATGGACGAGATGTGGCAGCTCGTGAACGCGTCCGAGGAGACGGGCCGCCACTGCATGCACATGGAGAACGTGTGCTACGGGCGGGAGGAACTGCTCTACCTGAACATGGTCCGGCAGGGCGTCATCGGCGAGCTGCTGCACGGCGAAGCGGCGTACATCCACGACCTGCGCGACCAGATGAAGCAGGTGGAGCGCGGCACCGGCTCGTGGCGCACGTACCACTACATCAGGCGCAACGGCAACCTCTACCCGTGCCACGGCCTCGGCCCGGTCGCGCAGTACATGAGCCTCGCGCGCACCGAGGACACCTTCGGCCGCCTCGTCTCGTTCTCGTCGCCGTCGAGGGTCGCGCGCGCTGTACGCGAAGGCCAACTTCCCCGCCGACCACAAGTGGAACAAGGAGACGTTCATCGCCGGCGACATCAACACGTCGATCGTCAAGACCGCGCTCGGCCGGACGATCATGGTCCAGTGGGACGAGCAGTCCCCGCGCCCGTACTCGCGCCACAACATGATCCAGGGCACCAAGGGCACGCTCGCCGGGTTCCCGAACCGCTTCGCGATCGAGGGCGTGAACAGCTTCCACGAGTGGACCGAGGGCGAGGCGTGGGAGAAGTTCGTCGCGCAGTACGAGCACCCGCTCTTCAAGCGCGTGGGCGAACTCGCGAAGAAGATGGGCGGCCACGGCGGGATGGACTTCCTCGATGCTCTACCGCATGGTCGAGTGCCTGCAGAACGGCCTGCCGCTCGATCAGAACGTCTACGAAGGGCTGTTCTGGTCGTCGATCGGGCCTCTGAGCGAGAAGTCGGTCGCCGCGGGCGGCGCGCCGCAGGACTTCCCGGACTTCACGCGGGGGAACTGGAAGACGACGAAGCCGCTGGGCATCGTCGCCTGACGCAGGCGAGGTAGGCGTCAAACAGGACGTCGCGCGGCGTATCTCCGAGCAGACCGGCCAGGGACGACTCGCACCATTCCCTGATCCCGGCCTCGGAGATGCCCCGCGCGATGGCCAGTTCAACCCCGTTTCGCTCATCACGTAGGCCACGTACGCCTGACGCGTCATCGGCACGGCGACGTCGAACTCCGCGTACGACGTCAGACTGAGGCCTGCCCCGCCGTAGGGGAGCGCTTTCACGTCCATGTCGTAGCCGGGCCGCTGGCGGGTAGCGCCGCTCGAACTCGCCGAACCACGCATCGAGCCGATCGTCCTCGCGCAGGCGCCTTCCCGCGGAGAAGTCGTACACGACCATCACGCCGTCATCCGTCAGCACCCGCGCGACCTCCGGCAGGAACATCCCGAGGTCCACGTAATTGAGCGATCCGGCGGCGGTGACGATGTCGAAGGCCCCGGAGGCGAAGGGCAACCGCTCCGCACTCGCGGCGACGAATGCGGCCCGCGGCGCGACCGCGCGGCGGTGCGTCAACATGGCCCGCGCCGGCTCCAGCCCCACGACGGACCGCGCCAGGGGTTCGAGCGCGGCCGTCGAGAGCCCGGCGCCGCACCCGATGTCGAGGGCGCGCGCCACCGGCGCAGCGAGCCCGAGCGTCTCGCGAACCCGCCGGATGATGTGCGGGTGAACGGGCGGCCGGTTGAACGCGTAGCCGGCGGCCATCCGCGGGCTGTCGTAGACGTTGTCCGCGTGCATGCCTCGCATTATTCCGGCGGCGAGCCACCCGGGCAAGCCCGATTGTCGGCCCGCTGACCCGTGCTAGGATGCCCCCATCCACCCGTCCCAACCCGGAGGAGGTCGCATGGTCTCGATCCTCGCGCTCTGGCTCCCGATCCTCGTGGCCGCCGTGATCGTGTTCGTCGCCAGCTCCATCCTGCACATGATGCTGCCCTACCACCGGAACGACTACGGCGGCATCCAGAACGAAGACGACGTGATGGCGGCCATGCGCAAGGCCGGCGTCCAGCCCGGCGACTACATGATGCCGCACTGCTCGTCGCACGCGGACCTGAAGAGCCCCGCGATGCTCGAGAAGTTCAAGAAGGGCCCCGTCGCGGTGATGACGGTCATGCCGAGCGGCACGCCGACGATGGGCGGGCAGCTCGCGCAGTGGTTCTTCTACTGCGTGCTCGTGAGCATCTGCGCGGCGTACATCGCCGGCCGCGCGCTCGAACCCGGCGCGCACTATCTCTCGGCGTTCAGGTTCGCTGGCGCCACGGCGTTCTTCGCCTATTCGCTCGGGCTCTGGCAGGACTCGATCTGGTACAAGAAGAGCTGGAGCACGACGCTCAAGAACACGTTCGACGGCCTGGTCTACGGCCTGCTGACCGGCGGCACGTTCGGCTGGCTGTGGCCGAACTGATCGGGCCCTGCTCCTGACGCGGCGGTCATCGCCGGCCGCCTGCTCGACCGCAGGTTCAGGCTGAGCAACCGGATCGGGTACGCCCTGGGGCGAGCCCGAGGTGACGCCCGGCAGAGAGGTCTCCGGCCTGGTGCTTCTCGTCGTGTTGTTCGTGGGTGCTTCGTTGGTCGCGTACGCGTGTCCCATCCCGCGGCTCGAATGAGCGTCATGACGTCGGAAGCGGCGCGGTCGGCCTGGAGCTACCTGGCACCCAGCGCCCTGACGAGTTCGAGCACGAACGCTGCGCAGTACTCGCCGGCGACGGGCTGGAACTCGGTTCCGTGGAACTCCGAGTCGGAGATGATCCGGATGGCCACGAACGGCGTCCCGAACCCGGCCGCCGTGCCCGCGGCATACGCGCTCTCCATGTCCTCCGACACGACGCCGTAGGTCTTGTTCATCCACACGAGGCGGTCGACCTCGCGGTTGAACTCGAACGCGGTGCCGATGACGCCCTTCACGACCCGGCCGCGCGGGTTCGCCACCGCGAGAGCGGCCGCGACGGCGGCCTGGTCCCCCGGGAACCGGTCGAACGCGATGCGGTCCCCGCCGTCCAGGCGCAGCCTGTGCGGCATCGGCGTCCAGCGCGACAGGTCCACGCCGGCGCCCGCGCCCGCAGGCGTCGAGCGGAACGCCCCGTAGTCGACCGAGGCCTCCCCCACGACGATGTCGAACAGCTCGAGGTCGGGGATGGCTGCGCCCGCCGTGCCCTGGTTGATGATCAGCCGGGGCGGAAGTTGACGATGGCGAGTGTCGTGGCCGTGGACGCGTTGACCGGCCCGACCTCCGTCCGCGAGACGACGACGGATCTTCCCCGCGATCCGGCCCCGCCAGAACGTCCACGCGGCAATCTGAATCTGCTCCCGGCCTTCCAGCGCCTCGAGCAGCGGCTGCAGCTCCGTGTCCACGGCGCCCTGTACGACGATGTCGGCCGCCGGATAGGGCTGCGCGGCCCTGGCGGGCGCCGCGATGGGCGCGCGCGCCGCGGCCGTGCAGCCCGCCGCGCAGACAACGGCCAGACAAGAGACGAGCGCGGCAGCGACGCCGCGCCCGGCAGACGCTTGAAACGCATCAATCCTGGAAGCGGTTTCATGACCCGTTCTCGCGGCCTATTCTATCCGCGGCACGCAGGTCGTGAAACCGGTCCTATAGCCCCAGCTTCTTCCGCGCGAGAGGCCTGGCGAAGGCGTTGTTCGGATTGTGGGTGGTGAAGGTCATCACCTTCTTGTAGACGTCCATCGCCGCCGCCTGGTCGCCGAGCTTCTCGTGCGACTGCGCGATCAGGCTGAGCACGAACGGGTCGTTCTGGTTGCCCTTCGCGAACTCCGTCAGCGCCGTCTTGTAGTCGCCGCCGTAGAAGGCCACGTAGCCGACGAGGTACGGGAGAAACGGCGCCTGGTCGGGGTTGGTGCCCGTGTCGAGCGCGGCCTTGGCCGCGGCCACGTGTTTGCCGGCCACCGCCTTGTCGCCCCGGCGGGCGGCCAGTCTCGCCTGCGCGTGCTGCCACCGGAACTCCCACAGGTCCTTGCGGGCCGCCGAGATGTTCGGCTCCTGGAGCCCGGCCTCGTAGCCGCGCTTGTACCAGGCCTCGGCCGTCGCGTAGTCGCCGGCCTCGAGGCACACGCGGGCGAGCTCGTTCGCGATCTCCCCCGCCATGTAGAAGTCCTTGTCCTTCGTCAGGTAGCGCTCGTAGAGGCGGCTCTCGTAGGGGATGGCGGCCTTGCAGTTGTTCTCGAACGCGTACGCCATCGCCATCGACCGGAGGGCGCTGGCCTCCAGCGCCGGCGTCAGCGGCATGGCGAGCGCCTTTTCAAAGTGGGTCCGGGCCTCGGCGTAGCGGCCCATCAGGTCGAGCTGCACGCCGACGCGAATCCGCGCCGGGACCGACGCCGGGAACTGCTCGACGGCCTTGAGATACGCGGCCAGGGCCTCGTCGGCCTTGCCGTCGCGCATGAGTTGCTGGCCCGCGCGCAGGGCGTCGGCCGCCGGATCGGCGGGCTGCTGCGCCGCGGGAGGCGCCTGCGGCTGCGCGGGCGCGGGGGCTTGCGCGCTCGCCGGCGACGCGCCGAGCATCGACACGGCGCCGAGAGCGAAGACACCGAGGGTGTACGCGAAACGCTGAATTGTCTGCATGAGCAGCATTATGGCACGAGGAGGGACGCGATCGCGGCAGTGGCAGCTGGCTGCTATTCCAGCTGCACTCCGGCCATCATCCGAAGCGCGCTCAGCAGGCCGACGCGCGCGCACCAGCCCATGTTCGACGGTTCGGTGTCGGTCGTGTTCGCCGGCGTGTCGCCGACCGAGTGATAGAAGGCATCGCCGTCCACGGTCACCATCCCGGGCTGTTCGCCCGCGTACCACTTGATGGGCGGGAATCCCTCGGTGACCGGCAGCGTGCGTTCCTTGTCCCAGGCCGAGGTGTACAGCGTGACCGACGGGTACACCGTGGCCCCCGGCGTCCTCGGCTGGAAGACGTACGAGTCGGTGCCGCCCTGGGACTTGATGCTCGCGGCGTGCCCGGGGAACCCCTGCGCGCCGGCGTGGTCCGCCATGACCGATCGCACCAGCGTCACGATCTCCCTGTTGACCGGCACATCGTCGGGCTCCACGTAGAGGGCGTCCTTCGATCGATCCGAAGCCGGACTGATCGAAGTTGACCACCGCCTGCAGCCGCGACGGGTCCTTCTCGACAGCAGCCGCGTACTCGCGCGTCGAGGCGATCTCGCCGCCCCAGGACGCGAATCGCAGATCCCAGGCCGGCTGCGGGACCGCGCCGGACTTCACCGCCGCCGCCACGGTGCGGGCGATCTCGAGGACGATGGCGACGCCTGAGGCGTTGTCGTTGGCGCCGGGGCCGCCGGAATCCGAGTCGCCGTGGGCGCAGAACAGGATGTACTTCGAGCGGTCGCGCCCGGGCAGCGTCGCCACGACCGTGTGAGCGGAGGCATTGCCCGACTTCGCCTCGAGGGCGAACGACACCCGGACCCTGCCGCCGGCGGCGAGCTTCGCGCGCAGCGGCGCGGTCTCGCCGGGCGACACGGCAAAGACCGGCACGGTCCACGTCCCTCGCAGCCGGCTGACGACGGGCCATCCCGAGGCCGACGTGCGGCCGTCGATGAGCACCGCCGCGCATCCTGCGGTGGACTCCGGCGTCGGGATTGGCGGAAGTCAGGCACACCGCGCCCGGCGCCGTCTCGAGCGAGAGCGCGCCCTCACCCTTCCCCGATGGGGCGCCCGAACCGGGCCAGGCCGTCTTGAGGGCGACACCGGCCGGCGACCGTCATCGCCGGCGCGAATCTCCCACGAGACCGGCTCGTACCAGTTGCGCGGCGAGTCCTCGCGCACGGTGACCTCGAGCCCGGCCTCGCGGAACGCCGACGCCAGCCAGGCGGCCGCCTCGTGGTTCGAGGGCGTGCCGTACTGCCGCGGCCCGAACGCCACCAGGCGCCGCACGGTGTCGACCATGCGCGGTTCGCTGACCGCCGCGGCGAGCTTCCGCTCGGCGCCGATCGCCCGCGCGTCGCGGGCCGCCGGCGGTGCCTGCACGCCGGGACGGGCTCCGGCTGCCGCCTGCGGTCCGCTTCCCAGCGCGGACGGCGAGACCGCGACCGCGCATGCCAGCGCCGCGAGAACCCTGTGCCAACCCGTCACCCGCATGTGCTTCCTCCGAACAGCGATACGGTGAATGGTCTCACGACAGGCCTCGACGCGTCTCATCGTGCTTCGCGCGACGCCATGAACCGGTCCCATGACTCGCGCTCGATGAACACGTGCAGGAGCACTTCCGGCCGCAGCCCGTAGGACTCCTGCACGTAGCGCTCCCCGAGCGCCGCGGCGACGGCATCGGCCTGGTCCAGCGCCGCGATCACGACCGGCGCGTCATCGAGGCGGCCGGCGTCGGCGGCCGAGGGCCAGTAGCCGACGCGCGTCATGCCGCGCAGGTACCAGGGAATGGGCCACTGCTCGTACGGGCCGGCGATGACCTTCACCAGCATGCCCGACCGATCCGGGTGAAGGGCCGCGATGTCGGTCACGCGCTGCGCGAGGCGAAGAAAGTCCGGCACCGTGTGCGCATAGACGTACGGGTTGCGCGGGTCGGCCGGATAGACGAAGTTCGCCCGCCAGTTCTGGACGGCGAGGTGCGCGACGGCGGCGAGCAGCGCCCCGGCGACGAGTCCCTTCGCCAGGCGCGACCGCCCGGCGCCGACGAGCGCGGCGGCGCCATACCCCGCCATGAGCACGGCGCCGACGTAGAACGGGCAGGAGGTTCCACGGCGTCTTGTAGGGGATGGCGGAGAAGGCCGCGAGCGTGATCAGCGTGTAGAACGCGACGTAGCGTGGCCAGAAGCCGTCTCTCGCCAGGGCGGCGGCCACGCAGTCCGGCGACGGCGAGCGCGAGGACGAGACCTTCGGACCAGACAAGCCCGCCGGACGACGAGTACGCGAGCAGCCGGATGTAGTAGTCGAACGGCTGCGTGTGCGGGCCGGCGCCGACGCCGCGATCCAGGTAGATGCCGAAGGCGCGGGCCGACTCGAGCAGGCCGCCCGGGTACCTGAGGAAGGACGAGTAGAACACGAACGCCACCAGCAGCGGCCGCGCCGATGCCGGCGGCGACGGACCAGAGGCCGATCCGGGAGCCGTGCCGGACGGGCGACCCCTGCGCGTCGGCGCGGTGCGTAGGCGTGATGAGCCTCGCCAGCGCAACGGCCGCGGCGGCCGCCGGGAGCACGATCACCGACGTCTCCTTGGTGGCGTAGGCCAGGCCCGCGAAGGCTCCCGCACAGGCCGCCAGCCACGCGCGCGGCCGCTCGGCGAAATGCCCCAGAGCGACCAGGAATCCGAGTGTGAAGAAGACGAGCAGCGATTCCTGGATGAAGAACCGGCTGTAGAAGGTCAGGGCCGGCGAGACGGCAGCGAGCACCGCGGCCGCGGCCACGGCGGGCCGGCCGAATCCGCGGGCCAGCGGCAGGAAGAGGAGCAGCAGGCCCGCGCCGAACGCCGCCGGCACCGCGCGCAGCGTCCGCTCGTCGAGCGACGCGAGCGTCCGCTGCCCCCGCAGCCAGGCGGCGGGCAGCGTCAGGTAGTAGAGCGTCGGGCCGTGGTGATCGTGCCGATCGTACCGGTAGTCGCCGGTCTCGAGCAGTTCGCCGAACTTGACGGCCTGGTTGGCCTCGTCATGGTGCATGGGCCGGAGGTCGGCGCGGGCCAGGCGGAACGCAAGCGCGAGGGCCAGCGCCGCCAGGACCACGCCGACGGCCGCACGTCATGACCCGTTCTTGCGGACCCGGCGGTCCGCCATGCGCAGGTCATGAAGCCGGTCCTCATTTGGCGGGCGTGCCGTAGACCTCGATTTCGACGTAGTGGTTCAGGTCGTTGGTGGTGTTGCCGTTCGAATACGCGCGGACGTAGCGGCCCTTGACGCCCTTCGGGTCGAACAGGCGGCCTTCGGCGACCTCGATGTACTCCTTGTCCTTGCCCACGCCGAGGCCGGAGCTGTTGTCGTGGTCGTTGTTGAAGATGGTCTGCACGCCCTTCAGGAAGTCCTTGTCGTCGGAGACCTGGACGACGACGTCCCGGTAGACGCTCGCCTGGCTGTGGTAGTGCCAGAGCAGGATGGCGTGCAGCGGGTACGACGCGCCCAGGTCGACCTGGACCCACTGCTTGCCCGGGCCCAGCTCGATGAAGTAGCCGTCGCCGCCTTCCTTCTCTCCGTCGGTGATCATGTCGAGCTCGCCGATGACCGGCTGCATGTCGCTGGACTTGACCGGCCGCTTGAGCGACAGCAGCTTCGTGCCGACGGGCACCATGAACGGGCCGCGGGACTTGCCGGTGACGGCCTCGAGGTTGGCGCTCTTGATGTTGGTCGGCGTGCCGATGAACATCGGTTTCGGCAGCTTCAGCTTCAACTCTTCGGTCGCCTGCTGCGCCGCGAGCGGCGCGAGCGCGACAGCCAGCAGGAAGATCAGGACGACAAGCTTCTTGTTCACGTGAGTCCTCACCCTTTCAGCGTCTCATCATGGGCCGCTGCATCCGAGTCGTGATCGCCTCGATCGCCGCCTGCGCCTCGGCCTTGAGGTCGTCGTCCTGCAGGAAGCCCTTGGCCACGTCCAGCGCCGCCTGGCACGGGAAGGTGGCAGGGCGCCCAGGGCGCCCAGCACCAGTTTCCGCTCTTCCGGTCTCCACGCCAAGCCCGACAGCGTCTTGAGGTCGTCCACCGCCGCCTCTGGCAGGCGGTTGACGTCGAGGCCGACGAGGCGCACGAGACCGGCGAATGCCAGGAGCCGGTGGGTCTCGTCCTTCGACGTCTTCATGAGTTTGATCATGTCGTCGCGCGCGGTCGCCGTCGGCCAGGCCGCGATTCCCCGCGCGGCGGCGTCGGCCACGCCGGGATCGGCGTCCGCGAGCGCGCGCCGCAGCACGGGCAGCGCGGCGCCGTCGGCCGTGGGCGCGAGCAGCGCGATGAGCTTCGCCCGCGCGGCGTTGTCTTTCTCCGTCATGAGCCGCATCCTGACGACCCGCGAACGGTTCTCCGCGCCGGCGTTCTTCTGAAGCAGCGCGATCACGGTCTTTTCCGCCTCGGCCTGCTCGAGGTCGTCGCTCGACTTCAGGAACCAGTCCAGCACGGGGGCCACGTCGGACGGGGATCCGATGACCCTCAGCGTCTTCAGGCCTTCGATGCGCACGTCCGGCGACGACGCCGACAGCGAGGCCGAGACGGCCGGCCTCGCGAGGAAGATGCGTCGGTCGGCGACGGCCTTCAGCAGTTCGACCGCGATGGCGTCCGAGGCCGGCTGCCCCAGCGACGCGACGATGGCGTCGTCGACCGCCCGCCCCGGGATGCCGCCGAGGGCGCTCCGGGCCGCGTCCTGCACGGGCCCCTGCCCGGCGGTGGCCGCGGTCTCGGCCAGGAACGGCACCGTCGACGCGTCGCCGACGGACACGAGCGCCCGGATCGCAGCCGCACGCACGTCCGGCGCGCCGCTCTTCGCGGCGTTGAGCACGGCGGGCCTCACGCGGGCGGCCGGGTAGCCCGAGACCGCCGCCAGCACCTGGATCTGCGCCCCTTCGGGCAGGCGCGGCAGCAGGTCGCAGATCCGGCCGATGCCATCGGGCGGAACCACGTCCCTGATCCGCGCGATCGCCGCCTCCCGGCCCTCCGCGTCGTCTCCACCCAGCATGCTGACGAGGAGAACCTCGGCGCGCGGGCCGGCCGCCGAGATGCTCCCGATGAGCGCGGCCCTCCGCATCGGGGCCGGCAGCGAGCGGTCGGCCGCGAGCGTGGCGAACAGGCCGCCTGCCGCCTCGGTCTCCTTCGCGGCGAGCAGCCCGTCGGCGGCCTCGAGCATCGAGGCGGCCAGCAGCCGCTTCGGATCGCCCGATGCGGCCGCGTAAGCGGTTGCCAGCGCCTTCGACGCGGCCGGCCCGCCAATCCGCCCGATGGCCACCGCGGCCGGCGCGGCGAGCGTCGGGTCCTTGAGCATGGGCTCCAGAAGCGGCAGCGCCGTCGTGGCGCGCCGCTGGCCCAGGGCGGCCACGATCGCCGCCTTCTGTACGCCTCGCGCCGTCTTCAGCGACTGCACCAGCGCGGCCTCGGCGGCGGCGCCGGGCATGGGCTGCAGCACGTAGATGGCGTAGTCGGCAGTCCGAGGGTCGGCCAGCATCGCCTGCAATGCGGGAATGGCCGTATCAGCGGCAATCACGCGGAGGAGGCGGCTGACGGCCAGCTTGCCGGAAGGCGTTGCCGGTCCCTTCAGGAACGGGAGCAGCTTCGCTTCGCACTCCGCGCGCCCGGCCGCATCGTCTTTGCGCGCGAAGACATAGTCACGCATCTGCCAGAGCGCGTCGGAGGCGATCCCGCCGTCGTACGTCGCCACCTGCTTCAGGATGGCGTCCAGTGACGCGGCCGGTGCCGGCGGGGCAACCTGGGCTCCCGCCGAGGCGGCGGCACACGTGATGAGCGCGCACGCGAGTGCGAGAAGGCGCGGCGCCATGGGCAACCGACTGGAGTGTCGCGGTGTTCGGTTCATCATGCACCTCGCCTCAAGCCGGGAGTTGATAGGGCGCGCGATAGGCGCGCGCGAGAAGGCGTTCCGCCCCCGGGTCGCCGATGATCGTCTCGGTGGCCGGGTCCCACTTGATCGTCCGTCCCGTCTCGATCGCGATCACGCCGAGGTGGCCGACACTCGCCGAGCGGTGCCCGACTTCGGCCGGCGCAATGGTCACCGCGCGGCTCCGCACGCAGTCGACGAAGTTCTGGTAGTGGTCGCGGCTGCGGTAGAGGCGCTTCTCGTTCGGCCCGATGTTTTCCTGCACGAGGTGGGCGGGCTGGCTCTCGAAGCCGCCACGATCGACCCAGACCCAGCCGGCGTCGCCGATCCACTTCGCGCCGCTCTGGATCTCCGGGTACCCGCCGGCCAGGACCATCGGCGTGCCGTCGGCGTACTTCGTCTCGACCCAGAAGCGTTTGGCGCCGTTGTAGATGCCCGTGGTCGGAAACTCGCCGGTACCTTTCACTTCGACGGGCCCGGTTCGCTCGAGGCCGAGCGCCCAGTGGGCGATGTCGAGGTGGTGTCCGACCCAGTCCATGAGCTGGCCGCCGCCGAAGTTCATGTTCCAGCGCCAGTTCATGTGGACGCGCGCCGTGCAGTACGGCGCGTAGGGCGCCGGGCCGAGCCATCGGTCGTAGTCGAAGCCCGGCGGCGGGTTTTCGATCTTCTCCTGACCGAACGTCCTGGCGAAGTCCGTGAATCCTGACGGCAGGCCGACCTCGACGCGCAGGATCTTGCCGATGCGGCCGGCGGCCACCAGCTCGGCGGCACGGTAGAAGTTGTCCTCGGACCGTTGCCAGCTGCCGGTCTGCCAGACGCGGCCGTGCCGCCTGATCGCGTCGCAGAGCGCGCGCCCTTCGCGAAGGCTGTGCGTGAAGGGCTTCTCGCCGTAGACGTCCAGGCCCGCCCGTACGGCCTCGATCGACAGGATGGCGTGCCAGTGGTCGGGCACGGCGATCGACACGGCATCCAGGTCGCCGCGCGCGAACAGCTCCCGGTAGTCTTTGTAGGCCTTGCAGTCGGTCGTCCCGTACTTCGCGTCGACGATGTCTTTCGCGTCCTTCAGGTGCTTGTCGTCGAGGTCGCACACCGCCACCCACTGGACTTCGGGCTTGCCGAGGAAGTTGCGCATGTTCCCCGGCCCCTGCATCCCGAACCCGATGCCGGCCATGACGACGCGGTCGCTGGGCGGCACGGCGCCGTTCAGGCCGAGCGCAGACGCCTTGACGATGGAGGGGAAGGCGACGGCGCCGGCGATGGCGGCCGGCGCGGTGGTGAGGAATGTGCGCCGGCTGTACCTGCGCGTGCTGCTCATGTGCTCATTCTCCCGCGGGGGGCAGGGACCGACTTGGCAATCGTCGCAATTCTACCCCAGTCGGCCCTCATGTGGTCAGACCAGTATCAGTTTCGAGGTTTCAGCGGCGCTTTACAGCCCTTCCCGCCGCGGCGTAGCATCGCGGCATGTCCACCCGCCGCGAGGTGCTGAGATCGTCGTCGCTCGCCCTGTTCGGGTCGCTGCTGGCCGGGCCTGGGCCGGCAGCCGCCCGGCCGCTGGCCGCACAGGCGGCCGGGGCCGCCATGCGCCCGCCGGTCAAGCCTGCCAGGCTGAAGGAGGGCGATACGGTCGGTCTGGTGATGCCGTCATTTGCCCAGTGGGATCCTGTCCCGCTCGACATCCTGCTCGACACCTTGAGTGTGCTCGGGCTCAAGGCCAGGGTCGGCAAGCACGTCTTCGATCGCCGCGGCTACTTCGCGGGGCGCGACGAGGATCGGGCGTCGGACCTGAATGCGATGTTCGCGGATCCCGAGGTGGATGCGATCCACTGCGTCCGCGGCGGCTGGGGAGCGGCGCGCCTGCTGCCGCTCCTCGACTGGGCGACCATCGCCCGGAACCCCAAGATCCTCGTCGGCTACAGCGACATCACGGCGCTGCTGCTGTCGATTCACGCCAGGACCGGCCTGGTCACGTTTCACGGCCCGGTCGGGGCGTCGACGTGGAACGCCTTCAACATGGACTGGATGAAGAAGGTGCTGTGGAACGCCGAGGCGGCCGTCTTCGCCAACGCGAAGGAGGCCAACGACACGCTGGTGCCCGTCAAGAACCGGACGCGTGTCATCACGCCAGGCAGGGCGCGCGGGCGGCTGCTGGGCGGCAACCTCACGGTCTTCACGACCATCATCGGGTCGGGCTTCCTGCCCGATTTCAGGGACTGCATTCTGTTCCTCGAAGACGTCGAGGAAGCGCCGTACAGCCTCGACCGCATGTTCACGCAGCTGAAACTGGCCGGCATTCTCGGGCAGGTGAGAGGCGTCGTGTGGGGCACGTGCGACGGCTGCAGCCCCGGCGAAGGATTCGGCTCGCTGACGATTCCCGACATCCTGGACGACCACGTCAAAGCGCTCGGCGTCCCGGCGTACTCGGGCGCGATGATCGGCCACGTCGATCGCCAGTTCACGCTGCCGCTCGGCGTCCAGGTCGAACTCGACGCCGACGCCGGCACGATCACCATGCTCGAGAGCGCCGTGGCCTGAGACGGCGGATGGCGCGGCGCGGCGCGCGGGATCGTGCCATAATTGAGCGCGATCGCAACTCGGAATTGACGGAGCTTGACGATGGATGAACGCAACACCCTGACCCGCCGCTCGTTCCTCGGATTCGCGGGCGCGCTGCCCATCGCCTGGACGGTCGGCCGCGCGCTGCCGGCCTGGGCCGCGGCGAGAATCCCGGTGGCGCTGCAGCTCTACTCGGTGCGGGGAGACTGCAAGCAGAACTTCGACGCCGCCCTCGAGCAGGTGGCCGCCATGGGCTTCGAGGGCGTCGAGTTCGCCGGCTACTACAACTACGCGGCCGATGCGGCCGGGCTGGCCGCGAAGCTCAAGGCGCTGAACCTGAAGGCCGCCGGCACGCACGTCCGCATGGACGCGTTCCGGGGCGACGCGCTGAAGAGCACCATCGACTTCCACCAGGCCATCGGGTGCCGCTTCCTCGTCGTGCCCAGGGACGGTGCGTTCACCGATCCCGAGAAGAGCAAGGCGCTGGCCGACGAGATGAACGCGGTGGCGGCGACGCTCAAGCCGCTCGGCATGGCGACCGGGTACCACAACCACATCAACGAGTTCAAAAAGGACGGGGACAAGACGTACTGGGATCTGTTCGCCGAGCGGACGACGAAGGACGTCATCCTGCAGCAGGACTGCGGGTGGACGATGGCGGCCGGTCTCGACCCGGCGGCGTACATCCGCAAGTACCCCGGCCGGACGAGGACCACGCACTTCAAGCCGACGGTCCGCGAGGGCGACACCGGCAAGAAGGCCATCTTCGGGCAGGACTCGGTCGACTGGAAGCCGGTCTACGATGCGTGCCTCTCGGTCGGCGGCACCGAGTGGATCGTCCTCGAGCAGGAAGTCTACCCCGACGGCAAGTCCCCGATGGACTGCACGCGGGAATCGCTCGCCGGGTTGCAGGAAGACTGTTCGCAGTAGGCAGCTGGAGGCAGAGCATGGTCGATCTCGAAGCGCTCAAGAAGAAGTACGAGGCCGTCATCGACTACGGCAAGACGCGCGGCGTCAGCTGGAAGAACGTCCACGTCGAGAAGGACAAGCTCCTCATCCGCGGGGCGGCGCCGAACGACGCCATCAAGAACGAGATGTGGATCAAGATCAAGGACATCGATCCGCTCTTCCAGGACCTGACGGCCGACATCATCGATCGATTCGTCGCTCAAGGCGCCGGAGACGACCTACACGGTCGCCGCCGGCGACTCCCTCTCGAAGATCGCCAAGCAGTTCTACGGCGACGCGAACAAGTACATGAAGATTTTCGAGGCGAACAAGGACCAGCTGAAGAACCCGGACCTCATCAAGCCCGGGCAGGTCCTGCGCATTCCCGACTAGACGACAAGGGGCGAGGCGAGCACCCGCTCGCCTCGCCCCGAATCCCCAATCCCGAATCCCGCCTGTCACGCCGAAGCCGGCCGACAGGCCGAGTGGCGAAGGCGGAGCCCGCTTACGCCCAGTACGCCTCCCCCGCCGGCTCGGTGATGACGACGTCCTTCAGGAAGGCGATCGCCTTCTTCAGGCCCTCGGTGCCGGACATCAGGCTGTCCTCGTGCTCGATGCTGAGCACGTGGTCGTAGCCGACCAGCCGCAGGTTGCTCACCATCGCCTTCCACACCGGCGCGCCGTTGCCGTAGCCGACGGTCCGGAAGATCCACGAGCGCTCGCAGTTCCTGCGTGTACGGCTTCGCGTCGAGCACGCCGTTCACGGCGATGTTCGCCGCGTCCAGCTTGCAGTCCTTCGCGTGCACGTGGAAGATGCCGTCGCCGATCGCGCGGATGGCCGCCACCGGGTCGACGCCCTGCCAGAACATGTGCGACGGATCGAAGTTGCAGCCGATCACCGCCGGGGCTGATCGCCCGGAGCCGGTTCATCGTCTCGGGGTTGTAGACGACGAAGTTGGGGTGCATCTCGATCGCCACCCGGACGCCGGCCTTCCGGCAGAACGCCGCGGTCTGCTTCCAGTACGGGACCACGCGCTCGCTCCACTGCCACTCGAGGGCCGTCGAGAACTCGGGCGGCCACGGCGACACGATCCAGCTCGGCGTGACGGCCCTCGCGTCGGCGCCCGGGCACCCGCTGAACGTGATGACGGTCTCGACGCCGAGCTTCGCGGCCAGCTCGACCGTCTGCTCGAACACCTTGTGATGCGCCTTCGCCGTCGCCGCATGCGGATGCAGCGGGTTGCCGTGGCAGCTGAGCGCGCTGATGACGAGGTTGCGGCGATCGATGGCCTCCTTGAACGCCTTCAGCCGCCGGTCGCTCGCGAGCAGCGCCGCCGGGTTCGCGAGCGCGTTGCCGGGGTACGCCCCGGTGCCGATCTCGATCGCGCCGAGGCCGAGCTCGACGATGTAGTCCAGCGTTTCTTCGAACGGCTTCTGACCGAACAGGACGGCGAACACCCCGATTTTCATGCGACCCCCTTCACGCGCGCCAGCGGCGCGTCTTCGAGGCGCATTGTACAGGGAAGAAGCCAGAAGTCAGAAGGGCCTCCTTACGATTGTCAGAATCCAGAAGGAGACAAGCTGCACCGGTGAGCGCTCCGGCTTCTTGCTTCTGGCTTCTGGCTTCTGGCTTCTCTAGAACAGTCCCTCGACCGACAGATACCGCTCCCCCGTGTCGTAGCAGAACGTCAGGACCCTGGCGCCCGAGGCGATCTCCGGCAGCTTCGAGGCGACGGCGGCGAGGGACGCCCCCGACGAGATGCCGACGAAGAGCCCCTCCTCGCGGGCCGCCCTGGCGGCGTACGCGAAGGCGTCGGCTTCGGACACCTGGATGACCCCGTCGAGCACGTCGCGGTGCAGGTTCTTCGGCACGAATCCGGCGCCGATGCCCTGGATCCGGTGCGGCGAAGGCAGCCCGCCGGAGATCACCGGGGATTTCTGCGGCTCGACGGCGTAGACCTTCAGCCGCGGCATGATCGGTTTCAGCGCCTCGGCGACGCCGGTGATGTGCCCGCCGGTGCCGACCCCCGTGATCAGGACGTCGAGGCCCTCCGGGAACGACTCCCGGATCTCGCGGGCCGTCGTCCGCTGGTGCACACTGATGTTCGACGGGTTCTCGAACTGCTGGGGCATCCAGCTCCGCGGCGTCTCGGCGAGCAGCGCCCTGGCGCGCTCGATCGCCCCGTTCATGCCGAACTCGCGCGGCGTCAGGACGAGCTCGGCGCCATAGGCCGCCATGATCCTCCGGCGCTCCACCGACATCGACTCCGGCATCACCAGGATGAGCCGGTATCCCTTCACCGCGGCGACCATCGCGAGGCCGATGCCCGTGTTCCCGCTCGTCGGCTCGATGATCACCGAGCCCGGGCCGATTGCGCCGACGCGACTCGGCGTCCTCGACCATGGCCAGCGCGATCCGGTCCTTGATGCTCCCGCCGGGGTTGGCGCGCTCGAGCTTCATCCAGACTTCCACCCGTGGATCGAACAGGCGGCGAATCCGGACGTGCGGGGTACGCCCGATGGTCTCCAGTATGGTCTCCGCCTTCATGGCTGCTCCTCGCGAATGGCGGCGTCTACAGCTCGATGCCGAGCGGCGTGGCGGCGTCCGCGCCGCGCCGCTCCGACACCGCCACGTTGGTGACGATGGAATGCGGCGGCACGCTGTGCGTGAGCCAGACGTTGCCGCCGATGACGCTCGAGTGCCCGACCACCGTGTCGCCGCCGAGAATCGTCGCGTTCGCGTAGATGACGACGTCGTGCTTCGATGGTCGGATGGCGGCGCGTCCGGGCGAGGTCCTTCCTGACGCTCAGGGCGCCGAGCGTGACGCCCTGGTAGAGGCGCACGCGGTCGCCGATGACGCTCGTTTCGCCGATGACGATGCCGGTGCCGTGGTCGATCGCGATGGCGCGGCCGATGGTCGCGCCGGGATGGATGTCGATGCCCGTGACCCGGTGCGCCGCTCGGTGATCAGGCGCGGGAGCAGCGGGACGCCGAGTTGCGAGGAGCCGGTGCGCGAGGCGGTAGCAGGCCAGCGCGTAGAAGCCCGGGTAGGCCAGGATGACCTCGTCGACGCTGGTGGCCGCCGGGTCGGCGTCGCACGTCGCCTCCGCGTCCAGCTCGAGGGCGCGCTGGATGCCGGGCAGGGACTCGGAGAACGCGCGGGCAGCCGGCGCGTTCGTCCGACGCCGAGGCCGGCGAGGAAACAGCGCGATCCACGCCTCGAGGCGGTCGATCTCGCCTCGCACCGCGCGCGGCTCCGCCCGCCGGTCGGGAGCGAAGTGGGGAAAGAGCAGGGCGAGCGCCGCGTCGACGATCTCGCGGGCTTCAGCGTCGCGCGCACGGGAAGGCGGCAGGCTCGCCGTCCGGCGCTGACCGTGCCGATCCAGCGATCGAGCTCTGGACGACATGGGAGCCTCACTCGCTGGGACGACGCAGGCGGCGGCGGGGATCCCGCGGGACGGCGAGACTCGGGCCGGCAAGGGGTCGTCCGCGAGGCGGACACGGCCGCCGCGGCGGACGCGTCAGGCTGCCGCTGGTGCCGCCTTCCGCGTGGCCAGGGCGGCCAGGTAGAAGGCCGCGACGAGCAGCAGCAGGAACTGGAAGCCCATCACCAGCGACAGGTACTCGGCGACGCCGCCCACCATCGCCCCGAGCAGGTTCGCGCCGTAGTCGACGGTGACGTCCTCGGAGCGCTTGATGCTGGATCCGAACAGGAGCCCGGCGCAGAAGATCGGGCTGAACACGAGGAGGCTGTAGACGACCGACTCGACCGCGCGGCTGTCGAAGGCGAGCGTGCCCACCGGGACGAAGTAGTTGAGGGCCAGCAGCGCCAGCAGGGCCGCGCCCACGACGCGCGGCCGCCGGATCTCGACGTGCGCCACGGTCCAGTTGGCGACCAGCGCCATCACCAGCACGGCCGCAATCGTCAGCGACGCCACCACCCACGTCGATCCCCAGAGCAGCGCGAACTGGATGATCGACTTGGTCTCGAGCAGCATGAAGCCGGCGCCGAGGAAGAAGAACTCCCACGACCACTTGCGCACGGCGCCGCGGACGACGGCGAAGACCGACGAGGACCGACACCAGCAGCACGACGGCCAGCGCGCTCGTGTAGTGCGCCGGCAGGTGCGGCTCGCGCATGTAGAGGAACGGCCAGTTGTCGGTGGCCGGCACGATGGACGCGTCGCGCGCGTGCCTCACCGGCGGGGCGAGCGGCGCCCCCTGGTTGAACGCGGTGACCTCCGACGGCGGCTCCGGATACTGCGCCAGGCGCCTTGAGCCTCGGCCCGACCACGATCACGCCGAGCTGGTCCTTGGCCGGGTGGACGTGCACGATCGGCTCCTCGCCGAAGGCCGCCGCCGCCGTGTTCGCGAGCCTGTCGACGAGCCAGGGCTCGCGGAAGTAGTTGTAGACCACCAGCACGCCGTCGGGCTTGAGCACGTTGCGCACGGCGCGGAACGACTCTTCGGTGAACATGTAGCTCTCGAGGCGCACGCCGGAGAACGCGGACTGCAGCGTCAGCGAGTCGATGAGCGCGAACACCACGAGGTCGTACTTCTTCTCCGTCGTCCTCAGGAAGTGCCTGGCATCGTCGGCCACCGGGTGGACGCGCGGGTCCGAGTACGGCCGGTCCGGGTGCACCTGGCGGCCGAGCCGGAGGATGGCCGGGTCGATTTCGACGGCGTCGACGCTGCGCGACGCCGTGCTTGAGCGCGGCCGCCACGTCGGTGCCCGATCCGGCGCCGAGGATCAGGACGTCCTTGAAGGTGTCGCCGAACACCATGTACGGCCACTGGTAGAAGTACTCCTTCGAGTCGACCGGCGCCATCGACTGGTGCCAGATGTTGTTCACCTCGACGACCGTCTCCTGGCCGAGCGGCTTCACCGTGATCTTGTAGTAGGGCGACCAGATCGTCCCGCGCTGCATGTCGAAGACGAGACCGCCGGAGATCGACGAGGCACAGGACGGCGGCGAGCGCGCCGGCGGTCCAGCGCCGGTTGCGCAGGAGCGGGACGGCCGCCGCGAAGGCGACGAGGAACCAGACGCTCGGCGGAGCCTCGAGCCACGACACCAGCGCGAAGGCGCCGACGCCGGCGAGGCTCCCCGCCAGGTTGATCGTGTAGGCCCGGAGCGGCGGGAGCGCCGTCATCTCGGCCGCCATCCGCTGCGCGAGGGCGGCGAAGAGCGCCGCCACGCCGACGAAGAGCACCGGCAGCAGCAGCGTGGTCTCGACCGCCGTCACCGGGTCGCTCGTGCCGCTGGTGAAGTAGATGCTGCCCGGCGCGTTGATGCGGACTTCGAGGCGGAGGAAGTAGACCGCCGCGACCACGCCCAGCAGCAGCGCCGGATACCACAGGAAGAGCGAGCGCTTCGTCCGGCCGAGCAGGGCGCCGATCGCCGATGCCCAGGAAGGCCGCCAGCAGGATGAAGTTCGAGAAGTACGAGAGCAGGCGGATCTGGGCCGGCAGCCACCGGATGAGGGCGACCTCGAGGAACAGCACGAGGAACGAGGCCAGGAAGATGCGCAGCGGTGCCGTGAACATCCGCATATTCTACCAGCCCCGCCCGCGGCGGTTCGCGCCCGCACGCGAGTATGACCGGCATCATGGCGCCCCTGGCCGGGCATGCGCGACGATGGGTTCAGCCGGCATGCGCCCCGGAACCCGGGACGCCGCCCGGCGGAGGAGTGCGTGCATGAGCGAACTGATTGACAACCGGGCCCACCGCGTCCGGACGCTGAAAGAGATCATCCGTCACCTTCACGAAGGCCAGGCGCCGGCCGAGGTCAAGGCCAGCCTCACCGCCCTCGTGCGGCAGTGCGACGCGAGCGAGATTGCGGCCATGGAGCAGGAGTTGATGGCCGAAGGCATTCCGGTCGCGCAGATCATGAACATGTGCGACCTGCACGCCGCCGTCGTCCGCGACATCCTCGTCGAGCGGCCGTCGTCGCCTCCCGCGCCCGGACACCCGGCCGACACGTTCAGGCGGGAGAACGAGGCCCTGACCGCGCAGGTCGCGAAGTTGCGCGACGCGCTCGCCGCGCTGGGCAAGGGCGCGCCCGACGGGCATCCCGAGCCCGCCGCCGTCGACGCGGCCAGGCGGCTCTATCGGCGAGCTGATGGACGTCGACAAGCACTACCAGCGCAAGGAGCACCTGCTGTTCAGCTGCCTCGAGCGCCACGGCATCACCGGGCCGTCGAAGGTGATGTGGGGCAAGGACGACGAGGCGCGGGGCCTGCTGAAGGCGCTCGGCGCGGCGATGAGCGCTGCCGGGGCCACCGTCGGCGGAGTGGCAGCGGATCGCCGGAGCGGTGGCCGAACCGGCGCTGGCGGCCGTCGAAGAGATGGTCTTCAAGGAGGAGCGCATCCTCCTGCCGATGGCGCTCCAGAACCTGAGCGAGGGGGAGTGGGCGGAGATCTGGTCCCAGTCGCCCCAGTTCGGCTTCTGCCTCGTGGAGCCCGGCAAGGGTTACGAGCCGCCGCAGGCGTCGAGCGACGTGCCCGCAGCCGCGCGGGCCGAGGCGGCGCGGGCCGGCGTCACCTTCGCCCCGGGCAAGGGAGCGACGCTGCTCCGCATGGCCGACCTCTCGCCGCGCCCGGCGGAACCCGTCGAGAGCGTGGGCGCCGGGACGATCGTGTTGCCGACGGGATCGCTCTCGCTCGAGCACCTGAAGGCCATGTTCGCCGTGATGCCCGTCGACATGACGCTCGTCGGCGCCGACGACCGGGTGAAGTTCTTCAGCGAGGGCCAGAACCGCGTGTTCGCCCGGCCGCTGACGATCATCGGGCGGCTCGTGCAGCACTGCCACCCGCCCTCGAGCGTCGACGTGGTCGAGCGCATCCTCGGCGACTTCCGGTCGGGCAGGCAGAACGTGGCCGAGTTCTGGATCGAGATGCACGGCCGGTTCGTGCACATCCGGTACTTCGCCCTGCGCGACGCGCAGCAGGCCTATCTCGGGTGCCTCGAGGTGACGCAGGACCTGACGCGCGAGCGGAAGCTCGAAGGCGAGCGGAGGTTGCTGCAGTACGAAGACGCGTGCAGAAGCCAGTAGCCAGTAGCGGCCAGTAGCGAGTAGCCAGAAGCCAGAGCGCGACATCGCGCGGTGCGACTGGCCTTTGCTACTGAATCTGACTACTGGCTTCTTGCTACTGTCCGCGAGGCCGCCGAGCCGCACCAGCCGCAGGACCGGCTGCCCGGCCTCGCGCGAGGCGCCGAGCTCGACGTCGAACTCCGCGACCCAGTCGTTGTGCATGTCGGGGTCGACCAGCATCTGCTCGACCCGCCACGCGGCGGCGTCAGCGGATTCTGCCACGTGCGTGTGACGGAGGTTGCGGGCCTCGGGATCGAACCGGAGCGGGCCGTGCTCGACGCGATAGGCCTCCAGCGCCGATTTCAGGTCCTCCGCCACCCACGCGCGGTCGTCTGATTCATCCCGCGGCGGATCGAGGGCGGCAATGGCCCCGGCATGGTCGCCAAGCGACCAGGCGCGCAGGAACATGAAGACCCGGGCGCGGATGGCCGCGGTGAAGCGCTTCCTGTCGCGTGTCACGTCGGCGCCGGCGGCCTCCGCCCCCGGCGGCCGCAGGGCCTGCCCGCGTGCCGCGGCGGCGCCCCTCGGCTGGTAGTCCGGGTCGCGCATGCGCTCCCATTCGTCGGCGAGGCTCGAATCCACCTGGCTCAGGAGCGTCCGGAGGTAGAACTCCATCTCGATCGCTTCGTCGTTCTTCACGCCGTCGGGCACGGTCTGGCTCAGCACCTTGTAGACGCTGTTGAGGTGGCGGAGCAGCAGGCCTTCGGAGCGCTGAAGCTCGTAGTCGTAGATGTACTCGGCGAAGGACCGGAACTGCTCGAACATCTCCCGCGCGATCGACTTCGGCCTGATGTTCTCCTCGCCGACCCACGGGTGCTTCTCGGCGAAGGCGTTGAAGGTCGTGTAGACGAAATCGCGGAGCGGCTTCGGATACTCGAGCTTCTCGAGCTCCTCCATCCGCTGCTCGTACTCGACGCCGTCGGCCTTCATCTGGGCGACGGCGCGGTCCTTGATCCTGTCGAGCTGCCTCCGCAGGATGATCTCCGGGTTCTCCAGGATCGACTCGACCAGCGTCACCAGGTCGAGGGCGTACTCCGGCGATTCGGCGTCGAGCAGGGGGATGGTCTCGAGCAGGTAGAGCGACAGCGCCTGGTCCATCGAGAAGTCGTCCTGCAGCTCGACGTTCACCTGCAGCGTGGCGCCTTCTTCCGTCCTCGGGATGAACTCGACGACCCGCCGGTTCACGAGGGCCCGGAACAGCTGCCACGCGCGCTTCCGGTGCGCCGCCTTCGCGCCGTCGGGCTCGTGGCTGTCGCGGATGAGGCGCTGCATCGCGCGGCAGCCGTCCCCGCGCCGGCCCAGGACGTTGAGCAGCATGCCGTGCGACACCTGGAAGCGCGACGCGAGCTGCTCGGGCTGCGCGGCGATCAGGCGCTTGAAGGTGTTCAGGTCCCAGTTGACGAAGTTGTGCTCGGGCGGCCTGCGCTTGGTCGACCTTCTTGCCGTCGCGGGCGGCCTTCTCGCTGAGCTTGATGTTCTCGATGACGTGCTCGGGCGCCTGCACCACGACGTAGCCGCGGTCGTCGAACCCCTTGCGGCCGGCGCGGCCCGCGATCTGGTGGAAGTCGCGCGCGCTCAGGATGGCGGTCTTGCGGCCGTCGAACTTGCAGAGCCGCGTGAAGAGCACGGTGCGAATCGGCACGTTGATGCCCACGCCGAGCGTGTCGGTGCCGCAGATGACCTTGAGCAGGCCCTGCTGCGCGAGCTGCTCGACCAGCACCCGGTACTTCGGCAGGAGGCCCGCGTGGTGGAGGCCGATGCCGTGCCGCAGCCACTTGCGGATCTCGGAGCCGTACGGGCTCGTGAAGCCGAAGTCGCCGATCGCGTACGCGATGGCGGCTTTCTCGTCGCGGGTGCAGATCTTCAGGCTCGTGAAGTCCTGTGCGCTGCTGGCCGCGTCGGCCTGCGTGAAGTGGACGACGTAGGCAGGGGTCTTCCCCTCCGTCGGCGAGCTTCTCGAGGGTGTGGGCCAGCGGGATCTCGGCATACGCGAAGTCGAGCGGCACCGGCCGGTCGCTCGACTTGATGCTGACCGTGGGCCGGCCGTTGAGCGCGGTGAGCGCCTCCTCGAAGAACTTCGTGTCGCCCAGCGTGGCCGACATCAGCAGGAACCGCGTGTGCGGAAGCGTCAGCAGCGGCACCTGCCAGGCGACGCCACGGTCGCGGTCGGCGTACCAGTGGAACTCGTCCATCACGACGTTGTCGATCCAGGAGTTCGCGCCCTCCCGGAGCGCCATGTTGGCGAGGATCTCCGCCGTGCAGCACAGGATCGGCGCGTCGCGGTTGACGGTCGCGTCGCCCGTGGCGAGCCCCACCTCGTCGGGCCCGAACTCGCGGCAGAGCGCCATCCACTTCTCGTTCACGAGCGCCTTGATGGGGCACGTGTAGATCGCGCGCTGGCCCCGGGCGAGCGACGAGAAGAGCATCGCCGACGCCACGAGCGACTTGCCCGAGCCGGTCGGCGTGTTGAGGATGACGTTCTTCTCGTCCAGCAGCTCGAGAATCGCCTCTTCCTGAGCCGGGTAGAGCGTCAGCCCCTTGCCCGCGGTGTAATCGAGAAAGCGCTCGAGCAGCGCGTCGGCTGACGCGTCGGCCGCGCTCGCCGTCTAGAAAGAGTTCGCCAAGCCGCTTGGACATCTCGTGGAGTTGTACCTCAAAACCGGTCTTGAAGCGGTTTCAGAACCCGTTCTCGCGGTCAGAACAGGCCGCCGCACGCAGGTTCGGAAACCGGTCCTTGTGAGGTATCCTCCAGCGTGCTGCAGACCAGCAGGACCCGAGCCTTCGTCTGCGCCGCCACGGCATGCGCGGTGTTGCTGGCGCTGATGTCTGTTCGCGCCGCAGGGACAGTCCCGCACGAACGCCGCGTCCATCCAGGCCGTGCGCCAGGCCATCTTCGAATCGGAGGACCGCCGCGCCCCGACGGAGGCGGACGTCCAGGTCCTCCGCGACGGAACGCGCCACCCGAGCGAGGCGGTGCAGCGACAGGCCGTCCGCGCGCTCGGCCGGCTCGAGCGCCCCGCGCTTGTCGGCGACATCCAGCCGATGCTCTCGTCGCCGTTTGCCTCGGTGCGCATGGCGGCGGCAGAGGCGCTCGGACAGGCGGCTTCGGGAGCAGACCCCGACGTGGCCGACGCGGTCCAGGCCATCCTGCTGACGCACCTGCGCGCGGAGCGGGACCAGGGAGTGACAGGCGCGATCTGCTGGACGCTCGGCCGGATGCCCTACGCGACGGCCCAGGCGGCCAGATCGGCCGAGGTGGCGCTGCTCACGGTCGCGTTGCCGTTCGACGCGCCGTCGGGGGCGAGCCTGACGCTGCAATTGGGCGTGGCCCGCGGATTCGAGTCGCTGCTGCGGCGCAACGCCAGGTCGTTCGCGCCGTCGCCGGAAACCGTCCGGCGCTGACGCAGCTGGCCCTCGCCCGCCTCACGCCGCGGCGTGGTGACGATGCGGAGGACACGATCCGGGTTCGCCGCCTGGCGCTGGCGGCGCTCGCGTCGGCGAAGCAGGCCGACGAAGCCACACTGACCGCGGCCGCCGTCGATCCCGACGGACAGGTGCGGCGGCTCGCGCTGGTGGCCATGGCCGCAACTCCGCCAGGGTCGATCACTGACGCGGCCCGCGCCAGGTTCACGGCGGCCGGCCTGGCCGACCCCGACGCCCTGGTGCGCTATGAGGCCTTGCGGATCCACGCCCGGTCGCTCATCGGCGCATTCGCGGATTGGACTCCGGTGTTCGCCGCCGTCGATGACGCGTCACCGCACGTGGCCCTGTTCGCCATCGATCTGCTCTGGGGACCGCAGCCGCAGCTGCATCGGATCCTTCAGCGGGAAGCCGCGGCGCTACCGGCGGAGGCGCCGGCACTGGTGGACTGGCATCGGGCTGCTCATGCGCTGGTGTCGCTGGCGCGGGTCGCACCTGCGGAGGCATCGGCGCTCCTGCCCCGCTTCGAAGCGAGCGCTCACTGGCCCGTGCGCATGTACGCCGCGCGTGCCGCGACGTGGCTGCGCAACGCCGAATCCCTGACGCGCCTCGCCAGGGACGAACGGGACAACGTGCGCGAGGCGGCCATCGCCGGATTGAAGACGGTCGCGGAACACGACGCCGACGATCTCTACCTCGAAGCGCTCGGCCGGAGCGACTACCAGCTCGTCATGACCGCGGCGAACGCGCTCATCGGCACGCCGCGGAGAGTGGACGCGGCGGCGGCCCTCTTCGCGGCGCTCGCGCGCATCAGCGCCGCGCAGCGCGACACGTCGCGCGACGCGCGCCTTGCCCTCCTCGGCGCGGATCGGCGAACTGGGACGGGCGGTCGACGCGCTGGCGCTCGCCCCGTACCTGATCGACGTCGATCCGCAGGTCGCCGACGCGGCCGCGGCTGCGATCGGTGCGCTGACCGGCCTCCCGGCTCCCATGTCGGCGCCTCGCCCGCGGGCGGTGGCCGTTCCGGCGCTCGCCGATATCGAGCGGCTGCGCGGCGCCCGCGCCGTCGGTCCGCATCGCCGGCCGCGGCACGTTCGAGGTCACGCTGCTTCCAGACGAGGCGCCGGCCACCGTCGCCCGATTCGTCGCGCTCGCACGGGCCGGCTACTACAACGGGCTGACCTTTCACCGCGTCGTGCCCGCGTTCATCGTGCAGGGCGGGAGCCCCGGCGCGAACGAGTTCAGCGGCGACGCTGCGTTCATGCGGGATGAGATCGGACTGGAACCGCACGTTCGAGGCGCCGCGAGCATTTCGACCCGGGGCCGTGACACCGGCGACGCGCAGATCTGGTTCAACCTCGTCGACAACCCGCGGCTCGATCACGATTACACGGTGTTCGGACGCGTCTCGGCTGGCGCCGACGTGCTCGATCGCATCCTCGAGTGCGACCTCATCGAGCGCATCTTCATCGTCGCGAAGTGAAGTGGGCGGAGAGGCCTGAGCTCGACGCCTGGCGCGGGCGACGGGCGGCCTGCCTGCGCTCCGCATCCTCCAGGCGGCCGGCGACCCACGCGGCCTCGGCTGCTTCGCCCGCCTCACGCCAGAACTGCCCCAGGCGACGGTAGCGTTCCGCGAAGTCGAAACCGACGAGCCATTGGAGCTTGCGCAGATCGACCGGGCACAGGTGCAGCGGCCGCCGATCGCTTTCGGCCAGCGACGACGAACCGTTCATGAGGCAGCTGAAGTAGACACAGTGTGCGATGCCCGCCATGTGGCCGATCTCGTGCGCGATGACGCGGCAGCAGCGCGTCCGCATCTCTCCCGGCGTGCGGCCCGGCGCATCCTCGCAGAAGGGCGGCCCGTAGCGCGCGACGCTCACGACCCCCACTCGGCAGGCCGCCGATGCTTCGCCAAACGCGAAGCTCACGATGGGATGGGGAACAGGTCGTGGGCGGTAATCCCAAGCACGCAGAACGCGTCGGAGGGTTTGTCGGCGAACAGCCGGGCCAGGATGTCGCCGGCGTACACCTGCGGGGTACCGGTGTCCGGCGCGGGCCTCGTCACGAGCGACTCCGGGTCCAGCACGAGCGGCGGACGCACGCGCACGTCCAATTGAAAGAATGCGGAGACGAATGCCGCCAGCGTCGCGAGGCACGTTTCCCAACAGGGCGGGTACGGCGCTTCACCGGCTGGAGGTAGATGGTGCGCTCACCGGCCGGCACCCGTGCGGCTGTGCGGACGAACTCGTCGAAACTCTGCCCCTGCTCTTCGTGAATCGCCAGCCAGTCCCGTGCCTGCGGGTTCCGGCAGGGGCTCGACGGCGCCGTTCGACGCGAGCATCGCCCTGATCGGATCGGGCGCATGCCGCTTCGCGCCAAGCGCGGCGAGCCATGCGAAGAGAACTCACGTCAGGTAGACCTCCCCTTCTATTGGCACGCACGAATCGAGCCAGGAGGAGAGCTCCCCGCACGCCTGTAACTTTCTGTGTTTGAGCGGCTGGCGAAACGCTTCGGTGTATACCGGCGGTACGCGTAATTTTCCAGTGCAA